>JADBYQ010000099.1 GCA_020402945.1 Cytophagales bacterium | reverse complement strand
GGCATACTTTGAAAAAATAGGGGGCCAATTCACTCTCAAACTAGCATTGAACATGAAAAGAAGGGAATGGTGCAAGGGACTTTGGAACCAATCGAATTCAGTCTCCTTCCCCTTTCAATTCTCTAATGCGTAATCTGGGTCTACCGATAGTTTTTGACTAACGCAGAGTTTTGCCAATCCTTGAATCCGTAAGATCTATCGAATTTATTTGAACTTTTTTCGTGACTATGATGTGACACTAAAAAGCTTTTAGTAGTAGAATTCCTAAGATTAGGCTAACTCATGGCTGAGCGCCTTTTACCAAGGCCGTATTTTTTTCGAAGAGATCAAAGATCAAGGCCATTTTATACGACAACTCGCGATAACTATCATAGCGGCCAGAGCCACCTCCATGGCCCGAATTGAAGTCAGTCTTCAATAAAATGGTGGTCTTGCCTGTATTGTTAGCGCGTAATCTCGCAACCATTTTTGCAGATTCCCAGTAGGAAACATTTTTGTCATTTAAACCAGTAAAGAAGAACATGTTTGGATAATTCTGTTGGCGAATATTGTCGTAGGGCGAATATGACTTCATATACTCATAGAACTTCTTATTCTTTGGATTACCCCATTCTTCGTACTCTGTTGTTGTTAAAGGTAGAGATTCATCGAGCATAGAGTTGACCACATCTACAAACGGCACATCAAGGATTACCGCCTTGAAAAGGTCGGGTCTCATGTTAGAAACCGCTCCCATCAGTAGGCCACCTGCGCTTCCGCCCTGCGCTACAATGTTTCCACTCAAGACGTACCGCTCGTTTACTAAATGTTCGGCACAAGCGATGAAATCTGTAAAAGTGTTCTTTTTGTGGAGTAGCTTTCCATCGTCATACCAGGGCATGCCCAAGTCACTTCCTCCCCGAATATGGGCTATCGCATAGACAAACCCACGATCAATCCACGAAAAAATAGTCGAGTTAAATCCGATCGGCATTGGTGCACCATACGCGCCATAGGAAGTTAAAAGCACACGTTTGCCATCCATTTTTTTGCTGCCCTGAAGATACTTGTTATACACTAATGTAAGAGGCACTTTTTTCCCATCTTTTGCAGTTACCCAGAGTCGTTCTACTTTTATAGAACGCATCCAAGGCATATAGGGTACCACCTGTTTTTTCACCATGATTTGCTTGCCCGTTTTCATACTATAATTATACACCGTCAACGGCTCGGTGAAAGATGAGTAGCTATATTGCAACGTGTCAGTTTTTGTTTCAGGGTTATAACCTATTTTTACTTCACAAATTGATTCATTCGTTTTTATAACATTCTCCTTTTTAGTGGCTACTTCAACTATACGCAGTTGGGTTTGGGCATTGGATTTTTCTTGCAGGACATAGTAGTCATCGAAGAATTCTATTTCTTCCAACAGAACATCGCTTCGGTGCGGCAGAAACTGGCGCCAATTAGGTCGGGAATAGTTGGCTGTATCCGTTATCATCACTTTGTAGTTCGGAGCATTTTTGTTTGAGGCGATAAAAAAGTTGTCTTTGAAATGACTGACATAGTATTGGTGATCTTCTTCACGCGGAAGGATTAAGCGAAAGTCACCGCCAGGATTTTTTAAAGACAGAAAGCGTGTCTCGTTTGTTGTTTTGCTACTCGCTGTCAAAAAGATAAACTGTTTTGACTTCGACCGACTAATCGACAACGAAAATCGATTGTCTTTTTCTTCAGCTACAAGATCGTCAGTTGATTGGGCACGGCCTAGTTGATGTTTCATCAATCGATACGAGCGATCGGTAGTAGGTTCCTGAATGGTGTAATATATTATTTTGTTACTAGCCCAAACTAAAGTACCAGCCTGTGTTAAACTATCGGAAAGCAATTCTCCAGTTGACAAATCTTTAAATTTGACGGTGCGATCATTTGTACCGTCTGAGTTTTCATAGAACGCCATTATGTTAGTATTTGGGCTCACGGTAATCCCTCCTGCGGTGTAAAAGTCTTTGTTCGCTGCCAACTCATTCACGTCAAGTAGTAATTCTTCTTTATCTTTTCTTTGCGCTTTTCTATAGTACCTTGGATGCTCGTCATCAGTGCCGAATTTATAGTAATACAAATACCCATCTTCAAGAGTTGGCAAAGACTCGAAATTTTTTTCTACACGGCTGGTCAATTCCGAAAAAATTGAGCGCTGGTTTTTTCTTAGCGGAATAAAGTAATTGTCAGAGTATTGTTTCTCTGCTGTTAGATAATCCATTACAGGTTTATTGCTTTTGGGTGCTTTGGTGTCCTTTAACCATGCATATTCATCCGTTATCGACTCTCCATGAATTTTAAATTGATATTCTTCTTTTTTGGCAACTGGTGGCAAAAGGCTTTCATCTTTCTTCTGTTTATCCACAAATTGCTGCTCAAGCTTTTTAGTAGTCTCCATATCTTGGCGTACGTCCTCTGGAATAGAATAAGCGGGGAAGGCTTGGTTATAGTTGACCCAAAAGGAGGAATCGTATTCGATTGGATAGTCGTATAACTGATTCTGGTCTACATTTGCAAACAGTTCTTCCGGCTTTATCTTTTTTACGGAATCAGATTTTACCTTGTGTATAAATAGCTCTTCGACCGCTATGTAAGGAGTTATCGTCTGTTTAATTGAATCTTTGATGATGAACTCGTCTTCTTGTCGAAAATGGTGGGGATACCATTTCCCGTTCAGCTGTTGATATTCTAATGTTACCTTGTAGTCAAAATGCTTAATGGCCATGGTGGTATAGCCACAGATGTATTTTTTTAACGAGGACGGAACGAAATATTCCACTTTCCTGGCTGCCAAAGTATGGCGTTCGATATAAATCTTTCCGCTCAACATATTCCCCTTCACATTTAACAAATAGCTATTAATTTTTTTTCGTTTTGCCGCTAATTCAAGTTTGGCAAGGTCCACTTTTCGTTCAAAACCTAGCACATATACCCACTCATTCCGGGCTTGATCTAACTCCTCTGTGAGCGTATATTCATATTTTGAAAAGTTCTTTTTCTTTAAAAAATACTCTTGAATTTTTATCAAGTCATTTCCCAAAACACTCATCGGCCCACCCTCGATATTGGCATTCATATTTTTTTTGCTTTGATTAGCACTCGCTCTAGAATCAATTATTTTAACTCCGTCATCCTTCAATGTTTTATGAGAAAAATGCCCACGGTGTAATCTTTCTCCCCAATAGCCAGACAAATTACTCAGTGAACCACGAATAAAGTAGGGATTTACAAAGTCACGCCATTTATAGCTATCACCTGTATAGGGTGTGTAATAAAATAGACACGCAGCATCGGCATACTTAATGTATCCATTATTTTCTTTAACTGTTTCTCTATAGAATCCCTCCATATTCACAGATACATTTCCATAGTTTTTCGGTACGCGGTCTAACATCTTTCTAAGAAGTTCTTTTGGTGTATACTCAGGTTGAGCCTTGACGACAACTTCACTAAGCAGTTTTACATCGGGAGTTAATTTGACATACACCTTATGGATATCGGGTATAGTTGAAATCGATAATTCTGAAGTTTTATATCCGACATAAGAGAACTGAAGATGACCATTTTTATACTGATCCGAAATTGTAATATGAAATCTGCCATTCTCATCGGTTACAGTTCCAAGCTTCACATTTTTCAAGATAATATATGCGAATGGTAATGGTTTTCCGTCTTCCGCGCTGCTTACAATTCCTGAAAAAGTAGATGGAGTTTGGGATCGCACGCTGAGCGTTACCGATAAACAGCCCATGAGGAGTATTGCTTTATAAGCAAATAAATGAGGTTGCATATTGTAAACCTTTACCGTGGTGAATTAGAATTTTAACAATATAAGAATCGCATTTTGGATCTAAAACGGTAAAGAATAAAATATATTTTGAACAGGCCCTTCAATTTAAAATACCAGTCAAAAGTGGTTCATTGTATTCCTTTTAGTCCGGCAGATATTTTTGAAAATACCCATAACACCAAGTACCTAGTAGTGCTGAAAGTAAGGTAACTATCGTGACTAAAAAGCCGCTGCCAATCTGTGCATAGATAGGGCCGGGGCATGCGCCCGTCAATGCCCAACCGAATCCAAAAAGTATGCTTCCAATAATTACTCCATGATGATAGGGTTTGACCGGCATTTCGATCGGCTCACCCTCAAGTGTTTTAAGTTTGAATTTTCTGATCAGAAAAAGAAGGATTGCTCCGGTAGGAATGGCAGTCATGAAAATACCGAACATGTGAAAACTTTCGAAGCGAAACATTTCTTGCATTCGATACCATGAAATGGCCTCACCCTTAGTCAACACCAGACCAAAGAAAATGCCGACTACGATGTATTGTATTCTTTTCATAAAGCTAAAATGTAAGGAAGTATAAACTTGCTGAATAAAATGCCTCCTCCAAAAAAGGAAGCCGTAGCCACTAGCGAAGGCCATTGTAGAGCGGATAGACCTAAGATACCATGCCCGGATGTACAACCACGCGCATAGCGTGTACCGAAGCCTACTAAAAATCCACCGACCACGATCAAAAGAAATCCTTTAAACGTTAGTAGTGCCTCCCAGTTAAACAATTCAGTCGGCATCAACCCTGGAACAGACTGAATGCCAAAAGAGGACAAATAATTTTGTGTGTTTCTAGAGATGGCCACCGGATTGGGATTTGCCAATACAGAACCTCCGATATACCCACCGATAAAAAGGCCGACTACAAAAAGAAGATTCCAACTCTCTTTTTTCCAATCATACTTGAAAAGTGAAATGTTGGCAGGAAGAATGGCTGCGCACATATGTCGTAAGGATGATGAGATGCCTAATTTCTTATTACCTAACAAAAGGAGTAACGGCACCGTAGCACCGATTAATGGGCCAGCAACATACCACGGCCAGGGTTCATAGATCCAATTCATAGTTGATTTTAAGACGCCAAAGATATAATAATCTACTAATTCAATAGACAATAAATTGATTTGATTGAGATTCAATGGTCATCAATAGACTTTCGAATCTAGTCAGCAAAATGATTTCGCAACCGATTTAACTTCATAATACTGCTGCTTTGCCAAATCAAAACTGTAGGCAGCAAAAACCTACTTAACTTGGAGGCTCATTTAACGGAAAGGATATGAACACCAAAAAAATCGCCATCATTGGCGGAGGAAATTTAGGCACTGCCATTGCCGAAGGATTATTGAAAAGTGGATTTGCCAGCCCTAATCAAATTACGGTTACGCGTAGAACGCTTTCGCGCCTGGAAGATCTAAAAACAAAGGGTGTCACAGTCACGGATAACAATGCGTTAGCCATTCGCGAAAGCGAAGTAATTATAGTAGCCTTAAAGCCATTTAACGTCAAAGAAGTCCTTGCCGAGTTGAAGGATTCATTTGATCCTAAAAAGCACATTGTAATCAGCGTAGTGACAGGAATTTTTTTAAAAAACCTGTCAAGTATTTTTGATCAATCTATTCCTATTTTTCGCGCCATGCCCAACACGGCTATTGCTATTCAAGAATCGGTAACGTGTTTGTGTTCGCAAGGGGCTTCGGCAGATCAATCGAGTTATGTGAAAGAACTATTTGATCAGCTGGGTATCACCATTCCTATTGATGAAAAATTGATGGATGCCGCTACAGTGCTAGGCGCCTGCGGTATTGCGTATGCGCTTCGTTTTATTCGGGCAGCCACACAAGGAGGTATTGAAATTGGCTTTGATGCAAAGACGGCTAGTTTAATTGCCGCCCAAACTGTAAAAGGCGCAGCCGAACTTTTGTTAAAAGGGAACCGCCATCCGGAAGAAGAGATTGATAAGGTAACAACTCCTAAGGGCTGCACAATTGTTGGCCTCAACGAAATGGAGCATAGAGGATTCAGCTCTTCGTTAATCAGGGGAATTGGGGCTTCGTTTAATAAGATTGTTTCTTAAGAAAGCTACCATGCGCTTCTTGCCCACTTCGCATTGCTACATCCTACACCTAATACTTCGAGGCAGCTTATACTAATTTAAAATGTTGAAAATTGAGTAACTTTGATCGATTTTAATGACGGCAAAGTTTATCTCATCGTTGTTTTTACAACCATTGGTATATGACAGAAATAAAAATTGCAAATAAGAAATACGTTTTGGTTCCCAAGGAGAATTACCAGGCGTTACAGAAGAAGGCAGCACTTAAATCAAAAAGTGATTCGACTTTTACCATTGAACAAGCAAGGGCGCATACCAAGGCGCTCATTCACAAATGGTCAAAAGAAAAATAGTGATTCATCGATCCGTTGCAGAATCGATTGCCAAAATTGCGTGGTTTATTGAATCGAAGGGCTTATTAGCAACTGCCGAAAGGTATTCGCAAGATATCTATAATTTTTTTGAACTATTGACCGATCGTAAAAAATCATATCCGTTCTGTAGAGATAGCAAACGAGCTCGTCTGGGGTATAAGTGTGTGTCTTACAAAAGAAAGTATACTGTTGTTTTTATACAGACCGATAGTGAAATCATTGTTTGTGAATTTGTGCCTTCCAAATTGATTCATTGGTGATTGTACCCGACACCACGAATGCCATTAGTCAGCCTATTCACCATCAATCAAAAAAAATAGAACTCCGTTGAATTAACTCTTCCGTTTACAGCAAAATAGATAATGAGCATTTTTACCACACGCAGCCGAATCATCGTTACTTGTAAAAAGCGCATCGCGCCTTACCTCGAACAGGAAGTAAGAGATCTTGGGTTTGAAATTGAACGCAGATTTGTGACGGGTGTTGAATTGAAAGGAACGGTTAACGACTGTATCCGATTAAATCTAAACCTGCGGTGCGCCAGTCAGGTATTGTATTCACTGAAAGAATTTACGGCCAATAGTCCTGAGGAGGTGTATAATAAATTGCTCCATTACCCTTGGGAAACCCTTCTTTCTCCCGAGGGATATTTTTCGGTGACCAACAACTCCAACCATTTCACGGTCAACAGTGAAATGTTTGTGAATGTGAAAGTCAAAGATGCGATTGTCGATCGGATGAGAAGGGAAGTATTGAAGAGACCTGATTCAGGATCTGTTTTAGATGGAGCGGTGATCAATTTGTATTGGAACGACCAGCAGGCAGAAGTATTTTTAGATACCTCCGGTGAGACATTGGCAAAACACGGGTACCGCAAAATCCCAGGACAAGCACCGATGCTCGAAGCGTTGGCCGTTGCAACGATCATGGCAACCAAGTGGGATCGTAAATCACCTTTTGTCAACCCGATGTGTGGATCCTCCACGGTAGCTATCGAAGCAGTTTTGTTGGCTACCAACAGAAGGCCGGGTTTACTTCGCGAGAATTATTCCTTCATGCACGTGTTAGGATACGATGCAACTGTCTACCAAGCTGAACTTCAAAAGTTGAAGGAACAAGTTGTTGATGTGCCAGGTTTAAAAGTGATCGCCACCGATATTAGCGAAGACGCGATTGAGATTTCCAAAGTAAATGCAGAGCTCGCAGGAGTAGATCAGTTTATGGAATTCAAAGTGTGTGATTTTGAGTCAACGCCAATCCCACAACCACCAGGAGTTATCTATTTCAATCCCGAGTATGGTGAACGATTAGGAGAAGTAAGTGAATTGGAAGCGACCTATGCGCGCATGGGTGATTTCTTGAAAAAGCAATGCCAAGGTTATCTCGGATATATTTTCACCGGCAACCTGGATCTCGCTAAAAAAATTGGATTAAAAGCGAACCGCAGGATTGAATTTTATACGGCCCAAATAGATTGTCGCTTGTTAGAGTACGAAATGTATGGTGGGACAAGACGTGTTGAAAAGAAGAAGGAAGATTAGCTATACCGAAGTTCATTACTTTACGCCTAGGAGCCGAAAAGGCAAAAGCAGAATGGAACTTATCAATTTAAAAATTAACTCTAGCGAAAATCCAACAATACGAAACGGTAGTAATAGGAGCCAAAGAAGAGGCAATAGGAAGATGAGCATCAAAGCAATGGGCCAGCAAAGTGTGAACAGGATGCACCAGAGCAGAATCGCAAGTATCGTCTTCATGGGTTTTTTCTGTTTGGTTAACAAATCACTTGCCAATAACCAAAAGTCATAAAAAAATGCGGAGGAAGCAGTTCCGTTTCTTTCAATATCCACGGGTGAACATTTTTTTTATCGAAAGTGTACATTCTCGAACATTCTGAAAATGCTTTCCTTTGAACAATAAATTTGGGTTATGAATCAAACCATTCGATGGGGCATATTGGGTTGTGGCAAGATTGCCAGGAAATTTGCCGGTGACTTGCAGTGGGTCAGCGATGCGAAGTTGGTCGCGATAGGCGCGCGCGAACAAAGCACAGCTGATGCCTTTGCCAAAGACTTTCCGGTCGAATACAAACACAATAGTTACAAAGCGTTGGCTGAAAATCCTGAAGTAGATGTGATCTATGTAGCGACACCCCATGCACTTCACCATGAACATGTGATGTTATGTCTTCAGCATAAAAAGGCAGTTTTGGTAGAGAAGGCATTTGCCATCAATTACAGCCAGGCGAAACAAATGATTGACTTTGCCAAAAGCCAGCAGACTTTTTTAATGGAAGCATTCTGGACTCGTTTTCTTCCACACTACCTAAAGGTGAAAGAAATGATTGCAGAGGGAAGAATCGGAACGATTCGGTATATCAATGCCGAGTTTGGATTTAAACCAACACCGCCCGTTTCGCAACGAATTTATGATCCTGCATTAGGGGGAGGATCTTTGCTCGATGTGGGTGTTTATCCAGTCTTTCTCGCACTTGACCTATTAGGTAAGCCAGACCACATTCAAGCTTCGATGGTGCCCGCTCCTTCGGGAGTAGACGAGCAGTGTTCCATTCAGTTCAAATACAATAATGGAGCAATGGCAAACCTCTTTTCGTCCTTTGCTACCAATCTTGCTACAGGCGCAGATATTGCCGGAGATCAAGGTCGGATACGATTGACGCATAGGTTTCATGGACCTACTACCGAACTAGAGTTCTATCCTGGTGTTGTTGATTCAAAACAGACCGTAGCATTTGAAAAAGCTAACGGCAACGGCTACGAATACGAAGCGCAACATGTAACCGACTGCCTAAAAAAAGGGCTCACAGAGAGCCCTTTGCGAACACATATTGATACGTTGATACTCACCCAGACACTCGATCAAATTCGAAGTATTGGAGGTATCTGTTATCCGGCAGACTAATTGCCGTCCCCTTCGTCTTCTCCTTCAGATTCACTCAAATCATCAGGCATTTTGTCTTTCGTGACGGGCTGGCCGTTGGCATCAAAAACCGAGACGGTCCGCGAACCACCGCCTCTGGAAAATACACGATAATAGGTTTCACCTTTCTTTGTTTTGATTTCTTCACCACCCATTACTTTTTGTCCTTGTGCTTTGGCTTCAGCTGCTGATTTAATAGCAACTGGCAGTTGCTCAGCTTTCATGTATTTGGATGAACTCATAGCAGTACCATCTTCCCGGAAGCGAGCGCGGCCACGCATGCCATCTTGTGTGTAAACAGCCACATATCTTACAATGGTTTTCTTGCCCTTAGCCGCGTGCTTTTCCCAGCGGGTAGCAGTTGAACCCATTGCTGCAAACGCACTCTTAACTGCATCCGGCACCTGGCTGGCATCTACCGTTTGTCCACTCACTCTACCTTCTCTGGCTTGTGCCCCTCTGCGTCTAACCTGGGCATCGGTTGTAAAAGCCATTAACAGAATTAACGCACAACTAATAATTGTTTTCATAACGTAATAGTTTTAGTTCGGTTAGAGCAGTAAGGTACCAATTGGTTTAATGCTGAAAACCTTTTTTGTGTTACCTATCGTTTAAATCCTAACGAACAGAAAAAAACATGATAGAGCAACAATATTTAAAAAGCACCATTAAGCTCTTTGAGTATTACAAAAAGCTGGGCGAAGGTGCAATGGACCAGCTTTCCGATGAAGACCTAAACAGCAAGCCCAATGAATCAAGTAACAGCATTGCGCAAATCGTCCACCACTTAAGTGGCAACATGCTATCTAGGTGGACTGATTTTATGGTAAGTGACGGTGAAAAAGAATGGCGCAATCGCGAGGCTGAATTTGACGAAGGATACCCAAGTAAGCTAGCACTGATGGAAGCATGGGAAAAAGGTTGGCGATGTTTGTTCGATGCTTTCAAAACGGTAAAACCAGATGACTTGTTGAAGGTTATTTACATCCGAAATGAAGGCCATACCGTTCTCGAAGCAATCCAGCGGCAGTTGGCGCATTATCCACATCATGTAGGTCAAATTCTTTACCAAGCAAAAGCCATTAAATCAGCAGATTTTAAATCGTTGTCGATTCCCAAGGGTCAATCACAAGCATTCAATTGGGAAAAGTTCGGCCAATCAAGAGAAAGAAAGCTTTCCAAAGGGTGAGCTAATTTGGAAATTTAGTAATCAGGCTTAAATTTGCAGTCCGATTTGAGATTCAAAGTGTATAATTCAAGATTCAAAAGTGTGAAATACAGAGAATTTTGAATTTTAAGCCTTGAATTTTCAATTAAAGTAAGCGGGAGTAGCTCAGTTGGTAGAGCACGACCTTGCCAAGGTCGGGGTCGCGAGTTCGAGTCTCGTTTCCCGCTCAAATATTGAATGATTTGAGGATTTGATGATTTTTTGATTTGACTGCACAAGAACTTCAGCAACGAACCAAAAAATTTAGTCTTCAAATCATTCATTTTTTTCAAGCCCTTCCTAAAAGTACGGAAGCTCAGATTTTGGGCAAACAACTTTTAAGATCATCAACCTCGGTAGCAGCCAATTACAGGGCTGCCTGCAGAGCGAGATCAAAGGCAGAATTTATTGCAAAGCTTTCAATTGTTGTGGAAGAAGCGGATGAGGTTCTTTTTTGGCTTGAAATGATCAACGAATCCGGCATTTGCAAAGTCGATGATTCACTTGTAAAAGAAGGAACTGAGATATTATTTATTATGTCGGCTTCGCGCAAATCTGCAAAAGGCCGAAATGATTAAATCAACAAATAAAAAAATCACTCAATAATTGCCCGGGTGGTGGAATTGGTAGACACGCAGGACTTAAAATCCTGTGGATAGTAATATCTGTACGGGTTCAAGTCCCGTCCTGGGTACAGTTAAATTTAAAAAGGCGCCCCGTGCGTCTTTTTTACTAAAAAGCCGGCAATTGGTTTGACATGCCGCGCCAGATTCACCGCCACATTAGAAGCCCACTCGCTGCCAAACAAATTTTGGATTTGGCGCCCAGCCCAAAGTCTGTTGGCAAAAAGAGAATTCCATTTATCCGCATAGTTGTTTTCAAGCTGCTCTCTGGAAATTTCATTTTTATTAAAGGCACTTACTAACTCACTTACAATTTTTGCGGAGTGAATAGCCAATGCCATACCATTGCCACACAATGGCGTGATCATGCCTGCCGCATCGCCACTCATTAAGATATGATTTTCTACCGGGCTTTTCGTTTCGAACGATATTTCATTGATCACCTCAGGCTTGTCAAAAAGAAACTTAGCGCTGGTGAAAATAGATTTCAAAAAGGGATTTTTGTAAAGTACAGCTTCTTCCATCGTTTTGATGGTCCCAAATTTTCTGACATTGTCGCGATGGGTAAGATAGCAAAGGCAACTTTTACCCTCTTCAATGTTGCTGATTCCGCAGTAACCGTCCTTGAAATTGTGCAGTGCTATTAATGCATCGGGATGCTGCGTGCGAATGTGGTACTTAACGCCCACATAGGGAGAACGCTTTTGGATGAAACTGCGTTTTAGTGAAACGTCCAATTTTGATCTTTTGCCAAACGAGCCAATAACCACGTCTGCCTCCAACAAGTGATCTTTTGTTTTTACTTCGAATTTTTCTTTTGAGTAGGTTACACTGTCTACTTCCGTATTCAAATGAAAAACAACGCCACGTTTTTTGGCTTTCTCGTATAGAAACTGATCAAACATAAATCGGCTGATGCCAAAACCCCCCAAGTCCAATTCTAAAGTGGCAGACCGACCATTCACGGAAGTTAGCTGAAGCTGACGAATGGAAGGCGGATTGAATTGCTCAGGGAATAACTGTAGCGATTTTAAAAATGGGATTGTCTCGTTGGAGATATATTCGCCACAGACTCTATGAAAAGGATACTCCTTTCGCTCTAACAAGGTAACGGGAATCTGCAGTTGCGCCAGATAATTTGCGGCTACCAGGCCAGCAAGTCCCCCTCCAATAATGACTACATTTTTCAATTTTGTTGAATCTTTTTGGTCGCTTTCTTATTTTGATCAAAATACCGTTAAACAAAATGAAATTCCTGCAATCATTTGAAAAACGGGTTACGATTGGGCAAACATAATGATTCATTGGTCGTTAACAAGTTGGCTATGCTTGCAGTAGGAAATAATAACTCCATTCCAGTTTTGATGGTTGGCAACAATCCCATTGAATTGAGTAATATTCTGGACCGACTGAAACAACTAAAGGAGAAAGAGTTTATTACAAAAATCGCATTTGATGTAAAGAGCAGTTTACAGTGCCTTGCCACGTTTACACCCCGCTATATTGTTATTGACGATAATATCGGAAAGGAAGAATTAGCTCGCTCTGTCAATTCATTCTGCCGCAGAAGAGCTACGAAAGATATCCCCATTACAATCCTAAAAAACTCGAATTACGAAGAAACCATCTGCGAGGGCACCTTCAATTATTTGTTGAAAGCAAATCTGACCGGTGAGCTCTTGTATCGTGCGCTTAGTAATTCGGAAACCTACTCGAAGGCACAAATCTTTTTGCAGCAAGCCTATCAACGGAGAAAAGGAAAATTAAAACAGCTATTGACGAGTCGATTCTAAATCTGACTTTCCAGCACAAAGGTTTTTTTAATTTTTTCACCTTTACGTTTCACCTCAACACGTATCTTTTTGCCGGGTTTTGAATTCAAAAAGTCGTTGATATTGTTCAGCTCATAGCCAATGACAGACACTCCATTGATGGCGACAATTTCATCGCCTCGAAGCAGCCCTGCTCTTTGTGCGGTAGTGTTGTCACGCACATCTGAAATCTCGTAGGTCTGCAATCGAATGCCGGTGGCTCGTACGGTCAAGCCGCTGAGATTGTAGTAATATTTCTTTTTGAAAGAACTATTCTTTTTCAGATACAACTTTTCATTTGGGAAATCGAAAATAACGGTAAAGCGGCTTAGTATTTCCCCACCGATCGAGCCGTTTCTAAAGGTAAACCTTCCTTTTCGCAGCGAGTCGCTGTAGGCATAGTCGTCCGGAAAATGAGTGATGAGGTCATTCGTTTTATTTTTTCCTAACGTGAAAGACCGAATTCGCGCAATCTTGCCTCTCAAGACTCCTCCAATCCCTCTTCCCAGAATTGCATCAATGTTTTTCGTTGGCACTACGATGCGCGGATCAGAAAATGTTTCTAAAAGTAGCCCATGGCTTGCCCCGGAATCAACGAGAAACTTTCCATTGATTATTGTTGTATCACTGATTTGCACTTTTGCCTGCACAAAAGGTTTGGTATCCTCAACGGTAATTGGAATTACATCATATTTTTTTCGGGGATGAAATCCCCCCGGGAGCATTAAGGTAAGTCGCTTGTTCGAGTAGTCGACTTTTACAACAAACCGACTGAACAGTTCATAGCCCAAAATCCCGTGTACTTCCGTACCCATAGAGTTTTTTAATTCCAAATAGTCTTCATCTAACACGAGCAGTGAGTGACCTTCGCCATGTATGCCTGGCATGTCCAACGTTACGTTGCTCGTGATGTAGGCATCAACTAGTTTCTGGCCCCCAGGGCCCGACAGTGTATACTTGCGCGAATAAGATAAATTAAGAATGTCGCTATATACTTTTTCTGTAAGTATCGCTGTTCGAACTCCTGTGTCGATAATAAATTTCAGCGGAAGTTGGTTGTTAATGATCATCGGTACCACCACAAGGTTGTTGTGTATTTCGATAGGTATCTCGACTTTTTCTACGCCCGGAGGCATAGAAAATCCTAAGATTTGCGTTTGCGCGTTAGCGAACTGGCCTACGCAAATCACGAAACAAAGACAACCAATAATAGCTTTAAGCATACGGGAGACCCTTCTGGAAAGCTACCGCTTTTTTGAATAAGGCTAAGTAGCTTGAACGGAATATACACCCAATTGGGTTAGCAGAGAAATGGGGGAATCGGAAATTTCTAATGAGGCTAAATTGGTATCGGCCAAAAACCCATCCCTTGTCATCACTTTCATTTGCTCTACTAAGTGATCGAAGTAGCCATTGACATTAAGCAATCCGATCGGGGAGCTGATTAGTCCTAATTGTCTCCAGGTAAGTATTTCAGCCAGTTCATCCAAGGTCCCCCATCCTCCGGGTAACGCAATAAATGCGTCCGCCAGATCGGCCATTCTTCGTTTTCGCTCATGCATGCTGTCTACCACCTCCAATTGGGTGATCCCGTGGTGAGCGACTTCTCTGCGCAGCAAAAAATCAGGAATTACGCCAATTACTTTTCCTCCATTGGTCAAAACGGCATCGGCCAAAATACCCATAAGGCCTACATTACCGCCTCCGTAAATAAGTGTAGAATTAGATTGGGCAAGCAAAAACCCCAGCCCTTGTGCAGAAGCCGCGTAGATGGCTTCACTGCCTACTGAAGATCCGCAGAATACGCAGATATTCATTTGGGAAACTAGTGCTTCACATCGTGTTCGTTGTCGCTTACTTTGCTATTGGGAAATAGCCAGATAGACAGGATAGCTAAAATGAAAAGGGCTATAACAACTCCAAAAACTGCCATGGTAAAAAATGTTTATTAGCCAAAAGTAAACGGATAACATTAATTATTTGCAAATTGAGAGCTAAATATTAACTAGGATTCTATTTCTTTGAAGCAACATGAGAAGATTTTTGTTAATTCTGGGTATAGTAGCGGTTGTGTTGGCGGTAATAGTTTACGCTATGGTTACTCGTACAAAGTCGTACAGTCAAGAGGGCACCGTTTCTTTCTCGAATGGCGATTTGAAAGTGGACGTATTCTACAACAGACCACATAAGAAAGGCAGAGTTATTTTTGCAAAAGATGGGCTAGTGCCATTTGGCAAAGTGTGGAGGACAGGAGCTAACGAAGCTACTGTTTTTGTGGCTAACAGAGATCTGAATTTTGAAGGGAAGATCTTGCCGAAAGGCAAGTATAGCCTTTGGACAATTCCTGATGAAATCTCGTGGGGTATAATATTTAATTCGGATGTGCCACTATGGGGGATGGGCTTCGATGGACAGACTCTGCGGAAACCAGAAAAGGACGTGCTTACCATAACGGCACCGGTTGTCCTGCAAGAAAAAGAGTTTGAACAGTTCACGATATCAATTGAAAAGACGGGCGAGGAAATGGAACTGGTTTTTATATGGGACAAAACACTCGTAGCAGCCCCTTTTTCAGCAAAATAGACACCTAATTTTTTTATAATGATTCAAGTAATTCCGTCCATTGCCATTCGCAAAGGTAGAGTTGTAAAAATGCGCAAAGGCGACCCTGCCAGTGAGAAAGCCTACGAAGAGAATCCCGTTGATTTAGCCAAGCGGTTTGAGGATCATGGCATTGAGGTACTCCATCTTGTAGATTTGGATGGAGCTGAAACGGGTGCTCCTAAGAATCTTCACGTACTAGAACAAATTGCAGGATATACCGATTTGAAATTAGATTTTACCGGGGGTATCAATACAGATGGAGATATTGGAAACGCCTATAACTATGGCGCAGATTATATCACAGCATCTAGTATTGCTATTGCCAAACCTGAGCTTTTCGCATCGTGGATCGTTTCTTATGGTCGTGAGAAGATGACACTAGGCGCGGATGTTACCGATATCATTACCAAGAAGGTGGCCTTTCGCGGATGGCAGAACAAATCAGAGGTGAATCTCTTTGAGCATCTTCAATTTTTTTATGACAAGGGATTGAAGTACGCAAAATGTACAGATATATCCCGCGATGGAGTGTTGGAAGGGCCTGCATTTTCGTTCTATCAGGAGATCAAAAATCAGTTTCCCGATCTTCAAATCTTAGCCAGCGGTGGCGTGCGAGGTGCAGATGACATAAAGAAACTGAATGACATGGGCATCTTTGCCGTCATCTTTGGTAAGGCGTATTACGAAGGCATTCTTAAGTTGGAAGACCTAAAACAATTTTTAGTAAAATAAGACGAGGGAACGGTCAAGAGAAGTCAAAGAAATAACTTTCAACTTTTCTTGCACCACTCCTGCGTTAGCCAACGCTCGTTCTGCTTGAAAGATGTGTCTGACTTGATGAGCAATCACAAATCTAAACACGTCCCCCAATTTCAGTTTGATAAAGGGAGCAATGGAGATTCCTACTTTCACTGTATCTAAGTCAAACTTTTTGGCAGTGTTCAATAGCGCCAGAAGCTTTTCTTGCTGATCAATAAACTCAGAAATCACCAGTCGGCTGTCAATAATTGTTTTGGGAGCATGATTCTTCGGAGAGTTCATTTTTTTTGAAGGCTTGCCATCTGTTCCCGGCATCATCAGTTTAGTAAAATAGTTTCCTAACCAACCTGGCGAAAATTGAGTGGATGAATCCCTCTCTTCAGATCTAATCAAAACACCTTCTATCGCGGGTAAATAAAACCGACCATAACTATTCAAGTGTTGGAGGCACTCATTAGCACTCCAACTTTCGGAGGTTGGTCTCAATGCAAACGTACTGTGCGGGATCAATTGCCACTCAATAGCTTTTTTTAGAATGATTTCTGTTTGATCCAACAGGTTCTCAATTAATGTGTCCCGATTGTAACTAGTCATATAGTATTTTTTTGTTGGCTCAAAGGTGAGGAAGCTCAACAATAAAAATCTTTGCCTACACAAAGATTTACACTCGAACAGTAGAAAGCAACTTGCTAAACGTGGCGGCATCAATACCTAGGTATGACGCCAGATATTTGTGCGGAATCAATCTCAATACCTGTGGACTGCGTGTAAGGAGGGTAGTGAATTTTTGCTCTGCCGAGAAAGTTTGAAGTTCTACTTGACGTTCTAAAGCGCCCTTCAAAGCAAAAGCGGTGGCCCGACTGATAAATCTTTCAAGATTTGGATATCGATCTAACAACTCCATCACTTTTGAATGACTTGTTTTCAAAAATGAACTTTGGGTAAGCGTTTCAAAGAAATAGAGAGAGGGGGTCTGTGTTAAAAAAGAATCAGCTACTCCTGAAAATGAAAACGGGTACGTAAAAACAATAGTCGCTTCTTTGTCGTCAGCGGTTAAATAGTAAGCCCGTTGCACGCCTTCAGTAATAAAATACAAAGTCTTCTCTGTTTCTCCTTTGGATGTTAGTATTGGTTTGCGTTTGGCTTCACCCGTTTGCCAGATGGTGCTGAAGTTGGTCCATTCTTCTTCACTTAGGGAATTAAGAGTGTATGTGAATTTTTTAAGATGTTGGAGAGATTCTGTTAACTTCATGTGCATAAGATAACAGGTTCTATTCGAATAAGAAAAAACAACATAAGGGATTATACAATTTACGCATCACCTTTGAATACGTCATTAGTTCGTGTTTTGTATCTTTACGTTAAGTTAATAGAAGCAAACTTTATGGGTCTCGTGTATGCGGATATTGAATTGATAAATGGTGATGACCTCGCGCTGGTTCGTAACAAAATCAAAGGAGCAGAGGAAGTCAGGCGTATCCATGTTAATATGTTGGTAGATACAGGTAGCGTTTACATGTGTATAAACGAAAGTATCCAGGAACAATTAGAACTTCCTGTTTTGGAGCAACGTAAAGGCCAGTTAGCCAACGGTCACATCGTTGAATATGATGTAGTGGGGCCGCTGGAGGTGAGATTTAAAAATCGTAGATGTTCTGTAAATGCAATGGTGCTGCCTGGTGAAAACGAGCCTTTACTCGGGGCAATACCGCTTGAGGACATGGATGTCCTAATCCATCCGCATCGACAAGAATTAATCGTAAACCCAGAGCATCCCTACTTTGCTCAGATGAAACTTAAGTAGTGTTTCTAAAATTTGAGTTTTTGCAACTGTGGATTTTCGATCTCGCTTCTTGAAAACAATCCTGCACGACAATCTCGTGCCTTCAGGCCTTCCATTGGGAAATAAAGCTAATGGGGTATTTCTATGGAAGAGTTATGGTAATACGTCCGTTTAGAACTCAACATTCTGGAAAATGAATAAGCTCAACCCCATTGGAGCCGAGCTTTTCTTGCAAGAAAAAAACAATTAATTCACAGTCAAGTTAAACATCACATCCAAATCACTTTCTCCATCAGTTGATTTAGAAGTAGCTGATTTTAAATCGGGTTGGTGTTTTAGTATGACTTGAAAAGTGCCATTACCTGTCGCGTTTATTGTTGTCCAGCTGGTCTCCAACCCCAATGGAAGCCCTTTGGAATCGCTATCGACATAATTCACAACATCGCTACGGTTATCCACATTGCCATTTCCAGTTGGATTAGAAAACGTATTGTTTGTCCAGGCAAAAAAGAACATATGCTCATCTGCTTCCTCTTCTACCTCTTCAGTAACATTATACTCCGGATCAGTCGGCTTAGCCAATTCGTTGATCAGTGTAATGGAAAGTGTGTAAGAAACATTTTTCATCAGGTTGATCGGGCCACTGAGTGTTCGTGGTAGTGGGCCGTCACCATCAGGGTCGGTGGCAGTTACTATTACAGGTGCACCGCCTGCTGGCGTAAAGGTCAGAGTAGCCTTGGTTATCGCTTCTGGTATATTCTCAGGTTTTGGGTCATCTTTTTTACAGCCAGACAAAAACAAAAGCGAGCCGGCTACCAATAGCAAACAGATAAATCGAAGGGTTTTCATAAAAGTTAAATTTAATGCAACAATGTTGCAATTATAGTTACTTCTGATGAATTATCAAACCTAAAAGCTAAAATGAATGCCTAATGTGATATTTCGTCCTACATCATCGGCAAAATATCTTAACCGGTTAGTGTATTCTCGGTAGGCTTCGTTGGTCAGGTTGTCGGCAGAGAGGCGCACATCCCATTTTGAATTCTCCAATTTCCATGAGGCGCCCAAACCAATAGAGAGCAAGAAATAACCGTTGGGTGCTGCCGCAAAATCAAAGTTGCCTGTATCGTCCTGTATCAAGTCGATACCTTGTGCTTTTGCGACAACTATCTCACGGGCTGGTATTACCTTTGGTGCGCGGATTTGTCTAGCTATCCAGCGTAATTTGGTTTCAGCATTCCAACTGAATTTTTTTATCGGCTTTGAATCGTAACGCATACCTATATCGGCTCGATTGGATGGAATGAAAATCAGGAAATCGTTTTGGGTTTGATCGGTGGCTTGTAGTAGTGAGGTCTTCCCTGTGAGTGTCACTTGACGATTGAGTTGGTAGACAGAGAATAAATCGAAACCAACAAAAGAGGCGTCTGTTTGTGTGTATCTAAAGTAAGGGAAGACTCCTCGTAGTCCTTCAGTTACTCCACGTGGGCGCAAATAAATAAAATCAAAAATGTAGTTGACGTATCCTGTTAACTCCGTAGAGAATTTTTGCTTTTCAATTTTGTAACCGACTACCCATTTAAAGGCTTTTTCTACTCCCGCATTAGTAGTCGCATACTCTTTTACTTCAGATGTTTTTTCATCCAATAACAAACCGTACTCAATGGCTGCTGCGCTTTGGTGTGTGCCCAGGCTATATAACTCCGCCATATTGGGCGGTCTCCATGCATTGCTTATTGAGGTAGTTATTGAAGAAAAATTCCCGAGTTTTCGTTTTACGGAAAAAGTCCCACTAAAATTCTGGAAGTCGATGTTTGATCGATAAAGACGATTCTGAAAATTAAACCCGACCACATTATATTTTTTGAAGTCATACCGAAGACCAAGTTCCACGATCCAATCTTCCAGTGTTAATTTTTCAACAGCAAAAATACCTGCCGCATAGTGATCAAAATTGGGGATGAAAGGAATGGTTTGAGTGCCATCAATCTTATTGTTGCTTTGATAGAGGATGTTCACACCCCAGCAACTTTGAAACTTTTTCGAATGCGAGCGCTCCCAATCAGCATCGAGTGTGTGGGTCTGCAGTTGAAACCCAAGCGCAGGAATGTTAGATAGTGCAGCACCTAGTCGAAAATCAAATTCTTTGCGATTGTTGTTTTGAAATCCATATTGCAAACGGAATTCATTTTTGCCATCTGCTAAGTGCGCATTCACTTTCAGCAAATCATGCTGTACTGATTGACGTGGTTGTTTGATTTCATACGTAAACGGAAGTGTGTATTGTGGCGGCTCTCGTTCTTGCGCATTGGCTAAGTCTTCAGCCGTCTCTACCGCAGTGCCCCTCAGAATACCAATGGATGTGTTAAAATGGCTATAAAAAATATCGATTCCTTTTTTTTCTGAATGATAGCCAGTGGAGACGGAAAAATTTTGTTCTTCAAAACCGGTGTTTGACAACACATAGTTACCTGCACGTGAATCGCCCGCCTTTTTAATTGTGCCTTGCGCCCGCCATCCGAAGCCCGGCCACTTTTTTAGGCCACCTTCTAAAAAGCCAGATAGAACTCCTGATCCGTTATTAGATGCACCAATGACGTGTACTTGTCCTCCAATTCCCGCTTCAGTAGGCAACTTGGCGGGGTTCACCAGTACAACACCGCCCAACGCATCAGCTCCATACTTGATGGCCGCAGCATCTTTAATTACGATGATGTTCGATGCTATAAACTGATCGACTTCGGGTGCATGTTCTGCTCCCCAGTTTTGCCCTTCTTGGCGGATGCCATTGTTTAAGATCAACACCCGTTGGCTGTGCACGCCATGAATCACTGGTTTGAAAATAGCAGGGCCTGTTTGAATGGTATTTACTCCGGGGATTTCGCGCAACGACTCGCCTAACGATTTGCCCAATGTTTCTTCGAGTGCTTTTCCAGAAAGTGAACTATAAGTGGAGGTAGCTGCAACTTCCGAGTGTTTCTCTGAAATCACCACTTCATTCAATGTTGTGCTATCGCTTACAAGTGTTGCATTCCAAATCTTGTCACCAGATAGTTTTACACTCGTTGATAACGTTTTGAAACCAACAAACCTGACTTCAATTTGATACCTGCCGCTGCAAAGTTTATTGAATTGGAAGAATCCATTTTCGTCTGCTACCTCTCCTTTATTTTGCTTCGCTAGCAAAATCGTTGCTCCAACTAATGGGTTCCCCATTTCATCAGAAACCTTACCTGAAAAAATATAGTCACAGGATTGACTTAGGGAAGAAAAGGATTCAAAAATCAAGAATAAGGAGAGAAGATATTTCATTTTGCAACGGGGTTGCAAATATAACAGGATAAAAATGAAGTTTCCTTTAAAACTGTTTCAAGTAAGTGATCTTAAAAACCCCTTGTTGATTATTTAACCGGCTTGTGATGTTCGTTTCTGCATTAGTGAAATCCTGTCTGTTATCATTCAAGACTAAAAAGATAAAAGACAATGGTTTATACTCCCATTGCAGACGGGTGTTTAAAGTATTGCGATTAACAGCTGTGTTGTATTGATAAAAAGTAATCCATTGCACAAGTGGATTTAAAGCCAGACGTATTTCTGCTGTGGCCAGATCTGTTGTTACGTTGGAAGATGAAATGCCTAAATTTCTTATTTCATTGTGCCGATAACTCAACGTTAGCGCCACATGTGGATCAGGGGCAATTCGTGTGCTGGCAGAAATAGATTGTAGCCTACCATTAAAATATCCTCCGTTGTTATACTCCGCTGAAAAGAAAAGCTTGCGTGAGTTATCTGTTTGGAAATTAATAGAATGATTGTTGTACGCATACACGCCTGCTGCTATCTCAATACCGAGTGGGTTGAACGACTCAATTAGGTTTTGCCAATTGGTAACAAAACTATACGACAACCGACCACCGTTTTGAAAATTTAAGCTAAATGGCCGGTATGACATGAATCCTTCTCTAAAACTCAGGTCATTGTAATAGTGATAAAAATATCCTGTAACACCTGGTGTGAATTGGCGAATCACTTTTTTGGGCAACCAAGCTGGTCGCAGCTTTAAACTCACAGCCGGGCTGGTCAATACGTAATTGGTCGCATCGACAAATCCGGAGCGTGGATCGTATTTATCTGAAACCACCGCTTGTACATGGCCTGCATAAATGTCGTTCGTATCATAGTACGCCCACATGGAGCCTGACCAACCTTTATTGTTTAAGAGTCCTGAATTATTAGAACCCGAGAACATCCAAAACACATTTAGTTTTTGGTTGGGTCGATACAGCCCATCGATAGTCACCGTTGAGTTAGCATTTGTTCGCCCGGAAGTATCGGCTTCATCGTATCGGAAAGTCGCCAACCCTCCAATGCGTGTACCTTGGTCAGTCAGGTTGTGAGAGTAGCGCACTACAGCAAAATTAGAAGCAGGATTTACTCCTTGTGCCCGTTGCCTCACGGCCAATGCCCCAATGTTTCGTTTGGGGCTTCGGTTGGTGAAACGAACTCCAGCTTCAATAGGTATTGGATTTCCGTTGTCATCTAAGCCAATTCGTCTACTGAAAAAAGGCTGCAGCGCATCTAATGCTTGCATGGTATATATTTCATTTCCTTCCAAAAAAAATTGCCTACGCTCCGGAAATAAAACAGAAAAACGTGCCAGGTTTACCACTTGCCTATCTATATCTACTTGCGCAAAGTCAGTATTATAAGTAACATCTAACACCGAGTTTGTGCTCAATGCCCACTTTGCTTCTCCACCTATTTTTACATCGCTGTTTTGTTTCGAAACACCTTCTTTGGTTTCTCTGTCTCCACTTACTAGTACATACGGATTTAACTGAACGTTTAAACCATTATCGGGTGGTAGCACAAGTCCTGTGAGTATTGCTTCGTAGGGCATTTGATACGGAGTAAAGACACGGGGGATTGCTGGGAAAGTCACATTTTGATTGAGCCTGCGCATGCACCGCAGCAAAATGATACCCATCCGGTCGCTTCCTGCTTTGTAACGAATCGATTTCCAGGGAATAGCAAACTCGGCCGTCCAACCCCAATCATATATTTTGGTTTTTACACTCCACAACGATATCCACTCGCGATTAAAATTGCTTCCATCGCTGATTAACAATTCCCGTTGTGCCCCGTATGGATTGGTTTGAAAGGCCGCAGCATTTCGCTTGTCGAGCAATCCATCAATAGCAATACCAAACAAATCATTTTCATCAAAAGAAAAATCGCGTTGCATATTGGGTACGCGAATACCTTTTCGGCCTGCCGAATCGAAACAAATTGCGCTTAAATATAAATTTTTTTCATCGAATAAAATCCGGACTTCTGTTTTTAGCGAAGCCGCCTCCCCTTGGCGAGGTTCGTATTGTACCAAATCTGCAATCGGTTTAACCCAGATTACGCATTAGAGAATTGAAAGGGGAAGGAGACTGAATTCGATTGGTTCCAAAGTCCCTTGCACCATTCCCTTCTTTTCATGTTCAATGCTAGTTTGAGAGTGAATTGGCCCCCTATTTTTT
>JADBYQ010000098.1 GCA_020402945.1 Cytophagales bacterium | reverse complement strand
GAAATGTCAATATGATAAGTAGTAGTGTCATTTTTGCAATTGCCGGCAACGTGTGTGTATCGGATGTGGCGGGCTTTTGAAACGCCAATCTGTCCCACGTGGAGGAACTAAGTTAAGAAAACTATTCTTGATCGCAACACCGTACCCCGCCATATACGATACATTTTGTTGTGGGATGTAAGGCCTCTTCGCCATGTCGAGCGGAACGATCACTTTTTTCTTTCTTTTTATTCTTTCCTTAATCCTTAAAAGTGATGGTGATATTCGGTAGTGACTCCCCAATTCACAGAGTTGAAAGTTGATGCCAGCTACCAATCAAACCTCCCCTTCTTCTTTTTTTGTCTTTCTTTACCAATCGCTATTCGCGGAATCCCGGCCTTATTTCCCACAACGTTTGTGTTTGCGCAGTGGTGGCTTATCGAAGCCGTGTCCTGTCCGCGTGGACAAACATAATATTAAAACTAAACTTCATACCTTGATGTCCCACCACCATTGCGCATTTTGTTGTAGGTAGGCATGCTTACTCCACTCCATAATGTTTAAATAATCTATTTGTCCTGATTACTTTGAGATACTTTTCTCGTCCTTCGAGTTTTGTATTTGCTTCAAAGTCAGGGTTACTAAAACTAAACAGTCCGTTTTCGTCAACATTTACCTTGAATGTATAAACATCAATAGTCGCTGTCTCGCCTTTCTTTTTTGATGCAGTAATTCTTAATGTCGTAATAGATTTCTTTAACTCATTTTTGATTTCATCGATTCTATATCTTTTGTCAAGGAGTAGTATGAGGTCACCGATTAATTCGTCATTGTCAGCAAGACCTGTATAGAATAAATGAGGAATAAGTTGTTTTATAGCATCATCAGTTTTCCCCTGTCCATCATATACTTTAGCGTAACTTCTTGACTTGAAGATTTGGTAAGCTGTCAACTCGTTCCCGCAAAAATGTTCATAAGGATATTTTTTGTCGAACAGCCTTACATATTTTTCTGCTTCAACATAATTTTTTTCGCTGATGTAGATGTCAGCCAATTGCTCGCAACTGAAATGTTTGTAAAGGGCATATTGTGGACCCATTATCCCGCGTCCTCCTGGGTCTTTTTCATTGTAGTTACTTGCAAGGACTTCTTTTAAAACGGTCTTTGCTTCATCTTTTTTTCCTTGCTCATTCAGGATATATCCGATGTTGTAATGAACTCTTGGCGATAATTCCGAATTTGGGTACTGTGTCCTAAATTGTTTAAACACGATTAATACGGAGTCTAATTCTTCGTCTTCGTGCAATTCAATTGCTTTGTCAAACAGTTTCTGTTCTTCTGTTTTTTCCTTTTTCTGTCCGTTTGCTTGAACGCAAATTGTCAACAGAGTCAATATGATTATTTGCAGTCTCATCTTTGTCCGGCATGCTTACCTACAACGACCCGTGTTTAAGACGGCTTGGGCTTTCGAAGCCGCGTCCCGTCCCACGGGACGAAACGAAATATAGAAACTAAACTTCAAATAAACACTTCGCCCCAAGCTGGCTTAAACACAATGTTTTGCAGTAGTAGGGCCGCTTCTCCTAACTTCATTCATAGCTCAATCTTTTGTCCACCGTTAGCTAAAACCAAGTTTTTTATGTTATTCGTTATCTCAATCCGTTTTTCTTAGTCTGAAAATCAATGTGTTGGTAAATCGTTTCTTCAAGATGTTTTACCAACTTGGTAATTTCAGCCTCCGTGAGCGGTTTATGCAGTAACCGCTGATATCGCATTTCCTGATTTCTCTGATTGTTTTCTGAAAAGTTATCAACCCATACTTCATATTTGATATGGTCAAACCTTACTTCATATCCATATGTGCAGCCAAAAGTGTTAAGTCCTCCTTTTTTGAAAGTCCCATAAAATGCTGTAACTACTAGCTTGGTATCGTGAGAGCTTACCCTATCTGAATTTCTCAGAAAGTCTTGTTTTAGTTTTTCAATGACTTCAGAAACGGATTCATCAGTAAACTGAACGGAACCTAAACCATTTTGAATTGAAACCCAGTGCCGTGCTCCTGTGAAAAGCCTATTGAACTTTTGTATGGCGGGTATACTTTTTTCCAATAACTCAGTTCCCCATGTATTAAAAATTTCAATGAAAGTGTCTTTATCAAAATGCTTTCTTATCTCTTCATTAGGGTCAATAGCCTCCAACTCTTTTTCAAGCAGTGCGAGTTTCTTGTCCATATCGTCTGGTTCTCCAATGTCTTTGCCTTCAATGGCATCCAACACCAACCGCTGCGAACGTAAAATCATTGTGGCAGCAAACTCATAAAATAAATCTGGTTTTCCACCGTAGCCCTGTATGTCACCAATGTATTGATTATAGATATGGCGTTCGTTTGTTTTTACCCAAAACGGAGGGTAACCAAATGAAATGAGGAGTAAGTTGGTAAGTATCCTTGCGGTACGTCCATTACCATCATAAAACGGATGGATCACTACATATTCCAAATGAAACGATAATGCAACGTCCATCGGATTTGGAGCATTTTTCTTGTTTATACGGATTGCATCAATTGCTGCATTTGTCTTGTCAAGTAGTATATGCATTCGTTCAGGCACTTCCACGGGCTGAACAAAGTCAAAACGCTCATTTTTATAATTGTAGATGTAGTTTGGTTCTGTTTTCCATGTACCAATTTTTGGCCGTTTACTTTCATCTTCCTCGTGCATAATGCCACGGTGTATCTCTTTAATACGATGTTCAGATAGTCGTAGCTCACCTCGTCCTATTTTCAAAATTTCCATAATCACTTCATCGTGACCTTTCATTTCTAGTACATCCTTAATAGGCTTTCCTCCAACAGTCAAATTACCTACCATTACACTGCGGGTTTCGTCCATGGTAAGCGTGTTGCCTTCCATGCTGTTAGAGTAGTAGTTCCAGTCTAACCGGAATTTGTAATTGATTTTCTTCTTTACCTCAGCACTCAATTCACCATGAGCATTAATTTTCTGTTGAAGCATGTCTGCTTGTTCTCGTTTGTCGGTGTAGCTCATTTTAGTTGAATTTCATAGTCGCAAATATTGTCAAAAATATCTTAAGTAGTGACTCTGCGAATCGTTATAATCTTGGTTTCAGACCTGTCCTTTGTGCGCTTTACTTAATTAATTGTATTGGTTACTTTTTTCAAAGTCCAGGTTGTCACGAACTGTTAATTTCTCCTCTTGGGAAATCCTTGTCTGTAAGTGTCACACGTTAGATGACCAAATTGTTTGGGCCCTATTACTGCCAACGTTTGTGTTTGCGCAGTGGTGCGGTTTCGAAGCCGCGTGCTGTCCCCGACACCAAACGTTGAACGAAGATATGAACTTTGGGCAACACGTCACCGCACCATTGAAGAAAGCTTCTATGCTATAAAAAGTGAGGCGTCTAGGGAGAAAAGTAGTCCTTCACTAACTTAGTGTTGGCTACAAATAATTAGTTGAAACTATAACCCGCTAAACGCCATGAATAAAGTTAACGCAAAT
>JADBYQ010000097.1 GCA_020402945.1 Cytophagales bacterium | reverse complement strand
TAGGTCATGCTTTATCGTTAGGTCGTTAAAGCCTTGCTGGTAACGTGAGTATTTGCGTTAGAGCGGGGCTTCCGAAGCCGCGTGGTGTCCCCGACACCGACCGCATTAAAGATACGAAAACGTTGGATTACGCATCAACCCCGCTTGACGCAAATACATTGTTAGCAACATGTGCCCTTCTTCTCTCAACTTTTAAGTCAGTCGTTAGTGTGTCGTCAAGGTGTCACGTAGTAGAATTGATTGTCACGGTACATGGTTGTCCGTTTCTTATTCATTTGTTCTTTGTTCCCGAAACTTTGTTGTGAAACTGTACGAGCGCGGGGGCAACCTTGGAGAATCTTTTAGTTTACTCTTACTAATCTGTCCAGTATTGGTGCGGGGGTGCGGCACTCTTGGCAGAGGCTTTGGATTGTGCGGTTGGATGTGTGGCCTTTGGCAAGTGTGCTGCCTGGGTCGGCCTCACTGTCGGGTTAAATATGCCTAAATCTGCTCAAATTCGAGGATTGGTCGGGAGAATTGAAGTCGCGGGTGCGAGAATTCTAAATGCGGAAGCGAGAATACTACTCACGGATGCTCCATTTCTACTCACGGAAGCAAGAATTCTTCTCGCGGACGCGAGTTTTGAAGTCGCGGAAGCAAGAATACTACTCACAGGTGCTAGAATACTACTCGCGGAAGCTCCAATTCTAAAGCAGGTCAGGAGATTTCTAAATCATCCTGCCTACTTTATGAATCAGGTTGCTTACTTCTTACTCAGCGGTCGATCTTGTAAACTTTAGTCCGCTTACTTGCTTGTATTGCGGGCTAGATGCGCCAAAAAGGGACTTTACATACTGTTTTACGTCCTGCGCTACGTCCAAAATGCCTGTCGTTTCCCCGTAAAGGGCTTTGTCTCTCGCAATACGGGCGTTACTTAACGCTGTGGTCGCGGAAATTACGGCTGTGTTCTTTGCTCTCAGGTCTGTCAGCAAGGTGTTAAGCGTTGCCACTTTCAATTCATTCTCGTTGGGGAGATATTTTGGCTCGGCTGTCAGTGTTGCTATCAGTTGCGCGAAGTGATCTATTAACTTGTCGTAACTCT
Organism: Cytophagales bacterium; assembly: GCA_020402945.1. Taxonomy (GTDB): domain Bacteria; phylum Bacteroidota; class Bacteroidia; order Cytophagales; family Cyclobacteriaceae; genus ELB16-189. Next base: position 1,751 of record JADBYQ010000097.1, on the reverse strand, counting down.
GCTGAGAAGTTGATGCGGTTTTTACGGGTTCTGCTCCCGCAGCCAACGCTTTTGCATCTGGCTTTTCAACTGCCTTTGCTCTCTTGCCTTGAATCTTGTTGTTCGTTGATTTTACATCATCCACAGTTTGCGCTGTGGCTTCTGTTGCTGCTAGACCATTTACGATTTTAGTCGCTAATGACTTGAGTGGTTTGAAAGCCAACTCCCTTGCATTGGTTGCATTGTCGTAAGCTGTCTTCGCTACTTTTACTGCTTGCAGTGCTGCAATTGCCCTGTGTTTTGGGTGGTCAAAGCTGGCAGTTTTAATGCCGCTTTGCTCGGATTGTACGTTGCTCCGTAGCCTGTACAAAAGCTAATGAGATCCTCGAAGGTCGCTACATTTTTAGCGTGACCTGTTTCTGTGGTACTTGCCATTGTGTTTTGAATTTAAAGGGTTAAACATACTGTACTAACGAATGTCCTTTTATTAAATTATTTCAACTGCGATAGAATAAGATACTACAATAGTATAGCGGCTGAGAAATGCTTAATTGAAAAGATACCACGAAAGGGGTATTGAAAATGCCGTTATGGTGGGATTGATAGAAAAAGTCATAAAGAGGACTTTTGAATCATGAAAACAAACAAACTATGAAAAAGACAATTGCAACGTTGGCATCAGTACTATTCTTAAACTTTTCTTTATTATACGGTCAAGAAGAAAAAGGCAACGATCACAAAGAAATTAATTCTTTACAACGAACTTTTGTTTTTGATTTTACCACAAAGCTTTGGACATACAGTGAGGAGTCAAAGTATCGAAAAAGAAAAGTGTATTTTCTAATCCCTTACAAATCGCAACCTGCGATAAGAGTTATTCACCTTCCTTCCATTGATTATAAAGTCAAGATTGAGACGGCTTTTTTTGATGTTACACCAAAAACAGAAGCGGTTAAAAATGATACTACATTTAAGCTTTTTGAGAAGAATAAAGAGGATAACATTGTTTATACTGAAACAATGAACGTTGTGGATTCGGATGAAGTAAATTATACTGTTACAATTTCAGACGAAAACGATAAAATCGTACACATAACACAAGTTTATGCAAAAGTCTATGGTGGATTAAAAATCGATTTAAGCACTGGCGTTCTGTTTCATAATTTGTTTGATGAATCTTATGGTTACGTTGCTGGCGCAAATAGTCAATCTAGTATATCTAAAGATAAAAACAATGGCGTTGTAAAGCCTTTATTCCCTGTTGTACTTACACATTTTTACTGGAGGGCTAAAGGAATCATAAGCCCTGGTTTTAGTTTGGGACTTGGTATTGATGACTCCGGTAAGGCGGGTTATTATCTTGGACCAGCCGTGCTCCTAGGTGATCGCCAACGTGCAGTGATTAGTTTGGGCCTTGCCTTACGTCCAACAAATACGCTAAAAGGAAGATATGCCGAAGGTCAATTATTAGATGACAGTAGCAAGCCAGACGTATCAGATTTAGTTGAATCCGTCTATAAAGCTGGTCTTTTTTTTGGTATTACCTATAATCTTACCGCTAAGATTGAAAAGAGACAATGATTTGCAGACTTTAAAAAGGGGAAGCCGAAAACCTTTCTAGAGTAGGCAAAAAAATTAAATAAAAATTTCACTATTGTCCGACTAAAATTTTTAAAGGGCGTCCTTTTTAAGGTCGCCCTTTATGGTTACGTTTAGTTACCACACTTCACATAGCCATGAATAAAGGTAAAAAATTTGTCGGACAGCCGATT
>JADBYQ010000096.1 GCA_020402945.1 Cytophagales bacterium | reverse complement strand
TTTCTTGATAAACTCCTTCCTTCGTCTTAACATTTGTGCTTTGTTTTTGTCTTAAACAAAAGTATCCACTCTGCTCCTGAAGCCATCTTCCTAGACTGACTGAACAAAATTCTCTATCTCCTAACACCACTATTTTATGACTTGATAGCACGGTCAATATTTTTTCTAATACTCGCTTTTGTTCTTCGAGATTACTACTTCCTTTTTTATCTAATATCTCCCAATAGATTGCCATGGCTCTCTTGTCATAAATTAGACTCACCATCAAGATATTAATTGCTCCCCAACTCGTCCGGTCTATGGCCATATATATTAATCCTTTTATTGTGAATCTCTCCTTCTGTTTTAACATCTCTTTTAGGCAGGGAAACCAGATTTTTTCAATATTCAGAATTTCCAGCTTTAAAAATCTTTTTAGTTTTTTTCTCCGACTCTCAAACAGGATTGGTATTGGTAGTGCTTCTGCTAATATCTCTAACTTGGCTTGCTTTAGTATTTGCCAGGTTCCAACTATCATTAACAACAGTAGATATCTGGCTCGCCCCAGTTCATTCTCTAAGACTTTCTGGTATAGTTCACTTATCATTTTCGTTATTTAGGTCATATATAGTAAATATGACTTATCTTTTTTGGGAGTCTGTGTCTGTATTCCATGCTACATAAGCTTTTCAGCTTGCTTGTCCCCCTGTCAGCAATCCTACACCAGAAGAAATGCCTTATATTTATCGAAGTCAAGCGAAATCTGGAACTTGTTCCTTTTATGCTTATGCCACTTTATATGTTATTAAAAAAGGTAAAAGACTGACTTTAGCTATCAGAGGCATTCGTAATCGAGATACAAATGTCGCCATTATTACTTATTTATTAGCTTCTATCTCTTCTCTAAAAATAGACATAAAAACGCTTTATTTAGATCGAGGTTTTTTCAGTATTGCTGTTATTCGTTGGTTAAAAGCATTAAAGATTCCTTTCATTATGCCAGCAATTAAAACTGGAAAAATGGGAGGTATTAAACAATTTATTCAAGGCAGAAAAAGTTATAAAACAACTTATACTATGCAGAAGAATAAAGAAAATTTAGTTACTTTTGATTTATGGATAGTCTGTAAATACCAAAAAGGCAAGAGGAAAAAGCACGGAGTTGAATATTTTGTCTATGTTGTTTACCAACCCGAAATTAGTTTAGATTATATTCACACCGATTATCGCCGACGTTTTGGCATTGAGAGTAGTTATAGAATCAAAAATATTTGTCGCATTAAAACCACTAATAAAAAACCAGTAATTCGCTTATTATTTATCGGAATTTCTTTTCTTCTTGTTAATATTTGGGTTAATTTACTTTGGAGAAAAGTTAGTTCACCGAACCGGGGTGGACGATTGATTTACCGAGAAATCTTTACTTTTAAACAGATGTTATCGTTTTTGAGACAGGCTATTGATAGATTATATCAAGTTGTTGATACTATCTATTTACCCTCTGGTTAATCACAACCAGATTTTTCTTGGTTTTGTTATAAGTTTTCTTAATATTTTTTGAGAAGCTTTTTGTATCAAACAATACCAAACATTATGGCGATCGCCTTAAATCCAAACTTTTCCATCTACTGAAATTGTTCCACGAAGGAAAAAAGGATTAACTACCAGACTGAGGGAAGGATGCTCAACCAGAGCGAGAGCCTGAGAGCGGGACTGATTGCCCGGCTTCCCTCGGCTGAAAGCTTTATCTGAGGAGGATTGCGGACATTTATCATGATAATTTTTCTTTCAAACCGCCGTACTTTAGTCAGGGTAAGGGTTTGAAGGTAGATGTGACAGTAAAATACGAGAATCGTTGCACAACCCGAAGCTAAAGTTTAACGAACAACCTAAATAAGAAAATAGCTGTTTCGCCCTCATGTCCATTGAATTGTTGGGTGCGGCGTTATCATCAAAACTCAACTATAAACTTGCAAAATAAAACAAAAACACACCTAAAAACTAAAAAAACGTAATAGGACGTTCAGAGCCTCGTGCATAACCGCCGAGTGCAATTACACCTCTCCTCGTAAGCACGTCCGCTTGGAAAATTCCTGGAAAACCTCTAGGTTTGTCGCTTCCGTTTGATAGTTGCGCTCTCAAGAGACCTAATACCAAAAGATCAATTTGTTCGTCATCAAAAGCATTTTCATTTTCAGCAATCTTTTCTCTCCAATACGTGACGTTTTTTAGAGCATCTCTAAGATTGTATAATCTATGAAATTGTGTATTCGGACTATAAAATTCGTCGCAGGATGCGAGCCAGTTTGTTACAGTTTCAATAGTTGCTTTGCGAGTTGGATAATTAGAGCGAAATTGCCTTACGTGCTGTGTCCAAAGTCCCTGCATTCCGCCATTAAAAGTCAACAAATCAAAAAAATATGTAACGAGTCGCGCATCTATCGGTTTTTGGCTTTTGGTATCTCTGCGCCAAGCACGAGCGTAGAAAAACGCCTTCCCAAGTTCCCTGTTCATAAGACGCAATTGAACAGATTTCATCGCAGCAGTATTTAGCCAAGTAGTTAAATTATTCCTGACGCTTCTTCTAATACCGTTTACAAGTACATCATTCGGAACGGCTCTTGTCCAGCCGCTAATGACCGACGAGGCTATTTGTGCTTTATCGGAAGAATTAAAATTATCAGAATAATCTTTTAATCTTCTAAGGTCGCTTTGCAGTTCCGAAGGAGCAGACTCAATATCTTGGCGGCTAGTCTTTCTGAAAAGAGTTGTAATTATACTTCTTGTTCCCCAATTCCATTGCATAAAACCAATTGATATTGTGTCAGTATTATTGACATTCGCCCAAGGGTCTCCACCGCCAGCCTCGAAAAAACCAATTACTTCGATTGCTTTTCTGGCAATGTTATCGTCAATATCTCTATCACCCGCTTGTTCTTGAGGCGAAACGCTTTGAATAGGATTTAGCCTTGGTCTTGTGCCTTGCGCGTCAACGGCTGGACAAGGTAACATTTGTTGTGCCGTAACGGTTTGATGATTAACGATTATGTTAGTAAAAAGCACTAACAAGAACAGAAGTAGTTTTTTAAATTTCATTTAGTGTTCTTCTACAATATTCGGTTTTAGAGGTTGCCTTATAGATCATTCATCTTGATCGCTTCGTCCAAGAGTGTCTTGCCAAGACTATTTGTTTGTGTGCTATCACTTATTGACGTAGAAACTCCACTGTTGCCAGTAAAAACGATGTAAGTTACACCATATGGGGCACCTCCAGTATTCGGGTCTGCATAAATACCAAGTTTTTGTGCCATTGCATAGGATGCTTCGCCGATCACACCAGCGGGTCCACGATCTCCCAATACGCCATAGACAATTTTGCCATTATAGATAACAGCCGCAATGCTGCCACAACGTAAGCCTAGATTATTTAGAGCAAGACCATTGCTATCCTTGGGTAACACGATATACGGAAGATAGGACGCATCTAAAGGCTTCCCACTTGATTGGCAGCTAGTCTCGGGTTGGTATGTGCGATCCGCTTTGCACGTATCCGTTGAGCCTCCATCGCAGTCAATATCCATATCTGCCTTAAACCAAATGGCACCTTTGAGTTGACAGATTGGAATTGTAGAGCTTGCACTACCGGCATCAGTTTTGAATGGGGCGATCCCTGGTAGCGGCACACATTTCTTGGTGAGATCTAGAGCATCAGAAATGGCGGGTTCAGGAGAAGCAGCAGAGGGTGAATAATTGCTGGGCGGACTATAGGGACGATCCACTTGATCTAGTTCATACTTTTCGCCCTTGAAAGTGAACAAAAGCGAAGGCCCACTATCAGCATTAAAGGCAGTAGAGATTCTTACAGGGACTTTGGGCAGTGGAAACTTGCCTTGACGACTGAGAGATTCAAGTTTACTGGCTATCTTGTTTAGACATTCATCGCTAGTCCGAATAACAACCTGATGGATAATCGTGCTGTTATCGCGATTTGTCCATGTCATTTGTAATGGCATGGGACCTTGCTCATCTTGAGCAACTTCTGGATATCGGCAATCCTGGGGAATAACTTGGCCGAGCATAACGAAAAACCGTTCTTTGACATCCTGGGAATCATCCCATAGCCACTCCGCCCTTGCCACTTGCGTAACACAAAGTGACGAGGCAATCGCTAGAATCCCTGCTAATCGGAACCACTTTGAGCGTGAAAAAGGTCTCATCGATACAATTCTGTTAAGGTGTGCCATAGCAGTTATTGGGAGGCATGTGATATCAAGAAACTTTCTGTATATTATCCCAAATACGGACAGAGCTAGAGAAATTTTCCGATTTTTCTCCCCAACTTCTTAGGGGTTATGCAACGAAACGCGAAATTTACTGTCGCATTGTCCTCCTAATGCTTATCCCATATAGGTTTAAGCGATCTGCCTAAAATGCCGTATTGGCGCAAAAACAGTTTATACGGTTTGTATTGTTTATACGCTATAAACTGTTTGCTGGACTCAATGCCAATACTTCCCTTCACCCTGAGCCATTCTCTCCCAAGATTTGCCAGAGATAAATTTTGTCTCTGGCAAACAGTATAAATTTTTTATCGAAAATTTGGGTTAAAACCCCGTCCTTTGAGGACGGCTTTAAGCTAAAATGGAAAAAGCGATAACCAAGCTAAAAACTGAACCTTGACCACAGATAGTAGGGGGTTTCGTTCAGAAAAGACTTCAAATTCTGCCTTGAACGAGTAAAACTTTCTAGGAAATAAGGTTGAA
>JADBYQ010000095.1 GCA_020402945.1 Cytophagales bacterium | reverse complement strand
TGGAAACGTAAAAGTAATTTTAAATGACCAACGGAATAACTTGCGAAGGCAGGGGGGCTAAAAAATCCTCTTGCTTTCAAAAGTAATTTCTATTTCTCTTTCTCTTCGGGAACCTATCCTATATACATAGGACATTTTGTTAGCGGCTGTTTTTCTCTCTGTCCGCAATCTTCTTTCTTTTCTTAAATGAGTCCAATATGTCAAGCCTAAACTGTTGATGTTTTTTTCTCTCTATTTCTTTTCTTGTTACGGACACTTCTGTTATATACCCATTTTTGTCAAGAACAACCTTGAAATAATCACCGCCACTCGTCCACCTACTTTCTGTTCTCTCTTTCAATACACCATTTCTAGTATACAATTCAGTCCAACGGAATTTATTACCACTTTTTTCGATGATGTCTTTGTCACAAAACCTTTTTATTTCAGTCGTATAAAAAGTTATGTCGCTAAATAATACGTCATATAATGATGCATTACCATTTGAGTTGGTGTCAGAATAAAGGTCTTTAAATTTCTTTTCAGAAAATTGTTTATCAACGTATTGAAAACCTTTTCTTATGAGCAATGATTTTACCTGTCTTAGAATATTCTTTTCTTCTAACGTCCAATTTAAAATTGGACCAAACTCATAGTAGTTTTCTTTTTTACTATAAGTCATATAGTAACAGTCATAAGTAAAACAGGGGATTACCTCAGAAAAAGATACACTTAGAACCCTCGCTGTCCCATTACAATTTAAGGCTAATTTCTTGTCCCAATCATAGCCTTTTTCAATGTTTGGATTGAGAACAATGTCAATTGTCCAGCTTAGGTCGCCAATCCAATTCCAATCAATTTCATTCGCTTTGTTGTCCTTAATCCACAATATCACATCGTCAGATAGATTGAATTTGATTTCGTTCGGATTAGGTATAATACTTCCAATTTCATTTTTCCACCGCCTATAATTCTTTCCTTTGAATTCATAGCTCAATACTAATTTCTTGATAGAACTTCTGTTTTTACCAAAATAGTATTTCGCTTGTTTTATGATTTCAGATTTCTTCACTTGTCTGTTTAATGATGTTTGGAGGTCGTCCCAAAAATAGCCGCTAACGTTTGTGCTTCTGCAGTAGCGCGCTTCCGAAGCCGCGTCCTGTCCCCGACACAAAACGTGGAACGAAGATAACACTTATTGCTTACACGTCACCGCGCTATTGCAGAAGCATTTTGTTGGGCGTTCGTGCTTAACTCACTTTCTCTTTCCTTTTCCCTTGTCCAAAGTCCTAAGAGTTTCGTCAGCCCACTTTAAGTATTCAGTTGTCGATAGTTCGAAATCTTCTCTAGTGAACTTTGTAGCTTTACGGTCCAATTGCTGTTCATGTTTTCCAAAGTCCCTGTTCAAGTATTTTTCGATTTCCTCCATTGCTTTTAGCAGTCCGAAGCGACTTTTCTCTCCATACTTTTTTGTCCACCAAGATTCAAAGATGTCAGTCGTCCGAAGTCTTTTTTTTTGCTCTTTTACTAGGCCTAAGCATTTCAATTTTTCAGTCCCTGAAACAAACTCTTGATATGTCATTATAGAGTGATTAATATAGTCGGACCACTTAATAATGTCCGACAAAGTTGCGCCTTCGTCATTGCTCTGGGAAAGTTTGATTGACTCAAGTAGTAAGGCGTCCGTGTAGTCAAATGTCATTTGTCCGAATTCTTATTTAAGCATGACGCCCAACGTGAGTATTTGCGTTCGAGCGGGGCTTTCGAAGCCGCGCGGTGTCCCCGACACCGAACGCAATAAAGATACGAAAACGTTGGATTACGCGTCAACCCCGCTTGACGCAAATACATTGTTGGCGGCTGCCCCATTCCAATCAGTTATTAGAGTCGTCTCTACTCAGTCGGCATATAAGTCAGGCGTCACTAATATTTTAAACAGAAACTCTCCGTTCTTGTCCTTATAGTAGTATCCCATTGTCGTTTTATTATCCCTATTGATTTTCATGTCGGGATTTGTCTTCACGGTGTTAATTAAAGTTGGTCTCAAATAATTTTCTAAATAGCTGATGTCAGTCGTAGCTTTTTCCATGTTAACTAAGGTGTAGTTGTATTGAAATATATTGTCAGGCAAAGCCACTGCATTGTCAAGCCTCGTTTCTTGGTCTACCATCATGGGGCAAGATTTATTTATCTCGCTCGCTGCTTTCATCATGACTTGGTCGTAAGTTGGTGCTTTGAAGAAAAACTGCTGAACTAAAACTAATGTCACTCCACCAGCGATCAGTCCCACTATTGTTTGAATGTTTTTCTTTTTCTTGTCGGTTTGTTCCATTTGTTAGGTCAGTTTGGTTATAAGTTAATTTTAAGTTAGTCCTTGTCTCTTGGTTGTCACGGGGTTGCCGCCAACGTTTGTGCTTCTGCAGTAGCGCGCTTCCGAAGCTGCGTCCTGTCCCCGACACCAAACGTGGAACGAAGATAACACTTATAGCTTACACGTCACCGCGCTATTGCAGAAGCATTTTGTTAGCAACATGTGCCCTTCTTCCCTCAACTTTTAAGTCAGTCGTTAGTGTGTCGTCAAGGTGTCGCGTAATAGAATTGATTGTCACGGTACATGGTTGTCCGTTTGTTATTCATTTGTTCTTTGTCACCGAAACTTGGTTGTGAAACTGTATGAGCGCGGGGGGCAACCTTGGAGAATCTTTTAGTTTACTCTTACTAATCTGTCCAGTATTGGTGCGGGGGTGCGGCACTCTTGGCAAAGGCTTTGGATTGTGCGGTTGGATGTGTGGCCTTTGGCAAGTGTGCTGCCTGGGTCGGCTACACTTTCGGGTTAGATGTCTGTATGGATGGAAGTTTTAACTTAATGGATGCTCCAATTTATTTTACGGGTGCGAGTTTTAACTTTTAGGACGCTCTAAATTGTTTAGTGGGTGCAAGTTTTAACTTAATGGATGCTCTAATTTACTATACGGGTGACAGTTTTAACTTTATGGATGCTCTAAATTGTTTGGCGGATGCTATATTTTAAAAGATGGGCAGGAGAATTTAAAATTGACCTGCCCACTTTACAAATCGGGTTGTCTGTCCTTTAATCCCCTTTTGGTCTATTGAATTTAAGTCCGCTTACTTGTTTGTATTGGGGGCTTGTTGCTCCGAACAGGGATTTTACATATTGTTTTGCGTCCTGTGCAGTGTCCACCATGCCTGTTGTTTCGGCATAAAGGGCTTTGTCTCTGGCAATACGGGCGTTACTTAACACGGTGGTGGCTGTTATTACGGCTGTGTTCTTTGCTCTCAGGTCGGTGAGCATGGTATTAAGTGTAGCCACTTTCAGTTCATTTTCATTCGGAATGTACTTTGGTTCGGCTGTGAGGGTTGCTATAAGTTGTGCGAAGTGATCTATTAACTTATCGTAGCTCTGTTGTGAGGTAGAGGCTGTTTTTACAGGTTCTGCCCCTGCTGCCAAAGCTTTTGCATCTGGTTTTTCAACAGCCTTTGCTCGTCTGCCCTGAATTTTCATGTTTGTTGATTTTACATCGTCCACTGTTTGCTTAGTGGCTTCGGTTGCTGCCAAAGCGTTTATAATTTTAGTGGAGAGTGACTTCATTGGTTTAAAAGCCAATTCCCTTGCATTGGTAGCATTGTCGTAAGCTGTCTTCGCTACTTTTACTGCTTGCAGTGCTGCAATTGCCCCTGTGTTTTGGGTGGTCAAAGCTGGCAGTTTTAATGCCGCTTTGCTCGGATTGTACGTTGCTCCGTAGCCTGTACAAAAGCTAATGAGATCCTCAAAGGTCGCTACATTTTTAGCGTGACCTGTTTCTGTGGTACTTGCCATTGTGTTTTGAATTTAAAGGGTTGAACATGAAGAAAAAGAGGACTAATCAAGAGTTTCAATTTGAATAATTGTGAAAATTCATGCTTTACATACTATTTAAACGATTGATTTATATGCAATCATTCTTGTCCGACTAAACTAGTCTAAAAAGTCATATTTCCGTAGGGGAATTAGGTCTTAAAATGACGCTTCGTTTTTAGGGGTAGTTGCCTTACGCGATGAACAAAGGAGGGTCGCT
>JADBYQ010000094.1 GCA_020402945.1 Cytophagales bacterium | reverse complement strand
CTCGTGTATTAAATCAATGCTCATAGAATGCCGCTTCCAAATCTGAAATGTCCTGTCCTTCATCAACAACAAGATTGTTTGTCGGGAGACCAACAATAACAAAATATCTTGACCAACGACAACTAGGGTTTTACCGCACAGTTTGTGTTTGCGCAGAGTCCCGAAAACGGAGACTCTGCGAAGAATGAGACAACAAGATTGTTGGTCGGGAGACCAACAATAACAAAAGGAAATTTCAGGCGTCCAAGCGGGATGCTTGAAACAGATAGGTGTGGGGACACTTGCGCCAGAGGGGGGTTTGGTACTGGCAATAGATTCTATCTAGTTCCTATCGGTTCAACCAAAACATCGCCTTTTTTCCAATAATAATATGTCAAAATACAAAGAAACAGACCTGTTGGTGCCATCACAATATCAGGAAAAACTAGATGACCAGTGGCAATGAATCCATAAATCGCGCCTAAAAAGTCAAAAATAAAACCTGCATAAGCCCATTCGCGAAGAGATTTGTAAGGTGAATACCAAAGTGCAATAATTCCTAACAGCTTACTGACGCCAAGAAAATAAAGTAAATAGACTGGCATTTCAATATATACCATCGATTGAACAACCGTTTCATTGAGTGTAAGTTCTCCCAGAGCACTAAACAACATGAATCCAGAGAATAGGACTTTTAAGATGATGTAACTTTTGTTTTTCATAATAATTTGTTTAAACGAGTGTTCAATTAGAATTTAATTCCAAGGTTTAATGTTCCAACATAAATTGGTTTTTCACCGGTAAAATCAATTATGGGATGTGGGTTACAAATTTGCCCTTGTTGGTGTTGCGTGCAGGCGGTGCGCTGCGGCTCCACCAACAAGCAAACCAATTGCTGTCCCGGCCAATAACATTTTTTTGATGTGTGCTCTTATCAATCCTCATTTATGCTGTTATTCAAGTTCAACTAAAACAAATCCTCATTCATCTTGTTCGTTGGTGAAGTCTTGTGCATTACCCCTCATGTACCACCAACAAATGCGAGAAGGGTAAAAAACAGTAAGAATACAAAGTTTAGAACTCAAGATTCAAATTTTGAGATTGAGTTATCTTAAACCTTGATTTTTGAATTTTCAATTATTTTATTCCAACGGAATATCTCCAGGCTTTTCCCCTAACACTTCAACTTTTGGAGGAAGTAGTTTGTACATCACCGGGGTCACTAATCGAGAAAGCAAAGTAGAACTTATCAAGCCCCCAATGATCACCAGCGCTAGTGGCGAATACAATGGATTCCCTTCAATCGCCAATGGAATCAAACCGCCAATAGCAGTAAGTGATGTTAACACAATTGGCACAAACCGAATCTCTCCGGCTTTTTCGATTGCTTCATTGAGTTCAACGCCTCGTTCGCGCAGCTGATGTGTAAAGTCAACCAGCAATATAGAATTCTTTACTTCAATTCCGGCAAGTGCAATTAAACCTACCACCGCTACAAAAGACAAGGGATTGCCTGTTAAGAATAACATGAATATTGCGCCAATGATTCCCAGCGGAATCACTGACAATACGATAAGTGTACTTTTAAAATTTCCAAACTCCAACACCAAAACAGCAATAAAGCCAAAGATGGTAATGAGAATAATTGTACCGAGGCCACCAAACGATTCTTGCTTATTTTCAACTTCCCCCGCGGCTACATAGTAGTACCCTTTTGGAAAAGAAAATGAATCTAGTTTCTCAACTACCTCTTTTGTCACGTTTTCGTAAAGGAATCCATTCTTGACAAATGATGTAACCGTGGCATAGCGAGCCTTGTCAAAATGACGAATCAAGTTGGGTGAAGTTTCAAACTCGATACTAGCTACCTGCCGCAAAGGAATAGCTTGACCTGTAATGGAATTGACTTGAATTTTGTTAAACACATCATAGGTAGCATACTGTTCTTTCGGAAGTGCTACATTGATGTTGATTTCGTCAGCGCCTTCACTGGGTGTAAATTTTGCCACGTTAAGGCCAGCCACTCCCAAGCGAATCGTTCGATCAATGTCAGCAATTGCTATTCCTAATTGACCCGCTTTCTCTTTATTGATTTTCACATGTAAATCAGTTTGCTGATTGGCTAAAGGATTGTTGACATAAATGGTACCCTCGGTCTGCTTGATCAACTCCTCTACTCTCATAGAAATGCTTCTCAGCGAGTCCAAATTCTCCCCAAATATTCGGATGGCAATAGGTGCTTCCAGCGGTGGTCCTTGCTCAAAATCCTTTACCTCAATCTGTGCGTTGGGATAACTGACAAACTTTGCCCGAAGTTTATCAATGAGTCGTGTTTTCTCGTCAGGAGATAAATCATTCAGTTGAACCAGGAATTGCGCAAAATTACTTGTCTCGCTTCTGGCGATAACATTGTAATAAATGCGCGGATTACCTTTTCCAACGTTGGTGGTGTAATAAGTAACATCCTCTTCCTTCTTTAACTCGCTTTCCACATACCGAGCTACTTTATCGGTTTCAAAAATACTGGTGCTGTTAGAAGTTTCGATATTAATCAAGAACTGGGGCTTCTCTGATTTAGGAAATAAACTAAAACCGACCATCGGGAAAAGAGCTAAACTACCAACAAACAATACGACCGTAATGGCCAGTGTTGCCCACGTATGGCGGAGCGACCAATGTAACAATTTTGTATAGGTTCCGCTAATACCCTTCTTCAATGCACGCAAAAATATATTTCCTACCTTTGAGGTGTGTGTCTTTAACAACCGACTTGCCAAAAAAGGAACAATTGTCAACGATACAAATAACGAGGCGATAATAGTAAGAATCACTGCCATCGGAAGACTGCGGATAAAATCACCTGCGGTTTCTGGTAAAAAAAGAAGCGGTAAGAAAGCGAGAATCAGGGTTGCTGTACAACCCAATACCGCCAACCCAATTTGCTTGGTGGCTTCGATGGAAGCCTCGCGTTTTGTCTTCCCAGCACGTAGGTAACGCTCGATATTCTCAATAACGACAATCGAATCATCCACCAGAATCCCAAGCGCGACAATCAATCCGACAATGCTTAACTGGTTTATTGTAAATCCAAATAAGTCGAGTAGGAAAAGTCCTGTAAAAATGGAAAGTGGAATAGAGATCATCACCACGATGGCTGCTCGGGTACCTAATGGTAACAACGTGATAGAAACCAAAAGAATCGCAATGATAAAGTCTTTGCCAAAGCGCTTGAGTCGCTTCTCCACACTTTTTGCCTGATCAAAATTCTTGACCATTTTTATATTGGTGGGCAAGCTCTTTTCAAACTGCTCTAGAATGGGTGTCACCTTTTCATCCACAACGAAAATATTTTGTCCATCTTTTTGGCTGGCGGTCAACAATACAGCACGGTGGCCGTTCAAGCGGGTAATATGTGTTTCTGTGCGATACGAACTCTCTACATTGGCAATGTCCTTTAAGTAGACGATTTTTCCATTGATGGAATACACTACCGTGTTCTTGATTTCATCTAAATCTTTGTAGTCACCACTAGTCTTCACGTTAAATGTGCGAGTGTTCATTAGTATGCGCCCTCCCGGAATGTTCACATTCTCGCTCTGCAATGCACCCAATACTGCATTGACAGGTATGCGATTCTGCGCCATCTTCTCAATATTCAAATCGACCCTCACCTCTTGCTCAGGGTATCCGAACGTTTCGATTCTCTTAAGATTCTTTACTTTTTCTAACTGATCCTCAAGTGACTCAACTTGCTTTTCCAGTTCGCGAAAAGAAGCAGTCTCTGAAATCAGTGCGAGCTGTAAAATATTTACATCGGTAGAAGAGAAACGTTGAATCGTAATCGAATAAATGTCCTGGGGAAGTTCGGCACGCAACGCATTTACCTCGCGCACTATCTCCTGGTATTTCTCCTCTACACTCGACTCATGTTTATAGTCAACACGAAATACCGCAAGTCCATCATTCACGTTGGCCGTAACACGCTTGATATCATCTAATTCATTCACTCTTTTCTCGACCGGATCGACCACCAATTTTTCCATGTCCACCGGACTTGTCCCCGGATAAACTATTACCACCGCAAAACTGGGTGATTCTGTTTCCGGATCTTCTGCACGCGGCATATTCAACAAGGCATTCAAACCCATAGCCAATAACAGCGCAAAAATGATTAGCGTGAATTGATAATTCTTAACCGAAAATTCAGCGATCCGCATGGCTACTTATTTTTGGTTGATGGTAATAACTGAATTCTCTGTGAGGAAGGCCGAGCCTGAGGTGATTACTTCCTGCACGTTTTCAAGCCCACTTGATATGAATGCCTGTGTACCATTCAAATAAGCAACTTGAACAGGAATCTTATTCACAGCTGTTTTACTACTCCCTACCACAAAGACATATGCATTTTTTCCAGATCCTTCCACCAGCGCTTCAACTGGAATACCTTTTAATTTTACTTTAGTAGTTGGAAGAATTTCTACTCGGGCAAAAAGACCAGAAGCGAGTTTGTATTTGCCGGGGCTAACTTTGACTTCGGCTTGATAAAGTCCACTCAATGCATCCGCCCCTTCGTTAACTGTTTGGACCTCCGCATCTAGTGTTACGTTTGGATAAGCATCAACAAAGATTTTCGCGTCATCGCCCAGCTTTACTCTCACCCAGTCTACGTCAGGTAATCCAATTTTAACAATCCATTCATTCTGTGCTGATGAATTCACAACCAACACGGGTGTTCCCGGTGTGGCTAATTCTCCTTCGTTCAAAAATTTTCGAATTACTTTTCCAGAATTTGTAGCGTGAATAGTGGAATATAATCGATTGAAAGAGGCAATTCGAAAGCTCTCCTCTGCTACTTGTGTTGCAGTTTGTAGATTCTGAATCTGTTCCAGAGTTGCAGCCGAATCCCTAAAAAGACGTTGTCCTCTTTCTAAGTCACGCTTTGTTTTGTCCAAGCTATTTTTGGCTTGAGACACCTGCGCATCAATTTCTGTCAAATCGAGGGACGCTAGCAACTGGCCTTTAATCACTGACTGGCCTTCTTTTACAAATACATTTTTGATAACACCGCCTACTTTAAATGACAACCTTGATTCGGTCTCTGTCGCAATAAGCCCCGAACTGACAATGGGTAAGCTATGCTCAATCTCCAGAACAGGAACCAAGTTCACCGCTATAGAAGATTCATCCAGCGAGGAGGAGGGAGTATTTTGCTTCTGCTCTTTTGAACAAGCACCAAAGATGGCGACAGCCATAAGAAGTAAAGAAAGTAGGTTAGCAGTTTGTCTCATAAAAAAGTAATTTAATCCGTTTCTATTCTTGATTGGGTTGAACGTGTGTGAGTATGTCCTGAACCGTTGCAGTAGAACTAATGGAGTTCAGTTGAACGTTATACTTCTCTTCTAGGTAATAAAGTAATACGTTCCATTCGAAAGATGAGAGCTCGGCAGAGGTGGCCAACGCTTGGTCCAATCGAAGACGTTTCACTGGTACTAACAGCTCTTTTCTTAAAATATATTCAACAATTGCTACGCTAGTTTTCATCTGGTAATCCATTTATAAGTTTGCGATCACTTTTTGCAAGGCGGCTTCCTTTCGCATCAGTTCAAAGTGATTGATGGATTGAGTAAGCTGCGCAGTTGTAAGTTTATTCTGTGCGTCCAAATATTCTAGTAAAATCGCCTGCCCTTCTTTGTATTTAGACCGAATAATTTGAAATGAGCGTTCCGAGCTTCGTTTACCATTTTGCGATGCAAGCAACGTTTGTTGGGCAGTCTCCCATTCATAATAGGCTTGCACGACTTGTAGTTCTATCTGTTTTTTTAGCTGGGCTAGTTTATTTTCTAAGACTTGATTGTCGATCCGGGCTTGCTGAATTTTTGTCTTCTTTTCGCCTGCTTTAAAGAGATCCCAACTCAATCCAAATTGAACCAAGTAAAATTGTTGGGGTGAATCGAACTTATACTGAAATCCTTGATAACCAATATCACCTGCCGCGCTTAGCTTCGGCCAATAAGCACTTCCTTTTTGAAGTTGAAGCAATTGATCATTGGCACGGAGGCCTCCTTCAATCTGCTTTAACTCTTGGCGATTCTGAAGAGCCTGAGAAGTCATTTGCTGAATGGACATGTTCTGTGTTGTGCCAGACATGATCACGGAGTCCTTTTCAATAGCTGCTGATAGGTCACGGTTCAATAAAAAATTGAAATAGGATTTCGCGACTTGATTATTCTTTCGAGCCTCGGCAAGCTGGTACTCCGCCTTACTTAGCTCATACTCAGCATTCGATTCCACGTCTTTGGTGGCTTTTGCATTTGCGACCAATCGCTGATTTAATTTATAAAGCTCGGTGAGCAAGCCTTTTGTTTTTGTTAAAATACCAATGGCCTCTTCAGTTTGTAAATATTGGTAGTAAGATGAAATAATCGAAAATTTTAGTTCATTTTCATAGGCTTCCTTTTGTGCTTGTTGGACTGTAATCAATTCTTTTTGCGCTTTGTAAGCAAAATAGATATCGGGGTTAAAAAGAGGCTGAATAACTCGCAATTTTGTTTCGTGAAAATTGTTCGGCAAAAACTGTTCGTTCACATTGGCAATCTGAGGAAATGAGCTGGAGTTCGTAAGTTGGTTGAGTGTTGAATAGACCGGATTTAACAAGTCACCTACTGGAAATTGAATTTTACGACCACCACCTGCGAGAGTGTAGTTACCCACAGCTGAAACCTGCGGAAAAAATAACGCATTCGACAATTGCAAATTTTGCACACTTCGCTCGTAATTGAGCTGTTCTTGCTGTAGCTGTAGATTGCTCTTAAGCCCTTCTTGAATATAGTTTTCTAAAACCCGTGATTGTGAAAAGCTAGTCTCAGCAAGCGAGATCGTGACCAGAAATAATATCAGCAAAAATTTAGCATTCATGACTTATTCGTTTAACGCAATTCCTTTTTTTTCTTATGCTTTCAATCGCTCCATCACCGTTTGAAAAGTTTGGTAGGTAGACGCCATCACAGCATCTACGACTAGTTTTTTATCTCTGGCCTCCTTCACATGAGTAATGTGATTGCTAATTCCCAACGAACAAAGGCCGTGTATAAAACTCCAAATCATCATCGAAAGATTTTGCGTATCCAAGCCCTTGAAATGACCTGATTGCTGGCATTGAGAGACGGTTTGGAACAAGACGTCAAATGCGCGGTCTCCTTCTTTCCATTCTTCGTCCAAGCGGTTTGTTATATGTTTCATTGGCTCTGTGCGTACAAAAAGTAGTTCATACACTCCGGGATTGTTGGTAGCAAACTTGATATAAGCATTACCCATTTCAATCAGGCGCTCAAAGGGATCAGTAAATTTTACTAGCGGTTCGAAATGCCGAACAAGAAGACGGAACCCATCCAGATGCAGTGCGTGTATGATCTCGTTTTTGTCTTTGAAATAGAGATAAATCGTGGCCGGACTATACTCTATGGCTTCCGCAATGTTGCGAATGCTGATCTGATCAAACCCTTTGGCTAGAAAAAGATGTTGTGCAGATTGAAGGATTTTGTCCCTCATTTCTACCTTATCTCGCTCTTTTCTTTCTTTTACGCCCATACAATCGACTTATACGGGCAAAATTACTAAACGGTGTTTATTTTTAGATCAATGTTTATTAAAAAATCATAACTATTTGATAAACAGGGGCAAAAAAATAAATTTTACCCTAGGGAACTGAAGAAAGAGCCTGATTTTATACTGGATTATGCTACTTCACTGGCTCGCGATGTCCCACCCACGTAAATCGTTTGGTAACATATTCGGGGTTCGTAAACGAAGCATTCCCGGATGGATTTCCACCTGTTACGTGAAAATCAGAGAAGGCCGCATTTTGATTCATGTAAATTCCACCCACCAAATTAAAAGATACAGGCGTAGCAGCGAGCGACATTTCATCTGCTATTTTTTCACGAACTGTTGCATCAGTCGTGTAGGCGCCACACGAAATGGCACCATGTTTTTGTGCCATCTCTTTCGCTAACGCGATAGACTCATCTGTATTTTTAGTTTTGATCAGCAAGGCGATTGGACCAAATAACTCTTTGCTGAATATTTCTTTTTTGCTTGAATCTACCTCTACTACCACAGGTGTCGCTACTCTCGCAGTCTTAAATTGCGAGTTCTCAAAGCTTCGTGATTTCAACCACACTTTGCCGTCCATTTTTTCAGCGTCAATGACACGCACACTCGTATTTTTATTTTGCACCGCACCTAGCACGAACGGACCTGCTTTGGGGTTGTCAACCAACCCATTGATGTTAGCCACAAATTTTTCAGCAAACTCATCAAATGAAACAGAACCGGTAGAAGTTTTAATACCGCTGGCCGGAATGTAAAAGTTTTGGGGAGCCGTACACATTTGCCCGCTGTATAGATTAACAGAAAACGCCAGATTGGCTGCTACTTTATCTGCGTCTTCGACTGAATCTAGAATTACCGAATTCACACCTGTCTTCTCTGTAAAAACAGTTTTTCCTGGCAGTGCCTCTAAATAAGAACCAAACGCAGAGTTGCCAGTGAAGTCAATCAATTTTACTTCCGGATGTTCGGCTAGCTCCTTAGTGATCATTTTATCAAATGTGTCAACCGCGAGCTGACAGGTATTCGGATCTAAATTATTTTCAGCCAATACTTTTTGAATCTCTGCTACAAAAATGGCAATAGGTAAAATTGCTCCCGGATGTGGTTTCACTATCACTGAATTGCCGGTGATCAAGCTTCCGTAAATGCCCGTCACTGAATTCCATGTAGGAAAAGTCGAACAACCAATAACAACTGAAATTCCTTTTGGAACAGCGCGCCACTCTTTATTTATCTGTAGGTTGAATTTGCCCATGGGCTTATCCCAAAGCGCTTTCTCCGGAAAACGATTCAACTCTTCGTAGCCTGCCGCAATGGCTTCAACAGCGCGGTCGGCAGCGTGGGGTCCTGAAGCTTGAAAAGCCATCATATAGCCTTGGCCTGTCGTGTGCATGGTGGCATAGGCCACTTCAAAGAATCTGGCTTTTACGCGATCCAATGATTCCATTAGAATACCTGCCCGATCTTTGGCTGACACTTTACGCCATTGGTGAAAAGAATCATTAGCGCGTTCAATCAAGGTCGCTGTACTGAAAATCGGGTACGATACATTTAGTGGCTCTTGAAGATAGGGGGACTCTTCTTGCCCTGCCCAACTACCGGGACTGCCTTGTTTTAGCTCTTCAAATTTTTGGCCGAGCCTACTCTTAAACTTTGCCTGACCTTCTGCATCGGCTGTTTCGCCATAAACTGCCGGGGTTGGTTGCTCAACAAAAGCTGCGTAGAAAGTGCGCACATGCAATGCTTCAATTGCCTTTGAAATACTGCCTTGATGTTTTTCGAACAATGTCATATTACTTTAAGTTTGATATTTTAATAAAAGGCCTATCGTTCAGCCCATCTTTAAATTCTCGTTCTATTTTGAACCAAAAACTTTTTTTAACAACTCTGAGGTACGAGCAGCCGGATCTTGACGAATACTTTTCTCTTCCTTAGCAATCATCGTAAACAAACCTTGTATGGCCATATCGGTAGCGTACTCATTCAAATTTGGATTTACTTTAGAAATAAATGGGATTCTGTTGTAGTTCGAGATCAGATCACCATAGTACTTTGTTGCATTTACTTTGTCAAGATTAGTTTGCACCACCGGTTTGAATTTTTCTTTTAATTGAGCAGATGTTGTTCGCTTCAAAAATTGAGTAGCCGCGTCTGGCTGCCCGTTCAATACGGCAAATGCATCATCAATCGACATCTGTTTAATCGCAGAAATAAATATGGGTTTTGCCTCTTTGGCCGCTTCCTCTGCTCCGCGATTAAGTGTGAGTACAAATCGATCCACTTCACTTCCCATGCCGAGCTGTCGCAATTTATCTTCTACCTTTTTAACATCTTTTGGAAAGGGAATCTTTATCTCTGGGTTTTTAAAATACCCATCCATCTTAGAAGTCAAGTCTGTACCTTTTGTAATGCCATTTACCAGTGCCTCCTTCAGTCCATTAGCAACTTCTTCTTTGGTGAGTGCCTTTGGTGTACCTACGGCTTTCTTTGCATCATTTATCAGTTTATCCAATTGCCCAAATGCATTCAGCTGAGCGGCCACCAAAAGAGCCATCAAGAGATACTTCATAGAAATAAATTAGGCCGCTAAGGTACGGAAACGATCAACAAAGAAACAATGCGGTTTAGAGCAGACTTTCACGGCTTATTTCGGAAATATTTTTACAGCCTGCCAATCCCATGGTCAGGTCAAAATCAGCTAAAAAATTCCGTAGCACTTCCGCAACACCGACCTCCCCTGCAAGCGTTAACCCATAAACATACGGGCGGCCAAGGCAAACGGCTGATGCCCCCAACGCAATTGCTTTGAACGCATCCGCCCCTCCACGAACACCACTGTCAAGCAATACAGGAATTCTCCCAGCAACTGCTTCGGCAATTTTTGGCAATGCTTCGAAGGTACTAATCGAGCCATCGACTTGTCTACCACCATGATTAGAAATGACGATGCCATCGATGCCATGATCAATAGCATGGCGCGCATCATCGGGATGCAAAATTCCTTTTAACAAAATAGGGAGCTTTGTATGCTGCCGAAGAAAATTCAAATCGCCCCAGGTAAGAGCCGGATTGGAATAGATGCTAACAAACTTTTGCACTGCTTTGATGGGTCGTCCGGATTTCAACTTTGAAAAAAATCCATTGCCTGGATAATTTTTTGTCATTGTAATAAGACCACTCAATAATTGACAAGTTAATTTTTGTTGTGTCTTTGGGATAGGCTCATCCATTAGTCTTTGAAAAACCGGATCTGAAGTATACTGAGCGATCCCGCGGCCTTCCATAAAAGGCAAATAAGCCATATCTAAATCACGCGTTCGCCACCCGAGCATGGTTGTATCAAGGGTAACCACAATGGCAGAACACCCACACTTTTCAGCACGCTGCACAAAACTCGCCACCAATTCTTGTGACTTGCTCCAATACAATTGAAACCAATGCGGACTATCCCCCATGGCAGCCGCTACTTCCTCCATCGGGCGAGAAGCCTGGTTAGAAAAAATGTAAGGAATACCCATTGACGAAGCTGCCTTTCCTACGGCAACATCCGCCTCCTTGTGAACCATTTCTAATACACCAATAGGAGAAAGTAAAAAAGGTGAAGGAAACTTTTTCTCAAATAACTCAATGCTTGTGTCACGTTCACTCACATTGCAAAGCATGCGCGGAACAATTTTATACTTCTCAAATGCTGAACGGTTTGAACGAATTGTTGATTCAAAACCTGCACCACCTAAAATATAAGCTTTGGCTTGTGTGCTCATTTTTGCTGCTGCCAATTCTTCCAATTTGTTTGAATCAATGGGAACAATGGGCAATCGTCCAGCAAATCCATTGGAGTAAATCTCTCTTTGTTGGTTGGCACCGGATGTAGAAGAGGCGATCATGAAAAAGATGTTAGATGTAAGACATAAGATTCTAAACTCTGTTCTTTGTATCAATAAGGATGGTAACAGGACCATCATTGATCAATGAGATTTTCATGTCGGCTCCAAACTCGCCTGTTTGTACCGCTTTGCCCATCTCCTGCGTCAACTTGTCAATCATTTTTTCGTACAAGGGGATGGCAATTGGAGGTTTGGCTGCTTTGATGTAACTCGGTCGATTGCCCTTTTTTGTGCTCGCGTGCAATGTGAACTGGCTTACCAACAGAATTTCGCCACCGTCATCCTTAACATTAACATTCATCACACCTTCGTGATCATTAAATATTCGTAAGCCAACTAGTTTACTACTCAACCACTCAATGTCTTCTTCGCCATCCGCATCTTCAATCCCCAATAAAATCAAAAGTCCTTTTGCAATCTTTGACTTGGTATAACCTTCGATAACCACCGCAGCTTCTGCCACTCTTTGCACAACCGCTATCATATTAATAATTCTGCATTTCAGCGGACGAATGAATAAATCTACCAACGCTTTCAGCTTTTCCGAAAGCTAATAACGCGCGTGCTACTTTGATCGATTCAATGGCTGCAAATTTCTTCGGAATGAGAAAACCAAAAATTTTGTAAAATACCTGAGCGGCTCCCTCCCCAGCGCGTTGTTCTTTGCGCGGACCTGTTAGCAAAGACGGCTGGAGGATATGAAAACTTCTGAAGCCAATTTGATCAATCGCGTCTTCAACCTCACCTTTTACTTTATTATAAAATATGGAAGAGTTTTTATTTGAGCCTAAAGCAGAAACAATCAGGTACTGCGTTGCTCCGTTTTGTTTTGCTATTCGAGCCAACGCTAAAGGCGCATCATAATCGACTGCCCGAAATGCCTCTTTTGTCTTTGCCAGGCGCATGGTTGTGCCCAAACAGCAAAAGACATCGTTCGCCTTTACTTGAGCTAGGGCAGTAGTAAGTTCACTAAGTTCGCAAACAATGTTTGTTAGTTTAGGATGTGATTTACCCAACGGTCTTCGGCTAATGGCAATCACGGATGAATAGTGCTCATCTGCCAACATAAATTCCAATAGTTGACCACCTATCAACCCAGTGGTGCCGGCCAGTAACGCAACTTTTGCCATATCTAGAAGATCTGCTGAATTTCCTTTTTTAACTCAGATAGTGCATGGTTAATCAAATCCACCTTTTTATCCATCGTCATTTGAAAAACCTTTTTTGCAAGATCAATGCTAGTTGCCTCTGGTGGCATTCCCGTTGCAGATTCGTTAATCATAATGATTAAATCTTCCTTTGCGTTTTTTATCTGGCTCCATACCTCTTCGCTCATATACACTTGCTGAGAAACATTGTGGTTGTACTCATTACGCACCTCATCAAGTAGAATTTTTTGAAAATCTCTGGCAGAGAAACCGGGGTTGTTCAGCCGAATGAGCAAATTTTGGGGAGAAATACGCTCCAGAAATAAGATCATTCGTTCATACGCTTGAAGTCGG
Organism: Cytophagales bacterium; assembly: GCA_020402945.1. Lineage (GTDB taxonomy): Bacteria > Bacteroidota > Bacteroidia > Cytophagales > Cyclobacteriaceae > ELB16-189. The sequence continues at coordinate 61,499 of JADBYQ010000094.1, read as the reverse complement.
GCCGGTAAAATCGTTTCGATGCTGCGGCCACGCACGTCTAGTTTTTTAAGCTCGATTTCACGCTGGATAAATGAGCGTACGATAAGATAAACCGCATATAGTACGATCGAGGCTGGTATCAATAACTTTCCAAATTCTAGTAAGGCATTCATGGGAATTATTTAATGGTCTAATATGTTCGAAATTTAGCTAATTTTATAGCAACAAAATGCTTCGTTATGAGCAGCGAGAAATTAAAAGAATATTTACATCAAATCGCAGACAACGTGAATAGTGAAACACGATTGGACGATATCTACGAACAACTAGCTCTGCTGGACGATATCGATCAATCTGAAGAACAAGAAAAGCTCGGAAAAGTAGTAGCACACGAAGAGGTTGTTGCCCGTGCAAAAGAATGGTTAAAATAATCTGGACGGAACGTGCATTAGATCAATTAGAACGGGCTGTTAGGTATATCAAAACAGAACGGGGCGTCCACTATGCCTCAATAGTCTTAGAAAAAATTTTAAGTAAAACAGCTGTTCTGGCAAATTACCCGCGTACCGGACAAGAAGAGATTTTATTGAAACATAAGAAGTCAGAATACCGCTACTTGGTGGTTTTTTCTTACAAGATAATCTATAAGGTGTCGAATGAAAAAATAACAATTTCCCGTGTTTTTCATACTGCCCAAAATCCGAGAAAACTGAAAGGAGTATAGGATGTTTGACAACGTAAAACCAATTGGAATTAGTGCAAGGGCTGCAGAAGAAGTAAAGAAAATCATGCAGTCCAAAAATATCCCTGCCAGTTATGGCCTACGACTAGGAATAAAAGGTGGCGGATGTGGGGGTGTATCGCTTATTATTGGCTTTGACAAACAAAAACCAACCGACTTGGCGTATGAACTGGAGGGTATCCAGGTGTATGTTGAGAAAAAACACACGATGTACTTAATTGGTAAAGAGGTTGATTTCTATGAAGGTGCAGATGCCAGAGGGTTTATATTTGCTGAGGCAAAGTAACATCTTGCTACTCTACTACCTAAAAGTTGCTTGTCAAGGCTTGCGCCTTTTAAAAACTCACAACAGCTTTTGTCTGGGAACTAATATTTTCTTCACCTAGGTTTCGAGACCACCACACTCGCTTTTTTACATACGCCTCCGATGGGCGGATTGAATTTCGAGATTTTTACTTCCACAGCTTTTGCCGAAGGAAAAGAACGAAGTGAGTGCTCAGCTATCAAATGGCCCACCGTTTCCAATAGCTTGGCAGGTCGCTCCATCACATCTTTCACAATCGCATAGACGTCTTCGTAGTTAATGGTTCCAGTCAGTTCATCGCGAAAAGCAGAATCTGAAAACTCCGTGTCGATTACCACGTCTACTTCAAACTTGTTTCCAGATGATCGCTCGTGCGGATAGACCCCATGGTAGGCGTGGAACTCAAGACCCTCCAGCACTACTTTACCCGTCATTGAATATCGTCAAAGAATGATTTCTGCGCCTTAAATTCTGTAGAGAAAACAGGTTGAGGCACCTCTTTCACGGCTTCTTGGGATGGCAATGCCATGGCGTTCTTTATTTCACGCTCGACTTCTGCATTGGGGAAAAGTGTTCTTTTGGACTCTCGTTTTGCTAGTGCCAAGTGTTGATCGGGATCGAAATCACGAGCAGCTGTTTTTGCACGTTCTACTCTGTCAATCGTCTCAGCCGCAAGACGTTTCATATCCGATAATAAATTGTCTTTATGCAACTCCAGCGTTTTGTAATGCTGACCAAGGGCCTTCAACCGTTCCTCCATCTCTGCCAAAAGTTGCTTAGAAAGATACTCAGCTTCTTCCATCGCATTCTTCGCTTTTGATCTGGACTCGTTAACCATCGCGTCAGCCTTCATCTGCGCTTCACGCAAAATTAGTTCTGCCGTCTTATTCGCTTGATCAATTACATTTGCTCCGGTGTCCTCAGCCGTCTTTAACGTTTTGTAAAGAGAGCTTTCTACTTCGCGCAATTTTGAGACTTCGCGTTCGGTCGCTTCGTATTTGATCCGGATTTCTTTGATATCGTCCTGCATGCGTTCCCATTCCTGAGAAAGTGATTGCAGGTACGCATTTACTTCGTCTTTGTCATAGCCACGCAATACTCTTTCGAAAGCTTTTTGGCGAATTTCCAATGGGGTGATTCTCATAGTGTGATTTTTTAGTTAACCAGTTTAAAAAATAAAAGAAGCTTAAAAAATGAAAAAATCGACAGACAAATATAGTAAATTGTTCTGAATATGCTTACAGTCAGCAGTTTACTTTTGGTTTGTCTATTCCTTACCGCGTTCGAGAAAGTTAACGTTGAAGTTGTTCAAGAATTTCCTGGAGTCATCGATAAAAGTCTTAAACTGAAGTAATGAGGTTGGATCGGTGATAAACCCCGTTGGATCGTGCTCAAAAGAAGGTACAGGTAGTACATAAAATTTTCTTTGTCCAGTTGGTTTTTTATACACCCACTGGAGTAGGTAACCTGCAGAATCGATTCTGCTTATTGAAGTCTCAGGTGTCTTTATCTTTACCAAATCAAGTCGCACCATTCCTCCTCCGTTTTTATATCTATCGCGCTGCCCGGAGACGAAATTTCCTAGTGAATAAACAACTAACTGATTTTCTGCTTTGCGCCACTCCATTGGCTGCAGCACATGTGGATGTGAGCCAATGACAGCATCTGCTCCAAAGCGAAAACAAAACTCTCCAATCCTCCTCTGATCAGCCGAAGGTTGTTGCTGGTACTCCAAGCCCCAGTGTGTAAAAACAATAATGAAATCAGGATGCATCGACTTAGCTTTTAGCAAATCTTTTCGAATCAGTGCTGTATCTAAAAGGTTCACTACATTTGGCTTGGTCACTCGAAGTCCATTGGTTCCATATGTGTAGTTGAGAAGCGCAATCGTAAAACCATTTTTTGAAATTAAAAGAGGGTACTCGTTCATTCTTTCCACCGTATCACGAAAAGTACCAGTATGTAAAAAATGCAGACTGTCGAGTTGTGTGATGGTTCGTTCGAGCCCTCTTCTACCCCGATCTAAGCTGTGATTGTTCGCAGTCACGAGTATATCCATTCCCGCGTCTTTTAGAGCCATTGCCAATTCATCTGGAGCACTGAATTGAGGATATCCTTTATAGGGAGCTCCAGCCAGAGTTAATTCCAGATTGCCAATGGCGATATCGACCGATTCGAAATAGGGCTTAACAAATCGAAAACAGGAGTCATAGTCATACTTTTTAGTGGTCGGATTAAAGGCTGACTGAATTTGTGAATCGTGCTGCATGATATCGCCCACAAATAACAGTGACAGCCGAGTGGTGTCCTGGGAAAATGCTTTTCCGAAAATCACGACAGACAAACATGTCACAAAAAATAGATGTCTCATTGCTGCCGATTTTCTATCCATTAACTCCACCAAATTCAATATCCCAAATTGATATGCTCCGATCATCGCTGGCACTTACCAGGTAGTTACGGAAAGGCATCCACAAAAGCTTATTGACAGAAGTGCCATGGCCTGTATGACGAGCTCTATCAATCACTTTTAGCAATTTAAGTTGGGCAGTATCCCACACTTTTGTTGATTTGTCCATGCTAGCAGTTGCGAAATAGTTGCCATCCAGGCTAAAAACAATATGATTAATCGCGTACAAGTGAGCTGCTATTTCCTCCACCTGTTTATAGTCACTATTTGTGTCCCAGACTTTGAGCTTTGCATCACGCGAGCCACTCATCAGAAAATGACTGTTTGGCAAATACTGCATGGTGAAGATAGAATTGGAGTGAGCCTGCCATTCTTTAATCAATCGAAAATCATCAAGTGCAAATACACGAATAAAAAAGTCACTATAGCCAATGGCGCATTCACCACGCGCTGGGTTTATCGCAATGGTCCGTGCACTTTTTTCAGCGGCCAAGATTTTCTTCTTAATAACCCATTTTTCCAAATCGACAATTATGACAGATCCCTCGCCAGTTGCAATCCATAAATCATTTCCAAATACCTGCATATCAAAAATAAAAGAAGAAGTGACTTTCAAAGAGGCCAACTCCTTTTTTTTTCGCCAATCCAACAAATGGATCCCTTCATAATTTTGCCCCGCCACAAGTAAATCCCTATCCTGAAGATGAAGAAGTGAATACACTGAGTTCGGAAGTTTCGCAATCAGCTCACCCTCCGCCAGGCTTTCAGCATTCCACGACACAACCATACCGTCTCCCGCACCAGAAAAAAAAAGGTGTGGCTCGGTACTTGGCTGGAGCGTATAAACACAATCTCGGTGTCCTGTAAGCGTATTTACTTTTGAAACGATGGGAGTTGTCATTCTTGTATTCAAGTGCCATGGGCACAAATGAAATGCAAGATTAGTCTATTGCGATATTTTTGCCAAAATTGTATCCTCAACGTAACTTCATCCAATGCCTCTTTACAAGCTAAAAAACACAGGAACAGAAAGCGCATGGGGTATCTGGAAGGTGGAAGAATCGGCAGAAGAACTCGCTTTTACTGCTTTCGAAGAAGCTCCTGAGGGAATCATCCACTTAACAAAAAGACTGGAGTGGTTGGCTAGCCGCGTATTAGTTCGTACACTTTTGGAGCAAAACGATCTTCCCTATTCTGGCATTCATAAAGATGAATTTGGGAAACCATTCCTTCGGGAACTAACCCATCACATATCGCTTTCACATGCCTATCCCTATGTGGCAGTACAGCTGGATAGGTATAAATCTGTAGGCATTGATATTGAACAACCCACCGAGAAACTTTTACGAATTGCTCCACGCGTACTTTCATTGGAGGAGTTGGACAATGCGGGATCTGATATTCGAAAACACTGCGTCTACTGGTGTGCCAAAGAAGCCTTATACAAAGTGTATGGAAAACGGGGCCTCCATTTTGCAAGTCAACTTCTGGTCGAGCCGTTTATTCTTGAGGAGAAGGGCGATTTGAAAGGAATGATTAATATGCAGGAAGTAAAACTAAATGTAGCTTTGTGTTATGAAATCGAGCCTGAATTTGTCGTGGTCTATACCAACCCCCATTAGCATGAAAAGCCTGTTTTGCCTTTTACTATTACTTCCCGCTGCTGCCAGCGCGCAGTTGAACGTACCCGATTTTACGCTTAACGATGTGAATAAAAAAACACCCGTTGCGCTGAGCGAATTTAAAAATCTAAAAGCGATTGTGGTTTTGTTCACTACCAACGAATGTCCTTTCGACAGCTATTACAAAACGCGAGTAAAGACCCTTATTGAATCGTATAGCGGAAAAGTCCAATTCCTCCTGATCAATTCCGCCAACGATCCACAAGAAACCCCCGAAAAAATGGCAATCCATTATACCGAACTGCGTGTGCCTTACCTGGAAGACAAAGAGCAGGTCGCGATGGACTTGTTTGGAGCGCGCAAATCACCAGAAGTTTATTTGTTAAAGCCAGAAGGCAATCAGTTCAAGGTAATTTACAGCGGTGCGATTGATGACAATCCACAGGTAGCAGAAGACACCAAAGAAAATTATTTAAAAAACGCCATTGATAAGGTGCTGACCGGCCAGAAAATTGAAATTGAAAACAATCGAGTCATTGGCTGCACAATCAGAAGATAAAGTTGACTTCTAATTAGACGCCTAAGTCACCACCATCAGAAATTTCGATCAGAAGCAGCTTCACTTCTTCCGCTTTTGCATGTTCGCCCATTTTCTCAAACGACATTACCAGATTGCGAAGAACCCTTCTCACGATATCGATGCTATTACAAGGTTCGTAGAATGACGTCTGGGGAACCAAATGTAACTCGTTGATGTAGTTCTCGATGTCTTGCTTTGAAAAAATCAGTCCCCGATTGAATGCATTAATATAGAATTGGTGATTGTCATCTTTGTAAGTGAGGATGAACAAATTAGGCAGGTTCACGCCACTGACAGGCAGTTTTAACTTTTGCGCTACCAGCATATAGATCACACAAAGGGTAATTGGGTTTCCTTTATGAGACTCCAGCACCACATTAATCATCGAGTTGCCTGGAGAATGAAAATTTTTAGTGTTCGCTCCGAATTTTAATTTATTGAATAAGACACTGTTGATCACCTTTACTTGATCGTAGGGATACAAATCCGGACGAAACTCAAGCCATGTCTCATAATAGATTTGTTCTAAATCCTGTCGCAGTTTTTCTAGTTCGATTTCCGGATATTGGTAGGTGGCCAAAATCCACATACCCGTCAATAAATCGTGCTCTTCACCGGCATACCAGTTCTTCAGTCTTTCTTTGAGTAACTCGTATTGAAGGATGTGTATCAGTTCTTCGATGCGGGCTTGAACGGCAGGGTTCAGATTGCTTTCCCACTCATGTTCTAAAAAGGGAATAGCCTCCTTTCCAATCGAAAGAATTTTCTCTTCTACGTGAGAACTGACTTGTTTATCCTCATCGTCCAACAACGAAACCAAAGCCTTTAATTCGCTCTCTTGCATTTACATAATTTGTCAATTCGATGATTCGTTAATTTCCTAATTGCCGAATAAACGAATCAGCTCATCATCTATGTTTGAATAACTCCCACGTTAAATTTTTCAATCCGTGCGTGATTCGCTGCTTCAATTCCCATTGAAATGACTTTTCGTGTTTCCATGGGATCAATTACACCGTCTACCCACAATCGCGAAGCAGCATAATACGGACTCAACTGCTCGTTGTACTTATCCGTAATCTCCTTCAACAACAAATCTTCTTCTACTTTTGAGATAGTTTTTCCTTGTGCCTTCAACGTACTCACCCGAATCTGCAACAATGTCTTTGCTGCAGAAGCGCCACTCATAACTGCGATTTGAGCTGTCGGCCAAGCATAGATAAGGCGGGGATCGTAGGCTTTACCACACATCGCATAATTGCCGGCTCCATACGAATTACCAATGATAATGGTAAACTTGGGCACCGTAGAGTTGGCCATCGCATTCACCATCTTTGCGCCATCTTTAATAATGCCGCCATGCTCAGCCTTGCTGCCGACCATAAACCCACTAACGTCTTGCAAAAATAGAAGTGGTATTTTTCGCTGGTTGCAATTCATAATGAACCGTGCCGCCTTGTCTGCAGAATCTGAGTAGATGACGCCACCCATCTGCATTTCACCTTTTTTATTTTTTACCGTCTTGCGTTGATTGGCAACGATACCCACCGCCCATCCTTCAATTCGCGCAAAGCCGCACAGGATGGTCTTTCCATACAGTGCTTTGTATTCATCAAACTCCGAATCATCAACCAACCTCTTGATGATCTCACCCATATCATAGGGCTTTGTGCGGTCGCTGGGTATTAGCCCAAAGATTTCTTCCGGTTTTAACTTTGGTGATTTTTTTTCGACTCTGTCAAATCCAGCTTTCTCTTTGGCTCCTATTTTATCGAACAGCCCACGAATATGATCTAAGCAAGCCTGATCAGACGGAAATTTATTGTCTGTTACACCGGAAATTTCGCAATGAGTAGTGGCACCTCCTAATGTTTCATTGTCAATATCTTCGCCTATAGCTGCTTTAACCAAATAGGATCCAGCCAAAAAAATTGACCCGGTTTTATCCACAATCATTGCCTCGTCTGACATAATAGGCAGATAAGCGCCACCAGCCACACAGCTACCCATGATGGCAGCAATTTGTATGATGCCCATGGAGGACATCTTCGCATTGTTTCTAAACTGACGACCGAAATGCTCTTTGTCTGGAAAAATCTCATCTTGCATAGGGAGAAAAACGCCAGCGCTATCAACAAGATAAATAATTGGCAAGTGATTCTCCATCGCAATTTCTTGTGCGCGAAGATTTTTCTTGGCGGTAATCGGAAACCAGGCGCCTGCTTTTACGGTTGCATCGTTGGCGACAATTACACACTGTCTGCTTTTTACATAACCAATGCCCGTTACCACTCCACCAGAAGGGCAACCGCCTTGCTCTTTGTACATGCCGTCTCCTACAAAAAGACCAATCTCTAAAAAGGGTGAATTTTTATCGATGAGATAGTCAATTCGCTCGCGGGCCGTTAACTTTCCTTTCTGGTGCTGGTCTTCAATCTTTTTCTCACCACCACCCAACATTGTTTTTTGCGCCTTCGACTTCAACTGAAAACAAAGTTGTTTCAGTTGATCTTCATTCTTGTTAAATTCTAAATCCATTCGGTCGTAAAGCTTATGGCTTCGTTACAGGTGTGATTGACCCAGCCTTTTTCTTCTTCTCTTCTTCGGCTCTGCGTCTATCGCGGTCAATTTTCTTTTTGCTTTTCCCCAACGGAGAAAGAAAGTGCTTCGGATTATCATTTAAATGATTCGCCAAACTATCCAAACTCTTGATTAGTCTGTTCAGGTTAACATAAAGTGTATCCTCGGTCAATAGCTTACTCATTGTGTTGTCACCTTTGTTCAACTTGCCCAAGGTCACATTCAGGTTTGAAATGGCCTGCTGTGTTTTGCTCAACGTGTGATTCAGCTTCAGCATCTTAAGTGAATCCGAAAGGGTTTTGAAATTCTGGAGAGTTGGCTTTAATTCATTCAGCGTGGTATTAAAATTTTCACCAACGGATTTAAGGGTTCCAGACACAACTTCAATTCTGCCATTGGCAGTGATGAGCGTTGTATTAAGCAAATCCGGGGTCTTTTCAAGCTTTGAAAAGATAACTTCCAATTGCTGAGAATTTTTTGTCAGGTTGTCAATAATAGTATTGAATTTCCGAAGTGTGGTTTGCAAATCTGTTGCTACGGGCGAAGCCGTTTCTGAAAACACATCAAACATCCCCTTTGCAACTTCAGCGCGTAGCGTATCTCCATTCTTTAATTCCTTAGAAGACTGGCCAAATGTGAGTAAGACAGATTTACCCCCCAATAACTCACTGGTAAGAATTGCCTTAGTTCCATCATTCAAAACAATCGTGGCATCAATTTCCAATTCTACCAACACGCGATTGTTTTTATTTTGCAGAATTCCAATACGGCTCACGCGGCCCACAGGATAGCCATTAACCAAAACGGGATTAGAGATGGCTAATTGGTTGATGTTGTCGTAGACCACATAGTACCTTTTTACACTCGTAAAAAAATCTATGCCTTTCAGATAATTAAATCCAAAATACAGCATTACAATGGCCATAGCTACAAACAGGCCAACCTTGAATTCTCTTGTCTTAAACAACATCAGTTTATAGATTCAATTTCAGTTTTATACTCTTTAAAGGCTCTATAAATTCCAGACGCGATCAAGTCCTGCCCTTCTTCTGAAGCCAAGAAACCTTCTTCTTTACCGTTCGACAAAAACCCACACTCTACCAACACGCTTGGCATAGAGGTGCGCCACAACACTAAAAAGCCCGCCTGCTTTACTCCCCTACTATACCTGCCCGCTTTGGTCTTAAATTGCGACTCGACCTTCTGTGCAAATCTCAGACTACTCTCATGGTACGCACTTTGACTCAAGGTAAACAAAATGTAAGACTCTGGGCTCTTTGGATCAAACCCTTCGTAGCGTTCTTTATAGTTTTCATCCATCAAAATTACTTCGTTCTCGCGTTTCGCTACTTCAAAATTTCCCTTGTCTTTGTGTAGTCCCATTACGAACGTTTCCGTACCAAAGGCAGGTGCACCCGGCAAAGAGTTGGCATGAATGCATATAAAAAGCTGTGCCTTATTTCGATTCGCAATCTCGGCACGCTCATCGAGCGAAACATATTCATCACTTTTGCGAGTATAGATGACCTTTACCCCCGGGATGTTCTTCTCAATATGGCTGCCCAACTTTAGCGAAATTTTAAGAGCAATATCCTTTTCCTTAGTCTTATTGCCGTGAGTGCCGGGGTCTTTACCACCATGGCCGGGGTCAATAACAATGGTTTCCAATTTGAAACCGGTTGGACGAAATGTAGCCGAAGAGTTTAGCAAGGTTATTGCTAAGATCAAAAGCTTAAATTGGATATTGGACACGGTACTACTGTGGTCTGGATTAATTGCAATAAGTTTGTGTAAAGTTGTGAATTTTTCATTAAACCGTAAACTACTGAAAATCAATTTCAAAGGAAGGAAACCTTCCTCCATCATAACTTTATTCACTTTTGCACTGATGATTGGATATCCAGTGTTTGGCCAAGTTGAGCGTTCCGTTAAACAACCAGGCCTTCTTCCGATAAAGACTGACACGCTTGGGACTAGACGATTAAATAGCAACCCACAAGATACTTCAGTCGTCAGCCAAGATTCATTGAAGGTAAAAGCGCGGCAGGACTCTGTTAAAAATGCAAAAAAAGGAGATATCGAAACCACCATTTTTTATTCCGCCACCGATTCAATCAATTTCAGTCTAGACAATAAAATCGTAAAGCTCTATGGCGATGCAAAAGTGAAATACGGCACTATTGAGTTAGATGCCGAGTTGATTACCATTAATTACGAAACCTCCGAGATTACAGCCAACGGCAAACCAGACTCTTTGGGAAGGCTGGTTGGTTTTCCGATTTTCAAGGATGGCAACGACTCATACGAGACCAAGGACATGGTCTATAATTTTAAAAACAGAAAAGCCAAAATCTCGGAAGTCGTCACCAAACAAGGCGATGGCTTTGTAGCTGGGGATGTAGTTTATAAAAATTCAAAAAATGAATTATTCACTATTGGAAACACCTACACTACTTGCGATTTAAAAGATCCTCATTTTCGAATCGTTTCCAAAAAAGCAAAAGCAGTGCCGGGCGACAAAACAATTACCGGTCCTTTCTACATGGAATTTAATCATGTACCAACTCCACTGGGCTTTGCGTATGGTATGTTTCCTTCACCCCGAAAAAGCGCCTCAGGCATCATCGTGCCAGAGTATGGGGAAGAGCAACGAAGGGGCTTTTTCCTACGCAATGGAGGGTACTTTTTTGATATTAGTGACTACTTGAAAATTACCTTGCTTGCAGATCTCTATACAAAAGGATCTAATGCGTTGAAGATAAACACGGTCTATAACAATCGGTATAAATACAACGGCTCTTTTAACTTTTCCTATACCAGTAACCAGGTTTCCGATAAATTCGAGGACCAAAGCCGCCTCCGCGATTTCCAGTTAACTTGGAGTCATTCGCCAAAATCAAAGGGGAATACTCGTTTTTCTGCTTCTGTTAATGCTGCCACGTCTTCGTTTACTACTAACAATTTTTTGGGCGTTAATGTGAATCCCAACCAACAACGTCCGGATAACATCTCCAGAAAACTTACCTCCAATATCTCTTTGTCAAAAATTTTTCCCGGCACCCCGTTCTCAGCGGGAATTAACTTAAGGCACAGCCAGGATTTGGCAACCGGCCAGGTCGATTTGCCGATGCCTGACATCACATTTAATGTCAACAACTTATATCCATTAAAAAACAAAAAGCTGGGTGAGGCCGCTGACAATTTTAATATTCGATATAGCCTGGCCGGAACAAATCAAATCACAAATAACTTAGGCCGGATAGGAAATTCCACGAAAGACAGCATTGCGAGTTTTGATTTCCAAAACCTACCCACCCTTTTCAAAAACGCGAAGAGTGGTATCAAACACAACATCCCGATCTCAACCACCGTGAAGGTGATGAAATTTTTTGCGGTTAGCCCGAATATATCGATCGATGAAACATGGTACTTCAGACAACTTAATTGGGGGGCGGATGCAACCGGAAAAACAGCGGTGGTCAAAGACACAGCCAATGTATTCAATCGCATCAATAATTTTTCGATGGGAGTCTCTGTTACCACTCGAATTTTTGGAACTTATTTGGCAGAGAATCCAACGAGTAGTATCAGGGGGATTCGGCATGTGATCACACCCAATATCTCCTATAACTACACACCGGACTTTGGAGATCCCAGCTATGGTTACTATCAGGCCGTAAAGCTAAAAGATGCGAAAGGAAGAGAATATGAAGTAAGAAAATCAAGGCACGAAGGATTTGTGTATGGCTCATCTAGACAAGGCATAAGCAACTCACTTAGCTTCGGCTTGGGAAACACCATCGAAATGAAAGTGAGGGGAAAAAAGGATACAGTCGATAAAAAGATTCCGATTTTTAATAATTTATCTATTGGTACAGGCTACAATTTCGCAGCCGATTCATTTAAGCTCGCTACGATTTCCATCAGCGCCAACACGAATATCTTAAACAACAAAGTTAATATTAACATAAACGGATCGTTGGATCCTTATCAATACGAAAAGAGCAGAAATGATCTGACGATTCCAGCAGAAGGAACGTCTATTATAGAGCGAAGATTAGATCGATATGCATGGAATGTGGGGCAAGGCCTTGGGCGAATTACTTCTGCGGGATTAGCATTTAGCACCAATCTTAATCCAAAGGGCCAGAAGAGCGACACTCAGTCGCGCGATCAAATTGCCAAATCAAATGCTTCTGAAGCTGATAAAGCCTTCTTACTACAGAACGCAAACACCTATATTGACTTTAAGATTCCCTGGAATCTACGATTGAACTATAACATTAATTATTCACGAAGCGCGAATCAACCCGCGCAAATTACGCAGGCTTTGAATTTTTCAGGCGATATTTCCATGACGGAAAAGTGGAAAGTAGTATTCAATTCGGGCTACGATTTTGTAAGAAGCGAAATCACTCAAACGAGTTTTTCGATCAATCGAGATATACATTGCTGGCAGCTTTCTCTTAGCTGGGTTCCTTTTGGCCCTTTCCAAAACTACATGTTTAACATCGGTGTTAAATCGGCCTTACTACGCGATCTAAAACTTAATCGGACGAGATCATTCTTTGATGTTCGCTAGGCGTTCTGCCAACCTTCAATTTCTTGCAATGTGGGGTTTTGCACCGTTTCCAGTTTTAACTTTTTCCGCATCCCTGGGATGTCATTAAAAAGTTTTGTAGGCTTCATCTCTTTCAATTGGACCATCGACTGAACGCCCAACTTAACTAAGATCGGAATTAATTCAGCACGAATGCCAGCTTGCTCAAATTCAGTTTGAGGATCTACGGTTAGATTTTTTTCCGGCTTCATCTGAGGGAAGAAAATCACATCCTGAATAGAAGATGAATTAGTCATCACCATTGCAAGGCGATCGATACCAATGCCCAACCCTGCAGTAGGTGGCATTCCATATTCCAGCGCACGCAAAAAATCTTCATCGAGTGTCATCGCTTCTTCATCGCCCCGCTTACCTAGCTCCAATTGCTCTTCAAATCGGGCGCGCTGATCAATAGGGTCATTTAATTCAGAAAACGAATTGCAGATCTCCTTTCGATTACAAATGGCTTCAAAACGTTCGACTAGCCCGGGTTTGCTACGATGCTTCTTTGCCAGTGGTGACATCTCCAATGGATAGTCAGTTATAAAAGTAGGTTGGATCAATTGATGCTCACATTTCTCTCCAAAAATCTGATCGATTAGTTTCCCTTTCCCCATCGTGGCATCGGCAGGAACCAGCAGTTGCTTGCATGTTTCGCGCAGAGCAGATTCATCCATTTCTGAAATATCAACGCCTGTAAAATGATGGATTGCCTCATACATGGTGAATCGTTTCCAGGGTCTTTTAAAGTTGATCGTGTTCTCCCCTACTTTAACCTCGGTAGTTCCGTGAAGATCAATCGCGGCTTTTTCGATCATCTCTTCTACCAAATCCATCATCCAATAATAGTCTTTGTACGCAACATATAGTTCAACTTGCGTAAATTCTGGATTATGGAAGCGCGACATGCCTTCATTTCGGAAATCTTTTGAGAATTCATACACACCATTGAAGCCGCCAACTATCAATCGTTTTAAATATAATTCATTGGCTATACGCAGGTATAATGTCATATCCAGCGAATTGTGATGCGTTTTAAAAGGCTTCGCGGCTGCTCCTCCATACAGTGGTTGAAGGATCGGTGTCTCGACTTCCAGGTATCCTTTTCCGGTTAGGTAGGTACGCATGGAGTTGACCAATTTAGTACGCTTCACAAACGCATCCCGAACTTTAGGGTTGACAGTCAAGTCAACGTAGCGCATACGATATCTCTGTTCAGGATCTGTAAAAGCATCGTGTAAAACGGTGTTCCCTTGATCGTCTTGCGTTTCTTTCACAATGGGTAACGGGCGCAATGCCTTTGCCAGCACCTTGAAATCTGTAACGTGAATAGAGACTTCTCCCGTTTGAGTTGTAAACACAAATCCATTGACACCGATAATATCGCCAATGTCAAGCAACTTTTTGAAAACGATATTGTAAAGTGTTTTGTCGTCTGTCGGGCAAATATCGTCTCGCCTGAAATAGATCTGAATACGACCCGCTTCATCTTGTAATTCTGCAAATGAGGCATTGCCCATTACTCTGCGTGTCATTATCCGACCTGCAATAGAAACACTCTTGTATTCCCTTTCCGGATAGTTGTCATGAATCTCCTGTGACGTAACGTTCACCTCAAACAACTCAGCGGGATAGGGATTGATTCCGAGTTTGTTCAACTCGTCCATACTTTGCCTACGGATGATTTCTTGTTCGCTTAGCATACCTTTTCTTAAACTAAAATTTTGTTAATGTACTGTTTCAAAACTGGTAAATGGGTGTGGATCAATTGCCAAACCTCTTCTGAGTCTATTCCAAAATAATTATGGGCAACCAAGTTTCGAAAGGACTTAATTCTGCCCCAGTGGATCTCGGTATTGGTCTTCTTAAAATCGTCAGTCAATCGCTCAACAGATTCGCCAATGACTACAAAATTCATAAGAACCGAATCAAATGTCTTTTCATCCTTGCGAAATTGCTCGCTATCTGCTATTCCTGTAACAAAGTTTTCAATTTTTCGGACAGAATCTGCGATGGCCCGGAGGTTGATTGCATCTTTTTCAGACAAAAATGACATCGCGCATGATTATATCTTTCACATTTGGCTTGATAAACTTCTCTCGACAAATGTCAGTTGGAAAATTAAATCTCGCTTCTATAATTTGTTTGATCTTAAACTTCTTTTCGAAAAGATCTTGTGTGCCTGGCTCAAACTCTACCATAATGTCTATGTCATTCGGCTTCTCGTTGCGAGCAAGTGACCCAAAAAGGCCAATCTTACTAATTCCCATTTCCGTTTTAAAGGCAAGCTTTTGCAGTCGTAAAAATGCCAGGATGTCGTCCCTTTCCATGATTACAAAAGTAACAAATATTATATGTGTTAACCCGGTTGACTTCTTCTCTTCAATTCCTTTTTAATAAGCCCAAGCTCTCTACTGCTTTGCCCAGCAACAGACGTATTTTCAGCCGCCCGCCTCAATAGATAAGGCATAACAGACTCAACTGGCCCGTAGGGTACATACTTTGCCACATTATAACCGGCCTTTGCGAGATTAAATGAAATATTATCACTCATTCCCAATAACTGAGCAAACCATACGCGCTGATCGTTGGTCTTCATCCCATGCTTATGCATAAGCACAGTCAAATATTGATTGCTGTATTCATTGTGAGATCCACACAAAACCGAAACGCGCTGTTTGTTGTCAACGCAGAATGCCAATCCTTGATTAAAGGCGTCATCGGTTGCTTGTTTTGATGGATGAATCGGATTTGGATATCCTAGTTTGGCCGCCCGTTCTGCTTCCTTCTCCATGTAGGCACCACGAACCATTTTCACACCCAGAAAATAATTATGCATGGCCGCGTTGTGAAACGCAGTGCGCAGATTACCCAGCATATCTGCCCTATACATCTGAAACGTGTTATAGACAATCGTTTTTTTCTGATTGTACTTCTTCATCATTTCATAAGCCATGTCATCAATGGGATTTTGAATCCAACTATCTTCCGCGTCAATCAGAACGGGCACTTGAGTTTCAAAAGCACGCTGGCAGATTTGTTCTACCCTCGTTTTCACTCGGCCAAATGCAGCCATCTCTTCTGCTGTGAGAACTGACTTTGCTTGCACTCTTTCTAGTATTTCGGAAGAACCTAGGCCTGTTATTTTAAACACACAAAAGGGAACAGAACGGCTTTTGGTTGCTTCGTCAAAGGTGGATAATATCTCGCGGGTTGTCTCGTCAAAACTCGCTTCATCGTGTTTGCCTTCTACAGAGTAGTCTAGGATAGTACCCACTTTGTACTGCGCTAATTTTCCAATTGTTTTTTCGCTTTCCTCGGCTGTTTCGCCTCCACAAAAGTGTTCAAAAACAGTAATCCGAATTAGATTTTTAACAGGAAGACCAACGGCCAAACTAAACTTCACTAAAGAAGTAGCTAAACCGGATATCATTGGGTGATTGACCAATGAAAAAATGAAATTGGCTTTCTTCAATTCCTGATCACTTTTGTAAGAAAACGCAACCTCAGTGTTGTCGAATTGTATAGTTGGGATAGTTTCCATAAGCAATTTGGCCACAAATATAAGAGGGAAGGAGATTTCTAGGGATTAAATGATTCGAAAGGAGATATTTCGCCTATTTTTAAGCTCGAATGTTAACCATGTCAACTGCCCAGATTTTTTTCAATAAAGACGCCAGCCTGCTTATTTCCAATTTTTTAAGAGAACAGTCCTTTACTCAATTGGGCGTTGTTGTTGACAACAATACTAAAACCCATTGCTATTCACTGGTGAAAGATGCACTTCCCACCCATTCATTAGTAGAAGTCAATGCGGGCGAAGAATCGAAAAATTTAGAGACATGCACGCAAATCTGGCAGCAATTAACCGACCTCAATTTTGATAGACATTCGTTCCTTCTTGTTATTGGAGGGGGAGTGTTGGGCGATATGGCCGGATTTTGTGCCGCCACTTACAAGAGGGGGATCAACTTCGCATTGGTGCCAACGACACTACTGGCACAAGTAGATGCAAGCGTAGGCGGTAAACTGGGCATTGATTTTCTCCATTTTAAAAATCAAATCGGGGTTTTTCAGGTGCCAGTTGCAACACTAATAAGTTCTTCTTTTCTAAAGACTTTGCCCGAGCGAGAGCTTCGTTCTGGGTTTGCCGAAGTGATTAAACACTGCATTATTGCAGACAAAGAAATGTGGGATAGCATCTCAAGAAAAACACTGCTTGAGCAAGATTGGGATCTGCTGATTGCCCATTCTGTAAACATTAAGAAAAAGATTACCGAAGAGGATCCCCGCGAACAGGGGCTACGGAAAGTACTGAACTTCGGTCACACCATAGGCCATGCCCTTGAAACCCATTATTTAGCGATAGACATGCGTATCTTCCATGGGGAAGCTATTGCAATGGGGATGATCATGGAGGGCTTTGTCGCTTGTGAGAAGGGCCTAATCTCGAAATTAGAATTAAGCTCAATTTGTGGATTCATCAACAGCGTTTTCAAAAAGCCAACTCAGCTGTTCGATCATGCCCTTGTAATGGGGCTGATGAGCCAAGACAAAAAAAACAAGGGAGAAAAGATACTAATGGCTTTGCCGAAAGGTATTGGAAAAGCTGTGTGGAATCAAGAAGTTAGCACTGAGGAAGTAAAGAATGCCTTTGTGTACTATGAAAGCCTTTGATAC
Source organism: Cytophagales bacterium (assembly GCA_020402945.1). Lineage (GTDB taxonomy): Bacteria > Bacteroidota > Bacteroidia > Cytophagales > Cyclobacteriaceae > ELB16-189. The sequence continues at coordinate 44,002 of JADBYQ010000094.1, read as the reverse complement.
AAATCTTAAACGTAATGTACGTCTGAGTCGTCTTTCTTTTTGTCCTCGCTATTAAAAGCGTTCTTAATGTCGTTAGCCGCCTTAGACACAAACTCCTTCGTCTTTTTCTTACGGTCACCTGTTAAAAGCCAAGCGGCCAGCAAGGCACCACCTGCTACCCCCAATCCTAACGCAATTTTCTTCGATGTATTCATAAAAGTGTTAACTGATTATAAAATTAATTTGTTTCATCTAAACTAAAAAAAGTACATTAAATTTTAGTTTCACAATTCTAAAGCGAAAAGATTACTTGACTTCATATATTTCCATCAAAGCAAATTCTGTAGTTCGAGGAACAGTCAACGAGTTATCCTCTTCCAAAAGCATTAGTAACCGGGCGCTGTTGCTACAGGCGTTAAGCAATAACCAATCGATCGTTAGCAACATGTCGGTTGCAAGGGATACCCAACTAATGGAAAGGTTAGTCTCTAGCCCGGACGTTGTAATTGATGTCTTGGATGCCGGAACTACGATGCGATTCCTTACAGCCTATTTTGCCCTATCTGGAAAACATAGAATAATGACTGGAACGGATCGAATGAAGGAAAGACCGATCGCGTTGTTGGTCGATGCCTTACGAAAAATTGGTGCTTCTATCGACTACAAAGAAAGGGAAGGGTTTCCACCGATTGAAACAAAGGGCTTCAGTGGCCAGCTAGCCGACCAATTAGAAATACCAGGCAATGTGAGTAGCCAATACATCTCTGCACTAATGATGGTGGCACCTATTCTGCCAAAAGGGTTGACAATTCTTTTACAAGGAAAAATTGGCAGCATACCCTATATTCGAATGACTGCAGAACTAATGAAACAGTTTGGCGTGGAGCCTTTTTTGGATTTTGACAAAGGACTTATCAAGATTCAACATTCAGCATTCAAAAAAGCGGAAGTAGTGGTAGAAGCAGACTGGTCATCGGCCAGCTATTGGTTTGCTTTTGTTGCATTGGCGAAACAGGCTGAGCTGACTCTTCCGAGTGTGTCTGAAAAGTCTTTGCAAGGCGACATAGTGATTGTTGATATCATGGATCAGCTAGGCGTTCAAACTATTTTCAAAAACGGGAATGCGCTACTTTCTAAAAAAGAGGCCGCCAAAAATCTGACCTGGGATTTTAAAGATTGCCCCGATCTGGCACAAACCGTATTGCCCGTTTGTGCGGCCAAAGGAATTTCAGGTGATTTTACTGGGTTAGAGAGCCTCCGGATAAAGGAAACAGACCGTATCGCAGCCCTACAGAGCGAGCTACGTAAAATCGGAGCTGTGCTCAGCGAACCGGCAACTGGGAACTGGCGACTTGAAACAAGTAGTATTCCGACTCGGTCAATCGCTATTCAAACCTATCACGACCATCGTATGGCCATGGGTTTTGCTCCGTTGGCAACGATCCAAGACTTGAAGATTGAGTCACCCGAAGTTGTAAACAAATCATATCCTGGTTTTTGGCGAGATATGAATTCGGTAGGTTTTGAAACGACTACTCTGTGAGGGAGGCAAAATAATCAGGGGCTAGCAACATTCTGCTTCCATACCAGGAAAACAACTCTCCGTCCACTAAAGTGACTTCCGAATTTGGAACAACCGCCTTTAACTCTTGGATATGCTTTTGCTTAAACGGATAAGGCTCCGAAGAAAGATAAATTAGCTCTGGCTGCATTTGCTGAAGTTGAGCATCAGAAAGGGTCGGGTATCTTGCTTCTTCCACTACGTTCACTAATCCGATCTTGGAAAGCATGCTATCGATAAATGTGCCTTTACCTGCCGCCATCCACGGTTGGCGCCAAATAAGGTATAGAACACGTGTGGGCTTTTTCTTGGGCAACCTTTCAAACCTTGCCTCAATCTCTTTTCGAAGGGAATTGGCCAGGTCAATCCTGTCGGTCAACGTGCCAACTTCTTCAATCATTCGAAGTGCCTGCTCATAAGAGGATACATCGCTTACCCAAACCGGGTACTTTGTCTGTAAAACAGAGATTCCAGACACGTAATTCTCCTCCTTATTTCCAATGATCAAATCGGGCCTAAGCTGATCGATTATTTCGAATTTGAAGTTCTTAGTGCCTCCAATCTTTTGTAAACTATTGTGCCATTGCGGTGGGTGAACACAAAACTTTGTGATGCCTACAACTCTGCCAGACAACCCCAAATAAAACAAAAGTTCCGTCTGAGACGGAACTAAAGATATGATGCGTTTTGGTGGATAAACCACTTCGACTTCGCGAAGTAAATGGTCGATAAAAACCATACCTAATCTCTTATAACAAAATAGCGATACTACTAAATTGACTAGCCACTTTTTGTGTCGAAGCAGTTACAGAAACCTGATTCAACTCAAACTTAAGTTTTTCATCTAACACTTTCAACCCAGATTTTGCAGTCGCTGCAAAATCTGCCAGAAGAGCCGAAGAGTAATGACGGTACCGTCAGTATTCTCGGGATCAACCTCCTACGAGTCTGAAACGACTGTAGGAGTAATTAGACCTGACCAAAATGCTATGCATTTTGTATCAGCCGAAGGCAAATTTTGCTATTGCAAAATTTGGGGTAAACAGTTTTCATTGTGTTGTTTTTTTGTTGTTGGTTAATGATTGAAAAGTAGACTCCACCAGAAAACCAGAGGGTCTCAGTTGTTTCAATACAATAGAGTGTAAGACTTTTTTGTCCGACTCAATAAAAGGCTGGACTTCCCTTTTCACAAAGGTTAAAAAAGTAAAAAAACGTCTTTTTACCGAATATACCGGTAGTCAAAATTGGGCTTTATTTGTAGTAGTACCTCATAGATAAGGTTGATTACGTTCTCCACATCATCTTTGTGCACGGTCTCTACTGTGGTGTGCATGTATTTGAGCGGAAGCGAAATGAGCGCTGAGGCAACTCCTTCAGCAGAATACGCAAATGAATCCGTATCTGTGCCTGTAGACCTCGACACTGCTTGGCGCTGGAAGGCAATTTTCTTCTTTTCGGCAGTCTGGGTAATCATCTTGAGCACATTATTCTGCACGGCTGGGCCGATACACACAACTGGACCCAAACCACACTTTAAATTGCCGCTCTCCTTCTTGTTATACATGGGCGACTGGGTATCATGGGTAACATCGGTACAAATGGCCAAATCAGGCTTTATTTTGCGCGAAATCATTTCAGCCCCTCTTAACCCGATTTCTTCCTGAACGGCATTGACCACATAAAGCCCAAAAGGGAGTTTCTTCTTGTTTTCACTCAACCTCCTTGTTACTTCTGCAATCATAAATCCGCCCATACGATTGTCCAGAGCGCGGCCAACCAGATAATTCTTATTGAGCTCCATTAAGTCCGCTTCAAAAGTGATGACAGTGCCCACATGAATACCCATCGACTCTACTTCCTTTTTATTAGCGGCACCACAATCGATGAAAATATTCTTCAAACTTGGCGCTTCTTCTTTACCTGCATCACGCACGTGAATGGCTGGCCAGCCGAACACGCCTTTTACAATTCCTTTTTCTGTATGGATGTTCACCCTCATACTGGGCGCTATTTGATGATCCGAACCTCCATTTCTACGGACATAGATATAGCCATCATCAGTGATATAATTAACAAACCAGCTGATCTCATCGGCATGCGCCTCGATCACCACTTTATAAGATGCTTTAGGATTGACAATACCCACGGCCGTTCCATACACGTCAATCATATAGTCATTTATATATGGCTTGATATAGTCAAGCCATATCTGTTGGCCCGAAGATTCAAAGCCTGTGGGTGATGCATTATTGAGATACTCGTAGAGGAATTGCTTACTTTTTTTGTCCATGAATTGGCTTATTTAAACTCAAATTTATGGAAATTTGGAATGCCATATAGAAAATTGATTTTCACAACGATTTCAAAAAAACAGGAAATTTGAACTACCTTCGAAACATGGAAGCAATTGTCAGCCCTCCTCGCACGGCTATGGAAGTTTTTAAACTACTTCCTGAGGGGTCGTTGGCGGAGGTGATCGAAAACAATCTTTATATGTCACCTACTCCCATCACCCCCCATCAGCGAATGGTTCGCAAGCTGCTTGTAAAATTAGACGCATGGATTGAGGAGAAAAGTCTCGGTGAAGTCTTTATTGCGCCTTTTGACGTTTATCTTGATGAGCATACCAATGCGGTACAACCTGATATTATTTATGTGTCCAATGAAAATTCAACTATCGTTGACGAAGAAAGTACGATTCACGGTGTACCAGACCTATTGATCGAAATACTTTCTCCGGGCAATCGGAACTACGATTTAGAAACAAAGAAAAGCCTATACGAAAAATTTGGAGTGAAGGAATATTGGGCAATCGATCCCCTAACTAAAGAAGTACTGGGCTACTTTTTGATTGATGGAAAGTATCTTGATGCTGAAATACTGAAAGGAAAAATCGCCAGTAAACTCTTGTCAAAAACATTCATTTTTTGAACGAGTCTAATTTGTTTTCTCCCCTATTTGGGAAAGCGAATAGTTGAATTTTATTGAGTGTAAAATGAAGTTTGCAAAATAAGAATCAATTCTTCTTATAAAAAGTAAATTCACCTCCTTCATTTTATCAATTTAGTTTCACTCTATAACTCGTACTCCTGCCTCCGCCTTCTTCTTTCTCCAACATCTTCGCTTGTATCAAACTCTGTATGTCGCGCAGGGCGGTGTCGGGCGAGCTCTTGGTCATCTTCGCCCATTTGGAAGAGGTAAGCTTGCCTTCAAAACCGTCTATCAGTTTGTTGAGCATGGTGCGCTGTCGGGGGTTTAATGCTACGGTGCGGTGTTTCTCCAAAAAGGTTGCTTTGTTCATCACGCTCGCCACGTTTTCGGTAGAGACAGAGAGGGCGCGGCCGAAACAATGGAGAAACCACAAGAGCCAATCTGTTATATCTAATGAACCGCGCTGTGTTTTTTCTAGACAATCGTAGTACGCTTTGCGCTCTTGTTGTATTTGTGCCGACATGCTGTAGAAGCGCTGCTTCGATTGATCGGAGCGCGAAAGTTGCATATCGGCTATGGCGCGGGCAATGCGGCCATTGCCATCGTCAAACGGATGTATAGTAATGAACCACAAGTGTGCGATGGCTGCTTTCAATATAGAATCCAGCTCCTCTGATTGATTGAACCACTTCAAAAAAGATTTCATCTCGTGCTCCAACCGTGCGGCCTCGGGTGCTTCGAAGTGTACGCGCTCTTTGCCCATCGCACCTGACACTACTTGCATGGGGTCGCCCTCGGCATCGCGCCAAGCCGCCACTTGTATTTTATGCAGACCACTTCTGCCCGCAGGGAACAATGATGAGTGCCAACCAAACAACCGCTCTTTGCTAAGAGGCTTGTCGTGTTTTTGTGTAGCATCCAGCATCATTTCTACCACGCCATCTACATCTCTGCTGGCAACGACCAAACCAGGTACTTTCATGCCCAGTTTGCGTGCTATTGATGAGCGCACTTGATCCATCGGCAGTTTCTCTCCTTCTATCTCGCTTGACTTCACGACATCTAATATCAAATTGCCCAGCGATGCCTCTGCCTGCAATTGAAAGCCCAATCCCTCTAGCTTGCCCAATAGTCGACCTTGGTTGTGCCTAACTGTGGCCAGTGGATGCACGAGTTTATCATGCTGCCACGTAAAGTCAGGCCAGGTCTTTAATAGATGGATGTATTTAGGCATTCTCCGCAGATTATGCGGTAAATATAAATGAGGCTGCGGAGATTAGCAAGTTAATCTCCGCAAATTATGCGGATATTAAGAGGGGTATTCTCCGCATGATATCTTACAACGGAATATTCCCGTGCTTCTTCTTTGGCAGCACAGCTACTTTGTTCTCTAACATCTGGAATGACCTAATTAACTTTTCCCTGGTTTGATCTGGGAAAATTACCTCATCAATATAACCTCGATGAGCGGCTCGGTAAGGAGTGGCAAACTTATTCGTGTACTCATCTACCTTTTCTGCAAGCTTAGCTTTCGGATCTGCCGCTTCGGAAATCTCCTTTTTAAATATGATCTCTGCAGCACCCTGTGCTCCCATCACAGCAATTTCGGCAGTAGGCCAGGCATAGTTCATATCCGCACCAATGTGTTTTGAATTCATGACGTCATACGCGCCACCATAGGCTTTTCGCGTTATTACAGTAATGCGCGGAACTGTCGCTTCACTAAACGCATAGAGCAACTTAGCTCCATTTGTGATGATCGCGTTCCATTCCTGATCAGTACCGGGGAGAAATCCGGGCACATCTTCCAATACCAACAAGGGGATATTGAAACTATCGCAGAATCGAACGAACCGTGCAGCCTTAACACTAGAATCAATATCCAAAACACCTGCCAGGCAAGCTGGTTGATTGCCTACTATGCCAATACTTCTACCTGCCAATCGCGCAAAGCCAACGACAATATTCTCAGCAAAATTTTTGTGCACCTCCATAAAAGAATCCGCATCTACAATGCCGGTAATTACCTCGCGCATGTCATAGGGCTGATTGGGATTTTCGGGAATAATAGAATTTAAAGAAGGCCTTTTTTCGTCTTTGCCGGTGTAGGCCAATCGAGGAGCATCGTCTTCACAATTTTGTGGTATATAGCTGAAAAGCTGCTTGATTTGGTTCAAGCATTCTACTTCATTGGCGCAGGCAAAATGGGTAACCCCACTCTTAGTACTATGGGTGCTTGCCCCTCCTAATTCTTCGGCCGTTACTGTTTCGTGCGTTACTGTCTTTACCACGTTAGGGCCAGTCACAAACATGAAAGAGGTCTTCTCCACCATAAAGATAAAATCGGTCATAGCTGGAGAGTAAACAGCTCCGCCAGCGCAGGGTCCCATAATAGCCGAAATCTGAGGTACTACACCGGAGGCCATTACATTTCGATAAAAAATATCTGCATACCCACCCAGCGAAACCACTCCCTCTTGTATGCGCGCGCCACCTGAATCATTCAATCCAATAACAGGAGCACCATTTTTCATGGCCAGATCCATGACCTTGACTATTTTTTCCGCATAAGTTTCCGACAACGACCCGCCAAAAACAGTAAAATCCTGAGAAAAAACATAGACCAACCTTCCTCCAATTGTTCCATAGCCGGTCACAACTCCGTCACCCAAATAGTGTTCATTTTCCAAACCAAAATCCTTGCATCTGTGCATCACAAACTTTCCCAACTCTTCAAATGAGCCTTCGTCCAACAATAGCATTACTCGTTCTCGGGCGGACAATTTCCCTCGAGCATGCTGTTGCTCAATTCTTTTCTCACCACCTCCTAATAAAGCTTCGGCATTTTTGCGTTTGAGCTCGTTGTTTTTTTCTAGTAAGGATTTATTTGCCATTTTAAAGAAGATATGCTTTTGGTAAACCTTCCGAAATATAGTTAATGTATATTTCGAACTCAATGATAATTATCAGTGGAACGGTTTGCAATTATTGACCTGGGTACCAACACATTCAACCTGCTTATTGCAGAAAAAAGAATGGGAAGATTTGTGACCCTACACCAGGAACGAATCGCTGCCAGAATGGGCGTGGGTGGAATCAACGATGGATTTATCACGAGTGAAGCCATCGAAAGGGTATTGAGTGCACTAAAAAAGTTTAAACTGACGATAGAAAATTGGCAAGTAACCCAAGTAACCGCTTTTGGTACCAGCGCACTGCGCAGCGCTAAAAATGGCGGTGAGCTAACTGAAAAAATCCTCATCGAAACAGGCATCACGGTAAGAATAATTTCTGGTGAGGAAGAGGCTGAACTCATCTACCTAGGAGTGCGTAACGCTGTAGCGATGGGTGTATCCAAATCACTAATTGTAGATATCGGAGGAGGCAGTGTCGAATTTATCATAGCGAACGCTGACGAGATGTTTTGGAAAAAAAGTGTGGAGATCGGAGGCCAACGTCTTATTGAAAAATTTCAGCACCATGATCCCTTGCTACCTGAGGAGATGGCACAAATCAGTGACTACATGGAAATACAATTAGCGCCTTTGTTTGATGAACTAGCCAAACATCAACCAGAAACACTCATCGGCTCATCGGGGTCATTCGATACGTTAAGTGAAATCTACTGCAACAAACAAGGGATGCCTTTTCCGAAAGAGCCTGAAACTCCGCTAACAATTACCGGCTTTGAAACGATCTTCGATGAACTGCTATACAAACCAAGAAGAGAACGACTTGCTATTCCCGGCATGATCGAGATGAGAGTAGATATGATTGTGGTTGCCTCCTGTCTCATTCAATTTCTCTTGAAAAAACACCTCTTCAAATCAATCCGGGTTTCTGCCTATTCCCTGAAAGAAGGTGTGCTTGCCAGTAGCGACTAGTTTTAACAACTCATTAACGGTTTCTTTAAAAATAATTAAGGATTGCCTCGAAAATATATTCGACATTTGAAAAAAAAATAAATCTTATGAACGTAAAGAAACGTATTCTGATAGTTAGTGGAACCTTTGTCGCACTTCTCCTTTTCTTTTATGCATGCAAAACAAGAACTGAAGCAATCAATTCTGAGTCGACACCGGCAGCCGCCCTGGATGGAACGGGAGATGTGTATCTGGTGGATACCCTAACCAGTGTTATTGAATGGATTGGGGCTACACCGGGTAACTACCAACACAATGGAACGATCCGCTTGAGTGCAGGGCAGTTTACGGTTAGCAACAATCAATTAACTAGTGGGAATTTTAAAATCAACATCAACTCGATCACAAACCTTGACCAAACCGGAAAGGACAAAACCAATCTTGAAGGTCATTTGAAAAATGAGGATTTTTTCGAAGTCGAAAAGTTTCCTTTCGGCAGCTTTGAAATTACGGGCATTCGCTCAGATAGCACCGGAGAAAAAATAGTAGGCAATCTAACACTCAAAGAAAAGACGAACACTATCGAAATTCCCGCAAAAATAAAAATTGATGAAAAGTATGTTCTCGCGGAAACACCTACTTTCACTATCGATCGTACCAAGTGGGGCATCGTCTACAATTCTGGGATCATCGGAACGATCAAAGACGATTTGATCAATGATGAGATTTCGCTGAAGCTCAAGATTGTTGCTTCCAAAAGCCAACCATAATGTTTTTCTAAAACCAAGCCGTCAGACTGGCCGTTAATAATGAACTGCTCCCGGTCGGGTTAGCGTTTTCGTCTCGATACAAATTATCGGGCGAAAAGAATTGACGCCCTTCCAAACGGAATAGCGCGTTGTGATTAGCCTGATAATTGAAGCAGAGGCCCGTGCTGTACGATCTAAAACCATCAATACCGGTGATGGGCAATTGATGAACGCCTGAATCGCTGTAATATTCGATTCGCCCCGAAAGCGAAAGCGTTTCAGTAAAATGATAGCGACCTATGAAGTTTGCGGTCCACCAGTTCTTAGTAGAGGCATTGTTCCTTTCTTGAAGCCCGATGTAAACACATGAGGTAGCATCAAATTTGTCATTGGCTTTGTATATCCAATACAAATCAGTGAAGTACCGCATCCGAAAGTCAGGATTTTGAGCCGTTTGATTGCCTCCCACATAGGTATCCCAATTGAACAACATTTTTTTATTGGGCCGAAACTCTACTTGCGTTCCAATGGCTTTGTTCTTGTCGTTCGATTGAATGACTTGCCAACCATTGAGCAAATACAAATAAGCCGTCCATTTCGTGTTTAAAGGAACACTTACTTTTACCCCAGTCAAATAATAGGGAACATTCTCGGGCGCGAAAGAACGTGTATACATTAAATGATCTTTGGAAATAGCACTTTCATTGGTATAAGGAGATCCCAATACGCCAACGTCCATCCATATATTTCGCTTGGCCGAAAGCCGTAGGCCGACACTTGCTTCGATAATATTCTTTAGTGTGCCAGCCTCAGCAGCATAGTTTGAATTTACATAGGTTCCAAATCCAGGAACAAAGCGTGCTCGAAAATTGGTCGCACGGTAGCGCAAATCGATATAGGCTAAATTCACATTCATCTCGTCATGACGATTTGAAGAAACGAAGTACGGATTACTACCGCTCGCTGGTCTGCTGAAGTTGTATCCATAATAAGTATCAATGTAGCCCCCTACCGCCAAATGGCCAATCACAGTCGACTCTAGCGTGTCCATCGTAGCGGTATTTACTATTTGACCCGCACTTGATAACGAGATGGAGCACAAAATCAAAAATAATTTGAAGCGCATTAATTTTTTTCTACACAAAGAACAAAACAATATGAATAGTCCTAAAATAAGTTGACAGATTAAAAATAAGTCCCGATTGCCTCAGGTGACCGGGATTTTTGTTTTATAAACCTGCTCTGGCGTTTTCATATTCAATGCCAGGTGTGGTCGTTTCTGATTGTACAAAGCTACACTTTCTGGGACTAATTGGTTTACCTGCTCTTTGCTTTTCAATACTCTGTCCATTCCAAATTCTTCTTTTATCGTACGATTCATCCGTTCAGCCAGTGCATTTTCGTATGGATCTCCATTTTCAGTCATGCTTAGACGGATGTTAGTTGTTTTAGTGAGTGATTCGTATTCCTTACTACAATACTGTAACCCTCTATCGGAATGATGAATTGTTGCCACTGAATTGGGTGTCCGTTGTTTTACAGCCATTTTCAACGCTCCGATCATACTTTCTGTTTCCATATTGTCGGCAACAGCATAGCCTACTATTTTTCTGCTATAGGCATCCGTGATCATATTCAAATAGCAATTTCCCTGCTCTGTTTTCAGATACGTAATATCACTAACCCAGACTTCATCGGGTCGTATGACACTTCTGTTTTTGATTATGTTGGGCCATTTACGTAGCCAATGTTTACTCATGGTCGTCTGTACATATCTGCGTTTGGGCTTAATCTGCAAGTCATAATATCGGATCAGTTCAAATAACTTGTCACGACCAAACTTCAGTTGCAACTCTTCCAAAGTGGGTTTGATCAGGTGGTACATTTTTCGAGTGCCTAACCGGGGCAGTAACTTCCGTTCCCTGTCCACTAGTTGTTTTACGGTTTGTTGCTTTTCGATTTTACTAACAGAATCCGCTCGATGCTTATAAACGTATTGACGGCTGTACCCTAACGTATTAGCTATTTGTCCGATAGTATATCGTTCTCCCCCTGTTGCCTTTCGGAAGCTTGCTGCGACAGGGGCAAGACTTTTTTCTGATATCTGTACCTAATGTATTATCGGCTATATCTATCGCGCGGTTCAGAATCTCTTTCTCAGCTTCTAGTCGCTTGATCTTGGCCTCCAGTTGAGATATGAATGTCTTTGGCGGAGCTTTCTTTTTCATGGGAACTTTGCTTGTCCAATCCAAAGTTCCATGCTTTCTTAGCCATATCAAAACTGTACTTCTGCCTTGGATACCATACTTCTTTTGACTCTGCTTATAGGTGAGATGGCCTTTTTCTATCTCATCGACAACCTGTAATTTGAAAGCCAAACTGTAGTCCCGCTGTGTGCGCTTTAATGAACTCCTCTTTTCATTTGATATTGTCATAATAAGTTAACTTTTGTGTCAACTTATTTCAGGACGAGGCAATATTAATAGAAAAAAAGCCCTGAAAAATTCAGGGCTTTCATTTCCTCAAAGGCCGTTGATTTGCCTATCTTTTGGATACTTCACTTCAAATTTATAAATGACCTTTCTGGTTTCGCTTGGTTTCAGCTCCATTTCCCACACCAATTTGCCTGTGTTCTTATTAAACTTTGCCCCACCAAGGTCTTGGGTACTCACTTCAATTTGGGTATTTTGTGACACGGGTATTTGATCTTCAACTATCACTCTAATACTCTCCCCCTTGGTATTACGTATGGATATCTCATAGGCGTAACTTTCCTTTTTATTGGAGCCGATGAAGCTGCGCGAAGTAAGATCTTTTAGTTTTTCACGTTTCACCACAATTCGCTTATCGCGACCCAAAGAAACTGACAACGTGTCTTTGATATTATTGGGATCAATAAATGATTTGCCCACGAAAGTGCCTTCAAAGAAGATATTGGCTTCGCCCGGCAATAGATTAAATTCCTCCCAACCAGTTGCTCTTGCTAACAAGAATGCATCGTTATCTAATTTGGGGGCCACCGAATAGGTGTAGTCAGACTTCATTTCGTAACTACGAATATCCACCGTTGTTGGCTTGGAAGCAGACATTACCGAATAAGGAAGAGAAATATCAAATTCGGTATTGAGCGTGGTTTGAATCGTAGAGACATAATCCGCTACAGACTCAGCAGAAGGAGCGGCCATTGAGACCATTTCTTCCTTGTCTTCCATGTTTGCTGCTCTGGCTACGGCACCCGTTGATTTGTACTTCTTACGTTCTAGCCCATACGCAATCGGCTGATAAAAATCCAAATACCAGGAACTCAATTCCGGCTTCAGTCCACTCTGGTTGGGATTCGCGGTCGACAGTTTCAACTTCACACTTTTCCATTCTTCTCCTGTACTTTGAAAAACGTTGGCTTTGTAGCTCAACTGTAACGGGCTTTTCGTGTTCATTGCTCTCACATCATAGACGGGATACCATCCGGCATTGGCCACCACATAGTTGACATCTAAGTCAACGGAGGTAGCAGCTTCCGCAGAAATACTCACTACAATTTCGCTGGTGTTGCGGCCATACATTTCATTCTGACTATTGATTTGATTATTCAGCTTCGCTATCCGCTCATTGATTTTCTTGATCTTGTCGTCTTGCTTCATTCGCGAAGTAACAATATCACCTAAGCGACTTCTGTAAAAATCCGCCATTGCTTTTAGCTCGGCTACCGTCAGGTTTTGAGTAGTCCCCCCGATCTTTTGATTACTCAATAACATCTGTTCCTCTTTATTGAGAATTTCCTTCTGACTCTGCTCCAACTGCAATTGTTTTTGCAGTTGTTCCACAGAGTCCTTTAATGCCTTCAGACTTTTGGGCATATTCAACTCGCTTAGATAATTTTGCTGGTGGCTAATACCTAGAATAATAAAGCTCCCTTTTCCCGTTACTTGAATGCTCTCCGGATCAAGTTGAGAGGTAAGTCCGCGCACTATCAAATTAACTCTTCCCGGCTCAATGCGGGTCTTGACTTCGCGTGTAACTTGTGCTTTGTTTAGGAAAACGGTGACGTTGGTGATTTTAGTGTCAACCGGTTTTTCTATTTGCCCCGTTGCTGCTAATGCGCTTACCGATAAAGCTAAGGCCAAAAGATGATTCTTCATAGAGTGTGTGTTTTGTTTTGGGAGTAAGATGCGGCTCCGATCAAATTTCCATAATTCAAGTGATAATTTTGCTAAAACCTTGCAACTTGCCATAAACCTGCATGCCACCTATAACTATGCCAGAAGATCCTATTTTCAAATACCAGCCGCTTTGGCAGTTTGCCCATGCGGTCTTTACCAAGATAAACTGCCCCGATGAAGAAGCAAGATTAGCTGCTGATGTTTTGTTAAGCGCTGATTTACGGGGCATCGATTCGCATGGCTTGGCACGGTTATCTGGCTATGTGCGTTTGTGGGAAGCCAAGCGAATTAACAGTCAACCAAAAACAAAAATCGTTCATGCCAGAGCAAGCACAGCGGTATTAGATGGCGATGGTGGCCTGGGACTAGTGGTAGCTCCAAAGGCAATGGAGATCGCTATCGAAAAAGCAAACAATGTGGGCACTGGCTGGGTGGCCGTAAAAAATTCAAACCATTTCGGCATTGCAGCCTACCATGCGATGATGGCCTTGCCTCACGACATGATTGGCATAGCGATGACGAATGCGAGTCCACTGGTCGCACCTACTTTTTCAGTCGAAAGATTGCTGGGCACTAATCCTATTTGTGTGGCGATCCCTGCCGGAAATCAACCGGCTTTCGTGGCTGATTTTGCAACGACAACGGCAGCGAATGGCAAACTGGAAATCCTTCAACGAAAAAATAAAGAAGCCCCACTAGGCTGGATTCAAAAAAAAGATGGCAGCCCGTCCACCAATCCAAATGAACTAAAAGACGGTGGTGCGTTGATTCCGCTGGGCAGCGATCGCGAACATGGCAGCCACAAGGGTTTTAGTTTGGGTGCCTGGGTAGATATCTTTTCTGCAGTGCTAAGCGGTGCGAATTATGGCCCATGGGTTCCTCCCTTCGTTAGCTTTCTTTCGCCCCCGGCCGACCCAGTTGGCGAGGGCATCGGGCACTTTTTTGGTGCGATGCGTGTTGATGCCTTTCGCCCAGCGGATGATTTCAAATTTCACATGGACAAATGGATCACCCGCTTTCGTGAGGCGAAAACAATTGAAGGGCATCCCAACATGATTATCCCCGGAGACCCAGAACGTGAAAGTGAAGTCACGCGGATGAAAGACGGAATTCCGCTCAATTCAAAAGTGGTAGAAGACCTACAGGTGCTAGCTAAGAAATTGGGAGTAGAATTTCCGGACTAGAAAGAAAAGAATACACGAAAAACCCAAGGTGAGGCAAATGCCCTATCACTTTGGTTGTAGAGAACGTCATACAGTGCCATAGCGTTGATTGCTCCTCTACTTCCAAGTGGTTGTGAGTAGCCCAGACCTAGTAGCATTCTATTGAAAATCCTTCTCTGATCGCTATTAATGAAAGTAGGTGTAGAAATCAAGTTATACTCTCCGTAAGCAAAAAGCTGATCAAAATTATATCTGGCAAACGGGCTAATGCCATATTGCGTAAGAGTTACTTTGGGTCGGTCAAAACTGGTTTGCTGCCAGTTGATGCCAGTACCAACAGAAAATTTCGGATTTACCATGTATCCAACAATCGGATTGAGAGCATAAAAAAAATAGGAATTGCCAAAGCCGTCTGTTCCAGAGTTAAGTCCAAAACCTCCACCGAAATAAAGCCTATCTTTTAATTTCGGCTTCTCTCCTTCTTCTATTTCTCTCTGAGAAATGCCCAACAGCGGCAAACCTATCAACAGGACAACAATTAAATTTTTCATGCGTGGTTTAATCTTCTTCTTGAATGATAAAAATATCTTCCGTTTCCTTCTTCATCAAATACTTTTCACGAGCAAATTTTTCCAACAATTCACGGTCAGTCATTAACTCGTGTCGGTCCTTCTCTACATCGGCAATCTTTTCCTGATAATACGCTTTTTCCCGATCGAGGTTTCGCAGTTTGGCACCCAATTTAAAACGCGATATCAAATCATTGGAGTCCAAAAAAAGCATCCAGACAAGGAAGCAAAGACCTGTAACAATATAAAAATTACGAAAGGCGGGCGGCAATTTCTTCAACATAGCTTAAAAAATGGTTGTACGAAGATAGGGAAATTTTAGAAATGCGAAAAACCCAACTACAAATGCCAGCACGCTTCCCTTTTTTTCCGAAGCAATATAAAAGCCGAGGATACCCCCGGCTTCAATAGTTAAAAGAAAATCTTTTCTAAAACTTCTTCCCTGGGAAATAGGCCACTTCACCCAATTCCTCTTCAATGCGGATGAGTTGATTGTATTTCGCCATCCGATCTGAACGTGAAGCAGAACCGGTTTTGATCTGACCACAGTTCAATGCTACTGCTAAATCAGCAATAGTGTTGTCTTCTGTTTCACCTGAGCGGTGGCTCATAATGCTCTTGTATGAATTGCATTTTGCTAAGTTAACGGCATCAATAGTTTCTGTCAACGAGCCGATCTGATTTACTTTGATCAAGATCGCATTGCCTACGCCTTTGTCAATTCCTTGTTGCAAGCGTTTCACGTTGGTTACAAATAAATCATCGCCTACCAACTGAACACTCTTTCCTACATTTTCAGTTAAGGCTTTCCAGCCGGCCCAATCATCTTCAGCTAATCCATCTTCAATGGAAATTATTGGATATTTCTTCGTCCAATTCGTCCAGTACTCTGCCATCTCCAATGGCTTCAATTTCTTACCTGAAGATTTTTTGAATGTATATGTTTTGGTTTTGCTGTCGTAAAATTCAGAAGCAGCGGGATCCAAAGCAATCATCACATCGGAACCTGGTTTGAAACCAGCCTTGTCAATCGCTTTTAATACAATCTCAATAGCCGCCTCATTTGATTTGATGTTTGGCGCAAAACCACCTTCGTCACCCACATTTGTAGAAAGACCTTGGTCGTGTAATACTTTTTTCAACGTATGGAAAATCTCAGCTCCCATGCGTAACGCTTCAGAGAAACTTTTTGCACCTACCGGCATCACCATGAACTCTTGAAAATCGATGGAGTTATCCGCGTGGCTTCCACCATTCAAAATATTCATCATTGGAACAGGAAGTGTGTTTGCATTTACGCCACCGATGTATCTGTATAACGACTGACCTGCTTCCATGGCGGCAGCCTTTGCCACAGCCAATGAAACTCCCAATATAGCGTTCGCACCCAACTTGCCTTTATTGGGCGTGCCATCTAATTCGATCATAATTTTGTCGATCAGCGATTGATCCATCACCGGGAAACCAACCACCTCGGCAGCGATTTTCGTATTTACATTATTCACGGCCTTTAGTACACCTTTGCCCATGTACTTTTTGGCATCGCCATCACGGAGTTCTACTGCTTCATGCGAACCGGTGGAAGCACCTGAAGGCACTGCCGCGCGACCAAACGCACCTGACTCTGTGAACACGTCTACTTCTACTGTTGGATTGCCACGGCTATCAAGTATTTGACGGGCGTGGATGCTTTCGATTAAACTCATTTTGATTTAGGATTTAAGATGTTAGATTTATTTTTTACCACTAAGGCTCGAAGACACTAAGTTAGTTTTCACTTTATTTTGTAGCCAATGCCAAATTGTATTGTTCTGTTATACTCATCCCACGACTTTGTCATCGGATCTAGAGTGATGCCATTAAAAGTTAAATTAAAATCAGTAATGCTTCTAGCAGGAGTGATTCCAAGGTAGTATCTACCAATGAGGGAGAATTGCTTTGATAGATTAATTCTAAATCCACTTGACAAACCAAAATCAAAACTGTTATTGACCTTAAATCTGATGTCTGAGGATAGAAAGAACCCAGTCGTTACACCCAAATCAAAATCAACTACTTTGAAAGGGGAAAATGTAGCAAATACTGGCAGCTCTAAATAGTTGTCAGAAAAATACGCTCCGCCTCTTTTTGAAAATTGTAGTTCCGGTGTGATAGAAAATTTCTTCAATAAAGGCAGCTTAACAAAAGCACCGAGAAAATAACCATTTCCATTAGAAGATTCGTTTGTAGAGGGTCCAACAAAGTAATCAACCTTAGTGACATAAATGTTACTGTTGTACCCAGCTTTAACACCAAAAGAAACTTGTGCTTGGGAAGCAAAAAAACAAACCGCTAGAATAAGTCCAAGGATGTATTTTTTCATCTATTGATCTTTCTTTTTGTTCTTAATTTTCAACAGCATCTTTTTCAAGTAAGAGATGTCCTGCCCATCCTTGTCTCTATTTGCACTTGTCTTCTCTTTCAATAAATCTGCCGCGTTCAGCACTTTGATAGTAACCCCATTGTATTCACCCTCATCGGCTTTGTCATAACAGTTATCAAAATCCTTTTCTTTAAAAAGCTTTAAATTGTGAAGCAGGTCGATCTTGAAATCAGATTCCAATAAATTGAAGATGCTCATGCCTGGCACTAGCTGAGTAGTCGATCTCAAGGCTTTCGCTTCAGGAAAACCTGTGCTAATCAATGCGTCTTTAAGTCGTAGCATATTTTCTGGCGTGTTTTTAATCCACAGATCAATATCACCGGTTGCGCGCGGAAACCCATGAAACGCCATAGCAAAACCACCTATTAAAATGAACTCAACATTTCCTTGTTTCAGGTTCTTAAGCAATTTACCTATTTCAATAGGGTTCATATTTTTTTTAGGAACATTACGTGAATTGGAATTATACAGATTCCAAGCCAACTCATTGATGGTAAATAGCGTTTTGATGTAAGGCGATGTAGCCATTTTTGTCCCATCAATTTTAGTTGGCGATCATCTTCAAAAACTCATCAAACAAATACCTTGAATCATGCGGCCCTGGCGAAGCCTCTGGGTGATACTGCACCGAAAATGCTTTCTTGTTTTTCAACCGAATGCCCATGATTGTCTTGTCATTCAAATGAACGTGCGTAACTTCTACATTTGGATGCTTATCTAAATCTTTGTCACTTACAGCAAAGCCGTGATTTTGAGATGTCATCTCGCCCAAACCTGAAATTAAATTTTTTACGGGGTGGTTAAGTCCGCGATGACCATGGTGCATTTTAAAGGTTGTGAGGCCAGCGGCCAATGCCAACAACTGATGCCCGAGGCAAATGCCAAACACAGGCTTGTCAGCATCTAAAATGTCTTTTACTGTTTTGATAGCGTAGTCCATCACCGAAGGGTCGCCTGGGCCGTTGGAAATAAAATAACCGTCTGGCTTCCACGCTTCCATTTCTTTGTAAGTCGTTTTTGCAGGAAACACTTGAACGTAGCAACCTCTTTCCGCTAAGCATTTTACAATATTGTTCTTAATGCCCACATCCAGTGCCGCAATTTTAATCGTTGCATTTGGATCGCCTGCAAAGTAGGATTGTTTGGTACTCACCACAGAAGACAATTCAAGTCCATCCATTGATGGCACTTTTTTCAACCCTTCTTTTAATTGTTCGGGCGTAAGCTCAGAGGAAATGATCGCATTCATCGCTCCCTTACTTCTTATGTGCCGCACCAACTTCCGTGTATCAATGTCTGCAATTCCAACTACGCCATGCTTTTCCAGGTAAGTCTGTAAGCTCTCTTTGGCTGTCTTTCGGCTGAACTCTTTTGAGAATTCATTAATCACGATGCCTTGAATTTTGGGTGAACCCGATTCATTGTCTTCGACCACTGTACCGTAGTTGCCAATGTGTGCCGAAGTATTGACAACAATCTGGCCGTGGTAAGAGGGGTCAGTATAAATTTCTTGATAGCCAGTCATGCCCGTGTTGAAACAGATTTCACCGCCACTGGTTCCTTTTTTACCGATGCCCTTCCCTTCGACAAGGAGGCCGTCTGCTAAGAGTAAATATGCTTTTCCGTTCAAGAGAGTTGAGTTAAATGGTTGACAAAAATACTTTTGTTATTGAATCAGTGATCAAGGTCGAGGTTAATTCTTTCCGCATTCGTTCAAAAAAGGGCAATAAAAAAGGGATCGAACGATGTCCAATCCCTTTTTCTATGTTTTTTGAAATCACTATTCGTCTTTTTTAGATTTTCCTGCCTTGCCGGCAGGCAGGTTGGCTGCTTTCTTGGGCTTTGCCTCAGTTGCTTCCGATACTACCTTAGCATCTTCAACACCACCTTCATCTTTCTTTACCTTACGGCCTCTGCGTGTCTTAGCCTTTTTCTCAGCGCCATCCTTTTTGTAGATATCATTGAAATCGACCAATTCCATCAAACACATGTCTGCTGCATCACCGAGACGAGCATCTCCAAGTTTAATGATACGCGTATATCCACCAGCACGGTTGGCAATACGTCCAGCTACTTCGCCAAACAAGGTCTTAATCGACTCTTTGTTTTGCAAATAAGCAAAAACTGTTCTGCGCGAATGAGTGGTGTCATCCTTTGACTTTGTAAGCAAAGGCTCCACATATCTCTTCAAGGCTTTTGCCTTTGCTACTGTTGTTGTAATTCGCTTATGCAAGATGAGCGAAGAGGCCATGTTGGATAACAACGCATGACGATGCGCTGACTTTCTACCAAGATGGTTAATTTTTTTACCGTGTCTCATTAGTCTTCTTCCAATTTATATTTCGCAAGATCCATTCCGAATGTAAGATTCTTATCGGCCACCAATTGCTCAAGCTCAGCCAACGACTTCTTACCGAAGTTGCGGAATTTCATCATATCAGAAATGTCCAATCTCACTAAATCTCCCAATGACTTCACTTCAGCTGCTTTTAAGCAGTTATAAGCACGTACTGAAAGATCTAAGTCATGAAGTTGTGTTTTCAACAGCTTGCGCATGTGTAACATCTCTTCGTCTACTTGTTCTACTTCGCTATCTTTTGTTGTCTCCAATTCGATTGACTTGTCAGAGAACAAACGGAAGTGTTGAATCAAAATAAAAGCAGCCCCTTCCAATGCCTTCTCAGGGTGAATCGAACCATCCGTTTCGATATCAATCAATAATTTCTCATAATCGGTCTTTTGCTCCACACGTGTGTTCTCCACACTGTATTTCACATTCTTTACCGGGGTGAAAATGGCATCGATCGGAATAAAACCGAAAACCTGCTCATTTGGCTTGCTTTCTTCTGCTGGCAAGTAACCTCTGCCCTTCTCAACTAATAATTCGATTTCAAAATGAGCAGATTCATCTAAGTTACAGATTACATGCTCTGGATTGAGAACCTCGTAGCCTGCTGTAAACTTGGCGATATCACCTGCCTTCAACTGCTTTTGCTTCTTGATATTAACAACCACTTTCGTGTCGTTAGATTCGCCCACTTTGCGGAAACGAACTTGTTTCAAATTCAAGATAATTTCAGCAACATCTTCCACCACACCTTCAATTGTGGAGAACTCGTGCAACACACCAGGTATTTTGATACCTGTGATCGCATAACCCTCTAACGAGGATAGTAATATTCTTCTTAACGCATTGCCTATGGTCACTCCATATCCTTTTTCCAAAGGCTTGAAGGTAAAGAAGCCGTGAAAGTCGTCTGACTTCTCCATCACCACTTTCTCCGGCATTTGAAATGCTAATATTGACATACGTGATTTTAATTAAAGGTTTGACTTACTTAGAGTACAACTCGACAATCAACTGCTCGTTGATATTCTCAGGAATATCTTGACGGGGAGGAAGATTGATCAATTTTCCTTCCATTTCTTTCACATCCCACTCCAACCAGTTATACTTCTTTGCACCCTGAATGGATAACGAATTATTGATTGCCTCCAATGACTTTGATTTCTCGCGCACAGCTATTACATCACCTGGACGTAAGAAAGCTGAAGGTATATTCAACACATCTCCGTTTACGGTAATGTGCTTATGTACTACCAATTGACGAGCCGCTCTACGAGTAGGCGCAACACCCAATCTATAAACTGTGTTGTCCAAGCGCGACTCTAGCATCTGTAAAAGAACCTCACCAGTTACGCCTTTCTTAGCCGAAGCCTTGTGGAACGTATTTTCGAATTGGCGCTCTAAAATGCCATAAATAAATTTCGCTTTTTGCTTTTCAGCTAACTGCACAGCATATTCTGACTGCTTGCGCTTCTTCCCCTTGCCATGCTGGCCAGCGGGATAATTCTTCTTTGCCAACGTTTTGCTGTCGCCAAAGATAGGTTCGTTATACCTTCTGGAAATCCTTGTTTTGGGTCCGGTGTACCTTGCCATGATTTATACTTTCTTGTTACTGAAATTAAACTCTTCTTTTCTTTGGAGGGCGGCAGCCATTGTGCGGCATTGGAGTAAAATCTCTTATGATTGTTACTTCAACACCTGATGCTTGAATGCTACGGATCGCAGACTCGCGCCCAGCGCCAGGTCCTTTTACAAAAACCTCCACTTTCCGAACACCCAGTTCAAACGCCTTGGTGGCTGCCTCTTGCGCAGCAACCTGTGCGGCATAAGGAGTGTTTTTCTTTGAGCCTTTGAAACCCATCTTTCCAGCAGAAGCCCAAGACACAACTTGCCCTGTAGTATTGGTGATGGAAATGATGATGTTATTGAAGGTGGCGCGGATATGTGCCTGGCCTATGGCCTCCACATTGACTACGCGTTTTTTGCTCTTGTCCTTCTTCTTTTCAACTGCAGGTGCTGCCATACGAAAAGTATATTATTTTATTTATTAACCTTTAACTGCCTTCTTTTTGTTCGCTACTGTCTTACGCTTACCCTTACGAGTGCGTGAGTTGTTTTTTGTCTTTTGTCCACGCACAGGCAACCCTTTGCGGTGACGAAGACCTCTGTAACAACCAATGTCCATCAAACGCTTGATGCTTAACTGTACCTCAGATTTAAGGGATCCCTCAATTCTGAATTGTTCTGCAATGACAGCGCGAATGGCGTTCGACTCCTCATCGTTCCATTCCTTCACTTTCTTATCCCAGCTAACTTTAGCTTGAGTAAGTATTTTCTGGGCTGACCTGCGGCCAATACCAAAAATGTACGTGAGGCTAATCTCGCCTCGTTTGTTATCCGGAATGTCAACACCAGCAATACGTGCCATAATTATCCTTGTCTTTGTTTATACCGTGGATTTTTTTTATTGATCACAAATAATTTCCCTTTGCGCCTGATGATTTTACAATCGGCACTCCGTTTTTTTATGGATGCTCTTACTTTCATAACCTATTTATATCTAAACGTTATCCTGCCTTTTGTCAAATCATAGGGCGACATCTCCAACCGCACTTTGTCTCCAGGAAGAATGCGGATGTAATGCATCCTCATCTTTCCGGAAATGTGTGCTAATACTTCGTGACCATTTTCTAACTGTACTTTAAACATCGCATTAGATAACGCCTCTTGTATTGTTCCGTCTTGCTCTATCGACTTTTGTTTCGCCATTTAAAACTATAACTCTCTTCTATATACTCGTGTGTCGTCAAAATTTCCGTCCGATCAGGGAAGATGGCTACCATATGCTCAAAGTGAGCTGAAGGTTTCCTGTCTTGTGTTCGGATCGTCCATCCGTCCTTCTCCTGCACTACTTTCTTAGTACCCATGTTGATCATCGGCTCAATGGCAAAAACCATTCCCGCCATAATCTTGGGTCCTTTTCCTCTCTTCCCATAGTTTGGCACTTCAGGATCCTCGTGCAAACTTCTACCTACCCCGTGACCAACTAACTCCCTCACCACTCCATAACCAAACTGCTCTACATATGTCTGAACAGCATGTCCAATATCACCTATTCGATTACCCACCTTTGCCTGAGCTATGCCCAAATACAAAGACTCGTAGGTTCTTTCCAACAGCCTCAACGCATCTTGACTAACACCTTCCAAAGGGTAAGTATAAGCAGAGTCACTGTGAAAACCCTTATACAATACACCACAGTCAATCGAGACGATGTCTTTCTCTTTCAACTCATATTCACCCGGAAAACCATGCACCACTGTATCATTAACAGAGATGCAGAGTGAAGCCGGAAATGAACCATTATAGTTCAAAAAAGAAGGCACTCCATTGTTGTCACGTATAAACTCCTCGGCAATGCTATCCAGTTTCTTCGTTTTCACACCGGGCTTTATGGCCTTCGCTACTTCCGCATGCGCCTTTCCTAAAACTTGGGCGCTTTCTTTGATAATCTGAATATCACTTTCCGTCTTATAGTGAACCATTCAACTTTAAGCCGCAGCAAACTGAGAACGTCCTTTTACTCTTCCTGATTTCATCATTCCCTCGTAGTGACGCATTAACAAATAACTTTCTATTTGTTGAAGCGTATCCAATACTACACCCACCAAAATGAGGAGTGAAGTACCACCATAGAAGTAAGCAAAGTTTTGCGTGATGCCCGCCTTCACTGCAAAAGCAGGAAGAACGGCAACAGCTGCTAACAACAATGCACCTGGTAAAGTAATCTTTGATAATATACTATCGATAAACTCAGCCGTTTGTTTACCTGGCTTTATACCCGGCACAAACCCACCATTTCTTTTCAAGTTCTCAGCAATGTCATTAGACGGCACTGTGATGGCTGTATAAAAGAATGTAAAAATGATAATCAATGAAGCAAACAGCAAGTTGTATTGCCATGATGTAAAATCTGCAAAGGTAGTACCCACATAGGCACTTACATCGCTGTCTCGCCAAATTTGTGCAACCAATGGTGGAATGAACATCAATGCTTGTGCGAAGATGATCGGCATTACACCGGCAGAATTCAATTTCAAAGGAATAAAATCACGCTTACCTCCATACAGTTTGTTACCTACGACTTGCTTCGCATATTGAACAGGTATTCTGCGAACTGCTTGCGTCATCGCGATTACTCCAACTACCACAAAGAATAAAGCAAGTGCTTCAATGATCAACAACAATCCACCGCTAAGGCCCTTTGTATCGGCTTCCTGATAGATCGCTGCAGGGAAGCGAGAAACAATACCGATCATGATAAGCATACTGATACCATTACCGATACCCTTGTCTGTAATGCGCTCACCCAACCACATACAAAACATAGTTCCGGCCACAATAATCATCATGGATGAAATCGTGAAAAATAAGCCCGGATTGATAATTGCCTCCTGATTGACTGTTGCACGCAGATAACCATATGACTGAGCAGCCGTAATGAGGATCGTCAGCACACGAGTAAACTGATTTAATTTTTTTCTTCCACTATCTCCTTCTTTTTGCATTTTGGCAAAATGAGGAACTGCTACGGTCAATAATTGAACAACGATAGAAGCAGAAATGTAAGGCATAATACCCAATGCGAAGATCGAAGCTCGGCTGAATGAGCCACCTAAAAAGGTGTTCAAGAAATCAAAAATGCCACCTTGATTGCCCGTTAATAAATTTGGATCAATACCCGGTAAAACGATATAAGATCCTAATCGGAAAATAATAAGGAAGCCCATCGTGTTAAGAATCCTAACACGTAGATCTTCGATCGCAAAAATGTTCTTTATAGTTGTAAAGAAACGCTTCATCTATTTCTTGGTTGTGGCGCTACCGCCTGCTGTTTCAATGGCTTTCGTTGCAGTTTCAGAAAATGAATGTGCTTCCACATTTACTTTCGCCTTCAATTCGCCACGACCCAATACTTTTACTCGATCTTTTTTTCCAACAATTCCATTGTCAATCATCAACTGAATGCTCAATGAAGAGGCACTAGTCTTTTTTGCCAACTCTTCTAAGGCATCCAAATTGATTGCCTTGAATGTGATTTTGTTGTTATTCTTAAAACCAAATTTTGGTACGCGTCTCTGTAGTGGCATCTGTCCACCTTCGAAACCACTTTTCTTACTATTACCAGAACGAGATTGTGCTCCTTTGTGACCACGACCTGCGGTGCTACCGCCAGAACCTTGTCCGCGACCCAATCTCTTATTTGTTCTTACCGATCCTTCGGCCGGCTTAAGTGTGTGAAGCTTCATCTTATAATTCTGTTACGCTCACTAAATGACTAACTTTTTTTACCATCCCCTGTATCTGCGGAGTGTACTCAACTTCTACAGACTTATTGATCCTGCCTAAACCCAACGACTGAATAGTGCGCTGTTGCGTATCAGGTCTCTTGATCATGCTACGGGTCTGGGTGATTTTAACTTTTGCCATGGGTATTAACCGTTAAAAACTTTTGATAAAGAAATACCGCGATTTCGAGCGATGGTTTGAGGATCGCGCATAGTTGTCAACGCCTTGAAAGTTGCCTTCACCACGTTGTGTGGGTTGGACGAACCTTTTGACTTAGCTAACACATTGTGCACCCCAGCACTTTCCAGCACCGCACGCATCGCACCACCTGCAATTACTCCTGTACCCGGAGAAGCTGGCTTCAAAAGCACAAAACCACCCCCAAATTTGCCGAGCGACTCATGTGGAACAGTGCCTTTAATTATAGGCACCTTCACCAAGTGCTTTTTAGCATCATCTATTCCTTTTGTAATGGCGTCTGTTACCTCGTTAGCTTTACCTAAACCGTAACCTACTACTCCATTTCCATCGCCTACCACTACGATGGCAGCGAAACTAAATCTTCTACCACCTTTCACCACTTTGGCTACACGCTGGATTGCAACCACCTTTTCCTTAAGGTCGATTTCACTGGCTTTTACTGTGCTGACGTTACTTTGTGTCATGCTATTAAAAATTTAAGCCTCCCTCTCTGGCACCTTCGGCCAAAGCTTTAATGTTACCGTGATATAAATAACCGTTGCGGTCAAATACGATGTCCTTGATTCCGCTAGCCAATGCTTTTTCGGCTAATTTCTGACCTACTGTTTTTGAGATCGAAAGCGTTACTCCGCCTTTCTTGTCAAGATCTTTTGAAGAAGTAGCAAGAAGAGTATGTCCTTTCGCATCATCAATCACTTGGGCATAGATTGCTTTATTGCTTTTGAAAACAGAAAGTCTCGGACGAGCCGAAGTTCCTTCCAGTTTTTTGCGGATCCCTTTTTTTATCCGAAGCCTTCTAACTTTAATATTTGGCATACCTTCTATTATTTAGCTGCTGCTTTACCAGCTTTTCTACGAACAAACTCACCAACATAACGAATACCCTTTCCTTTGTAAGGTTCAACGCTGCGCAACGATTTGATTTTGGCAGCTACCTGACCGATCAACTGCTTGTCGGTTCCTTCCAACGTGATAATAGGATTTTGACCTTTCTCTTGAGTGGCTACCACCTTTAGCTCAGAAGGAACAGCCAAGATCACGCTGTGCGAATAGCCCAAGCTTAAGTCTAACAAGTTGCCTTGTGCAGTAGCCTTGAAACCTACTCCAATTACTTCTAATTGTCTTTTATAGCCAGTGCTAACACCCTCTACCATATTAGCAATGAGAGAGCGATACAATCCATGCATAGCCTTGTGTCTCTTCTGCTCAGTAGGGCGATGAACCACAATGTTTCCATCTTCCAAGGTTATTTTAAAATCAGCATCAATGAGTTGTTTTAACTCACCTTTGGGTCCTTTCACTGTAACTTTATGGTCTGCTTCCGCAAACGTGAATGTTACACCTTTGGGAAGTTCTATCGGAAGTCTACCTATTCGTGACATGACGTTGTATAATTAATAGATATAACATAAAACCTCTCCACCTACATTCAATGCCTTTGCTTCTTTGTCGGTGATCACACCTTTAGAAGTCGATAGGATGGCAATGCCTAACCCGTTCAATACCTTTGGAAGGCGATCTGCTCCTTTGTACTGGCGCAAACCCGGTGAACTGACACGATCCAGCTTAGTAATAGCTGACTCCTTTGTCTCAGGGTTATACTTCAAAGCAATCTTAATGTTGCCTTGCTTATTGTCCGTTTCCTCGAACTTGTAGTTTAGGATGTAGCCCTTGTCAAAAAGAACCTTTGTTACTTCCTTCTTTAGGTTAGAAGCAGGCACTTCCACTACACGGTGGCGAGCCTTGATGGCGTTGCGCAACCGGGTTAAATAATCTGCAATTGGATCAGTAGTCTTCATTTCACTTTTCTTTAAAAAGCAAGCCCCATTTTTCGAACGGGGCTGCAAAGATAAATAACAATTTTTGTTATCCAAACTGTTACCAGGTTTCAACTTCGATATTCTGGGAGTTGACCTCGGTACTCAGCAACCAATAAATTTTATGCCTTTGGCAGGCTAAAACAAGCTTACCAGCTTGACTTAGTTATGCCAGGGATTTTTCCCTCACTCGCCAATTGGCGAAACTGATTACGACAAATGCCAAACTTAGCCATATAGCCTCTAGGGCGTCCGGTAAGCTTGCATCTGCTATGTAGCCTTACTTTTGACGAGCTTCTTGGAAGCTTATCCAATCCAACCCAGTCTTGAGCTTCCTTAAGCGCTGCACGTTTTTTGGCGTAGCGCTCAACTAATCTTAACTTCTTTTTGTCTCTTGCGATGACTGCTAACTTTGCCATGCTATTAGTTTTTAGTGACGAAAGGCATACCAAATGCTTTCAATAATTCGTAGCTCTCCTCATCCGTAGGTGCGGTAGTTACGAAGGTGATATCCATTCCATTAATTTTCTGAACCTTATCAATAGAAATCTCTGGGAAAATGATCTGCTCCTTCACGCCCAGTGTATAATTCCCACGTCCATCAAATCCTTTGTCATTCACTCCTTTAAAATCTCTCACACGAGGAAGAGCGATGTTCATCAAACGATCCATGAATTCATACATTCTATCTCCACGCAAAGTTACCTTAGCGCCAAT
Organism: Cytophagales bacterium; assembly: GCA_020402945.1. Lineage (GTDB taxonomy): Bacteria > Bacteroidota > Bacteroidia > Cytophagales > Cyclobacteriaceae > ELB16-189. The sequence goes on along the minus strand of JADBYQ010000094.1, from coordinate 16,174 downwards.
CGCTTGATTTCCACGCAGCTTAAAGTTAGAAATATCCTTCTTAGACTTGGTTGAAACCGCTTTTTGACCAGAAATGGTCGTAAGTTCTTCAACGCCTACTTCGATCAACTTCTTGTCGGCTACTGCTGCGCCAATACCCTTGTTGATACAAATCTTTTCGATCTTGGGTACCTGCATTACTGACTTATACTGAAACTTCTGTTTCAGGCCAGGAACGATTTCCTTGAGGTACTTTGCTTTTAATCTTGGTGTTGCCATTACTTTATAAATTCACCTGTTTTCTTAGAAAATCTTTGAAGCTTTCCTTTTTCATTCAATTTCCGACCCGTACGAACAGCTTTACCTGTTCCTGGATCAACTAGCATCAAGTTACTGATGTGAATCGTTCCTTCCATTTTTTTGATGCCGCCTTCCGGCTTGCCGGCAGTTGGCTTCTGATGTTTGGTAACGATATTAATTCCCTCCACAATAGCGCGGCTCTTATCCGCAATGATTTCCAATACTTTTCCAGTCTTGGTTCGGTCATTGCCTGTCAACACTTTCACAGTGTCGCCTTTCCGGATGTGCAGTTTCTGCTGCTTGTTTGATTTTCTTTCCATATGATTATAATACTTCTGGAGCCAAAGAGATAATTTTCATGAATTGCTTTTCACGAAGTTCACGAGCTACCGGGCCAAAAATACGTGTGCCTCTTGGCTCATCTTGAGGATTCAAAAGAACAGCCGCGTTGTCTTCAAACCGAATATAAGATCCGTCCTTTCTTCTGATTTCCTTTTTGGTACGAACGATCACAGCTTTTGAAACTGTGCCTTTTTTAATTTGGCTCGTAGGGATGGCCGATTTAACGGTCACCACAATTTTGTCGCCCACGCTAGCCGAACGTCTGCGCGTTCCTCCCAGCACATGCAAACACAATACTTCTTTTGCGCCACTGTTATCGGCTACTGTGAGCCTGGATTCTGTCTGTATCATGATTACTTCGCTTTTTCAACTATTTCAACCAATCTCCATCTCTTACTCTTGCTCAATGGGCGTGTCTCCATGATGCGGACAGTATCTCCAATACCGGCCTCATTTTTCTCGTCATGCGCCATGAACTTGGTTGTCTTGTTCATGAACTTTCCATAGATCGGATGTTTCACCTTTCTATCAATGGCAACCGTGATTGACTTAGTCATTTTATTACTCGTCACTCTGCCTACCTTTTCTTTTCTGAGGTTACGCTCCGCTTCCATGAAATTATTATTTTTTTTCCTTTGCTGTCAATTCGGTTTTCAATCTCGCCACCAACTTGCGAGCCTCTTTAATCTTCATTGGATTTTCAATAGATGAAATCTGATGGGCAAATTTTATTTTGCGCAAGTTTTCCGTTTCACTTCCAATTTTCTCTTTTAGCTCAGCTACCGTAAGCCCTTTGATCTCGGTATTTTTCATTTTATTTCTTCTCTACTTGTTCTACATAATCTCTGCGAACGGTAAAGCGCGTTTTCAACGGCAACTTGCCATCCGCCAGTGCCAACGCTTTTTTTGCTGTTGCCATGGTCACTCCACCCGCTTCAAATATGATGGTACCTGGCTTAATAACCGCTACCCAATACTCAGGTGCTCCCTTACCTTTACCCATACGCACCTCAGCAGGTTTGCGAGTAATTGGCTTATCAGGAAATACTCGAATCCATACTTGACCTTCGCGCTTCATTTCGCGTGTAACCGCCACACGAGCTGCCTCTAGTTGACGAGCGGTTAGCCAACATGGCTCCATGGCTTTCAATGCAAAAGAACCAAAAGCGATTTGATGACCACGTGTGGCCAATCCCTTGGACTTTCCTTTTTGCATCTTCCTGAACTTCGTACGTTTTGGTTGTAACATGATTCGCTACTTTTTTAAACTCTCAATTATCTTTTTCCACCTGTTCTTCTATCGCCACCACCACGAGGTCCACCACTTCTTTCGTTGCGATCACCACCTCTTTCGTTTCTTCCTCCGCGATCGTTGCCGCCTCTTCTTCTATCTGGTCCACCAGCTGGTGCTCCTCCTTTATTTTCCCCGGTAGCATTGCTTACCATTCCGACATTCGGAGAAAGGTCACGCTTGCCGTACACTTCGCCTTTAAATATCCAAACTTTGATGCCAATTTTGCCATACACAGTTTGGGCTTCGGATATTGCATAATCAATATCTGCACGAAGTGTATGAAGAGGAATTCTACCCTCCTTGTATTGCTCTGTTCTGGCCATATCAGCACCTGCCAAACGACCCGACAATTTCACTTTGATACCTTCTGCACCAACTCGCATCGTAGAAGCAATTGCTTGTTTCATCGCTCTGCGATAAGAAATCCGAGCCTCTAATTGCTGTGCGATCGACTCTCCAACTAAGCGAGCATCCATTTCAGGGCGCTTAATTTCGAAGATGTTAATTTGTACATCTTTCTTAGTAAGGTTTTTTAACTCTTCCTTAATCTTGTCAACTTCCGTTCCTCCTTTTCCAATAACAACTCCCGGCCGAGCTGTGTGGATAGTAATCGTAATTCTCTTCGAGCTACTGCGCTCGATAACAACTTTGGCAATACCACCTTTTTGAATACGGGCATCGACATATTTTCTGATCATGTGGTCTTCGACCAATTTGTCAGAGAAATCTTTGCCTCCGTACCAAGCTGAATCCCAGCCGCGTACTACGCCTAATCTAAAACCTACAGGATTAATCTTTTGTCCCATTATTTTGCCGTTTCTGTTGCTACTGGTTTCCTTTTCTTTCCTGCCGCCAATTCAGCTGGCATTCTATCAACTACTAACGTAACGTGGTTAGATCTTTTTCTCACCCGATGTGCCCGACCTTGTGGTGCGGGGCGCAAGCGCTTTAATATACGTCCACCGCCTACGTAGATCTCTTTCACAAACAAATCCGCCTCTTCTAACTTCACGTCTGTGTGCTTAGCCTCCCAAGCGCTAATGGCAGAAAGAAGTAACTTCTCCATTTTCGCAGAAGGGTGCATCGCATCATACTTCAATATGTTCAACGCCTTATTGACACGCTCACCACGGATCAAATCTGCGATCAATCTCATCTTGCGAGGAGATGTAGGGGCATTGTGTAAGTATACGGTAGAGGGACCCACCTTTGCGGCCTCCTTTACAGCTTGGATTTTAGCTCTTTTGGCTACGGATCCTTTTACTTTCTTTTCTGTTTCCATCTGAGGAATTATTTTTTAGCGCCAGGGCCTTCTGACTTATTATTACCACTATGACCTTTGAAGGTACGAGTAGGCGCAAATTCACCTAACTTATGACCTACCATGTTTTCAGTTACATACACAGGAATAAACTTATTCCCGTTATGAACTGCGAACGTATGTCCAATACAATCTGGTGTGATGGTTGATCTGCGAGACCAAGTTTTGATAACTGATTTCTTTCCAGATTGCTCCATTACCTGCACTTTCTTAGCAAGGCGGGCATCTAAATAAGGACCTTTTTTTATTGACCTTCCCATATTATTTCTTTTTCCTAGCTATGATTAAACCATCTGAATATTTCTTAGGATGACGTGTTTTCTTTCCTTTAGACAACAATCCGTTTCTTGATCTTGGATGACCTCCAGAGGCACGACCTTCACCACCACCCATCGGGTGATCAACAGGGTTCATGGCTACCGCACGTGTGCGAGGACGAATACCTCTCCAACGGCTGCGGCCAGCTTTACCGACACTTTCATTCATGTGTTCTGCATTTGAAACGGCTCCCACGGTTGCCATGCAGTTTACCAACACATTGCGCATCTCGCCAGAAGGCATCTTCAATGTAGCATACACATCTTCTCGTGCAACTAATTGAACAAAAGAACCCGCGCTACGTGCAATTGATGCTCCTTGACCGGGCTTCACTTCTACATTATGTACGATTGTACCTACCGGAATCTTTGATAATGGCAGTGCATTACCAACCTCAGGTGCAATATTATCTCCTGAATATAAAGTCTGTCCTACTTTTATTCCTTGAGGCGCAATGATGTATGTCTTTGTACCATCTGCATAATAAAGTTTCGCAATCCGTGCAGTACGAGATGGATCATATTCAATCGATTTTACAACAGCTGGAACACCAGCTTTGCTCCTCTTAAAATCAATCAAACGCAATTTTTGTTTGTGTCCGCCACCTATGTAACGCATGGTCATTCTACCATTCGTATTACGTCCACCGGTTTTCTTCAAAGTCACTAACAATGACTTTTCGGGCGTAGTTTCCGTAATGTCATCAAATACAGGAGCCAAGCGATGGCGAGTTCCTGCAGTTACGGGTTTCAGTTTTCTAAGTGCCATGTCAGCTCTTTATTAAACGTTACTATAAAAATCAATTACTTCACCAGCAGCCAATGTCACGATTGCCTTCTTGTAGTCAGGCTTTTTACCAGACACCGTTCCACCCTTCGTAAAACGTGACTTGCTTTTACCCAACACACTTATGGTATTCACTTTAGCTACGTTCACTGAATACATTTTCTCAACGGCTTTAGCAATCTCTACTTTGTTAGCAGATGATTCTACTAAAAAACCATACTTGCCTTTCTCGTTGAGGCTTGATATCTTCTCAGTAACCAGGGGACTAATTAAAATGCTCATTTGGCTTACTGTTTATTTTAATAGACTATTGATTGAATTGATTGAACTCTCGGCAAACACCAAGTTGTCTGCATTCATCACGTCATACGTATTAAGTTGAGCTGCCGTGATAACTTTTGTATTACGAACGTTTCTGCTTGACAGAACCACGTTTTTATTCACCTCAGGAAGGATAAACAAGGTCTTCTTATCGCCCAAAGAAAGCGACTTCAACATTGCCAAATACTGTTTAGTCTTAGGCGCTTCAAAATTAAAGTCTTCCAAAATAGCGATAGAATTATCTTTCGCTTTATAAGTAAGGGCAGACTTTCTCGCCAACTCCTTCACTTTCTTATTCAGCTTAAAAGAATAGTCGCGGGGTGTAGGTCCGAAAATACGACCGCCACCCTTAAATTGAGGATTCTTGATATTTCCCGCACGAGCACCACCTGTGCCCTTTTGCTTTTTGATTTTTTTAGAGGAACCAGAGATCTCGTTACGCTGCTTAGACTTGTGAGTTCCTTGACGCTGATTGGCCAAATAGCTCTTTACGTCCAAATAGATCGCGTGATCATTTGGTTCAATGCCGAAAACCTCTGTTTCGAGGTTTACTTTGCGGCCCGTGCTCTCGCCACTGTACTTTACAACTGCTATGTCCATTACTTTTGCAGGATTATCGTTGAATTCTTTGCACCCGGAACTGATCCACTTATCAAAATAAGATTCTGCTCGGGCATGATCTTAACCACTTTTAGGTTCATTGTTTTTACACGCTCTCCCCCCATTCTACCTGGAAGCCTCTTGCCCTTGATTACGCGGGCTGCAAACGAAGCATTACCCATTGAACCCGGTGCACGAAGACGATTGTGCTGTCCGTGAGTTTGACCACCCACACCAGCAAAGCCGTAACGCTTTACAACACCTTGAAAGCCTTTACCTTTTGAAGTGCCAACTGCATCGATGAAATCACCTTCCGCGAAAATGTCACCTACCTTTATTTCTTTGCCTAACTCAGCAATAGCATCAAATTCAGCAGTAAAATCACGAAACTCCACCAAATTCTTCTTTGGCGTTGTATTCGCTTTCTTAAAATGACCTTGCATTGCCATTGAGGTGTTCTTCTCTTTTTTCTCACCAAACGCAAGTTGAACGGCTTTATAACCATCTACTTCTTGGCTCCTTACTTGCGTAACTACGCAAGGGCCTGCCTCAATGACCGTTACCGATATACTTGTGCCATCAGCACCAAATACACTGGTCATTCCTACTTTTCGTCCTAATATTCCAGGCATGATTGAAACTGTTTTACTTGTTTTTAAACCAATTTGAGGGTTTCCTACCGCAAAAAGGACTGCAAAGATAGGAACATAAGGTTAGTTACCAAGTGAGCAATTCAAAAAAAGATAAGGTTTTTGGAATTTGTCATAGATTGTAATTTATCTTATTGATATACAATTACTTAACAATACATTATTTGCAGTTTATTTATCAAATCGCAAAGAAATACAGCGGTGTAATACGGCATGTCGGGATCTAAAAACAAGAAGAATATCCCAATTGAACAAGCTTGGCAAATCATCAAAACCGAGTACTTTTCGGCCTGTTAAAAAATGGGCAACTCTTCAATAGCATTAAAGTTTGTATGTTTATTTCTCTTAATGATTTTACTTTTTTGGGCAGATGTTGGTTTAGGCAGCACAAATATTGCGCTTAGAGAGATCTTGGCGGAGCTGGTAAACAAAAACTCCACGGCAGGAGAAATAATTTGGAATTTCCGTTTACCCAAAGCAGCCACGTGCCTACTTGCTGGCGCTGCGCTGGCGGCCGGAGGATTGTTAATGCAAACCCTTTTCAGAAATGCACTGGCGGGGCCGGATGTGCTGGGTCTTAGTTCCGGTGCCAGTTTGATGGTTGCTTTTGTGCTAATGCTCGGCCAAACTTCTGTAGGTTTTCTAGCAGCAGTTTCTAGTAACCCTTGGAGTCAGGTTATTGCAGCTAGTTTGGGAGGAGTGCTCGTATTCGTATTAATAATTGCGATTGCCCGTTTTGTACGGGACAATACGTCTTTGCTAATTATTGGTCTGATGATCAGTGCAGGAACATCTTCTTTGGTGGCCATGCTTCAGTTTGTGAGCAGAGCTGAAGACCTTCAATCCTTCATTATTTGGTCGATGGGTTCCGTAGGCAGCACCAATTGGCAAGAAGTAAAAATACTCGCGCTCGTGGTACTGATAGGTATTGGCATTGCCGTATCTCAAGTAAAGTCGCTTAACGCGCTTTTACTCGGAGAAAGTTATGCCAGAAGCCTCGGAATAAACCTTTCATCCTCCCGACTGTGGATTGTTGTCTCAACAAGCTTGCTGGCGGGGAGTGTTACAGCTTTTTGCGGGCCTATTGCATTCGTTGGTCTTGCTGTGCCTCATTTAGTTCGCTTGGCCTTCCCAACGGCCAATCACAAAATACTATTACCCTTGGCAGCAATGGGCGGGAGCAGCATGTTGTTACTGTGTGATCTGTTAGCGCACCTCCCCAATCGAACTCAAGTGCTTCCAATCAATGTGATCACCTCACTGATTGGTGCACCCCTTGTCATCTGGATGATTATTCGCAACAAAAAAGTGAGTGTATGATTTCTGCACAGCAACTCTCGGTCGGTTTCCGCGCCCGAAGAAAAGAACACCTACTGTTTGACAACCTTGATCTGCATTTAACTCCCGGTGAGTTGGTTTGTTTCATGGGTTCAAATGGAGTTGGTAAGTCCACTTTGCTAAAAACACTTGCTGGACTTTTGCCTCCACTTGCTGGCAAGGTAAACGCACATAATAAAGATGTTGCATTGGTGTTGACTGACAAGATCACGGCCACCAACATGACGGTTTATGACCTTGTTTCCTTTGGACAATATCCTTACCTAGACTGGAGAATTTCTCTGTCGCCTTCTAACATAGAAGTCATAGAAGATGCCCTACGTCAAGTTCATTTAGAGTCTTTGCGAAACCGAAAACTAAGTGAATTGAGTGATGGCCAGTTGCAGCTAGTTATGATCGCCAAAGCGCTTGCACAGCAAACCCCCGTAATATTATTGGACGAGCCAACCGCTCACCTCGATCTAAATAATCGCGTTGAAGTAATGAACCTGCTCCGGTCGCTTTCCAGAAAGATGGGTAAATCTATATTGGTGGCCACACATGAACTAGACCTGGCACTTCAAACAGCTGACCTTATCTGGTTGGCAACGGGCGACAAAAAAATAAAAACTGGGATTCCTGAAGACTTGGTGCTTGAAGGGGCTTTCGATGAGGTTTTTCAGTTCAAAGGATTTGACCTTAAAACCGGGAAAGTTGACCACGAAGCCCATCGTAAAAAAGAAGTACAGCTATTGGGTACAAACTACTCTTTTCTTTGGACAAAAAACGCATTGGAACGATCTGGTTACGATGTTGTGGAAGAAGCAGAAATTCAAATCAAAGTCTTTGGAGGAAGCAAAATAGTATGGAAGGTGAATGAATCGCAGTTTGAAAGCCTCGCCACTTTACTAGCCGCATTATCTCGCCAATGAGATTTCATTTTGACTTTGTAAAACGGGCGGGGTGTTTCTCTTCAAAATCAGTGGCTTGCTGAAAAAGATAAGCCGCTTCAAGTAGTGGCCCTTCATCATATAAATTACCTATCAAGGTTATGGAGGTGGGCCGCCCCTTTTTATCAAATCCGTTAGGAATAGTAATGGCGGGATGACCCGTGAGGTTAGTGGCCAATGAAACATCTTTGCCATTTGTAGGTGAAAGGATGAAATCGAACCCTTTGATCATCGCATTAAATTTCTCGATAAGAACTGTTCGATGTCGATTGGCTTGCAGATATTCAACGGCAGAAATAAACCGTGACTGTCGCAAAGAGTTCGCTCTGGATTCCTTGGTTTGTTCCGATAACATGCGATCTCTATGCTCACGCACCAGTTCCTCAAACGAAGCACCCGCTTCCGCACGCAGAATAATATCAAACGCGTCAAAAGGAATGGAATCTGGCATCTTCACTTCTTCTAAAACAGCACCTAGCTCTCTGAACTTTGCTAAACTGATGGAATCATTCTCCTTGACTTTAGTGGTGTCTTTTTTACTGAAAAGCTTTTTAAAATATCCAATCTTGTATCCCTTTAGGTTTGATGGCGGATTGAACGAAAATGGGTAGTCCAATACAGAACGATCCTGCTCATTAGTATTTTTTCCTTTGATAATGTTGAATATGATCGCACAATCCTGTGCGGATCGGGAGATTGGTCCAGCCTTGTCCATTGACCAAGAAAGCGTCATGCATCCAGCACGGCTCACCGCCCCGAAGGTTGGTCTCAAACCGGTTACTCCACAACGAGCGGAAGGAGCAATGATAGACCCTAACGTTTCGGTGCCAATGGCGAAAGCAACCAACCCTGCTGAAGTCGCAGAAGCTGATCCGGCAGATGAACCACTTGCACCTTGCTTCAGATCCCACGGATTTTTTGTTTTGCCACCAAACCAAACATCGCCTCTTGCGAGTGCCCCCGAAGCAAGTTTGGCCACGAGTATAGCTCCTGCATCGTCTAGTCTTTTAACTACAGAAGCTGTCTCATCAATTACTTGATTTTGATAAGGCTCAGCACCCCAAGTCGTTTTGTAGCCAGGAATAGAAAACAAATCCTTAATCCCGTAAGGAATCCCATGCAACACACCACGATCAATGCCCTGCTTGATTTCCAAATCTGCTTTTGCCGCCTGCTTCAACGCCAATTCTTCTGTGATAGTCACGACCGCCAAAAGAGTGTCTTTATATTTTTTCAGCCGATCTAAATAGATTTGTGTGAGCCGAGTTGAAGTGATTTTCCCCGACTTGATCAACACACTAAGTTCTGTTACTGATAGGAAAGCTATTTGAGTATCTGTCTCTGGCAGCGAAACCTCTTTGACTAACTTCCAATCGGATTGGCCAGCACGGGCCTTTGGAACAAAACGATCGGGTCTTGGATCAAAATAAAGTGCTGGTGCGGTAGTGAACTTTAATTTAACCATCCGCATGCTGTCATATCCCTTTCGGTTACCCGATAGATAGGTTAGCATGGTATCAATCTCTCGGTTGGAAAACTCTATTCCCAGTAATTTCTCGGCTGATTGTACATCGCCTCTGTTAATTTTTGTGGGGCTGGCGCAATGCACCAATAAAAAAGTAAGCAGAGCTAAAACAATCGAGGTTGCGTTTTTCATCCGTAAGAGAAATTTTAAACTCTCTCCACACCTAGACCTGGCTTGTCCGAGCAGGTCATGATTCCATCTTTCAAAATAAACCCGCCTTTTACCACATCACGAGCGAGATCAAGACTTCCATCAAGATCAATGTATTTTGTATTAGAACAAGCAAATGCCAAGTGTAAAGCAGCTGTGATACTCACTATACTTTCATCATTACAGCCCCAGAAAAGATCTATGTTTTCATGGAGTCCGATATCGGCAATTTTCAATCCTTGACTAATGCCTCCACACTTCATCAACTTAATATTAAAGATACCAGCAGCGCTTGGCGGTTTCACTAGTCCCATTGCACTTGCAGGCGTTAGCAAAGATTCATCTGCAGCAATTACCTTCCTGATTTCGTCCGGCAATTTGCGCATTTCGTCAACCGCTTTCGCGGGAAGAGGTTGCTCAATCAACTCCACATCAAGATGTTTTGTCTTGTTGTAGAACTCAATTGTTTTAGCCTGATCGTAACCCTGGTTTGCATCGATACGGATGACGAACTTCTTTCCGAATTTTTCGCGCAGTTTTACAATTCGCTCAATGTCTTCACTTAGATCTTTACCAAGTTTAACTTTTAAAATTTTAAATCCGCGTTCGTAATACTCTTGTGCCTCTTTTAGCGTGTCTTCCACATTTTTTATCCCTATTGTATTGGAAGTGGGCAACGAGTGTATCTTCTGACCCAGGTACTTCACTAGTGGAACACCCAAGAATTTGGTGAACGCATCATACAATGCGATGTCGAGAGCCGCTCGCGCAGCAGGGTTAGCTGGGAATTTTTGCCAGACCTCAAAAGTAAGTTGATTCAACTCTCTAATATCGCGGCCCACCAAAAACTGAATATTTTTTTCCTGCAAGGCTGATTCGCACTGCTCGAAGCTTTCTCCCGTAACATATTCGCTCGGATTGGCTGCGCCAATTCCTGTTGTACCATTTTCAAGCTCTATTTCTACAAATGCATTGAGTACTTCGTCTATGGTTTTGAAGGCGATCGTATATGGCTTTGTGTTACCGAGGTCGGCAGACCATGATTTGATAGATTTTATTTTCATTTTAATCTCTTTCTAATGAGTTTAGGGTTTCTCTTGTCATGAATTATAGCAAAAACCAGCAAGGTATCTTTTATGATTTTGAAAACAACGATGTATGGAAATCTGTCTAAATGTTTGAATCTGATCTTATTAAAGCGAGGCCGGTAAACAAACGGATTTTCGGTAATCTGAGCGATAGCTGATTTTACATTCTCGATAAACTCCCTGTCAAGCCCCTCTTTCTGATCGGCATACCAATCAATTGTTTCTTGCAGATCGTTTTGAACTTCATCATCATACTCAACCGTATACTTCATCTAAATTTTAAACGAGATTCAATTTCACCCCACGTCAAGGTTTTTCCTTCACCTTTTTCGTGCCGCTCTATTCTCCGATTGATTTCTTCTTGTTGCTCAAGCGTCAATAGTTCCGCTCCTTTTTCTGAATCTAAGCTATCCCAAATCATTTCTATAATTGAAATTCGCTCTTCCGTACTAAGCTGCAATATTTCTTGTACTTTCACCATAATCACAAAGTTACAAAGAGTTTCCTTACACCTGTGCTATCGACTTTTCAATCATATCCTTAAAAATAGCCACCAATTGCCGCACACCATCTTCCAAGGGAAGAATAACCGGAATACCTAATTCCTTTTCTTTCGCAGCGGCAAATATTCGTGCATCGCTTTCACTCATTTTGTGCGTGTTGATCGTGATGGCCACAGTTGGAGCTCCGTAGATTTTGATCAGCGCAATTTCGTCTTGCAAATCAGCAATGTTGGCCGGATAATCCTCTAAGCCTTTATACTTTTTCCTTGCTGGATTATGCTGCAAAACGACAGCGTTGGCATCCGCGGAAACAATCCACTCTGCCCCTGCCGGGCCGCTGGGGTTGCGCAATGACGATTGTCCTTCAATGAACATGATGTCCGGCTTGGCCTCTTCCCAACATTTTACTATCGCATGCTCCATCTCACCGGAAATAAAGTCGTTTAATGTGCTGTCGAATACGAATCCATACTTCGCACCCTGCATCCAACCTGTTTGTCCGGTATAAATCATTTCAGCACGATAGCCGGCTACGCGCATTGCTTCAACCAGGAATCGCGCTGTGGTTCGTTTCCCGAGCGCACAATCGGTACCCAGTACAGCAATTTTCGGACAATGCACTGATTTTATCTTACCCGACCAAAAGTGTAGGTCTTTGAATCTTTTAGGTTTTCGTACATCAATGATTTCCAAACCCCTTGACTTTGCAAAATCGGCTAGCTCGGTGATATCAGAAATGTATTCGTGCAAGCCGTTAATCAAACCATATCCATGCACCAAGGCATCTTTTAAAATAATCCTCAACGAATCGGGAATAATACCACCCTTGGTGGCCACGCCCACAATTCCGTATACTGCTTTTTCTTTACTGTTCTTTGCAAACTCATCAATGGAGGAATAGATAGGAATGTTCCGTTTCTTTCCGTCCAACACCTCTCCCGCATCTTTGCCTGGGTGCTTATCGTCAATTACACCAACAATGTTGAATCGCTCGGTGCCTCGGATAAGACCATGAGCCGTTTTTCCGTTAGAGGAATCTAAATGACCGGCTGTAATGATGATTGCATTTGACTTTTGCATAGTGATAAATTAAGAAGTGGAAAATTCGTTGAAAGCCCCGTTTTGTCCAAATTATTTGGCCTGAACTGGAAAATAAAGGCTATCGATCATAAAGCACTTTGAAGCCTTGAAGGTCAGGTTTGAATTTTCGTTTTCTTTGCAATTCATAGGTATAAACCGCTCTCCCCAGATTCTTCATAAATGGATACCCAATAGTTTTGTATTCATACTTACCATCGTTGTAAACCCTATCCGTATTGGTATTGATGACAGCCGATAGCATAAACTCTACCCCGTTTTCAAAATCAACTATGTAAGCATTGTCAATCAGGTAACCGTAGGCGTCACCCACCTTATTAAAAATCCTAACGTTTTTTGGAATTGGTGTCCAATCTTCCCCATACATCAAAAATTTACAATAGGCATCATACAGGGCAGTATCCCGATAGTAGCGTGGTGTCTTGGTTTCACCGGGCAACTGAGACATATACTGCATCACAAACTTTCTATCCTCGTCTGTCAGATTGAATCTCCTTTTTGGGTCGATGGCTTCTGGAAATAGAATTGCCTTTAGAATTTCCTGCTGTTCTTGCAACGGATAAAAATTCTTGTAGGTAAAATCAAACGGCCTTCTGATCAACGAATCTCTCTTAAGATAGCCCACCCCTTTGTAGACTTTCCTCATCGGCTGAATTGAATCTTCATTTACCCCCATTGACTGACGATAGATAACACTATCATTGCGAACAAACCGAATTGCTTCGGTATGTCTGTTTTGATCGGGAGTAAGTGGCCTTTCTAATCGATGTAAAAACCGAACGTTGTACCCTTTGCGTTTCAATACCTCGTTCGTAGCCTTTTGCCCCAGAAATTCATAGAGCCGGTTAAATGCATCATTATCACTCACCACCATAATCTTCTTTGCATAGTGGGCAACGGATGGAATACTATCAACAGCAGTGGTGTCCCATTTTACCGTTTGCTGACCCTGATAGACGCTATCGTGGTACATTGCGGTGTATTTATCCAGCCGAAAACCAGTTGACCGAAGTTCATTGATCTTTTCTAACGCCAATAAAACCTGAGGCAGTTTAACAGTGCTCGCGGGGTAAAAATAGTTTGTAGAGTCTACGTGATAATAAAATGATTTAAAATTTGGCCTATTTATTGAGTCTCTGTTGATCTGAGTATAGATAATTTGTACCTCCAGGCTATCGTTTGACAATATAGAATCAAATTCAGTTGAGTTTCGTTTCATCAGGTTTTCAAGAAACAACTCATCTTCAATCAGAGGGGAATTGCAACTTATCAGAAAACCGATGGAAAGAAAAAACAACAACTTCTTCATTGAAAAAATATATAAATAGAAAGGGTCAAATTAGGTTAATTTTACAACTCTAAAAATCATTATATGAAAAAGCTACTTTTCGTGTTGATGCCAGTCATTTCGATCCAACTCCAGGCGCAAAGCGTTGTCGGCACTTGGCAACTCGTTGAGGAACAAACCTGTCTTCAGGTGCAGTTTGAAAAAAGCGAGACCGAAAAGGAACTTGAACAGTCGATGGGCAGCTCAAAAAATGCGGTCGCCAAGTTAATCCGCTTCGAAAAAAAGGGGACGGGGGAAGAGGGTATCTTTTCGCAGGGCAACAAGAAAGGCGCAGGCATGAACTCCTTTCGCTACAACGTCAAAGGAAACGAATTGAGATTCCTGGATAAGAAATCGGGAATCATTACCCAACGGTTTGTCATTGACGAATTGACCGAATCTACATTAAAGATCCATAATGCCATGAAAGACTGTGAGGTGAGATTTTTTTCGAGAGTAAAATAGTATATTTGGATATGGAAACAATTGCACAGCAAAAGCAAGAACTGGTTCGCATGATCGAATCCGTAAATAATCCAGAAATTCTAGATGCCGTTAAGAATTTATTGTCTGACAGCGAAAGGGATTTAAAGATAAAACAGAAGATGATTTTTGGAGCACTTCGGTCTGAAGAGGACTTCAAAGCTGGCAGAATCTATACTCGTGAACAGGTTATAGAAAGAACGAACAGGATGAATAAATGAAATTAGTCTATTCTGAATACGCACTAGAGCAACTTCAGAGAATTTTAGAGTTTTTAGTTTACAAGCAAGAAATTCCCATTCAAAAAGCTTTAGAGATACGGGATAAAATTTTAGATAAAGCAGATACGATTATTTCCAATGCTTACACGCCTCAAAGGGAAGAGTTTTTAGAACACCTTCAATTATCCCATCGCAGAATCATCTTTAGCAATTACAAGATTGTTTATACCATCAAACCTGACCATGTCTTGATCACTGATATTTTTGATACACGTCAAGATCCCGATAAGATGAAAGGCTAATTTTTATGACCGACACCGTCACTCCACGCGACATCCGCAAACTTAAAATTGAAGAACTGAAAGACTTCTTTGTCTCGCAAGGCGACAAAGCTTTTCGCGCCCAACAGGTCTATGACTGGCTTTGGATCAAATCAGCCAAGGCGTTTGACCAGATGACGAATATCTCTTTAGAAACCAGAGAACTATTATCGAAACACTTTGTCATCAACCACATTAAAGTTGATAAAATGCAGCGCAGCGAAGATGGTACGATTAAGAATGCAGTTACTCTCCATGATGGTCTTATCGTAGAGTCGGTTCTAATCCCTACTGAGAAGCGAATCACAGCATGTGTCTCATCACAAGTTGGTTGTAGCCTCGCATGTAAATTTTGCGCCACGGCTCGTTTAAAAAGGCAACGTAACTTGAGTGCTGATGAAATTTATGATCAGGTAGCCGCAATCAAAGAGCAAGCAGAACTATTTTACGGGCGCCCCTTAACTAACATTGTCTTTATGGGAATGGGTGAACCTCTTCTCAACTATGCGAACGTCACAGAAGCTATTTCGAAAATCACCAACCAAAAAGGGTTGGGCATGGCCACTAAGAGAATAACCGTATCAACTGTGGGCATTGCAAAGATGATCATGAAAATGGCTGATGATGGAGTAAAGTTCAACCTGGCCGTATCGTTGCACGCTGCCATTGATAAAACCCGTTCTTCGATTATGCCCATTAATGATTCCAATTCGTTGACCGAATTGGGTGAATCCCTAAAATACTGGTACCAAAAAACAAAAAGCAAAGTAACTTATGAATATGTAGTTTGGAAAGGCATCAACGACACTGAAGAACACGCTTATGCTTTGCTTAAATTCTGTAAGCTGGTGCCCTCAAAGGTGAACTTGATTGAGTACAACCCAATTGACGATGGCGAATTTAAGCAAGCCTCAGACCAAGTACTTACGATGTATATGGATTTGCTGGAAAGAAATGGAATAACCTGCCGGGTGCGCAAGAGTCGTGGAAAAGACATTGATGCGGCCTGTGGGCAGTTGGCGAACAAAGGCTGAAATCGTAATTTGAACTAATCAAAAGTTAGTTACCAAAAGTTAAAGACTAAATTCCATTGCCATTTTCATATTTTGGGTGTAAAATCTTTCCAACTACTATTTATCAACTGATGTTACGCACGAAGCTACTGAGAGTTTGTTGAAAATAGTAACTTTAGCCATGGACAAACACATCTTGGATATTCTGACCGATTACCAGATCAGTTCGTTTGGGAAGGTCACACACACCGAATTATCGCGAGCGCTG
>JADBYQ010000093.1 GCA_020402945.1 Cytophagales bacterium | reverse complement strand
TACATTGAGAAACAAGATGTCGCTACAAAGGATGACGACTTCAAGATATCTGAATGACTTTAGAAGTCTTTAGACTTTCAGCAAATCTACCGGCTTGAAGCCGGTAGTAATTTAATTTTTATCTTTGACTAGATGAAGATAAACGAGCCAGATCTTAGCGGGAGCTATACTTATGCTGACTACTTTAGCTGGCAATGGGGCGAGATGGCGGAGCTTATAAGAGGCAAGATTTATAAGATGTCGCCAGCACCCACAAGTAAACATCAAAAAGTAGTGGGTAATTTATTTGGTTTGTTGTGGAGCAGTCTGCGCGGTGAACGTTGTCAAGTATTCACGGCTCCCTTTGATGTTCGTTTGCCCATATCGCCAAAAATGAAAGGTGATAAAGATATTACTACGGTGGTTCAGCCAGATGTTTGTGTGGTGTGCGATCCAGCGAAAATTGATGAACGAGGTTGCATCGGAGCTCCTGATTGGATTATTGAGGTACTTTCTCCCAACACGACCTCAAAAGATCTGCGGGAGAAGTTTTCAATTTATGAAGAAGCGGGTGTAAAAGAATATTGGGTGATACATCCACAAGAGCAAACAGTTTTAGTTTACACACTTAACAAAGAGGGTAAATATGACGGAATTTTGCAGCCGTACATTTGCACTGACAAGGTGAGGTCAACTGTTCTGCCAGGTATTTCTATTGATTTATCGGAGGTTTTCCTTCCGGAAATTCAATAGAGATTTCTAAGATTTTAACCCTGAAGAATCTTCAAGATAGGGTGGGAGAAAAAAAGTGGCAAACTGAACATCGCACCGCTACAACCGCCTACCCTTGCTACCTTCCGATCCTGGGGGAGTTCAGCAGGAGCTGGTCGTGCCAGTTTGCCGCTGCAAAGATAGCAGTTTCATACTAACCCAGCCAAATAAAGATTAAACTCTATTGCATTTACTTCTTCAAAGCCATCTACTTTAAGGTCATCGATTACTTGGCTATCCAGTTCGAGTTCGCGCATTTCTGCCACGGCTTCTGTAATAGTTAATTCAGCTCCAGTCCAGTGAATGGGGTTAACGCGTACAATTATTTTTGTCCCGTTCTGTTCTTTTTTGAAGTATTGGTGAACGATATTGCTGTTTTTCGCCATCTGATGAAAATGCCAGACATTTTTGAAACGCCCCGACTGTTAATTCAGCGGCTAAGGTACGAAGATGCGTCAGAGATTTTTTACACTTATGCGAGTAAACCGGAATCGACCAGATACCTTTCATGGCCAACCCACCAAAGCATGAAAGATACGCGGCAATTCCTGCAGTATGCCCGATCAGCATGGCAAGCTGGAACCGAATTTTCGTACTCTATTCGGCTAAAGGATACGTACCGAATGGTGGGCAGCATTGGCGTGCTTAACGATTCGGGCAAAACACATTTCGGCTATGTATTTGGGCCGCTTCATTGGGGAAAAGGTTTTGCCACCGAGGCGTGCCTACAGCTTTTAGAGCTACTGAAGAGCAATTCCGATGTCCATCACATAGGCACCTTTGTAGATGCTGAAAATGTGGCCTCAGCCAGCGTACTTTACAAATGCGGTTTGGTCGAGGAAGCCCATTTGGTAAAATGGTATCGATTTGTTAACCAAGGCAATGAACCCAAAGACTGCATTCTATTTAAACTCCCCATGGAAATTTAAACGTCTGCCAATACCGTCTTCTCCTCGTTCAACACAAGTATGATCTGCCCCAATAATTGCTCTTCAAGTAACGTAGCCCAGGTTCGTAGATAGGTGACAACGTCTTTTTTGCTGTTATATTGAAGATTACGTTTGTGGACTGGTAGCGTGCGTAGAATTTGTCCGTCAGAAAGTTTTTCAAGATGACGCATGTCATCGGCCGTGAAGCCAAAGACGATTAACTCGTCAATTAACTGATCCATTGGCAGGCCACTGGTAGGGCAGTAGTCGTTGAGTTGCTCTGTCCAGTCACCATGCCGTTGCATGGCACGAGTATGAATTTCTGATTTGGACAGTTTTGTAATTTCTTGTGCCAGGAATCCACAGTTGCACAATCCCATATGACCCCATTGGTATCTTGTGTCGGATTCAATTTTAGAGGCTGTTGCTCTTAATGTATCAATGACTGCTATACTGACGTTTGCCATTTGTTTGTTGTTTGGTATAAAATTAACTCATAAATCAATAAATTGTTCAGTGCCTTTTTTTATTTAACAAAGAGTGGTTATACTTGCGGCATAATCAACAAATTACTAATGGGAAGAGGAGATAAAAAATCGGCTAAAGGAAAAAGAACAATTGGTTCTTTTGGGGTAAGTAGATCAAAGAAAAAGATTAAAGCCCGATTGAAGCGTGTTTCCAGTGTCAAGAAGGCAGTGATCGCGGAAACAGATGCAAAGCCAAAAGTAAAACGAGTTGTTAAAAAGAAAGAGGTGGCAGAATAAATGAAAAATGTAAATACTATGATGTGGTGGTGGCACAAATCGAATTTCGATCGGTGCATGGCTGCGTTTTAGTTTTAAGATAATTCTTGTAAAAGCCCGCCCCGATCCATCGGGGCGGGCTTTTTATTTGGTACGGGAACGGATAAACATGAATAACGGCAGTGTATGCGATACAAAGTAACTACCCAATCCAAGAAAATGCTGGCCGATACACTTACGCCAGTTAACATCTATCTGAAAGTGAGAGACATCTTTGCTGGTAGTATTTTATTGGAGAGTTCAGATTATCATGGCCATGAAAACAGTTTGTCTTTCATTTGTTGCGATCCCATTGCCTCCATTCAACTGAAGGGCACGACCCTCAACACGGTTTTTCCAGACGGAAAGAAATCAAGCCTACCGATCACCTCTGATGAATTGGTTTTACAAAGCCTTGAAAACTTTCGAGATTCGTTTGTGGTCGGCTCTGCTATTTCAAAGTATCCCTACGCAGGATTATTCGGCTACATGACCTATGATACCGTGCGGTTCTTTGAAGATATAGAAATTCGAAAGAAAGAGGATTTGCTGCCCGATCTTCTATACAAAGTATACCGCTACGTGATCGTTATCGATCATTTCAGCAATGAATTGATATTATTTGAAAATAGTGTGGAAGGTGACCCGCACCAGAAATTGGGATTGGAAAGGCTAGAGAAAATAATCTACAGCAACCGTTTTGCTACGTTCAGCTTCCGGTCTCGGGATGGCGAGGTCTCCAATCTTACAGACAAGGACTATTTGTCAATGGTGCAATCGGGCATTCACCATTGCCAGCGAGGCGATGTTTTTCAAATCGTTTTTTCGAGGCGATTTGAGCAACAGTTTGTGGGGGATGAATTCAACGTTTATCGCGCCTTGCGGTCCATCAACCCATCTCCGTATCTTTTTTACTTCGACTATGGAAGCTTTAAGCTATTTGGTTCGTCACCTGAAGCGCAGATTCAAATAAAAAATAACGAAGCCAGTATATATCCCATTGCAGGAACATTTAAGCGATCCGGCAATGACCACGAAGATGCCCTACTTGCTGAAAAGCTATCGAAAGATGAAAAGGAAAATGCAGAGCATGTGATGTTGGTGGATTTGGCGCGCAACGATCTAAGCCGGAGCGCAAACGAGGTGACGGTGGAGGTATTCAAAGAAATACAGTATTATTCCCATGTCATTCACCTGGTTTCCAAGGTGTCTGGCAAACTTCATTCAGATGTATCGTCCATTCAACTGGCTACCGATACGTTCCCTGCTGGTACGTTGTCGGGTGCACCCAAACCGATGGCGATGAAGCTGATCGATCAATATGAAAATGTCAATCGCAGCTTTTACGGAGGAGCCATCGGATTTATCGGTTTTACTGGAGACGTGAACATGGCCATCATGATCCGCACGTTTTTGAGTAAAGAGAATAAATTGATTTTTCAAGCGGGCGCGGGAGTGGTGGCCAAGTCGAAGCCTGAAAGTGAATTGCAAGAAGTAAACAATAAAGTAGAGGCGCTGCGAAAAGCAATTAAGATGGCCGAACAAATCTAGCTATGAAGATACTTGTTTTAGATAATTACGATTCATTTACATACAACCTGGTGCATATCATTCGTGAATTAGCATATCCAATGGATATTTTTAGAAATGATAAGATATCGGTGGGTGAGGTAAAGAAATACGACAAAATACTTTTGTCGCCCGGGCCGGGTATTCCAGATGAGGCGGGGATTATGAAGGAAGTGATCAAGACCTATGCCCCCTCGAAGAGTATCTTAGGGGTGTGCCTGGGGCATCAGGGTATTGCCGAGGTTTTTGGTGGAGAGCTGTTTAATATTCCAACTGTCTTGCATGGCGTGACATCTACAATTGAACTCGTGGATCCATCGGATAAACTTTTTCACGGAATCCCGACTTCTTTTCAGGCCTGTCATTATCACTCGTGGGCAGTAAAGGCCAATCATATTCCAAACGAGCTTAGGGTTACGGCCACGAACAAAGATGGGTTGGTGATGGCAATTGCGCACAAACAATTTGATGTGCGCGGTGTTCAATTCCATCCAGAGTCAATCATGACAGAACATGGACAGTTGATGATAAAAAACTGGTTGACGTTGTAAGTATGAAAGAGATTTTGAATGAATTGATTGAACATCGCTCGTTGAGTAAGGAAACAGCCAAGCAGGTTTTGGTAGATCTCGCTTCCGGTAAGTTTAACGCAAGTCAGACTTCGGCCTTTATGACCGTCTATATGATGCGCAGCATCACCATCGATGAACTACAGGGTTTTCGGGATGCTATGTTGGAGCTTTGTATCCCGGTGAAATTGGAATTGCCCGTGATGGATGTATGTGGTACAGGTGGCGATAGCAAGAATACGTTTAACATTTCTACGCTTAGCTCTTTTGTAGTTGCCGCATCTGGTCAGCCGGTGGCGAAGCACGGTAATTATGGCGTAAGCTCTGTATCGGGTTCTTCCAATGTGTTGGAATATTTTGGCTACAAATTTTCCAACAACATCGATGAGCTCAAACGAAGTCTAGATCGGGCGAATATTTGTTTTATGCACGCGCCTCTGTTTCATCCCGCCATGAAGAATGTAGCGCCAATTCGGACAGAGCTTGGAGTAAAGACATTTTTTAATATGCTGGGCCCTATGGTAAACCCAGCGTTTCCAAAAAGGCAATTGGTGGGTGTGTTTAGCCTGGAGTTGGCAAGGCAGTATGGCTATCTCTACCAACAGACAGACAAAGACTTTGTGATTCTTCATTCACTGGATGGGTATGATGAGGTTTCGCTTACAGGGGCATTTAAATATTTTTACAATGAGGGAGAAGTATTGGCGGAACCACAAGATTTGAATTTGCCGCATTTGCGATCTGATGAATTGAAAGGAGGAGATACGGTGGAAGCATCTGCTAAAATATTTATGGCTATTCTGGAAGGCAATGGTACAGAAGCACAAAATTCGGCTGTGATTGCAAATGCGGGGATGGCACTATTTTGTGGGCATCAAAAGGAAGGATTGGCTTCGGCTTTGGCAAAAGCCAGGCAAGCATTAGAATCAAGAGCTGCATTGGGTTGTTTTAAAAAGTTGTTAGGGAGTTAAGCAGGAGATTGATCAAAGGTTTCTTTGCTTTAACACAAATGAATATGAATATCCTGGATAAAATTATTGCACATAAACACAAAGAAGTAGCCGAGCGCAAGAGTCTTTATCCAGTGAAGCTTTTAGAACAGAGTATTTTCTTTTCTTCCCCCACAGTTTCCCTGAAGAAGTACGTGCAACGAAAAGACAAATCTGGCATCATTGCAGAGATCAAACGGAAATCACCCTCGAAGGGAACGATTAATTCGAACGTTTCTATCGAGCGAACCTCCATTGGGTACATGCAGGCAGGCGCATCCGCGCTATCGATCCTTACAGATAAAGAATTTTTTGGAGGCAGTAGTGACGACTTGACGATGGCGAGGAAATTCAATTTTTGTCCGATTCTGCGGAAGGATTTTATAGTGGATGAATACCAGATAGTGGAAGCAAAATCGATTGGTGCAGATGCTATATTGTTAATTGCTGCTGCTCTGCCTGTTAAACGATTAAATGAGCTGGCGCTATTTGCGAAATCATTGGGGCTGGAGATTTTGATGGAAGTACATACGGCAGAAGAGTTAACATCCAATCACGAAGCGGAAGTTGATTTGGTTGGTGTTAACAATCGTGATTTGAAAACCTTTGTTGTTTCGCTCGAAATTTCAAAAAAATTAGCCCCATTCATGCCGAAAGAAAAAGTATTGATTTCTGAAAGTGGCATTGATTCACCCGCAGCTATTGTGGAACTAAGAAAGCATGGGTATGAAGGTTTTTTGATGGGAGAGACTTTTATGAAGCATAGTCGACCGGAGCAAGCAGCGAAAGATTTCATTGAAGAGTTAAACCAACTGACCAAATAAATGGCAGAGGGTCGTTCTATAGCACTTAAAGTTTGTGGCAACCGCGATAACATCGTGGAAGTAGCTTCTTTGAATCCGGATTACATGGGTTTTATTTTCTACGAGCCATCACCGCGCCATGTGGGTGTGGATTTCAAAATGCCTGTACTGCCAAAGTCAATCAAAAAAGTAGGGGTTTTTGTCAATGAAGAAGTGGAAGTGATTAAGAAGTTGGTAGCAAAATTTAAATTGGATTTTGTTCAGTTGCATGGACACGAATCTGTTGAGGATTGTCGAGTGCTAAAAGAGCTTGGTGTTGGGGTAATCAAAGTATTTTCTGTTGATGCAACTTTTGATTTCGATACGACAGCGCCCTACGAAGGAGTGGTTGATTATTTTTTATTCGATACGAAAGGCAAATTTTACGGGGGCAATGCCATTCCTTTCGATTGGAATTTATTAACTAACTATCATCAACGAGTTCCCTTTTTCTTGGGTGGTGGTTTAACACTTGAAAATATTTCTGGAATAAAAAGGCTTTCTACAATGAATCTACACGCCATTGATGTCAATAGCGGAGTGGAAGATTCGCCAGGGTTAAAGAGCATCGTAAAAATTGAATCCATTCTGGAAATTCTAAATTCTAAATTCTAAATTCTAAATTCTAAATTCTAAATTCT
>JADBYQ010000092.1 GCA_020402945.1 Cytophagales bacterium | reverse complement strand
TGGCGGTAACGCGAGTATTTGCGTTCGAGCGGGGCTTCCGAAGCCGCGTCCTGTCCCCGACACCGAACGCATTAAAGATACGAAAACGTTGGATTACGCGTCAACCCCGCTTGACGCAAATACATTGTTGGCAGTAGTAGGCCCCTTCTCCTCACTTCATTCGTAGCCGTGTCTTTCGTCCCCCGTTAACGTTACACAACCTTTTTGTTAGTCAGTCGTGCGGTGGGCATTTTTCGTTACTCCGGCAACTTACACTGCACTGAGCACACTCTTTGGCTAGCTTTGGATGCGCGCTGCCAGTGCGGCTAGACAAAGTGTGTGCGGATCAATTTAAACTTAAATGACTTGAATCAACTTAAGTGTCCGCTGGCAATAAGTCTTTAGTTCCGCGTCAGTGATTGGTTGATTATCACAAGCTGTATTAAATCTATGATGAAAAGTCTTTGAGTAATCGTTTATGTCCGTAAGTTCCGCGAGACTGCTTTGAAGCCTGAAGAATGGGTCAGTGCTTATAGCATTTCTAACCTTCGATATAAAGTCACCCATCCAGTCATTGTTCGAAACTAAGTCAAAGAACTTTAAGTGAAAATAGCTTTCCAAGGCGGGCCGTAATGATCTTGCGATTGCTCTTCTTTCTTGGTCAGACAGGCAGCCATTTGTCAAATAGTTTTTTATCAATAAGCTGTCTTTTAGAACAGAAGACAGTGTTTCAGTGTCAATATTGTATTCAACTATACAACTTGTGTTATTAATAAATTCAACTTTAGAACATTGACTGGTTAAACTCACCTGCTGGGCATTCTTCCAGAACTCTCCTGCAAATACTATGTTATGAGTGAGAACAAAGAGCTGCTTTACTTGCGAAGCAATGCTAACTAATTTGTTAATAGTAGCGGACTTTCTATTCAGATCAAAACTAGAAACAGGATCATCAAAGACAACAACTTTGTTTTGAATATTACTGTCTGATTCGAGTTTTGCTAAGAAAAAAGAAAGGGCTAGTGCATTTTTATCACCTTCGCTCAGTGTGTATTTGAATGAGGGATATGTACTATCGTCTTGCTTTACTTCAGTGCCGTGAACATGCAGTGCGTAGTTCACACTGGGAGATGTGCTTTGTCCAACGTAGCCACTACTCAGGTCGCGTATTTCCAAGTAAGGAGCAAATATTTGCAAATACTGGTTGATGCGAAGTGAATACCCTTGAAAAACAGTAACGGAGTAATTGTCTAGTTCAGCTTGTTTCGTTGTCTTCTGAGTGTTTAATGTTGACAGGCTCTGAACTTGTCCAGAAAGGGTAGTGCATTGAGATGATATTGTGGTATCAGAGCGAAGTTTTATAGCGTTGAGTCTCCTCAACTCGGATTCAAGTTGGGGAATGTTTTGCCGTGTGGATGACTTCAACGCTGATATTTTAGTATTGTAGTTTCTGATTTCAGAATTGTAGGCGGTTAATTTCTGGTTGAGGTTTTCAATCAATGATTGAAATGCTTCTACCGCAGCACCATCAATACTTTGAATTGGATTGCTTGCCTTGTTTCTAAGAGCGAGTTTAATAGCCTCGAATGCACTATTTAGGTCACTGATTTCTTCAGACAATGAATTTAGAATTGGAGGATTTGGAATATGCCTTTCCCAAAATCCAAGAAGGGCCAAGTTTGAAGTGATTCTTGAGTCCACTTGAAGAATTCGTGCTTCCAAATTAAAACCAATAACAGTCGAGCTCAATTGAGACAGGGATCGAAGTAGTTGGTTATACTCCTCATTAAAATACTGGTTATAAGCTGTGACAATCTCCGGTACTGGATCGAAGGGACGAAGACAGAAGGGGCATGAATTATCTTTGATAACTTCGAATCCTTGCTTAATCCACCTTTCCGAATCATTCCCCATTGATAGATGGCTCTTATGGGCTCTAACTTTTTCAAGATAGTCGCTTGAAATTGAGTCAATAGACTTCGTAAGGCAGGCAATCAAATCCACTTTTACGTAAGGAAGAATAATGAGAGGGATGTCTGTTAACGTTGGTTTACTTTGAATCTCTTGAAAACTTTGGGCCGTTGAAATTTCAGATCTCTTTGCTTCAATCTTCTGATCGATGGCAGGATCAACGGCCATCGCGGAATATTCGGTCGCAGTAAAAGTGTGACCAATTCCAATCTCGATCTTTTCGGTTGTTTCTCTAATTTGACCTTGCGTTGTTTGTATCTGTGCTTTAATTGATTCTATGGCGGCCTTTAGTTGTATCCCTTGTTGGCCAAAAAATTATTTCAAATAGATTCCTTTTATGACTATTCTGAATTTCTAAGCCTGTGTAGATATTTTCGTTAATGAAATGAACGTCAAAAATCTCAATGTTTGGATAGTGGTTGTCCCAGTTAAGATTAACATATTTAAAATTTGGCGCAGGAGTTACATCAGTTAAAACTTCCACTGCTTGAGGAACTGAGCGATCAAATGATTGCTTCTTTGCAAGAAGTGGGTTGTTACCCTTGAGCGATTTTAAGATAAGTGCAAGGGTCGTTTTTCCACTTCCATTTTCTCCATAAACGAGGTTGACTCTTTCAAAGTCGGAAGTTCTGAATGGCCCAGGTACCGAACTATGCGTATAGTTTAGAAATCTTCCAACACCGGCTATTTTAATAAATTTCTTTATCATAGATGAAAGTTAAATAATTAGCTTGGCTCTTGCCATAGCTTTGGTGTCGCGATGGGTTTGCGCGGCTATGGCATGTGCCAAAAGCGCGGGGTAATTCGGAGGACGACTCTTCTTAAAAATGCGAAGGGTCGGCCGTTGCTCTCTCATTTGTCCAACGTTATTTATTTTTTCACAGTCCAAGTTGTACCAAAGCCGTTAACTTGCCACTTGGGAAGTCTTTGTTAGTAGAGTGTCACCCGTTAGATGACCAAATTGTCCCGCGCCTATTACTGCCAACGTGAGTATTTGCGTTCGAGCGGGGCTTTCGAAGCCGCGTCCTGTCCCCGACAACGAACGCAATAAAGATACGAAAACGTTGGATTACGCGTCAACCCCGCTTGACGCAAATACATTGTTGTGTGTAGTACCCGCCATGCTCCGCACTGAGCACTCTTGCACAAGCTTTGGATGTGTGTCAGCACGTGTGGCTTGGGCAAGTGTGCGGTTGGATTATTCATGTCTCAATGAGTCCACGGGATTAGCTCTTGCAGCTTTGATTGACTGATATCCAACCGTAAGCCAAGCGATTGCGATGGCAGATACACCAGCACCGACAAAAATAAATTGATTAATGTTCACACGGTAAGCGTATTCATTCAGCCACTGAGACGATGCCCACCAACTTAGCACAGCCGAAGGTATAAACGCAATAACCACGAGCACAATAAATTCTTTCGTCAGCATCATTGAAAGCGAGCCCACCGATGCGCCCAGTATTTTACGAATGCCGATCTCTTTGGTGCGCTGTTCTGCCGTGAATGCGGCAAGCGCGAACAAACCAAGGCAAGCAATGAAAATGGCCAAGCCTGAGAATACGCTCAACACTTGACCCATCCGAAGCTCGGAACGAAAAAGTTTGTCAAAATTTTCATCCATGAAAGAATACTCGAATGGTTCGGAGCCGGCATATTGCTTCCAGAGTTTTGAGGTGTTGTCTATCAATGTTTGGGCATTGCCTTCGTAGCGCACCATCATGTTTGCCGCAGAGAAAGGCCATGGAAAAATAGCTAACGGTCGCACTTTGTCGTGGTAGCTTTCAAAATTAAAATCTTTCATAATGCCGATAACGTGCGCTGGAACGAAAGAACCATTTGGACTATGAAGAATCTCTTGCCCTTCTGCCTTATCAAATCCAAATTCCTTTGCGGCTGCTTCGTTGATAACCACCGCGGTAGAATCAGCCAGAAAGTCCTTTGAAAAATAACGGCCATCCTTCATCTCAAACTTCATCACATCTTGAAAGTCAAAATCGGCTCGATAAACTCCAACAAAATGATCTCCAGATGATCTGGCAGAGCGCATCACACCAGGGCTGTAAACTCCTGGAAACTTGTTGACGGTAAAACTGACTTTTGATACTCCCGATTGCTGAGCAATTGCATTGCGAAAGGCCTCCCCATTTTTGCCAAGTCGATCCCCAGCTTCAATAACCAACACATTTTCTTTGTCCATGCCCATTTGCTGTTGTTGCATGAAATTGATTTGAGCATAAACAACCAAAGTGAAGATGATGAGGAAAATAGAAATAGCAAATTGAAACACTACCAACGTGCTACGGATGCCTTTGCTCTTGAGCCCTGAGGTAACTTTCCCCTTCAGCACTTCAACTGGACTAAATGAGGTAAGGTAAAATGCTGGATAGCTTCCTGCAAGCAAACCAACAATCAACAACATAATTCCAGCCCCCAACATAAATTTAATATCCAGTAAATGGATCATCGACAAGTCTTTTCCAGAAAGTATATTGAAAGCAGGCAGCAAAAAGTAGCAAAGCATTATGGCCAAGGCAACAGCCACCAAACTGTAGAGCATCGACTCAGCAAGAAATTGCCAGATCATCTGGCTGCGAAGTGAGCCCAAGGTTTTGCGCAAGCCGACTTCCTTTGCGCGACCGGTAGATTGCGCAGTGGACATGTTCATGAAATTGATGCAGGCGATAGCTACGATAAAAATGCCTATGCCGCCAAAGATGTAAATGTACATCATGTTCCCACTGGGCTCTATATCAAACTGCGAAGTTGACTTCAAATGGATATCAGTGATTTTTGTAGCGTAGAAACTATAGATTCCCCCAGACTTACGAACCTGATCCAAGCTGTTGACTAAAAATTTCTGCAGTTCAGGGGTTACATATTTAGTCACTATGTTTTCAAATTTTTTCTCGACCTCAGAAACGGGCGTGTTTTTCTGCAACAGAAAGTAAGTGTATACACCACTGTTAAGCCACGCGTTTAATTTGAAGTAATTATCCGGCCCGTCAGCCGAAACCAATACGTCAAAACTAAAATGTGAGTTGCTAGGGCAATCGGCTGCTACACCTGTCACTTTATAGGTCGCCTTGTATTCACCCTCACCGATGATGACTATTTTTTCAAGTGGGTTTTCATCACCGAATAATTTGAGCGCTGTCTTCTCGGTAAGCACAATTGAGTTAGGCTCTTTCAAGGCGGTTCTGGCATTCCCAGAAATGAGTTTAAAGGAGAAGAATTCAAAAAAGTTGCTTTCCGTAAAAAACACTTTATACTCGGTGGTTGACTTTTCCTGATAATGTATGTCTAGTTTCAACCAAGGACTCATCCTCACGGTGGACTCCACTTCAGGTATTTCTGCCATCATCGCATCTGCTAAGGGTGGGCAAACAGATGTCCTCCTCACATCTCGCTCGCCAAACTTCTCGTGCAGCCCAACTTGGTACATCCGATCGGCATTCGCGTGAAAACGATCGTAACTAAATTCATCAATCACATACAAGGCAATGAGTAAACAAGCCGTTATGCCGGCAGTCATACCTAATATATTGATGCCGGCAAAAAACTTTCGCTTACGAATGTTGCGGATGGCAATGGTGATATAGTTCTTAAGCATGTCCTATTTTTTTTAAGTGTCAGCTCAAAGATTAAAGCCAATAAAGCTACAACTCTTTTGTTTCTAACTTAGTAAATCGCTCGTAAAAAAATGTAAACGAAATGTAAATTCTGTTTTTACTCTTCAAAATTTATTAGTTGTCAGCGGGCTAGAAATTTGTCCACCGTGGTAAATTGTCTGCGGACATGTTTTTGAATTTAGTCTTGAGTTTTCTTTTCTTTCACTGTCAGCCAAACTGAAATTTGTCCGCGAACCGAAATTGATTTCTCTCGCCTTGCTTTTCAGTCCCCGGTTTTGTCGGGAAGTCGCGGGTGGGAGAGGCAGGCTCTTTTGCATTGCTTTGGTTTGAGTGTCGGATGTGTGGCAATGCAAATGTGCCTGACTGTGCGCAATGAAACTCTACTTTGTCGGGCGGGTATTACACACAACGTGAGTATTTGCGTTCGAGCGGGGCTTCCGAAGCCACGCCTTGTCCCCGACACCGAACGCACTAAAGATACGAAAAAGTTGGATTACGCGTCAACCCCGCTTGACGCAAATACATTGTTGTGCGCTGGCTGCTAAACAGTAATTTCTTTTAGACTTAATTTGTCCCGATATTTATTTATCGCTTCTAAATATTTTTTCAACTTACCATTCTTTGTCCATCTTTCAACTAAAGAGTCCCAAGTCTCCGGTCTTTGTTCTTTTAGTCTTAGCCAGTCGCTCTCCAACGCGATTTTCTCCAATACAAGTTCAAAGTCGGTAAGTCCTTTGTTGTATTTTTTGTTGTACTCCATGGGTATTAACTCATAGCTTGTATTAAAAACAATGTCCCCGATTGCTCTAAAATATTTATTCAGTTGTTCGGCAACTAGTTCAAGCTGGTTGAAGGTAAGATAGTATTCTTTTGGTTTTCCATTGACCACTGGGTCAATCTTGTGAGCAAATCTTTCGTTTCTCAAGTCATTAATAGTGTCAGCGTACGACTTTAAAACTAATTCAATTGGCTTTAACTCTTGCTTAAGAATTGCTTTTTCTTGGCTAGTCAAATTCTTAATAATCTTGTTTTTTAGTCTGGGTAAAGTCAAGCAGTCTTTGTTGGTGTCGTAATACAACTTTCTAATAATGACCACAGCATATTCAAAGTTGTTCTTAAAGGTAACATTTGCAAAGTGTTTGTATTTACCCATAACGTTGAGCTCAGTCCACGGAAAGTCAATTATTTTGCGAGCAACACTGACTGTTAAGTTAAGCCATATTAATTCAGAGCTTAATCTGTCCCTGTCGTCCTTTATGTCTTGGTCTAATTTCATTTAAGCAGCTTGCGCACAACGCTAAAGTTTGCGCAGGGCGGGAAGTTAATACCTGCGTCCCGTCCGCAAGATAAATGAACTAAAAAACCGCGAACCTTGCAAGCCACACGTCCGCCCCGCCTTGCGCAAACTTATTGTTGGCGGTAGTGCCTCTAGTCCTCAGTCAATTTATTTAGTCGTGGTTGAAGAACCCATACTCCAATTGGTGAAAACCAAATTAGAAAAAATTCTCCAGCATAGTCCCCAAATTTTGCCATTCGTCCGAGTTCAACTGATTTCATTGTCTTGGCGGCAAATCGAAGTCCCAAGAAAATACAAACCATAGAAAGCAGATGAAGGAAAATTATAAGTCCAATTACTCCTCCAATGTCATCTCCCTGTCCACTTTGTCCGCCATAAAAGTTATAACTCATCCAAATTGTTAGCCCCAGAATGTAAACGATAGGGATTAGGAAAAGTATCTTGAATTGTCCAACGTTAAGTTTTACGTCAGTCGGCAATTTCGTTTGAAGTTCTGTCGAGATAGCCCAAACCCAACCAAATATTCCGATTGCAAACACAATCATCATAACAGGAAAAAGTTTGATAATTAGTCCAGGATTTGAAAACGTGAAAAAATTCATGAGGATTGGTAGTCCCCAAGTCAGTAGAAATAGTTGCCAATGTTTAAGTCGTAAAAGTATTCTCATTTGTCTGTCGTTAATTGTTTGTCGTCTTTGTCCGGAGGCATTACCGCCAACGTGTGTGTATCGGATGTGGCGGGCTTTTGAAACGCCAATCTGTCCCACGTGGAGGAACTAAGTTAAGAAAACTATTCTTGATCGCAACACCATACCCCGCCATATACGATACATCTTGTTGGCGGTAGTTGCATTTACTCAACTATCTCAAAAGAAGTCCGCCATGATTTGAAATTTTGATCGTTCACTGACCGGACGATGTTATATATTAACTTACAAGGCAGTGCTATCTTGAGGCCTTCCTTTAGTCCAGGTAACCAATAAAAGTCAGTCAGACTGATTAGTCTCTGTATCTCATCTTTAAATGGTTTGTTGTCATAGTTTGTTACAATATCAACACTTTGTGTTTTACCCTGTTCGTCAATTATAAAATTAATTGTTGCATATGTTGAATCCCTGTCAACTTTACTTACTATTTGTACATAGTTTACATTATTGGCAAGAAAGTTGGAAAGACAAAGAAGCCCGCCAATAAAAAGTGGTTTCCGATTTGCGTTATATGAAGTTGAATCTTCTAAACTTTTTTCGAAGACTAATTTTGATTTAGAAAAATTGTATCGTTGGAAGACTTCGCCCTCATGATCAAATGAAACCCACTCTGCAACTCTTTTGTCGTTAAGGAACATTCCTGCTTGCCTTAATTTTTCGTTTTTCTGGTCAATACTAACATAAACTGATTTAGATTTTCCGTTCGCTCCAGACTTTTCAACATTTGTGGTGTTTGCAGCTGTGTCTAAATAGTAATAAGTCCAAAGTCCATTTTTCTTTCCATTTACGAAGTTTCCTTTTTCTTTTAGCTTGTTCCATGTCTTTCGTGACGTCTCATTGTAAAATGTCTCCCATTGTCCGTGTTTTTCCCCATTTTGATAAGCACCTGACTCTATTATCACGTATTGACCAAAAGGTTGCCTATATTTTACATAGGTCCCATGTTTAACCTTCTTGTCACTTTTTAAAACGTCATATTCTTCTGTAAACCCTTGACCTTCTTTCAATACAAACTTGGTTTCTTGTCCCAAGAGGTCCAAATGAATAACAATTAAAATCAGTGTCGTAAATAGTCTCATATTTTCTTTATGCAATTAACGCCAACGTTTGTGTTTCTTCAGTGGTGCGGTTTCGAAGCCGCGTCCTGTCCCCGACACAAAACGTTGAACGAAGATATAAACTTTGGGCTACACCTCACCGCACCATTGAAGAAACATTTTGTTGTGGGCTGGCTGGCTATTCACAGGTCATTTACAATTACCTGTCCCCGTACCCATTCAATCATCTGTAGTTTTTTAAAGTCAAACCACTTCTGTCGGTAGAGTCCAGAGTTATCAATGTCAAATTTAAAGTTTGCAAATGGTTTGGGTCGTCTTAATGCCTCTTCAAGTCTGTCATGCACCGGTACGTTGTCGACCGTATCTATAAATTTTTCCATTAGTCGAAATGATTCATGGCTGTCCATTTTTTCAATTTCCACATAACTGTCAAAATTGTTTTCGATTTCTTCAGTTGCCTCGTCCCACCATTCTGAGTCGCAGTCGGGATTGTTTATTGTGTCGGGAGTCGTCACAATTGTCTTTTTACCCTTGTGAACAAAACACCTTAATCCAGAGTCCAAGTTGTCTGCGAGTTCGTTTATTTGTTCGTCAGTCATTAGTTGTCGGAGTTTTCACGCCAGCTTGCCCACAACGTGAGTATTTGCGTTCGAGCGGGGCTTCCGAAGCCACGTCCTGTCCCCGACACCGAACGCACTAAAGATACGAAAACGTTGGATTACGCGTCAACCCCGCTTGACGCAAATACATTGTTGGGCGCAGTATTCCTTCTCGTAACTTAAAGATAGTCCCAAATTTTGTCGATCAATTCTTTTGTCGTTTTCTCGTCCCCGATGTCCGGCTTTTGCTTTGAGTCCTTAAAGTACTGGTTCGCAATTTCTCTTAGTTCGTCAACCGTCAGCTGTTTTAT
Organism: Cytophagales bacterium; assembly: GCA_020402945.1. Classification (GTDB taxonomy): domain Bacteria; phylum Bacteroidota; class Bacteroidia; order Cytophagales; family Cyclobacteriaceae; genus ELB16-189. The sequence continues at coordinate 1,354 of JADBYQ010000092.1, read as the reverse complement.
AAATCTGTCGGGATAGTTTGATTTTTGTCCTGTGCTGTATCCCCATGTAAATTGTCTGCCGTTAACATCAATTAATCTCATGCTGCTGTCAAACTCGTAGAAGTATATGTCCGCGTCCCCGAAAAAGTGTTCTCTGTCGCCAACGATTGATAAGTCGTGTCCGTCTTGAATTATAATTGGAAATTCAATTTTGTCAAAACCCAGAGCTAATGTGTCTGCATAGAATTTTTCTCTCTCCAATTTTCTACTCTCTTTTCTGTCCGAGAAATATTTTCTGATTTTATCAATCATTGTCGTCAGCTTAGTCGTCACGAATATTGCGCCCAACGTGAGTATTTGCGTTCGAGCGGGGCTTCCGAAGCCGCGCGGTGTCCCCGACACCGAACGCACTAAAGATACGAAAACGTTGGATTACACGTCAACCCCGCTTGACGCAAATACATTGTTATATGCCGTTTTTACTCTTTTGTCTGTAACGTAACCAGTCCGCAAGTTTTATATTGTCAACCATAATAGCGTGGTCATAAGCATTTTTATTTTGAATGTCTATCGCATTAATATCTGCTCCAGAGTCCAAAAGCAGTTGGGACTTTTGAATGATAGTATCTATTTTACCCTCAATCTTTGTCACATATTCAGTCTGGGCTAAACAAATTAAAGGAGTAAAACCATTAATGTCTCTCGCTGCGATGTCAGCACCATTACTAATTGCAAATTGAACTAACTCAATGTCAAAGTAAACAAAACTGTGCAACGGAGTTGAAGAATAATTGTCCTTAGCGTTGATAGAAAGTCCATTGTCAACTAAAATCCTAGCTGTCGCAATGTCAAGAGCATTGTGCAATGGTGTCGAGCCTGATTTTGTTTTAATAGTTGTGTCCGCTCCACTTTTAATCAAAATATCTGCAATGTCACCCCGTGAGTGATGAAGAGGAGTCGCTCCGTCATCAGGCTTTTGGAAATTAACATTTGCGCCAAAGTCAATGAATAGTTTTAAAAGCTCCTTTTGTCGCGGTGATTTGTTGTAAACTATTCTAAAGAGTGGTGTCTGCCCGTAATCGTCTAATTGATTAGGATTGTGTCCTTGCTGTAACAAATTTGTCGCACCAGCTATGTCGTCATTTGAAATGCAGTCGTATAAGTTCATACGGAATTAGGTCGGTTCGCAAAAATGGCATATAACGTGTGTGTATCGGATGTGGCGGGCTTTTGAAACGCCAACCTGTCCCACGTGGAGGAACTAAGTTAAGAAAACTATTCTTGATCGCAACACCGTACCCCGCCATATACGATACATCTTGTTGTGGGATGTAAGGCCTCTTCGTCATGTCGAGCGGAACGATCACTTTATTCT
>JADBYQ010000091.1 GCA_020402945.1 Cytophagales bacterium | reverse complement strand
TGTTCATCGCGTAAGGCAACTACCCCTAAAAACGAAGCGTCATTTTAAGACCTAATTCCCCTACGGAAATATGACTTTTTAGACTAGTTTAGTCGGACAAGAATGATAAAATAACTATTTACAAATCAAAGCTAAAGCAAATTAGAAAATTGTCAAGTCTTGGTTTTCACCTTGCTCCATTCCTTAAACTGCCAATGCACCACTGCGGTTGTCAGATGATTGCCTTTTGTGTCATGCACCTTTACTTCGCAAGGAACGACCACAGTGTCTTGCGTCTTTAGGGGAATCGCTATTTTCTCTTCGATCCATTCCTTGGAAATCTTGAACTCTGCGGTTGCGTCCATTTTCCCTTGATACAAATAGTTGACCTCTAATCTTTGCAATATCATTCGATATTTTTTTTGACCCAAGGCATTCAACAACAAGAATCCGGTCGCAAACTCAGAAATAGTGGCTAACCCACACGCGTGCAAGCCTTTGATATGATTGAAGTTACTTCTTCTGTAAGGCATCAATGTCTTTAACCGGAAGTCATCTATTTCAACAACTCGAAAACCATGCGGCTTGTTGAAGGGTACCATGCGGTACAGGCCCCAGTTTAACAGCTTTAGGTAAAATCCAGAATGCTTGGCTTTTTCAAGTATTTTGGCCATATCGAACATAAATCAAGTTTAAAGCGAAAAGTTATGAATAAAAATCAATCTGAATGACTGAAAACTGATGCCATTAAAACTTCAACACTTATTCTTACCTTAACCGCCTAAAATGACCCGATGACGAAACCTAGCAGGCCAACTCTACTTCATGCTTTCATCCCCATTTTCATTCTTGTTATTCTTTTGGCAATCAATGTCATTGTATTTGGGTCGGGCGCGACAGACGGTCCTAATCAAATTGCACTAGTGCTTGCTGCGTCTGTCGCGGGTATTGTCTCCTGGAGGTTAGGCCACTCGTGGGAAGAAATTGAAATTAGTATTGTCAAAAGTATCAGTTCAGCCATGGGCGCAATGCTGATTCTGTTAGTGATTGGTTCGCTCTCTGGCGCATGGCTATTGAGCGGCATTGTACCCGCCATGATTTATTATGGGCTGAAGATCATGAACCCTACGTTTTTCTTATTTGCGGCTTGCATTGTTTGCTGTATTGTTTCTCTTGCCACAGGCAGCTCCTGGTCTACGATTGCCACGGTGGGCATCGCGCTGCTCGGCATTGGAAAAACACTGGGTATCCACGAAGGTGTAATCGCTGGGGCCTTGATCTCAGGCGCCTATTTTGGTGATAAAATGTCACCATTGTCGGATACTACCAACTTGGCTCCGGCAATGGCCGGCACGGATTTGTTTACCCATATTCGGTATATGGTGATTACAACGGTGCCTACACTTATCATCACGCTGATCATTTTTTTTATCTGGGGTTTTACGCTAGACACAGCCGGAGTCGTAAATACAGATGCCGTATTAACCTCTATAGATAGCGCTTTCAACCTGAATCCTATTTTATTTTTAGTGCCGGCACTCGTGTTGTTCATGATCGTTCGCAAAGTACCGGCTATTCCTGCCCTTCTTGTCGGCTCCATTTTAGGTGGAATTTTTGCCATTATTTTCCAACCCCAGATTATCGCCCAGGTTTCAGGTATTACCGATGACCCCGTAAAATCATCTTTCGTAGCCGTCATGAAATCGTTAGCATTATCGATCAACATACAAACAGACAACGCGATGATCAGTGAACTGCTTTCATCTGGTGGAATGGCCGGCATGCTCAATACCATTTGGTTGATTTTGGGTGCAATGATTTTTGGTGGTGTTATGGAATCGTGCGGTTTGCTGAAACGAATCGTGGAAGAAATTATCAAATGGGCACACTCAACCGGATCGCTTGTTGCCTCAACAGCCGTCACCAGTATTTTCTTCAACTTGACGGCAGGTGATCAATACATGGCCATTGCCGTGCCTGGCAGAATGTTTGCCGACACTTATCGGAAGCGTGGTTACAAGCCTGAATTGCTAAGCAGAACACTAGAAGACGCTGGCACTGTTACCTCGGTTTTAGTTCCCTGGAACACCTGCGGAGCGACACAATCAAAAGTGCTGGGCATCTCGACATGGACCTATGCACCCTATTGTTTCTTTTGTATCATCAGCCCTATGATGACCGTACTTATGGCTTACTTGAATTACAAAATCCGCAGGTTGGATGACGCACCTACCGAATAAGACAACCATTACCAACGAGGAGATCAACGACCTCCCCTTGGGTGCCTTTGATGGAAAGGTGGCTGTGATTACCAGCCGCGAGAAAGTTGAAAAAGCATTTGCCGAAATAGGCAAACATAAATTGGTGGGGTTCGATACCGAAACAAAGCCTGTTTTTGTTAGTGGCCATTCTAACAAAGTGGCGTTGCTACAAATAGCGCTGCCTGAAAAAGTCTACCTGATCAGGCTCAATGAAACGGGTTTGACTCAACCCATCATTGATTTTTTGGAAAACGAATCTATTTTAAAAGCAGGTGTTGCACTGCGCGATGATATCAAGGGACTTCAAAAACTGCATCACTATCATCCTGCCGGATTTGTTGAACTCGCTCACCTCAGCAAAGAGGCTGGCCTTGAGGTGGAAAGTGTAAAAAAGTTAACCGCCCTATTGTTGGGCTTTCGAATTTCAAAAAGTGCCCAAACCAGTAATTGGGAAGCCGACACACTCAACGAAAAACAAATCAGCTATGCCGCCACCGATGCGTGGGTGTGCCTGGAAATTTTTAAAAAACTTCACAAAAAATAAAGTTCAGTTTATCAAATAGAAAACGTTGGCTCTTGTCGGTTCAGATAGCAGTCTGTAAACAGTTTTGTTGTAGTATGTTCATCAAAAATTGCCCATGGATTTAAGTTCTGCTTTTCTCAGCCTTCTTCCCCCGATGGTGTTGGCTTTTCTTTTGGGAATCGTCACTGCCCGACTGAAAAGTGATCTCAAGTTCCCGGATTCATTATACCAATCACTGACTATTTTTTTGCTGATTGCAATTGGCTTAAAAGGAGGATACAACTTACAGATATCCCATGGTGGCGTTTTCAACCGATGTGATGGTCGTACGTTCTCAACATTTTCTTTGAACTTGTTAAAGTCAACACGCCAATTTTAGAAAAAAGATTAGACATATATTGAATCGTGTAACAAAAAACATCAATCGAACGTATGCCACGTAATTTTAAAGGAGAACAAGTTACTAATTAGCATCGACCACATGAGAAAGTTCCTCTTTGTCCTCCCATTACTTCTCGGCTTTTGCTGTGCAAATGGTCAAATTATTTCCGGAAAAATTGTAGATAGCCTCAAAAATGAGGCGATAGCTTTTGCGAATATCGCATTGGCAGATGGAATAAGAGGTACCACTTCCGACATTGAAGGGAACTTTAGTTTACGAGTACCTGAGAACTATAACGGCATGATTTTAATCTCTCATGTGAGTTACCAGCGAGTTAGTCGACCAGTCAGCTATTTTAAGAAATCAAAAACAATTCTGCTTAAGCCGAGCGAAACCGTATTAAGTGAACTTACTTTTTTTGCGGAAGAAAATCCGGCTTTTCGGATTATTCGAAACGCAGTAAAAAGTAAATCACTTCACAACCCAGATAACTTACAGAGCTATCAATACTACTCTTACAACAAATTCATCGTTCGCCCAACTGAAATGAATGAGAAGTATAAGCGAAAATCAGATAGTCTTAGAAATTCAAGCTCCACCAAAACAAAAACTCAAAAAGACCTATTGGAATGGGACAGCCTCACAAGCAGGATGTACTTTTTCATGACTGAGTCTGTGACAGAAAAAAAGGTGATCAATCCCGACAGGCAAAAGGAAATACTCATTGGGTTCAAAGCATCTGGGTTCAAAAGTCCACTTTTCGCAAATGTGGCCACCGATTACCAGCCGTTCTCCTTTTACAGCGATAATATTTCTCTCTTAGGAAAAGATTTCCTTAATCCCATCAGCAAGAACTCAGAAGACCGCTACGATTTCTACCTAACCGACACTACCTTTTTTGAAAATGATACGGTTTACGTGATTCAATATGAGCCGAGAAAAGGTAAATTGATCACAGGGTTGAAGGGCATGGTTTCGATAAGCACCAATGGCTACGCAATAAAAAACATCATCGCGTCATCATCAGATTCATTAGCGCTTACGGGAATTCGTATCCAACAAAACTATGAACGAATTAATGGAAAGTGGTTTCCCGTGCAACTTAACACAGATATCGACTTTTTTAACTTTGGCGGATACGGAAGTCACATCGTTGCACAACATCGCAGCTTCTTGAAAGATATTCAAATTAATTTACCGTTGAATAAGTCTGAGTTTGGTGATATTAAAGTGGATTTGTCACCGCCTTCAGCAGAAATCAACCTTGCAAACCTAGAAAAATACCGAACTGAACCATTGGATACTAAAGAAAGCAAGACCTACGTGACAATGGATTCCGTCATGAAAAAGTTTAGTTGGTTTGAGAAAGGAATGGAAGCCCTTGCCACTAATTCTATTCCAATAGGCCAGTTCGAATTGGACCTCACCCGGTTAATGCATATTAACGGGTATGAGGGCTTTCGTTTGGGGGCAGGTATTTATACCAGCAATCGTTTCTCAAAGTGGATTCGAGTTGGTGGATACGCAGCCTATGGATTTAAAGATGAACAATGGAAGTATGGCGGAGAATTGCGTTTCAATATTAACCCTAACAAAGACTTCTCTGTTTCGCTGCAATATGCTAGAGACATCTACGAAACGGGGTATTCTAATGCCAATATACAGCGCGATTTTACAAACCCCTATGAGGGCCTCCGTAGGCTGGTGAGTTCGCAATACGATCGCATCGAAGCATTTCGAGGAGAGATTACACACCGGCTATTACCCCGAATACATGCCAGTGGATTTATTTCAAAAAACGACATTCGCCCTGCCTACAACTATTCTTTGCAGCTTAATGGCGAAGCCCTTTCCGTATTTAGTATTGCCGAAGTGGGAGCCACCATTCGCTATGCTGGTAGTGAAAACTTCATGCAGCTCGCTGGAAAAAAAGTGCTGCTGGGGCGTGAGTGGCCCATGGTTTCTGTTTCTTATGCCCGCAGCGTCAATTTGTTTGAAGCTCAGAATTTCCGATATCAGCGTTTTGATTTTTCCTCGCGATTTCAATTCAAATATAGGCCAAAAGGTAAAACGCATTTATCGGTTCACGCGGGCTTCGTAGATGGAATTGCACCTTATGGCAAATTGTACAATGGGCGAGGTGCAAAAGAAGCGGAAAATATTTTTGTAGATGAATTTTTTCAAACCATGGGGTTATATGAGTTTGCTACCTCTCAATATGGATCTGTTTTCTTTAACCACAATTTTGGCAATGTCCTTTTAAATTCGCGCTACAGTAAGCCTGAATGGATCGTTTACCACAGCGCAGGTATTGGTATGTTGGCAAATGCGAGTGCGCATGCAAGCACGTCCGTTTCGCTTCAACCATTTAACAATGGATTTTTTGAAACAGGTACTGGTTTCAACAACTTATTAAGATTTAAATATGCCAATATCGCTTATTTGGGTTTGGGTGCTGCCGTTTTTTACCGCCATGGGGCTTACCAGTTTGAAAAAGCATCAGAGAACTTGTTTTTTAGAGCCACTTTTTCATTCTCATTTTAAAAATACCATGTATTAATTCCTATTTTTATCGATCATAACCAACTTGTGTTTTCGCCTTTGCTAACAAAACCCCACAAATTTCTCTATGCAACTCATCATTCAAAATCTCAACAAAACCTACTCCAATGGAGTACAAGCACTAAAAGATATTAATTTAACCATAAACCAAGGCATGTTTGGTTTGCTCGGCCCAAATGGCGCAGGCAAATCTTCGCTAATGCGAACCATCGCCACGCTACAAGAAGCCGATAGTGGCTCGATTCAACTAGGCGACATCAACGTACTCACTCAGAAGGAAGAGGTGCGGAAAACGTTAGGCTACTTGCCACAGGAGTTTGGGGTATATCCAAAAGTCGATGCTGTGACATTGCTAGATCACTTAGCGGTGCTAAAAGGCATTGTCGATAAAAAAGAAAGAAAAGCAGTAGTAGAGGCTTTGTTGCACAAGACCAACTTATGGGCTGCCAAAGACAAAAACCTGGGTGGTTACTCAGGCGGTATGAAACAACGATTTGGAATCGCACAAGCATTGCTTGCCAATCCTAAACTAATCATTGTCGATGAGCCAACAGCTGGTCTGGATCCTGCCGAACGAAACCGCTTTTTGAATTTACTTTCTGAACTGGGTGAAAACACCATCGTCATTCTCTCGACACACATTGTAGAAGATGTAAAAGAACTATGCACCGACATGGCTATTATAAACAAAGGGCAAGTCTTGTACAAAGGCAGCCCGCTGGATGCTATTGCTGAGGTACAGGGTAAAGTGTGGAGCAAGCGAATCGCAAAAGCAGAACTCGAAGAGTACAGGAAGAATTTCACAGTGATTTCCGAGCGCTTAATCGCTGGCCGACCAGAGATCACGGTTTTGAGCGATGTTCAGCCCGACTCATCGTTTGAAAATATGCAAGCCGACTTAGAAGATGTTTACTTCTCACATGTGTTCGGTTCAAATGCCACTGAAAAAATAGTAGCCTAACCCAATACTGCTATGCTAAAAGAGATATTTTTATTCGAGTTGAGTTACCGTAAGAATCGAGCGGCCAACTATATTTATTTTGCCATCATTTTCCTCATTGCCTTTGGAGTAGTAGCCAGCCCTATTGTTAGTGTCACCGGAGCATCCGGTCAAATCAAAGCCAACTCACCTTTTGCCATTGCCAATATTACCAACGCATTGATTTTTTCATTCATGATGATTACATCGGCCATCATGGGGGTTGCCATCGTGAGGGACTTTGATCACAACATGGAAGCACTACTGTTTAGCACGCCCATGAAAAAGATTCATTATTTACTTGGGCGCTTTGGAGGATCGTTTTTGGTATTGCTGCTTATCTTCAGTGGTATTTGGATGGGGTTAATGACCGGATTTGCTGTAGGTAAATATGTACCCTGGGAAGTAGATTGGAAAACCAAGGAAATACTTCCTTTTAATGCTTGGGCTTATTTTCAACCTTTCTTATTCTATGGGGTCAGTAATTTGTTCATTATGGGTTCACTGTTCTTTATGGCAGGCGCACTCGGAAGAAAAACAATTGTCATTTATACGCAAGGGATTATTCTACTAGTGCTGTACAGTATAGCCGCCTCGTTTCTTGAAGACGTGGAGTGGAAAGAAACAGCAGCCTTGCTTGACCCTTTTGGTTCTCAAACATTTGAGTATGTCACTCGCTATTGGACCCCAGCTGAAAAGAATACAAAGCTTGTCCCACTTGAAGGCATCATGCTATACAATCGTCTGATTTGGGTTGGTTTTGGTGCTCTCGCTTTAGTAGTCACCTACTATGGTTTCTCTTTTAACGTAGTGCGAAACTCTCTTATCAAAAGAAAACCATCCACCGTTAAGGAAAAACCTAAGAAAGTAGATGTGCAAATTCCCGTGGTGCATCAAGTTATCAATTGGAGTACCTACATCAAGCAATTCATTAGGTTATCTATTTTCAATTTTAAGATTGTGATAAAAGAAATTCCATTCTTGGCAATTCTGCTGACGGGGATGTTGCTATTAGTGGTGAACGCATTTAACATGAACCAATTGTATGGAACAAGTTCTTACCCTACCACCTATTCTATACTTGGGTTGCTAGATGGATTTACATTGTTCTTTATCATCATTGCCATTTTTTACTCCGGTGAATTAGTATGGAAAGAACGTGCGGTAAATTTCAATCTAATCCTTGATGCGATGCCGATGCCAAGTTTTGTCAGTCTGCTATCCAAATTTATGGGCATGGTACTCATTTATCTCATCATGCTGTTTGTTTTGATCATTTGTGGAGTGATCATACAGGCTTCGTATGGGTATTTCAAATTTGAGCTGCCCATTTATTTTAGCACACTTTACACCAGCACTCTAACACTACTTGTCCTTTATACGCTTTTAGCGATTTTCATTCAAGTGCTTGTGAACAATAAGTTTTTGGGTTTTGCGCTCTGCATTTTGTTTTTCATTGTGCGCGGAGTAATGGGTGAACTTGGTCTGGAGCACAACTTGTGGCGATTTGCCAGTGGAACACTCGGAACATTCTCGGACATGAATGTGTATGGCCACTACGTGCCTCCTTTTTCATGGTTTAAAGTGTATTGGTTTGCATTCGCCATGTTTCTTTTTGCCATTGCCGTTATTTTTTCTGTGAGAGGTTCAGAAGCAGTAATGAAGATGAGATGGAAAACGGGGAAACTTCGCTTAAACCGCTCGTTTGTTGTTTTCACGTTTGCTGCTCTGGCGGTGTTCCTTTTTTCTGGATTTTACATTTACTACAACACATCCATCGTCAACAAATTTGTGAAATCGGATGACCAGGAAGACCTGCAAGAAGAATACGAACAAAAATTGAAGAAATATGATTTCATTCCACAGCCTAGAATTGTTGACACCAAGTTAAAAGTGGACATCTATCCCTACGCGCGCGATTTTGTAGCAGAAGGATATTATTGGCTAAAAAACAAAACGAATCAACCCATTGCCGATATACACATCCAACATAGTATTGACAATCAGCTAATCATTAATTATGTGAAGTTTAATCGGGAGGCGAAAGTGAAGGAAAATCTGGAACAATTCCGCTATTATGTGTATGAGCTGGGGAACCCACTAAATCCGGGCGATAGTATTCAAATGAATTTCAAAGTCACATTTGATACGAAAGGATTTGAACAAGGAGCCAGCAATACCAATGTGGTTTTCAACGGTACCTTCTTCAATAATACCGCCTTCTTTCCAACACTGGGCTACAACAGCGACTTCGAATTGGGAGATGATGACGAACGCAAAAAACGGAAGCTGAAAGAGAAGGAACGCATGATGGAGCGCAACGACCCGCGAGGATTAGCGCAAAGTTTATTTGGCGATGATGCTGATCATATACGTTTTGAAATGCAGATCAGTACCGAGGGAGATCAGATCGCCATCGCGCCTGGTTACTTGCAAAAAGAATGGAAGGAAAATGGGCGGAATTATTTCTCTTATAAAATGGATGCGCCTATGTGCAACTTCTACTCGGTCGTTTCGGCTCGCTACGCCATCAAACGTGACAAGTGGAATGATATCAACTTAGAAATCTATTATCATCCGGGTCACGAATACAACCTGGATAAAATGATGGAAGGAATGAAAGATGCGCTGGATTATTATTCCAAAAACTTTGCTCCTTACCAATACCGTCAAGTGCGTATCATGGAGTTCCCGCGATATGCAACTTTTGCACAGTCATTTGCGAACACAATCCCCTTTTCAGAGGGCATCGGGTTCATTGCCAAAATTGACGACCCCGAAAACGATATCGACTATGTCTATTACGTAACCGCCCATGAAGTGGCACATCAATGGTGGGGTCATCAAGTGATGGAGGCTGGCGTAAAAGGAAATGCGATGCTTTCCGAAAGTATGTCGCAATACTCTGCGTTAATGGTGCTTAAACATAAATTCACTCCCGAAATTTTAGAGCGGTATTTAAAGTATGAATTAGATCGTTATTTGGGTGGACGTGCGTTTGAACGAAAGAAGGAACAACCACTAGAGTTTGTGGAAGGCCAGGGGTATATTCACTACCAAAAAGCCTCACTCATTTTCTTTGCTTTGCAAGATTACATTGGAGAAGATAGTGTTAATGCAGCGTTTAGAAGATACAATGCCACCTGGAGGTTTAAAGATGCGCCCTACCCTACTTCCGCAGACTTGCTAAAAGAAATCAAAAAAGTGACTCCTGACAGCTTACAAAGTATCATTCACGATATGTTTGAAACCATCACACTCTTTGAGAATAAGGCAACCGAAGCCACCTACGTGGAAAAAGCCAAAGATCAATTTGAAGTGACGTTAAAAGTGTCAGCCGAAAAAATGCGGGCCGATAGCACCGGGTTAGAGTCATCCATTGCCATTAATGATTGGATTGACATTGGTGTGTATGGAAAGAATAAAGCTGGTAAGGACAGCCTGCTCTATTTGAAGAAACATAAGATCACCCAGAAGGAAAATACGTTTACGATCACTGTGAAGGACAAGCCACGAAAGGCGGGCATTGATCCATTGCATAAGTTGATTGACCGGCATTCGGATGACAACACGAAAGGCCTTGTAAAAAAGTAGCGAGAAGAGAGCTAAAAGTTAAAAGTGTAAAGTTTAAGGTTTAAGGTTTCTAGCCTTTCAACTTTACACTTTCAACTTTAGACAAATTCCTAACACTCATTAGGAAACAATTCCTTAACTTCGCTTTCATTTTTAAAAGCACGTTATGCATTCTTCTAAAATTGTAGGTGTGGGGCATCATGTTCCTGAGACAGTTATCACCAATCAGTTCCTCACGACCATCATGGACACCACTGATGAATGGATCGTTGAGCGAACAGGTATTAAAGAAAGAAGATGGATAGATCCCGCAAAAGATACCGTGGCCAACATGGCCGCTAAGGCCTCAAGGATTGCCTTGCAACGCGCTAATCTTACAGAAAAAGACATTGATTTTATTGTTTTTGCAACTATTACCCCTGACTACTTCTTTCCTGGTTCAGGCGTGTTGCTTCAGCGCGAACTTGGTTTAGACGGACGTATTGGCGCCATCGATATTCGCAATGCTTGCTCGGGTTTTATCTATGCCCTTTCGGTTGCCGATCAGTTCATTAAAACGGGCATGTATAAAACCATATTGGTTGTTGGAGCTGAAATACAGTCTACAGCAATAGATGCAACTACCCGAGGCCGAAACACTGCCGTAATTTTTGCTGATGGCGCGGGCGCGGCTGTTTTGCAACGGTCTGACAATCCCGGAATACTTTCTACTCATTTGCATTCAGATGGCAATTTTGCAGAAGAGCTGTACGTAAGAGATCCTGGAAGTAGCCGCGCAAGAGAGGAAAGGCAGCCAGAGCAAATACTTGACACGACACACTATAAAGTGGTCATGAATGGAAGTCTCGTTTTCAAACATGCTGTAGTTCGTTTCCTGGAAGTAATCCAGGAAGCACTGGCAGCGAACAAAATGAGCAAAGAAGATATCACGTTGCTTATACCCCACCAAGCAAATCTTCGTATCAGTCAATTCATCCAACACAAATTGGAGTTTTCCGATGATCGGGTGTACAACAATATCATGAGGTATGGTAATACGACAGCTGCTTCTATTCCGATCGCATTGAGCGAGGCTTGGGGTGAGGGAAAGATCAAAGAAAATGACGTACTTTGTTTGGCCGCCTTTGGAAGTGGTTTTACATGGGCCTCCGCATTGATTCGGTGGTAAACAGGTGGGCCTTTCGAAATTTGCTAAACAGATTTTGAGTGTTGAGCACAAATTTTTGAACGACATAAAATGAAAACCGATTCGTATAATCCAAGTCCGCTAGAAGTTGATATGGCCAATGCACTTTTTATCGTTCAAAAGGAGATAGAAAAGCATTTGCAAAACAACCAGATCGTGCACGTGGAGACCAACATCAAGCGCGATAATCCGATGGTAACGTTCAATTTGTTAGACAAGGACGGAGATCCACATGAGATCGTAGTACGGATTGTTCAACTACCCGACAAGTTCTAGTTTTCTAGGAAAGAATGTGCCAACTGGAGGAGGCCGAAGAAACTGGCTTGCACAATGTACAATGGCAACGCCAGGCGATTTTTTGACTCTACTTTAAGCCAATAGTAGGCACTGAGCATCACGCCCGAAGTAATCAACCATCCTACGTAGTTCTGAAGAGGTATTGCGCCCTGCTCCCAACTCCAAAAATCATATCGGATTGCAATCGGCTCAATCAGCCAATCCATAAACACAGCCAAACATGAGCCGATGATAATCTTAGATATTATTGGTATAGCTACACGATCTAGGACAGTAGCTACGCTGTAGATAATCAGCATCCAATTAAGTCCAATAACGATGGGTACGTTAAAAAGCTTTATCCCAAGCGTGTTCCCATATGAGTAACTACCAAACAAAAAGCCAAAGTTTACACCTAGGTACTCTACAAAAAATCCGAGCGAAAAGGTGAACCCGAAAAAATAGACCAATGGCTTTAGTGCGGTAGTATGATGGCGCCAAAGCAAGAAAGCGGATAGTATCAAATTGTATGGCGTGAGCAACATGAACTGGCTGCTGTATGGCGACAACAGTCCGCAAAATCCAACGAAATGAAACACGATCAGAACGACAAACGAATAGGTGTAGTTGGCATTTTTCATGGGCAGCGAGTGTATTCAATAAACGTTAAGAACACACTTCAAAAGTGAAAGTTTTGAAGATTTTTTCATAAACTTACCGGGTAAACATCAACTATCTTACCTGATGAACCATTGTGCACGGTTATTTATCCATGAAAATCGGGTGAAATATAATGGGCATGTTGGTTATTTCTTTCTGTTGATCACACTGCTTTATCTCGTTTCGAGTATGCTGGATGTGCCACTCACTGAGTTTATGAAATCTACGAGCAAGGCTGCCAACTTGACACCGCCAAAAGCCGGAAGTGGACAGGTACTATGATTAAAAATACACTTCTAATCCTGTACAGAAATCAAGAGAAACAAAAGTTAGTCTCTTTGATAAATATAATAGGACTAGCGATAGCTTTATCTTGCCTTATTCTGACTATCGTTTTTCTTAAAAATGAGTTGAGCTATGATCGATGGAATCCAAATATTAATAAACTTTATCGGCTGACGCGAAGTTACTGGTCTCTAGATGGAAGCCGAAGTATGCACCTCGGTCATATTAGCGCTCCTTTTGCACCTTTCTTAATGGGGTCATTACCAGAGATTGAGAAGATTGGCCGTATTGTACAATATAAAACCCTCTTATCCGCAGATAGACCTGACCGTCAGAATTGGCTTGAAACAAGTGTTTACATGGTTGACCCAGAAATACTGGAGTTGTGTAGTATTTCTTTTATTGCGGGCAATAGACAGAAGGCATTAAATGAACCTTTCAAGATAATTTTATCTGAAAATTCCGCCCTTAAGTTGTTTAAAGGTGATAGCCCTATTGGGAAGAAAGTTTTGTTAAGGGATAAATTTCAATTGGAGGTTACCGGGGTGTATAAGCCTCTTCCTTCCAATTCACATTGGCATGCAGACTATTTGATTTCATTTAGTACACTCAATGATAATTCGGTGTACGGTAGAGAGTATCTCGATGGAGAGTGGGAGTCGGATTCGTTTGCAACCTATCTTTTGGCAAATGAAGATTTAGACATATCGGAATTCGAGGCGAAGGTTAATATTTTTATTGACAAAAACCTAGGATCAATTGTTCCCAATGGTTTTGATAAAGCCTCGCAATGGACGAGGTTACATTTGCAAAGAGTTCGCGACATCCATCTACATTCCAACTTAGACTCAGAATTCGAACCTAACGCGAAAATTTCGACACTATATCTGACCGGCACTATTGCTGGATTGATATTAATGATGGCCGTGTTCAACTATGTAAATATTTCTATCGCTATGTCCTCGAGCAGATTGAAAGAGGTAGGCGTTAAAAAAATACTAGGTGCATTAAAACCACAACTTATTCGACAGTTTTTAATGGAGTCTGTTCTGTTTTCAATACTATCACTTTTACTAGCTTTTCTAATTGCAATCCTTTTACAGGGATGGGTCATTAGTAATATCTATCCGAACATTACTTGGCTTAATATTTTGGAAACACTACCAATCATATTGTTCGTAACAATAGCTATCGCTTTACTGGCAGGAATTTATCCAGCATTATTGATTAGTTTTTTCAAGCCTGTGGGCATTATTAAAGGGCAACTAGGATCCTCAGGGGGCAAGTTTTTGATCCGAAAGATTTTAACGACAATCCAGTTTAGTGTAGCCATAACCTTGATTATTCTGACCGTTCATGTCGCTGGCCAGTTTGATTTTTTGAATAATTCAGAACTAGGCTATAGTAAGGATAATATCGTTATAATCCCGAATGACTATACCTTAAACAAAAAAAGTAAGTATGAAGAATTCTACAATACACTCGTAGGTAGTGGTCACATAAAGGATTTAACGCGATCATCGCATATTCCAACAGGACGACTTATCGATATAATGGACGCTTCCGCTGAAATCGGTGATACTCTTATGCCCACAAAAGTTAAACTTAAGTATGTATGCATTGACAACCGCTTCTTTGATACTTATGAAATCAAATTCGCTGAGGGGCGTAATTTTTCATCAGATATTCCTACGGATATTGCTGAAGGTTTCGTCCTTAATGAAGCGGCTATCAAAGCTATTGGCTGGAAAACACCACAAATCGCTCTCAACAAAAGAATAAACTATGGCGAGATAAAAGGAAGGGTAATTGGGGTAGTTGAAGATTTTCACTTTGAATCGCTTCATCAAGTCGTTAGTCCAACCATTTTTTTTATTAGTGAACAACCCTTCTATGGTAACATATCACTTAAAATTGTTGGCAATCCAACTGAGGCAATCCAATTTATTCGCGACAAATGGGCAACCCTAGGTACTAGCTATCCTTTTGCCTCTCAATTTCTAAAGAATAAATATGAAAGTCTCTATCAAATTGAAAAAATTGAATTAAAAGTATTCGGATTTCTTACTTTGATTTCCATCGTTCTATCTGCTATTGGGCTACTTGGATTGACGATTTCCTCAACAAATCAAAAAACAAAAGAAATAGGCATCCGTAAGGTTCATGGAGCTAGACCACTAGATATCATATATTTTGTCACTAAAGAACCATTTTATCTTCTTTTACTATCCTTTTCAATAGCTTTTGCATCGTCTTGGTATATTCTGAATCTTTGGCTTGAGGCTTTTCCGTTCAAAATTCGGCTACAATTAGATGTTTTTGCAGTGGCTGCAATTTTTGTTTCGGTGTTATCGATAGGTATTGTAATAATTCAAACTTGGAAAGTTATTCACGTAAACCCTGCAAGAACTTTGCGAAATGAATGACACATATTTCTAATATTTTGTTTTCTTAATGGTAAAAAAGTGAAAGCCGAAAACCCTAAACAGAGTAGGCACAATTGATACCTGATTATGAGCCTAACAGATCGTCCATTCCATGTCGGACTACTAGTTCTGCTACTATCTATTTCATGAACTCTGCGATCAATCGATGAAAATGATGAGTGCCCATCTCTCTAGTTACTGAATAGCGGCCATGATTGTAAAAGCGAGACCGAATACCTTTTTGTACGTTCTGTACAATTTCCTCATCCTCCAGTTCAACTTTGTGCAAGTCTGCCCCGGCACCCTGCCTCTGCTTACTTTCATCCCAAACAAAAGTTAAAAAAGAGACCTTCGTTTTTTTGTTTGAAATAGGTTGAATAATATTTACCGACAATCCCCAAGGATAAAAATTAAACATCATGTTGGGAAACACCCAGAAATAATAGCCTGCCACATTCTTCCCATAGTCTGGTGATGTCGGAGGCAAATCAAAATTAAATCCATCGGGCTTTCCAATTCCTAACTGCAAACTTGAATAGGGAAAAAGTTCCACCGAATAATTTCCATAGTCAATTACAGAATTCAGCCCTGCATGCACAAAGGGAATGTGAAACCCTTCTAAATAATTTTCGCAATACAAGGCCCAGTGCGCATCAATCAGATAATCCTTTGAGAGTTCAGGATGAAAAACAAATTCATTCAATGGCATCCACGAAACCCGGTCAGCCATTTGTTTGAAAAATAAATCGGCATCAGCCTTTTTGTCAAGTGACGCAAACAAAAGTTTACCCCATTGATGAATCGGTAGATTTACCAGATCGTCAGCTGTTGTTGGGAAATTTTTTACTTCTTTGAACTCCGGCATAGAACTGAACTTTCCATTCAAATCAAATCTTCTTCCATGATACCGGCATCGGAGATCATTTACTTTGCATGGTTTGTCTACAATCAAATTGCCGCGGTGTGTACACACATTGGATAGGCAGTGTAAGTCGCCACTTTTATCTCGCGAAAGTAAAAGAGGCTCGTTCAAAAATTCTTGAAGCAAGCTTACCGGGGTTACCCAACCATTGTCTTTCACTTGATCGGCATCGCCAACAAAATGCCAGCTTTTCGAAAATATCTTTTCTTTTGACTCTTTGAAAAAGTGGGGATCAAGATAAAAATCCGTGGAAATGGTTTTTGCTTGTGCTATATCTGGATGAATATCGAAGGTTGCCATTTGAAAAACTTTAAATCATTGAAAACTATCTATTTTACCACCTGATGTTCTTGAAAGCCGTCTAGAATTCAAAGGCATCTGACCGCTCCAAGCGGTCTGACGCCTACATCCTAGGTAACATCACTTACCAACCCAATTAACAAAAAAGCCATACGAATCGTATGGCTCTTCACTATTCTACTTAAAAAAAATTCTATACATATTGGTTCAGCATAACAGGCATCACCAACATTAAAATATCTTCGTTCTTATCTTTTTCAGAAGGTGTAATAACCCCTGCCTTATTCGGTGCTGACATATTTAACTTAATCTGATCAGCGGTAGCATTGCTTAGCATCTCGATCAAGAACTTTGCATTGAAACCAATCTCGATATCTTCTCCTTCATGCTCACAAGAGAGACGCTCATTGGCCTCATTGGAGAAATCTAAATCCTCTGCAGAAACAACCAACTCGCTGCCAGTTATCTTCAATCTTACTTGATGGGTTGTCTTGTTGGCATAGATTGAAATACGTCTTAAAGATCCTAGTAAATCCATCCGACTGATCGTCATCTTAATCGGATTGGAAGCTGGGATTACATTTTCATAGTCGGGGAAACGCTCGTCAATCAATCGGCAGATCATGCGGATGTTTCCGAATTTGAAAAACGCATTCGACAGATTAAAATCAATGCTTACATCGGTATTTTCGGACGGAAGTGTTGCCTTCAATAAGTTCAACGCTTTACGTGGAATAATGATAGCGCTTCCGTTATCCGATTTGATATCGGTTCTGCGGTAGCGAACCAAGCGATGACCATCGGTAGCTACAAACGTGGTATTCTTTTCTCCCAGATTTACATACACACCAGTCATAGCCGGACGAAGTTCATCGCTGCTTGTAGCAAAAATGGTGTTGTTCACAGCCTTTGCCAATACTTCTGAAGAAATGGCTGCGGAAAAATCATTGGATACCGCTGGCACTTTAGGGAAATCGGTGGCATTCTCGCCTGCCAGCTTATAACGCCCGTTATCTGAACTAATTTCGATGCTGTACGATGCAGCGTCTATTGAAAAAGTGACAGGTTGATCAGGTAGATTCTTTAATGTATCTAATAATATCCTAGCGGGCACTGCAATGCTTCCCTTCTCTTTTGACTCTACCGTGATCTCGGTGATCATCGATGTTTGCAAATCAGAAGCTGTGACCGTCAGATTGCTCTTGTCTATTTCGAACAAAAAATTCTCAAGGATTGGAACAACCGGATTGGAGGTGATTACCCCATTGATATTAGAAAGCTGCTTGAGCAGGTAGCTGGAATTTACAATGAACTTCATCAGAATCAGTGGTTTGTGTTTATAAAGGGCTGTAAAGTTAGAAAGAAAAACCAATCCTAAAAATGGGATCTTAAGTATCTTATCTGTACCAACTCGCTGACAGCGAGGTTACTTCACCGCAAAGAAATCTCGTCCTCTCGACACAGCAGCTGCAGCCCTCCGAGAAAGCAAAACAGTCTCAGTATCATTTATTCTTCCAACGATTACCCCGCTTCCTTTTTGGGGGGGGAAAATCTTCAATGCAATATTTTTCTTTGAGATATCCTGAATGGCTACCTCTACAATAGGACCACCGCTTATAAGGCTGTCGTAACGCCTACTTTCCGTTTTCGAAAGTATCTGCTCGGCTTGAAGTTCGAACAACGACTCCAGAAAGCCACTCAACTTCGTGGTATCAGCTACAGATACCTCGGCAATAGTAAAAAGACTGTTAACCAGAGAAACTGAAAAATCCTGGTCGGTTCGGTTGGGAAAATGGACTTTCAACTCTTTGAAGTTCTGCCAATTGAAATTAAAAATTCCCCTGTCCCTCCACCCCGATTCGCCCAACTCGAAAATGGATGCCACGTAGACTCTATACCCTGGAATGGTGACCAGATAAATGGCTTCATCACCTGCTAGCTGAAAATAGGTCTCCGTTTTTTCTTCATTGCCACACACTAAGTATTCCTTATTGAGGGTCTCACCCTCTGAAAGCAAAACACGGACACCATCCCGTGACATTTTTTTCGATACCGAATCTCGTTGGGCACCGGTTAGTTTACGTTTTGGCTGCGTTTGGACAACAGTGGCAAAAAGCACGGTAACTAGTTGGCGATCGGCATCATAAGCAGCATTAACCTTCCATTTAACTCCATCAAACCTCAACTCCACGGTTCCCCTTTGCGAAGTAAGGGTTACCCGATCTATTCGCTCCTGATCCGCAACTTCAAAAATAGTTTTATCAATGCCCGAGGTATCCCGATGAGTAAAGTAAAACATGGCACCAGCCAGCAGTGATAAGCCAATCAACGAAACAAGTAGTTTAACATTTCTAGTCATCCTTCTACTCATTTAAATTGTCCATATCGTTTCTGGCGCACGTAAGTCAACATAAGCCCAATCAAAATCAAGACGATCAATGGCAATGCAATATTTATTACCTGCCAGTAAAGCCTGTTATTTCGAATCTTTTCCTTATCGAGCGGCCTGATCTTCACATCCTTGTTCCTGGCCTTGATCAATCCATTTTCGTCCGTAAGGTATGCCATCATATTCAGTAAAATGTCTTGATTGGCAAAAGTGTATTTTGAAAACGGATCGTACCCGAGAGGCATTGGTTTGTTTTCACGCGGATTGACATCGTTCCGCGCAATATCTCCATCGGCAATGACAATTATCTTGGTTGGAGTGCCTTGTTCTTTAAATCCGGCAGAATCTATTCCTGTTGGCGCAAACCGATTTTTATACAAAGAAGTAAAGTTTCCTTCGAGCAGATACGCGATGGGTGTCTTCACACCCTGAAAGTTCTCTTCCTTTATTTGTCTTCGTAAATCATTCACCCCCACTTTGACCGGAGCTGTTAACTTTCTCGAATACGGAGACGAATACATCAACGGAAACTTTCTAACTCCTGTGGCCTTTACGGTATCAATACTACTTACAAATTTTGTTTGAGTAGCATCCAGATTGCGAGTGATTGGATGCTCGGCATATTGATTGATCAAAGGGAAAAAAGGCCAATCCAATTGCATCATTTGTGGACGATTGCCTGCGTTCCCCACAATGATTGGGTACTTTCCTGAGACGCGGTCTTGAACCAGGTCTGCATTGATTCGAATGCCATATTTAAATAACTGATCATCCAGATTCAATTCGTAGGGGAAAGCAAAGTAATTATCGCTGGAGGCACTATCCATACTTGCATCCAACCGATCGAGCAAAAACAGTATTTTCCCTCCGCGCATGATGTACTGATCAAGCTTGTATTTGTCAGTCTCAGAAAATTCGGAACGAGGTTTTGCAATAATCAATGCTTGATAATCGGGAACCGTGTTTTTGTTCGACAAATTCAATTGGAAAACATCGTATTGCTCTGAAAGAGCGCTATTGAAACTGGCTATTTGCAAACTATCCAATTCTCCATGCCCCTTTACAAGCGCTATTTTTTTGCGTTGCGTGTTTGCCAATTTGTAAATAGTATTGGCAAGTTCAAATTCAACATTTTCTATGGATTGATTCAACGTCTCTTGAGCCCCTTGTGTGCGGCTGCCTTTCAACAACATCACGCCCGTTTCAAATCCACCAGTTGACACAAGTGCGCCCGGAAAAACAAATTTCTCAATCCGCTGCCCGTCTTTTGTGTCAATCACATTCATCGCACTGATTCCCTTTGCAGCGAGGTCGCTCATAAACTCATTCCGTGCCTTCTCGCCTACCGCCTGATTTGGATCCGTGAAAACAAAATTGATTTTGTTGTTCGAATAAATACGAAATTCATCCAACGTTTCCTTGATCGACTTTTGAAACCGCTTAAATCCCGGATTTAAGTCGCCTTCTAAAAAGACCTCCACAAAAACAACATCTTCTAGTTTATTTAAGAGTTCCTTCGTTTCGTGCTTTATGGTGTACCTCTTTTCTTGGGTAAGATCAAGTCGGGAGAAATAAAACTGTCCGAACCCGTTGATGAGCAAAACGAATACAATGCTATTTGCCACCAATAGCAAATCCCCCACCTTTTTACTTTGCTTCCAGTTTACCATAGCCTGCTACCCAAAACAACTTTTGTAAATAGTAACAGCAACCCTGCGGTACTTAGCGAATAGATAATGTCTCTTGTGTCAATTAATCCCTTGCCGAGCGACTCATAATGGTACAGAATACCAAATTGCTTCACCAGCAGGGCCTGACTTCCGGCAAAAGATGAAAGTGAATCAAATCCGGTATACATCAGAAAACAGAAAAAGGCAGCCAGCAAAAACGCAACGATTTGGTTATTTGAAAGAGTAGATGTAAAAATTCCAATCGCACAAAAAATGGCAGCCAAAAACAGTAGTCCGACATAAGAACCAACTACCGCTGCCGTATCAATGTTTCCAACAGGATTACCTAACTTGACGATCGACAAATAATAAATCATGGTGGGCAACAAAGCAACCACTACCAACGCAAAAGCAGCAAAAAACTTACCCAATACAATATCCCAATCCGTCAGTGGCTTTGTCAGCAGTAACTCAAGCGTACCGAGCTTTCTTTCTTCTGCAAAACTCTTCATCGTGATGGCTGGAATCAGGAAGGTAAAAACATAAGGTGCCATTGAAAACAACGTATCTAAATCGGCATATCCGTAATCAAGAACTGAGGTCTCCGGAAAAACCCAAATCAACAATCCCATTGCCGTGAGGAAAATACCTATCACCAAATAGGCAATGAGTGAATGAAGAAAGCCGTTGAATTCTTTTTTGAAAACGTGAATCATACCGCAGCGGAAGTAATCGTTAATGATCGAAAGATATCTTCCAACGTGTTTTCCTCCACCTTGAATGAAAGCAATGCCTGGTTACGGTCCGTTGATAAACGAAAGATGGCAGCTCGAACTTCATCACTCCGTTGAGTCGTTATCCGACAGAGGTGTTTATCCATTTCTACCTTTTCTACCCCATTGATTGATTCAATAGCCGACAAAGGTGCTGCTCCATCCCACTCTACCACTAACACAACTTGCTCCTTCTTTCCCGTGAGCAAATTCTTTAATAGATCATCGGCCACAATTTTTCCTTGATGGATGACAATCACCCGATCACACAATGCTTGCACTTCTTGCATAATGTGTGTGGATAAAATAACCGTCTTTTGTTCGCTTATCTGCTTGATCAGTTTTCTGATTTCTAAGATCTGATTCGGATCCAACCCCGAGGTGGGTTCATCTAAAATTAATACTTGCGGATTGTGAATTAATGCTTGCGCCAGGCCCACACGCTGCCGATATCCTTTGGAAAGTGACTCAATCCTTTTATTTTGTTCCTTGGTCAACCCACACAACTCGATCATCTCTCCCACGCGCTTTACTGTTTCCTTTTTTGTTAGCCCATAAACAGACGCCACAAACTGCAAGTATTCGTGCACGTACATTTCCAGATAAAGAGGGTTGTGTTCCGGAAGGTATCCGATGATCCTCTTAACAGCCATCGGCTGCTCCACTACATTCAGCCCGTTGATGGTTATACTCCCTGATGTGGGTGGTAAGTAGCTGGTGGCCATCTTCATGGTAGTCGATTTACCTGCGCCATTGGGGCCCAAAAAGCCAACAATCTCACCCTGTTCTACAGAAAAAGAAATGTTGTCTACGGCCAATTGTTGGCCATATTGCTTGGAAAGATTGGTTACGGTCAGTGACATTTTAAACGCCTGCAAAAATAGTTTAAAAGTTGACTTGTTACCCACGTATTAGTTGGCCTATTAATTGCCATTGTACGTTCGACTGAATATGCTCAAATTTGTCAACCAATATAGATCATAAATGAAACGCCTACTCATCACCTTCATTGCTTTAGCTGTTACCCAATTTGCCCATGCTCAAAGTGGCTATCGAATTGATTTTAAGATAAAAAACTGGAAAGACACCACCGTTTATCTAGGGAGCTATTATGGAGAAAACACCGTTTTACGCGATACGGCAAAGAGCAAGGCGGGTTCTTTTCATTTTGATGGAAAGACTGCGTTGCCAGAAGGCGCCTACTATCTTGTATTAGGAAAAAACAAGCTATTTGACTTTGTCGTGGGGAAGAACAAGTTTTTCACCATCGAAACCACAGCAAATGCAGCAGATCCGTTGAAAATTGAAGATTATATCAAGACCCTTGTTGTAAAAAACGATGAGGACAACAAACTTTTTTTTGATAACCTTCACTTCATTGGGACGCAAAGCCTTGAAGCCGAACCTTTGGTTAAAGTATTGAAAGACAGCACACTGACAGAAGATCAAAAGAAAGATGCTCGTGCATCCTTCTCCAAAATCAATGATCGCGTGATGGCCTATCAAAATGAGTTGATTGAAAAGAATCCAACGACTCTAACGGCACGTCTACTAAAAGTGACCAAACAAATCGAAGTTCCTAATCCGCCAAAAAAAGCAGATGGGTCGATTGACTCTACCTACCAGTTGAAGTACTATCGCCAACACTTTTTTGACAATCTGGATTTGGCAGACGAAGCCATGATCCGACTCCCACGGCCATTCTATCAAGAAAAAGTAAAGGAGTATTTGGAGAAATTATTTGTTCCAACGCCAGATAGTGTGATGAAGGCGATAAGTGGCATTGTAGAAAAAGCCAAGAAAAACCAGGATACCTATAAGTACATGGTTTTCAACCTGATGGTAATGTACCAAGCTCCGGAGATTATGGGTTTGGACGAAGTTTTCGTGCGACTGAACGATACTTACTGGGCTTCCGGTGAAATGAATTTTTGGGCTGCAGCCTCGATAAAGAAGAGCATGAAAGACTATGCTGATAAGATTCGTACGAGTATGATCGGGCGCACAGGAGCTAACCTCATCATGCAAGATCAAAACCTACAGCCCCGGTCGATGTACGACATCAAAAACAAGTATACCATCCTTTTCATTTTTGATCCGGATTGTGGCCACTGCCGAGAAGAGACACCCAAACTGGTAGAATTTTACAACAAGAGTAAGGCGCAGTACAACTTTGAAGTGTATGCCGTATCCTCGGACACCAGTATGTTAAAGATGAAAAATTTTATGAAAGAATTTAAAACTCCATGGATTACGGTAAATGGCCCACGAACGTACTTAAAGGAGCCTTACTCAAAACTGTATCATTCGGAAACAACGCCTACCATCTATATCTTAGATGACAAGAAAAAAATTATTGCTAAGAAACTGCCAGTCAACAAACTAGACGATTTTCTCTCAAAGCAACAGAAATTTGAAAAGATGAAGAAAAGTCAGCCAGTCAAGGGTTCCTGATTTGATCTTCAAGACGCAAATCCGGTCTTTCATTACACTATTTTACATCTTTCACTCCACTCAGTGCAACTATTTGTCCTTTTGAGAGTATCTAATACAATAAATTCCTCCGCATGGCACTAATGGATGCCCTATTCGGCAAAAAAAAGAAAGAATTCAAAGCTTCTTGTCAAATTACTAAGGAGCCTCTTGAAAAAGGGTACGGCTACTTACTCACTACCGCTCAGGTAGTTAGTTCAAAACGCTACTGGGATTTGATCATGACCGAGCCAGAAACCATGTCATACACTATTTCGCACTTTAAGAGTCAGCCCAGCGGAACCCAAATGCGAAACATGATCTTTGAAAAATATGCGACCATTGCAAAGCCCTGGCTCGTGTCTGATTCAGTTATAAACTATTTTGAAGTAGATAAACTAACAGCAAAAGATTTGGCAAAAAAATGGTGGGAAAGCGAGGGAACCTTTACTCCTGCCACCACAGGTCCTGCAGCTCAGCATTTGGAAGAAGCTATATTTTCTAGTGTCAAAGACTATGCTGTGCAAGAGGCAGGGCGCGGAAAAGTAAAGCTGGCAAACTAGTTTTTCCGTTCAATGGTGAACTTAACTAATTCACTTAACGAATTGCGATAAGTAGAATCGGGTAACTCTTTCAACAAATCCAAGGCCTCCGCATAGTACCTGTTCATCGCTTCTTTTGCGTACTCAATTCCTCCCGACTTCTTTACAAATTCGATCACTTCTTTCACCTTTTTTGGCTTCTCACTTTCATTTTTTACAATAGAGATGATTTTTCGTTTTTCTAGCCAACCCGCTTTTGACAGAGCATAAATGAGGGGAAGTGTCATCTTTTTTTCTTTGATGTCGATGCCTAGAGGTTTACCGATTTCATCCTCTCCGTAGTCAAAGAGATCGTCCTTTATCTGAAAAGCCATTCCCACTTTTTCACCAAAAAATTTCATTTTTTCCACCATCTCAGGGGTAGAGTTTACTGAGCTCGCTCCTATTGCACAGCACGATGCTATTAACGAAGCTGTTTTTTTTCTAATAATATCGAAGTAAACTTCCTCCGAAATATCCAGCCGTCTGGCTCTCTCCATTTGCATTAGCTCCCCTTCGCTCATCTCCTTAACCGCCTCAGTACATATCCCTAAAAGATCATAGTCTTTATGTTCCAAAGCGAGGAATAGGCCTCTCGTCAAAAGAAAATCTCCCACCAAAACAGCTATCTTATTCTTCCAAAGCGCATTGACTGAAAAAAAACCTCTTCTATAATTCGAGTTATCAACCACATCATCATGAACCAAACTTGCCGTATGAACCAGTTCAATGAGCGAAGCGGCACGATAAGATGATTCATTAATTGTCCCGCAAGAACCCGCACTCAAAAAGACAAAAAGCGGACGCATTTGCTTCCCTTTTCGCTTGACAATATAAGTCATGATTTTGTCCAGCAACAAAACGTTCGTTTTCATAGAAGCCCGAAACTTATGTTCGAATTCTTCCATTTCAACAGCAACGGGTGCCTTAATGTGGTCGAGGTGCAAAGACATTAGCACAATATTACAGAAAAGTAAATAGTAGACGATCATGGTTTTTAAATGCCATCAATAAAAAGAACTAAGGTGGGTGGTAAGGAATGGACAATTCACTATTTTCGAGGCAATGTTGTATATCAATAAGTATTGGGAACAAGTCATATTCATCATATCGGTGATCATTGTGACATTCATTGTCTCCCGAATTTTACGGTTTTTGGTAGGCCGTTTTTTTAGAGCTGCGGCTCGCAAGCTGAAAGTGGATCCTACCCGCTATAACTTTTTTAAAAATGCTGTTGACTTTATACTTTTCTTCGTAGCGGTAGTGGTAATTTTCAGATCCATCCCAGCCCTGCACACGGCAGGCACAACGTTGCTAACAGGTGCGGGGGTTTTGGCTGCGATTGTTGGCTTTGCCTCGCAAGCTGCCTTCTCTAACATCATAAGTGGGTTTTTCTTGGTGATCTTTAAGCCTTTTAGTGTAGGTGACCGAGTTAGAATTGGGCAACTCTACACGGGGGATGTGGAAGACATTAATTTGAGGCACACCACCATCAAAGATTTCGAAAACAGAAGGGTGATCATTCCCAATAGTGTGATTAGCAATGAAACCATTATTAACTCCACAATAACTGACGAAAAAACCTGCATGTTTGTGGAAGTTGCCATTTCCCTTTCCTCGAACATTGATCAAGCGATCAAGATCATTCAGGACGAAGCCGTAAGACACCGTTACTATATTGACAACCGAACGGATACTGAAAAGGCAAGTGGCGAACACCCTGTTATGGTGCGCGTGATGACTTTCCTGGATTCTGGCATACATTTACGAGCTTCGGTTTGGGCCAAAGACCCTACTGATGGGTTTGACTTAAAATGCGATCTAAATAAGTCGATCAAAGAACGCTTTGACGCGGCTGGCATTACCCTGGCCAACCTGCATCACCTGCTGGTGATGAAAAATTTATAGCCTGATGGCCAGAAAGAAAAAACTCGTAGTCCGCTCAAACGATCCGCGCCCCAGCGACAGTAAGGTAATTCTTGAGCTCATCCAGTATGATGAGAAAGAGTACAGCATGTACCAAGATTTGCCCATTACAGAACTCATCGCGCACATTAAACTAAATCACGTCAATTGGATCAATCTGGATGGACTTCATGAAAAGTCAATCGTTCAAAAACTGGCCGATCACTTTTGCCTTCACAGCTTGTTGGTTGAGGACATCACCAGCGACCACCAACCGAAAGCGGAAGAGTATGATGACTTTTTATTTTTGACGTTAAAGATGCTTTATCGAATTGACGAAGGTAAAATCGACTACGAGCAAATAAGTTTTGTGTTGGGTAAAGATTACCTACTATCATTTCAAGAGAAAGAAGGAGACCTATTTGGGCTTCTAAGGGATAGAATTCGCCTCGATCAAGGAAGGGTGCGAAAAAAGAAAGCGGACTATTTATTGTACCGTGTGGTTGACATTATTGTTGACAATTACTACAATGTGCTTGACGCCATTGGTGAGCAGATCGAGACCATTGAAGATGAGATTTACAAAAACTCCACCGAAACACAGTTTAAGAACATTCAACAGCTCAAGAAAGAGTTAATCTTTTTACGCAAAGCACTTTATCCATTGCGTGACGCGATGAGTAAAATATTAAAAGATGAAAGCGGATTTATTGACCCTGTCAACCTTCGCTACTATGCCGATGTGTATGACCATGTCGTTCACCTTATTGATTCGTTGGATACCTACAAAGATCTTACTTCGGGCTTAATGGATATTTATATCAACACACTCAACACCCGAATGAACGAAGTGATAAAGGTATTGACAGTCATTTCCACCATTTTCATGCCGTTGACATTTATTGTCGGTGTGTATGGAATGAATTTTCATACCGACAAATCGGTCTGGAATATGCCTGAGCTTGATTCGCCCTACGGGTACCCTATTGTGATGGGGTTCATGCTTTTAATAGTAATTGCTATGATTCGCTATTTTAAATTCAAAAAATGGTTTTAATTTACACTACCTAAACCCTACCCCTATGTTGATCCCTATTTTACTATTGCTACTTGGATTTGGAATCTTAATTAAAGGAGCTGATTTTCTTGTTAATGGGGCATCATCGGCCGCCAAGAAGTATGGTATCTCCAACTTGGCCATTGGTCTAACGGTAGTAGCTTTCGGTACCTCAATGCCCGAGCTGATTGTGAGTCTGCTCTCTGCTTTAGATGGGAAGAATGATGCTTCATTTGGCAACGTTATTGGCAGCAATAATTTCAACTTGCTTTTTATCCTGGGCATCGCTGGATTGATTTACCCACTGATTGTGCAGCGCAACACAGTGAAGTATGAAGTACCGCTTTCATTGTTAGCGGCAGGTGTTCTATTTCTCCTCGTCAACGATTCCCTTTGGGGAGGCGAAGGTACTGGTAGCTTAAGTAGAATAGATAGCATAATTCTTTTAGTTTTTTTTGCCGGCTTTCTTTTTTACATCTACAAGACCATGAGCCACACAACCGACTTGGAAGAGGGCGAGCCCATCAAAATTTTTAGTATGCCTATATCGATAGGAATGGTGATTTTAGGACTTGGTATGCTAATTGGCGGGGGGCAGTTGGTGGTAACCAACGCATTGGAAATTGCCAGAGCGTATGGTTTATCTGAAAAGCTGATTGGTCTCACCATCCTTGCCGCTGGTACGTCTTTGCCTGAATTGGCCACGTCTTGTGTGGCCGCTTATCGTAAAAACACAGATATCGCGATTGGCAACGTGGTGGGGTCAAATATCTTCAACATCTTTTTTATTCTTGGTGTAACAGGAGTTATCAACCCTATGCCCTACAATGCTGCGATGAATTTTGATTTATACGTTCTGATGGGATCTACTGTGATGCTGGTGATTTTTATGTTTACGCTAAACACTCGAAAACTAGATCGCTGGGAAGCTGCGCTACTATTAGGCGGTTACATTGTGTACACGGTGTATTTGATTGGAATGGATAATGGAACTGTGTAAAGTAATTTCGATTTTATCAAACAAAAAAAAGAGGGGCACCCTGTAAGGCGCCCCCTGTTTTTGTGAAAGGAATAATTGTAGTACTAAATCTTCTTTTCCAATGCTGCAATCTTTGCTTGTGCTTCTTGCTTGCCAAGGGACAATGCCTTTTTATACAACTCAATGGCCTCTTTATAAGTATCTTTCTTCTTGCGCGGTGCAAGCTTAGTCCGATTAGCCGCTTCTTCAATGGCCTGCGCTCTGGCAAAGTAAGAATCTGCTTCGCTCATCTTGCTTTGAACCATCATTTCCTGAATCCGAGCTTCGATCAAAGCCAACTCTTGTTGTTTAGCTACGATCTGCGACTCCTTATCAGTAAGCTCTGCTTCCTGCAACCCTACGGTGGTAATTAAATTTTGATTTTCGTTTTTCAAAAGATCCACTTGTTCATTCAACGCAGCTATTTCTTTATTGCGCTCTTCCAAATCAGCTCTTAGCTTTTTGATAGTCGCTGCAAATGCGTTAGCGTTTCCTTTAGATTTCTTCAACGATTTTTCCAGCTCTGAGATTTTGTTCTGAGTATCCTTGACGTAGTTATTGATGTCCTTCATTCTGCTTTTGTAATTGTCGTAGGTAGTACCCTCTACCATATTGACACGGAGTAATTGGCGGTTCGCATCAATAGAGTCCATCAATACACCTACTTCCTGAAGGGTAGTGGCAAATTGTTGGCTAGTTTGAAGTTCAGTCCTCAGGGAATCTACTTGTGATTGGAGCTTCTCTGAGTTTCCTCCACAGCTTGCCATGAGCATACCGATTGCAGCAACGAATAATAAATTTTTTAGCATACAGTTGTTAGTTTAGAACACAAAATTACACCCTTGTTGTAGTGTTTTATGCAAGAACAAAATATTTTTTCTAATAGCCTTAAATCCATCGACAACGCGTAAATTGCGGGCGCAAAAGGCAAAGATTATCCGTTAAATGCCCAAATTAATAACCACGCGCACGCGTATTGAAGACCTAGGCAAACCTCGAGTAATAGTAATCGGAGGAGGATTTGGAGGACTGGAAGTGATCAAGAAGCTTCGGGGAGCTAAACTTCAAACTGTCTTATTTGACAAAAACAATCACCATACGTTTCAACCACTCCTGTATCAAGTGGCCACATCCGGGCTTGAAACCAACTCAATTGTGGCTCCCTTTCGTAAGTTGTTCGGCAACTATCATGACTTTTATTTTAGGCTGGCAGAGGTAAAGAACATTAAACCTGAAGAAAACTACATCGAGACTTCCATTGGAGGAGTCAAATACGATTATTTGGTCATTGCCTCCGGTGCAGTAACCAATTTTTATGGCATGGACGAAGTGCAAAAAAATGCCATTTCGATGAAGAATATCGTAGACGCGACCAAGTTGCGTAATAAAATTATTCGTCAGATGGAGTATGCCCTGCTGACTGAAGATCGTGAAGTAATGAATTCACTAATGGATTTTGTGGTGGTGGGTGGAGGCCCAACGGGTGTGGAGCTTTGTGGCGCGTTAAGTGAATTGAAGAAAAATGTTTTCCCAAAAGATTACAAGGAATTGGACATGCGCCAGATGGATGTCCATCTGGTAGAAGCCTCTCCTCGATTGTTAAATGGAATGTCTGAGCAAGCAGGTGCAAAAGCGCTTGACTTTCTTACTGAAATGGGTGTGAAAGTACATTTGGGTGCTGCGGTGAAATCTTATGATGGTGTAGAGATCGTTCTAAACACTGGAGAGAAACTAATATCAAGATCGCTAATATGGGCAGCCGGAGTGAAGGGCAATCCGATTACTGGTTTGAATAACGAGCTGATTACGCGAGGAAATAGACTGTCAGTGGATGAGTTTAATCGAGTAAAAGGATACACTAATATTTTTGCCATTGGTGACGTAGCTCTCATGGACGGTGATAAATATTTCCCAAAAGGACATCCACAAATGGCTCCCCCCGCTCAGCAACAGGGAAGACTTGTCGCCAAAAACATTCGAAATATTATCAACAAAAAACCGCTTAAGCCTTTTCGTTATTTTGATAAAGGTTCTATGGCCACGGTGGGCAGGAATAAAGCAGTAGTCGATCTGAAGGGAATCCGGTTCCAGGGTATTTTTGCTTGGTATGTGTGGATGTTTGTCCATTTGATGTCCATTGTAGGTTGGAAAAATAGAGTATTTACTTTTTTTAGCTGGATGTGGAATTACTTTTCGTACGATAGGAGTAACCGGTTAATCATTGGGCGAGGCGAAGAAAGACTTAATTCAGAAGAGGCAAAAGCAGCATAAAAAATTTCTGTAGGACGAAATACTATGGACTCTCAATCGCGTAAACATACCCTATCAGCAGCCGGAGTTTTGGTAGCCATGGGAATTATTTATGGTGACATTGGCACCTCTCCAATTTACACTTTGCGCTTTGTCGTGGGGAGTCGTTTGGTCTCTGAAGAGTTAATCCTCGGAGGGCTCTCCTTGGTGTTTTGGACGCTGACCATAATCACCACGATTAAGTACGTGTATATGGCATTGAGTGCCGACAACAAGGGTGAGGGTGGAATTTTTGCGCTCTATGCGCTGGTTAGAAGATACAAAGCAGGCTGGGTTATCTTTCCCGCCATTTTAGGCTGCTGCACGTTGATTGCCGATGGTTTTATGACTCCAGCCATGAGTGTCACCTCAGCTGTGGAGGGGATAAAAACCCTCATGCCCGAAATTTCCGACCAAACGATCATCACCATCGTAATCATTATTCTAGTAGCCCTTTTCATATTCCAGCAGTTCGGAAGCAGCGTAGTCGGTAAAACATTCGGGCCGGTAATGATGGTTTGGTTTGTCTTTATTGGCGCAATTGGCGCATATCACCTTTCCTTCAATTTGGCTGTATTAAAAGCAATCAACCCAAGTTACGGTGTCAGTTTACTAATAAAATACCCGGGTGGGTTCTGGATTCTGGGAGCGATCTTTCTCTGCACCACCGGGGCAGAAGCAATGTATTCTGACTTAGGACATTGCGGAAAGTCAAACATCCGATTAGGCTGGGGGTTTGTGAAGTTATGCTTGCTGCTTAGTTATTTTGGTCAAGGTGCTTGGTTGCTCTCCACCTATGAGGGAAAAGAGTTGGGAGATACGATTCCATTTTTTTCGATGATGCCCGATTGGCTATTAATCTTTGGTGTGATCATCGCTACGATGGCTACGGTAATTGCCAGCCAAGCGCTGATCTCCGGCACGTTTACGCTGGTGAACGAGGCAATGAAGTTAAAGTTATGGCCCGCCACACGCGTCCGCTATCCGAGCCAGATGAAAGGGCAGATTTACATCCCAGCTATCAACTGGATTTTAATGTTTGGTTGCATTTTGGTGGTCATCTTTTTCAAAAAGTCGGATGATATGCAAGCGGCTTATGGGCTGGCCATCACAGTTAATATGTTGATGACCTCTGCACTGCTAGTCTATTACTTCGCCACAGTAAAAAAATCAACCATCAGATCATCGGTACTCGCCCTTGTTTTTTTTAGCATTGAAGGAGCATTTTTGATTTCGAACTTAAGCAAATTCTCCCATGGTGGCTGGTTTTCAGGTTCGATCGCTTTGGCGTTTTTCTTGATGATGTTTATTCTATTGCGCGCGCGCGAATTAAGAGACCGCCACACCGAATTTGTGGACTTGAAACATTATGTTCCCATGATCCAAGATCTTCAGGCAGACGCCTCGATTCCTCGGGAAGCAACTAATTTGGTGTATATGGCAGTTGCTGATAGTAAGAGATACATTGACTCTAATATTATTTACTCCATCTTTAAAAAACGACCAAAGAAAGCAGATGTATATTGGTTTGTTCATGTGGACACAGTGGACAGCCCTTATTCTTCAAAGTATTCCGTGGATACGATCGTTCCGAAAAAATGCTTTTTTGTTCGCATTAAACTTGGTTTCAAAGCAGATCACAGAGTGAATTTGTTGTTCGCAAAAATTCTGCACGATATGGCTGAAAATGCGGAGATCGACTTGGTGAGTCACTACGATTCACTTCGAAAACACAGTATGCCGGCTGACTTTAAATTTGTGATGTTGCATTCATTGGCATCCGTAGACAGCGAAATCTCTACGTTCGATAACGTGATTATTCAAGGCTATCGATTCATCAAAAAGCACAGCCTATCAACCGAAGAAATGTATGGCCTTGAACTTGCTAATGTGGAAGTGGAAACAGTACCCATCATGGTAGGGCCGGCTGCAAAAGTTCGCATCAAACGCGAAAAAGAAGAGTTGGAAAGAGAAAAAGAGTTGAAGTATCACGGTCATATCAACTGACCGATTACGGACGCATCCGTTCGTATTTGATCTCTATACATTCTGAAAAAGGTCGTTTCCATACAATTTTGTCATAAAAATCATTGGCATTGATTTGGGAATACGGATTGCGTACCCAATTCAAAACCATGCTCCGCAACTACATCAAAATCGCATTTCGAAGCCTTCTTAAAAACCAAGCCTACTCCTTTATCAATATTGGTGGCTTAGCCATCGGGCTTGCCGCAAGTATCCTTATTTTTTTATGGGTGGCTGACGAATACGCTTATGACAAGTTTCAAGTCAACTACAACAACATTTACAAGCTCTATCAATCCCAGGAGTGGAACGGCCATATCGGCACCAGTAATAGTATGCCTTATAAGTTGAAAGAAACGCTTCCCCAAAAATCAAGCAAGATAAAAAGTGTAGTAATGACCAACTGGGGCGAGGGAAATTTGTTGCAGGTGGGTGAAAACCGTTTAAATAAATATGGTTTAAGCGCAAGTGAAGATTTTTTTAACATGTTTAGCTACGAAATGATCGCGGGAGACCCCACCACGGCATTAAACGAGCCGACCAAAATTGTCATCAGCGAATCTACCGCTAAATTATTTTTTAAAGATGGCAATGCACTTAACCAAACCATCAAATTTGACAACAGCGATCAGCTAAAAGTGTCAGGCATTATTAAAGATGTTCCTGAACAGTCGTTTCTGGAATTCGATTACGTTTTGCCTTTCAGTTACTACGAAAAAACAAATTCTTGGGTACGAAATGGTAAGGAAAGCTGGGACAACAATAGTTTCCAAATGTATGCACTTCTCGAAGACGGAACACCGAAAGAAGAAGTAGATCAATCGATTGCTTCCATTTTGAAAGATAATAATCCAAAAGCGCCAACGGCCAAGTTATTCCTGCACCCCATGGAAAAGTGGCGCTTGCATTCCAACTTTGACGAAGGCAAAAACACCGGAGGTCAAATTGTTTATGTTAGACTGTTCACTGCCATTGCGATTTTTGTTCTACTCATTGCATGTATCAACTTTATGAACTTGGCCACGGCAAGAAGTGAAAGCCGAGCACGGGAAGTAGGCATTCGCAAAAGCATTGGTTCGCGCAGGAAAGAATTGATTCTTCAGTTTCTTGGGGAATCTGTCGCCATTACCACTTTCGCATTTCTGTTGGCGGTTGTTGTAGTAGAGTTAGTACTTCCGAGTTACAATATTTTAGTGAAAAAGAGCATTGCCGTTAGCTATGGAGATCCATTGATATGGGTGGCTGCTAGTGCATTGGTGTTGGTAATCGGATTATTGGCAGGGAGCTACCCTTCCTTTTATTTATCCTCGTTTGAAGCGGTAAAAGTCCTGAAGGGAAAAGTGAATGTAGGCAAAGGTGCGAGCACTCCCCGTCAGGTATTGGTAGTGCTTCAATTTGGTTTTTCGATTTTTCTAATTGCAGGAACCATCGTGATTTACCAACAAGTGCAGCATGTGAAAAACCGTGATATGGGATACGATCGCGAAAATCTTATTCAAATTTGGATGAATGGCGAGCTTCAGAAAAACTTTAGCACCATTCGGCAAGAACTGGTAAATACGGGAGTAGTTGAATACGCATGCAAAAGTAATAGTCCGGTTACTGCCGTCTTCTCAAACAACGAAGTAAAGTGGCCTGGCATGTCGACTGACCAACGAGTGGCGTTTAGTATGATTGCCACCGAATATGACTATACCAAAACCATGGGAATCAAAATGATCGAGGGTCGTGATTTCTCTCGAGAATTTAACGACTCACTTTCGGTGATCGTCAACGAAGCTGCGATTAAAATGATGGGGATGGAAAATCCAATCGGCAAAAAAATTGAAACAAACGGTTCTCTATTTGAAATTATTGGCGTGGTGCCAGACGTTGTAATGGACTCACCTTATGAACCTGTTGAGCCAATGACGCTATTGTTCATTCCGGGATGGAGTAGTACTGTAACCGTGCGCTTGTCCAAAACCAAAGACATTCAAGCATCGCTTGCAAAAGTAGAAAGCGTATTTAAGAAATTGAACCCTAACCATCCGTTTCAGTATCGGTTCACCGATGTAGATTTTCAAAAGAAATTTAATGACATTAATTTAATTAGTCGACTGGCCGGAATTTTTGCCGGACTAGCCATTGTCATTACATGTTTAGGATTGTTTGGGTTGGCAGCCTTCACGGCCGAGCAGCGCACCAAAGAAGTTGGTATTCGCAAAGTGATGGGCGCATCTGTGGCCAGTTTGGTAATGCTGATCTCTAAAGATTTTTCGCGTCTGGTCATCATTGCGTTTGTTATTGCTGCACCTTTCGCCTGGTGGTTTTTAAACAGTTTTTTAGAACAGTACGATTATCGTATTGCGGTAGCCTGGTGGGTATTAGGAGCAGTGGGTGCGTTTGCACTGATATTAGCTTTACTGATTGTAAGTGCACAAGCCTTGAAGGCTGCCGTTACAAATCCCAGCAATAGTTTGAGAAGTGAGTAATACAATTACAAGTTCCAGTCTCGAAATGACAAAGCAATCCGTACTCCAAAAGAGCCAATCACTAAAGCTATGATCAGAAATTATCTTACAACCGCCTTTCGCAACTTCACTCGCCATCTAAGTTATAGTTTCATTAACATCTTCGGCCTTGCCATCGGGCTCACGACAGCAATTCTTATTGCCATTTGGGTGAATGACGAAATAAAAGTAGATACTGGCTACGTAGATCACGACAGAATCTATCAGATACTTTATAATTCAACTTTTTCCGATGGACATATAGAAACAAGTGAATCGACTGCTGGTCCGTTAGCTGAAGCGATTATGGCTGATATACCAGAAGTTGAATCCGCTGGCCGTTGGGACGACCCCACTCCTCGACTTCTGCGACATGAAAATAAATCTTTGCTTCTAAAAGGATTGTGGACCGACCCAAGTATCATGGAGATCTTTTCCTTCAAGGTAGTAAAAGGAAGCACAACAGATTTGTTGAAAGACCCAAATTCATTTGTGATCACACAGCAAACAGCCGACAAATTCTTTCCAGGTCAAGACGCTGTCGGTAAGACTTTCAAAATCGATGAAAAATATGATATGACAGTTGCTGCAGTCATTGAAAAAACTCCATCAAACGCATCAAAACACTTCGACTTTTTAATGCCGTATGATGTCTACTACAAAGAAAACGAATGGATGTCGCATTGGGGAAATTTCAACGATCAAACGTACATCAAAGTAAAGCGTGATGCTGACATTGAAAATCTTAACTCAAAACTAAAAACGATTGTTAAGAAAAACTGTCCTGATTGTATGCATCAACCTTTTGCACAGCAACTAACAGCTAAATATCTTAATAACAATTATGAAAACGGAAAAGCTTCAGGCGGTAGGATCGAATACGTGCGACTATTTATCCTAACGGCAGTTTTTATCTTATTCATTGCGTGCATCAACTACATGAATTTGGCAACCGCGCGCTCGGCTGGGAGAAGCAAAGAGGTTGGCGTGCGCAAAGCTTCGGGGGCTAAAAAAGGTCAGCTGATCGGGCAATTTATTAGCGAATCGTTGATCATCACTTCCATTAGCATAGTCCTTTCACTCGTTCTGGTTCAACTCCTTCTTCCCCTCTTCAATGAAGTAATGGGGCGTCACATTGTTGTAGATTTTTTCAATCCCATTTTTCTTGTGGCTGTTACTTTGCTGACCATCTTGGTAAGTTTAATAGCGGGAAGTTATCCAGCTTTCTTCCTATCCTCTTTTAAACCAGCTTCCGTTCTGAAAGGACAAGTTCAATCAACTATTGCAGGGGGCAAGCTGCGAAAAGGTTTAGTCATATTTCAATTTGGATTATCAGTCATACTCATTGTTGGTAGCCTTGTGGTCTTCAAGCAAACGCAGTTCATTATGACCAAGAACCTTGGTTTTAACAAGGACAATATTATCGTGTTTGACATGCATAATGGTGTGACAAATAATCAACAGACTTTTAAAAATGAAGCCCTGAAAACGAAAGGCATCGAAAGCATCACATTTGCTGGGCAAAATCCATTTTCGGTTGGAGCGATGACTACCGATGTGAAATGGCCTGGCAAGAACGATGCGGAAAGAGTACCTTTTAAGCTAATATTTACCGACAGAGATTTTCTCACCACCATGAAAATGGAATTGAAAGAGGGATCTGATTTTACTAACGATAAGGCCGATTCAACCAACTACATCATTAACGAAACTGCGGCAGCCCGTCTTGGATACACCAACGCCATCGGTGCGCAACTCGATGTTTGGAACAGCCCGTCAGGCAAAGTGATTGGTGTTGTCAAAGATTTTCATAATCAAAGTCTGCATAACAAAATTGAACCATTGATAATAATGAATAGACCAGATAATACGTGGCGTGGTTTTGTGAAAATTGAAAACGGCTCTTTCCAACAAGCAATTAAAGGGCTACAAGAAGTGCATAAGAAATTCGACCCAACTTATCCATTTGAATATCAATTTTTAGATAAGAATTTCGAAAAACAATATACTAGCGAACTCACCATTCAAAAGCTTTCGTTAGCGTTTACAGCAATTGCCATTTTTATTTCCAGCCTAGGATTGTTTGGATTGGCAGCTTTTATGGCCGAGCGAAGAACAAAAGAAATTGGCATTCGTAAAGTAATGGGTGCAAGCGTGCAACATCTAGTAGTGTTGCTTTCTTCTGATTTCTTGAAATTGCTTTTAATAGCGTTGGGCTTAGCTTTACCGGTAGCCATTTACTTGTCTAACTTCTGGCTCAAGTCATACGAATACCGAATCGACTTTACTTGGAAGTTTCCTCTAATTGCTTCCTGTATTTTACTAATCACAGCTCTTGTTTCGGTTGGATATCAGGCAATGAAAGCTGCGGTGAGTACCCCAGTGGAGAGTTTGAGAAGTGAATAGCTGTTACAATTTTTTACATACACTAAACCAAAACTTTTGCGACCTTTGAGTAATTGACTCATAACCTCCGCTCTTAAATGTCGGTCACCCGAAGAATTGCCATCATCCTTACAGTGATCTTTTTGATTCCTGTACTCTTCTTTTCTGTATATGAGATTTCATCACTCAACAAGGATGAAAAAATGATTGAGGATATTTATACCAAGCAATTGGAGGCAATTCTATTTTCGGTGAACCAGCACGCAGATAATGCATTGGAGAACTGGGTGGCGAAAGCGCAGCGTGGCTTTGAAAGTAGCACGATCGAGCAAGAAGTTCCTTCTAGCATACAGGCATTGCTTACCAATGCTGCCATTAAAATAGTCTTTTTTGTGGACAGTCTAGCTGATTCTAACATTCGTGGATATGCTCAAGATAGTCTGCTGATGGATACGCTTAGTCCTCTTATAAAAAGTGCGTTGCTAAAAAACAGCATGCAGATCAACCGACTGATCGGTTATAAAAAAAGTGGGTTTCAAAAAATAGAAGTGGTTCAAAGTGATTGGCCGGGAGCTAACAATGCTCGAATGTTGATCTTTATTGCCGATGGCATGGACGCTTCCTTTCGAATTGCCGGGCTTATCGTTGACCCTTCTGCCGTTATCGAAGATATTGTTGGTCCGCGTCTTCAAGTGATTGCCAAAGACCAGTTTATTCTTTCTGTCTTCTCAAAATCTTTAATTAGCCCTATCTATTCGACCCAACAAGGTGATACGACCCGCCTAAACTCCGATGCCTTCACGAAAGATCTTTGGATTTTCCCGGACTACTCCCTTGGTATTCGCACAAAAGGTGCTTCACTCCAACAAATTGTAAAAGAGCGCACCAACACCAACCTTATTTTTCTTGTTGGGTTGGATATCGTACTCATCATCGCCCTCATTCTTGTTTTTAGAAATGTAAAAAAAGAAGTTCAGCTGGCGCAAAATAAATCCGACTTCGTTTCCAATGTCTCGCACGAAATTCGTACCCCGCTGGCGTTGATCAGCATGTTTGCTGAAACCCTTGAAATGGGACGCGCCAAGACAGAGGAGAAAAAACAGGAGTATTATTCAATCATCACAAAAGAAACACAACGCCTTTCAGGCATCGTCAATAAAATATTAAACTTCAGTCAAACAGAAGCGGGAAAGAAGAAGCTACATATTGAATCTATTGAACTCACTAAAGAGATTCAGGCAATTCTTAAAACGTATGACTTCCATCTAAAAAATAAAGGGTTTGAATACTATTTTGAACCAAGCGATTCTCTTTTCGTTAAAGCAGACAAAGAAGCAATTACAGAAATGATTATTAATCTAATTGACAATGCCATCAAGTACAGCAGCAATCAAAAGAAAATTGAAATCGTTGTAGGGCATGATGTTAACTTTGGATGGGTGGCTGTAAAAGACCATGGCCTGGGAATTGGCAAAGAAGACCAGAAACATGTATTCGATAAATTCTATCGCGTTTCGAGCGGCAATTTGGCCAAAAGCCAAGGTACGGGGCTTGGACTCTCCATTGTCAAACAATTGATTGAACACCAGAATGGAAAAATAACTGTCAGTAGCGAACTAGGCAAAGGATCAACATTTACTCTCTACTTTCCACTTACATAAAAAATGGCAAAACTATTAATCATCGAAGATGAACCTTCCATGCAACTCGGACTAAAAGACAACATGGAACTAGAAGGATATTTGGTTGAGACAGCAAGCGATGGCGAAGAGGGCTTATCTAAAATTAAAACAAATTCGTTCGATCTGGTTTTATTGGATGTGATGTTGCCTAAACTCTCCGGCTTTGACGTTTGCAAAGCGGCTCGATCAGCAGGCATCAGCACGCCTATCGTTCTATTGACTGCACGCGGAGAAGAAATCGATAAAATTTTGGGTCTGGAGTTTGGTGCCGATGACTATATCACTAAGCCATTTAGTGTTCGTGAGTTATTGGCACGGGTAAAAGCGATTTTGAGACGTAGTCAACTTCAGCCTATAAAAGATTCTGCCAGAACTACCATCGGAAGGCTCAATATCGATTTTGAATCCTTCCATGCTACTGAGAATCAAATCGAAATAAAACTATCACATAAAGAGTTTGAAATCTTATCCTACCTACATCAACATAAAAACCAAGTAGTAAGTCGTTATGATTTATTAGAAAAAGTATGGGGTTACGATGAACAACCCACCACCCGAACCGTTGATAATTTTGTGGTCCGCCTTCGCCAGAAAGTAGAACTCAATCCAAACCAACCAAGAGTAATCTTAACAGTGCACGGCACCGGATATAAGCTCGTCATTTAGTCCATAGACGATAGTCCATTGTCGATGGCTAGCGGGCGATTGACTATGGACTATTTCCCATCAACCAACAGTTACATCTTGTTACAATCGTTTACTGCCCGGTAACATCTTCGCCCGTTGACCTCCCGTTATTTGTAGTGTGAATCAAATTATACAAAACACTAAAACAAATAATAGTATGAAAACAAAAATCATCATTGCAGGGGTTATTGTGGCAGCCGTTAGCGTCATGACATTGAGAAATGCGCAAGCACAGGATCAACAGGATCCTTCTGTTAAAATCATTCCGACTACTCAAAAGGACGTTATCAAAGTTATTTACGCCTACAACTCAGCGGAAGCGGTAAACGTAAAGTTCAGCAATCGCGAAGAAGTACTTAAAACAGACAAAATCTCTTCGAAAGACTTCGAAGGTGGGTTTTCGAAAAAATATAATGTGGAACAAATGGACGGCAAACCATTTTGGGTAGAAATCAGTAACTCAGCTCTATCCGTTACCTACAGAATGAAATCACAAAATGGTAAGTGGTCAGCGCAACTTGAAAAGACAACTTACACCAATCCAATAGTTGCGATGAATTAGGGTTCGTTTGAGAAAGGTGATGTAGCTTTTGGTCAGGCTACTCACCTTTACTCAAACATTTGTAATTTTACACCACCGAAAAACTTTACTTCCTTTGAAAACAGGTATTTTCTTATTCCTTCTCTTTGTTCTTCCAATTGACTCTATCTTTTCGCAAATAATCAGTTTAAATGGAGATTGGAAATTTCATATCGGTGATCGCCCTGGGTGGTCTGCGACTGATTATCAAGACGGAGGATGGGAGACAATTCGCGTGCCTGCCCATTGGGAAGACGAAGGCTTCAATGGCTACGATGGATTTGCGTGGTACCGTAAAAGCTTTGACGGTAGTAAATTGGTAAAAGAGGAAAACTATTACCTCAACTTAGGTTTTATCGATGATTGTGATGAAGTCTATGTAAACGGTGTTTTAGTAGGGCTTTCCGGTTCGATGCCTCCCAAATTTAAAA
Source organism: Cytophagales bacterium (assembly GCA_020402945.1). Lineage (GTDB taxonomy): Bacteria > Bacteroidota > Bacteroidia > Cytophagales > Cyclobacteriaceae > ELB16-189. The sequence goes on along the minus strand of JADBYQ010000091.1, from coordinate 22,806 downwards.
CCGCCTATAATACCGAAAGAAAATATACACTGCCCAACGAACTGATCAACTTCAAAGGCCAGAACAGCATCGCTATTCGGGTATATGATGTTACGCAGGGTGGTGGCGTCATTGATGGAAAATTGGGTATCTATCGATCTCCAAAAAGTAGAATGCTAGTTGACCTGCAAGGTTTGTGGTCTTTCACCACTAGTAGAGACTGGCAACCGATAAAAGATGACAGTGAATGGAAAAAAATAATGGTTCCTTCGAATTGGGAGCATCAAGGATATGCAAGATACGATGGGTTCGCATGGTACAAAAAAACATTTACACTTGATGTGAAGTCCATCGCAAGTGACGAAGAGTTAGTTCTTTTGCTTGGAAAAATTGACGACTTCGATAGAGCTTACCTAAATGGCAAACAAATTGGAAAAACGTATGATGGACAACCCTATGGCGAAAGTCGATCGTTCGACCAACTTCGCGTATATAGTATACCAATGGGTTTGCTAAAAAAAGATGGTGCCAATACGTTAGAAGTAATCGTAGAAGATATGGGGAACGATGGTGGAATCTATCAAGGGCCAGTGGGAATTACCACCCGGACTTCTTTTGAAAGATATTATCGATAACGGCATTTCAATTCTATCGGCTTGGATAGAAAGGTATTTCGCTCTAATTTTGTTGGCATAAACAAAGCATGTCTCGATTTCTCGTCTTGCTACTCGTCAGTTTATTTTCTCAGTTAGGCAATGCACAAACAGAGAAAAAATCGATCAAAGGAAAAGTCATTGATGCTACTACTAAAGAACCTCTGCCATTTGTAAACGTATTCCTTGCCAATACCACTACTGGCACTAGCAGCCTAGCTGATGGCACATTTCACATCGAAGGAATCTCAATTGGTAAATATGATCTGATTGCTTCCTATGTCGGTTACAAGCCTTTTTCACTAGCTGTTGATTTCTCTGAAATCAAAAAAGGCTCTACGGAAAAAATTCAGCTTACAATAGAGCTCGAGCAAGAAGCCAAAGAGCTCCGACCCATTGTAGTGCGGGAAGACACAGTGAACTGGGCACGGAACTTTGAGGATTTCAAAAAGCACTTTTTGGGGGAAACGCACAACTCAAAAAAGTGCAGAATCCTAAACCCAAAAGACATTCATCTTTATTTTGATCCAAAAGATGATGTCCTTGTAGCTCATGCTAAAAAACCTATTGAAATCGAAAACTTAGCTTTGGGATACAAGATCTACTATTACCTATATCAATTTGAGGTCAACTTCAAAACCGATTTAGTCTACATCTTTGGAGTGCCACGATTCGAAGAGTTGGTACCGAGCAAGGATCGGCAAGCAAAAATTTGGCAACGCGAAAGAAAGAAGGCCTACTACGGATCTGTCACCCATTTCACAAGGGCATTGCGAGATTCTTCTTTAAAAGAAAGCGGATTCGTTGTTAAGAAAATTTTCACAAAAACAAACCCAGAAAAGCCGCCTGATGAATGGCTGAATAAGAAAATCAAACAGTTGAGAGATAAAAATAAGAGTAACGTACTTATCCTATCTGGTGACTCAAAAGATAGCCTTTCATACTATATGAAACTTCGAAGCTTACCCAAAGAAATTGATAGCATCGCTAAAATGATTTATAGTGGCGCAGAGTTTGTCCGATCAAACAAAGAGACGCTTGAGAATATCAAAGGAAAATACGAAGTCGTCTTCGACAGCCGCGAAGAAATTGAATACCTAAATGTAGTGCGTAGAAAATACATCGAGAAACAAAAAAGCATCTTCCATTTTCTCAGCAACTCGTTGACCATTTATGCGAATGGATATTACGAGGATGTCCGCAGTCTTTTTTTGGAGGGGTACCGTTCATGGCACGAGAAGTATTCAAACATTCTGCCGCTCGAATATCGTCCTCCTTTAAGCAAGTAACGACCAAAAACCATCCGTCCGATTACGGACGTTATTGCCTTGTTTCGGACGTTGCAATTAGTCTAAAATGTTGATTTTAGCTCAAAAACAAAGGATTAATTAGGTGGCATTGTTGTTGGGTAGCAACCCACTTTAATCGGTATTTTTTATTTAAGCTGTTCTCTAAAAAAGCCTTGAGGCATCATTCGAAACACAATATGCTCAACAACCTAAAAATTGTCTTCCGTCACTTAAGTCGTCAAAAATTAAACACTTCTCTGCACATCATCGGACTTACCCTTGGCTTGAGTGTTTGTTTAGTAATCGCGTTGTTCATTCGCTACGAGTTGAGTTTCGATGCATATCATGAAAAATCGGATCGAACTTATCGGGTAATTTCTAAATGGACACAGAATGGCAAATCCGACTATCACTTTTCAACTCCTTTTCCATTAGCAAACGCCATTCGTACAGAAGTTACTGGGCTTGAACACGTGAGTTTTGCGCACCCCGTTTACACCAAAATTGTGGAGGTAAGCCCACAAAAGAAATTTATTGCGGAGCGCATCATGGCCGTGGAGCCAGAGTTCATCGAAATCTTTAAAGTGGAAACCGTGAAAGGAGATTTGTACAAAACCCTTCGCACCCCCTACCAAGCTGCGCTAACTGAATCCACCGCCAAAAAACTCTTTGGCAATGAAGACCCCATCGGGAAAACATTAAGTTTTACTGTTGGCGATAAATTTGAATTTACTGTCGGAGCTCTCATCAAAGATTTTCCTGCCAATACTCACCTTCCAGCTTCTATGCTGGTTTCCTATTCTTACTCAGAAAAGTTTTTACAACCTAACTTAGATGGATGGACGTACGTCTCAGGAACCGAAACATTGATTGTTGTTCCTGAAAATGCAGATCTAAAAATTATCCAAGCCCAACTTAAATCGCTCGTTGATAAACACATCAACCCAAAAGAGGATTTGCCGGATTTCTCGAGCGATCTTGAAATTCAGTCGCTGAGCGAAGTCCATTTTAACAGCTCGCTTGCCGGTGGGGGGAATTGGGTACTAGCAGTCTCACCAAGTTGGTTATGGTTTTTTGGCATCATCGGTATAACCGTTTTAGTACTGGCCTGTATTAACTTCATAAACTTATCTACAGCGCAAGCTTTGACAAGAGCGAAAGAAGTGGGCGTACGCAAATCCGTAGGCGCAGGAAGGTTCAATCTTATTGCTCAATTTTTATCAGAGGCCTGGATACTAACATTTATATCAGGAATTTTTGCCATTGCTTCTGCTCAATTAGTAATGCCAAGTATTAATACCCTTTTGGAAAAGAATATTCCGTTCGATATTATCCAGTCACCCATGCTACTGCTCTTTATTCTAGCCGCTGCTATCTTCATCGGATTGACGGCTGGGATTTATCCAGCTTGGGTAATTTCTAAATTCAATCCATCGCTCACGCTAAAAGCTGGATCTACTACCTCGGGCGATCATAGCTCGACTTGGTTGCGCAAAGGATTAGTGGTAGCACAATTTAGTATTTCAATTGGTTTATTGATGGTGGTGCTCTTAATTTCCCAGCAAGTGAATTTCTTGCGAAGCAAGAATCTAGGTTTTAGCAAAGACAATATTATCAATGTTGAGATACAGCCACGTAGCAACAAACACGACCTCTTTAAGGATGAATTAGAAAAAATTAAGCAAATAAAAGATGTTTCGTTTGCTACATCTACTCCCAGCAGTCAAGGTCACTGGGGCACCATCATGAATCGTACGGGCAGACAAGATCCTTCTAGAAAAGAAGTGACGCTTATTTTTGGTGACGATCGCTTTTGCAAAATATACGACTTCCAACTATTAGCAGGAAGATACTTAGAAGCCTCAGATACCAATTATGTAGCGCGATCGGTACCAGAAAAAGAACAAATCATGAAAGCCGTTGTCAACGAAAAGTTGATTCATGAGCTCGAATTCAAATCAAACGAGGCGGCCATTGGCGAGCGGATCTGGATTGGATGGAACAGCGGTAATGTTGAGATAGTAGGGGTAGTGAGTGACTTCAACACAGGACCTTTGCAAGAAGTGATAAAACCAGCATTGATAACGCCTAATGCAAGAGACTATGAGCAAGCAGGTATTAAAATTGAAGCCAATAGCAATGTCCCAGAAACCATAGCAGCTATAGAGGCCGCTTGGAAATCAGCTTACCCGGAAGGAATTTTTTCATACAAATTCCTGGATGAGCAAATTGATAGTTTTTATAAAGCGGAAGAAAGACTTTTTGCACTATTCAAAGTTTTCTCAGGCTTGGCCATGCTCATTTCATGTTTAGGCTTGTGGGGACTTGCCACTTTCTCAGCTCAAGCAAGGACAAAAGAAATTGGAATCCGAAAAGTTTTAGGAGCATCGGTCAATAAAATCGTTGTACTCCTTTCAAAAGATTTTCTCTTACTTGTACTAATTGCCATGATCATCGCAACTCCTCTGGCATGGTATGGTATCAATCAATGGTTGCAGGGGTATGCCTTTCGCGTAAATATCAGTTGGTGGATTTTTGGATTTTCTGGAATGATGGCAATAACAATTGCTATTGTAACAGTGAGTTTTCAAGCAATCAAGGCAGCGATTAGCAATCCCGTGGAAAGTCTAAGAAGTGAATAACAAATCGTTGTTGGTTGCTCGCTAGTGGATGTTAGTAACAAAAACCCCGCAACGATTAACCAAGAACGATCAACCAATAACCATTTTACCATGCTAAAAAACTTCTTCAAAACAGCCTGGCGAAACATTATCGGCCACAGAACCTATTCGATCATCAATTTCATAGGGCTTACGTGTGGCCTTACCTTGGCGCTATTAATTGTTGCCTATGTGCGAAGTGAAATGAGCTTCGATCAGTTCCATGAAAAGGTCGATCGCATGTATCGTTTCAGATATACTGTTCCAAACGGATTGGAAATCGCTAGTGTTCCACCTCCCATTGCGCCTTCTCTCAAAGAATTTTTCCCACAGGTAGAGGAAGTGGCAAGAGCCTATTCGCGCAATGTAAGTATCACACTTCCGGAAAATGACAGAGCCTTTGAAGAATCGAATGTCTATTTTGTAGATTCTGCTTTCTTAAAAATATTTTCTATTGAGTTTGTCAAAGGCAGCGCTTTTAGGGCCTTACACGATAAGTATACGTTGCTCATTAACGAGGAAATGGCAATCAAGTACTTTGGTGACAAGAATCCGGTTGGCGAATCTCTACTGCTCTCGGGTAAGCATTCGTTTAAGATAATCGGTGTTGTAAAAGACTTTCCGGAAAACTCACATTTGCGATTCAACATGCTAGCTCCATTCGATGATATGTATGAACTAGAAGATGAGAAAACAGAAGCTGTTCTACGCAAGAATTTTGCAATGAATTTTGTGATAAGTCATTCTTACACATATGTCCTGCTAAAAGACGGAGCTACTTACCAAAGTGTCAATGATCAAATGGATGCATTTCTAAAAAAGTATGCCGATCCGCGGGTACAGGTAGGGCAAAAATTTGCTCTCATGCCCGTTAAAGATATCCACCTCAAAAGCACATTGCAAGGTGAGCCCACGCCAACCAATTCGATGACCAACCTCTACATTTTCGTGGCAGCAGGTCTACTTACGTTGCTCATCGCATGTATCAACTATATTAATCTAAGCACAGCCCAATCTTTGTCGCGGATTAAAGAAATAGGGATTCGCAAATTTTTGGGGTCGATGAAGTACCAATTAATTGGTCAGTTTTTAGCAGAGAGTTTTCTATTCTGTTCCGTGGCACTTTTGATGAGCTACCTTGCTTTTGAGTTGACATTGCCCATACTAAACCAGTTGACAGGAAAAAATCTGCAGTTTTTTCAATCGGTAGATAGTACATTGGTTGTTGTTTCTTTAGTTCTCTTAGCTGTGATTACGCTGCTCGCTGGCGGATACCCTGCTTACTTTGTCACTCAGTTCGAATCGGTTGGGGCGCTAAAGGGCAGTGGAGCTCAGGATGTCGGTAGTCAGTTTCTCAGAAAATCATTAGTGGTTGTTCAACTTACTATTGCCTGCACTCTGGTATCTGGCTCAATACTTATTTTGAAACAACTAAACTACCTGGAAAGCCGACCGCTCGGTTTTCAAAAAGAACAAGTCATCAGCATCCCGCTTTACAGTCAGAATCTGAATGGCTTTTTCCAACAAACAGATTCTACATTCAAGAGTCGTTTACAGAGTTTTCGCAATGCGATTGAAGCCCAATCTGGAATTGTTCATACGACTTTATCATCGGGCGCTCCTGGTGTGGGAGCTGTCTACCGAGGAATCATTCCAGAAGGTTTTACGAAGGAAGATAATCTTTTCTGCGCAAACGTTTCTGCCGATTATGACTTTCTATCAGCCTATGGAATGGAGCTAGTTGCGGGTAGAAGCTTCAGTCGCGATTTTGCAACAGATCCGAAAGAAGCTTTTATCATCAACGAAACGGCCGTTAACGAATTCAAATGGGATAGCCCAGCGCAAGCACTTGGAAAAACGATTAATCGCGAGGGAAAAGAGGGTCGTGTAATTGGCGTGGTGAAGGATTTCAACTTTGCTGCACTTACGACACCTATATCTGCATTGATTGTCTCTATAGACCCCAACCAATTCAATACACTCTCTATCAAATTCGATAATAAAAACATTGAGAGCGTGCTCGGTCAACTAGAAAAAGAATGGTTAGCCATTTTCCCCGAAAAAGCTTTTGAATATTCCTTTCTCGATCAGCAATTGAATGAACAGTATGCCGTGTTTCAAAACTTTGGTCGCATCATCCAGTCATTCAGCGGTATTGCAATATTGATCTCATGCCTTGGAGTATATGGACTAGTGCTTTTCATCGTTCAGCGCAAAGTAAAAGAAATCGGTGTACGTAAAGTGTTGGGCGCTAGCATTTCGTCTATCTTGCAATTGATATACAAAGACTTCGCACTTCTTTTATTCATTGGTTTTGTGGTAGCCACTCCCCTGTCCTACTATTTGTTGAACCAATGGCTTAGCAATTTTACCTATCATACAGCTATTGATGTGCCGACTTATGTATTGAGTTTTTTACTTGTTATGGCTATTGTGTCGCTAACGATCAGCTATCAGGCCATTCGAGCGGCTCGCGCAAATCCTGTCAAAAGCCTTAGAAGCGAATAAATCTATGGTTATCCGTTTCCAGTTACTATTTATTAAATAACTTGGAACTGGCAACCTGTAACAGTTTTGAACCGTGAACTTATGAAATCTGACTACACGATCCCCAACGAAACCCGCATCGGCCATGTTCATTTAAAAGTCGCTGACCTCGACCGCGCATTAAAATTCTATTGCGATCTCTTGGGTTTTGAGATTACAACAAAATTTGGGTCAGAAGCTGCTTTTATTTCAGCCGGTGGCTACCACCATCACATTGGACTAAACACATGGTACAGTAAAAATGCTCCACCTGCACCTTTAAGAACTGCTGGACTTTTTCATACCGCTATTCTCTACCCAACCAGAAAAGATTTAGCGGTTGCTTACAAAAGATTGCTTGATGCCAATTATCCGTTGACAGGTGCTGCTGATCATGGTGTATCTGAAGCTTTGTATCTCAACGACCCAGATCAAAATGGCGTAGAACTTTATTGGGATAGGCCGAAGGAACTGTGGCCAAGCCACGAGGACGGATCATTGGAGATGTACACGCGCGCGCTTGACTTAGAAGACTTATTGAAACTAGTGAGCTAGTTCCTGGTTTCTAGTTCCTGGTCACTGGAAACTAGGAACCAGAAACCTATTCAACAGAAAACTTATAAATAGTCTTCTGCTTGTACGTTTCTCCGGGCTTCAAAACGGTGGTTGGGAATTCTGGGTGATTGGGCGAATCGGGAAAGTGTTGCGCCTCCAAACAAAAAGCCGATCGAAAGTCATATTTCATACCACCCTTGCCAATGTCAGTTCCATCCAAAAAATTACCTGAATAAAACTGCAACCCCGGCTCGGTCGTCCACACTTCCATCACTCGTCCGGATTGTGGTTCTTTCACTCGTGCAGCAAATGAAAGTTCGTTTCCTTTCTTGGCAAGAACCCAGTTATGATCGTAGCCTCGCCCCAACCGCAGTTGCTGATCCGAGTCATCGATGCGTTCACCTATCTTTATAGGCCTTTTAAAGTCAAAGGCAGTATTTGCGACCAATTTTAGTTCACCCGTAGGTATCAATGCGCTATCGATAGCGCAAAATCGCTCAGCATTTATTTCAATCAAATGATCAAGAACATCTCCAGTGCCAGCACCTGCCAGGTTAAAGAAAGAATGGTGGGTCAAGTTAACAACGGTGGTCTCATCTGTTGTTGCTTCATAGTCGATTACCAACTCATTCTGATTAGTCAGTGAATACGTCACTTTTACTTTCAGATTCCCCGGAAAACCTTCTTCCATGTTTTTGCTCAAGTAGTAGAGTTCAAGTGCTTGATTTCCATTGATTGTACTAGGCTCAACGCGCCATAACACGTTATGGAAACCAGCCCTACCCCCATGTAAAGAATTCATTCCATTGTTTATACGCAACTGATAGTTTTTGCCCCCGAGCGAAAACCTGCCTTTGGAAATGCGATTGCTATAGCGACCAATCATCGCTCCAAAAAAAGGATTCCCTGTCAAGTACTGATCAGCACTATCGTAGCCCAAGACAATATCACCCAACACTCCATTCTTATCAGGAACATAAAGTGACATTATCTTCCCTCCTAGTGCGGTCATGGATAGTTTGAGTCCATTGGTATTTGAAATCGTATACACTGACGCAGACATAGGCGGGTAAATCATCCAACGACCAGTAGTATCCCAAGGCTCTGAAGCCTTTTCTCTTTTGAAAGGAGAACAGGCAATTGTCATTAGCAATAGGCCCAGTTTAACTACCCTCATCTTACTTGAAAAGTAAGAAAAAGTAATGAATTCATTTGCCTCAAGAACTTGATCTTTTGTCTGGTTTATATTTACTTTGATCAACTAAACGTCACAATTATGTCAAAAGGACAAGACAAAAAAAAGGAAACCAAAAAAGAGCCTAAAAAAACAGAGGCTGAAAAAAGGGCTGAAAAGAAAGCAAGAAAAGAAAACCCTAAATATTGATTTCCTACCACCAATCAGCCCTTCGAACAAAGGGCTGATTTGTTTTTTGCTATTCCCCGGGATGATAGCTGCGCTCGGCATTTTTGAGCACATCTTCTTTATAAAATAAAACGTCTTTAAAGCGAGGTTCGCAATAAATTCCGGCTTGATCTCTAAAGTGAGGCGATAGTGGATTATTACTAACCCCACCAGCCAATACTGATTTAGCTTTCAATTTCTTTCCAAACTCTACCGCTGCGACAAAGCTATTCCCTACATAGCCATACATTTTTTTTGTACCTGGATACTTCTTGCTACCAAAGGCTGCTAATGAACCCCAAAAAGAAGATGCAAATGCAACGGGCAAACTTGGTTGGTTATCATCGAATGTCTCATTAATTTTTCCGGTGAGGCGCTGGAACCGATTCACATCACCCCAAGCTACCTGCCATTTTCCAAAATCACGTTTCAACTCATCCACCACTTTCATGAGTGCTTTTATTTTTACTTCGGGCGATGCTTTGACAAGGTAATCGATGATATCCAATTGACCGACTCCAGCGGGTATTTGATCGGCTAATTGAACCCTAAGCTCTTGTCCCCAATAAACGGCCAATGTCATCGGTACAGAGGAAATCGAAAACTTCATGTCCCAGTCACGAAGCATAGAAATAGGCTCTGCCAATTTTTTTCGGATGGCTTCATCTGTTTTTGAAATTGTGGCGTACGATTCCACAATCGAAGGAACTATTTTTTCAAAGCCTGGCAAGTAAGGATCATACGCTGCCAGAATCAACTTGTCTATTGTGAAAGAAGTCTCACGGCTCAACACCTGAACTGCATGAATACCTCTTGCGTTTTCAAAATCAGGCGCCATATATGTGGGGTACTTCGTTTTGTCAGGACTACTAGTTCCTGCTGAGGTGAAAGGCGTAGAGTTGCAATTTTGAATCCATCCACTAACAGGATTTACCAATTGTACAGTCTCATTGGGATTGTGTAAACCTTTCCAATCAGTCTCCGGATCGCTGCCATCTACCGGCAGGTTATAGTTATAGGCAGTATTTCTCTTGGGCATAAAGTTACCGTGCCAATAAGCGATGTTACCTTGATCATCCGCATACGTAGTGTTGTTAGACGTGTTCGTTTTCAACTCCATCACTTTTTGGAAATCGGTCAATGCTGATGCTTTTGTTCGCAAATAAGATTGAGTGAGTGCCAACAAAGGCTCCTGCATCATCTTAATGCTAATCCACTGTTCGCCTATTTTAGCAATGACTGGTCCATGATGCGTGTAGTAGGCAGTAAAAGCTCTCTTCATCATTCCCTTATCTGTTTTATACGAAAGCACAATTTTCTTTTTACGAATTGACTTTGTTGAATTCCCATATTTATAAAATAGAGAGTCGCCTTTTTTTACAATCGTCTCCTTGTACTCATCAATAGCATCTGCGGCACTTGTGGAATGCATCCATCCACAGTGTTCATTAAAACCTTGATAAATAAAAAATTGCCCCCATGTGACAGCGCCATAAGCACTCCACCCCTCCCCGCTTGTCATTTGTATTTCTGGACGGAAGTAGAAAGACGTATGAGGGTTGATCATAAGCAAGGAATTGCCATTGGCAGAACGAGTAGGACCAATCGCAAACCCATTCGATCCTTTGGGCTCGGGCTCCAACCCATCATCTAAATTATTTTGTTCAATTTTCGTGGCGTCCTTTCCTCCGCCATAAAACTCTTTCAATTTAGTTAGCGAGACAGCTTCAATATCACCGCCAATACTGCCTTCACTGAACAACAAAGGCATCCACGGCTGAAAACGCTTGATCAATTTCGGCTTCTTTTCGGGATGTGTGTATAAAAAATAATTCAACCCATCAGCAAATGCAACCATCAGCTTTTTCATCTCCCCCTGGCTGCTGTTGAAAATGGATATGGCTAAGGTGCTATCCTGAAACAATCTTGTTCGCAAATCATTGTACAATTTGCCTTCCCCGTCCACTTCAGCCAATCGACCCAAGGCATTGATATAGTTCAACTCAACTCTTTCAAAATCATCCTCGCATTGCGCATATAGCATTCCAAAGACAGCATCTGCATCGGTTCTTCCGTACACGTGAGCAATGCCCCAGTTGTCGCGAATGATTTCAATCCCCGCGGCTTGCTTTTTCCATCGACTGATTTCGTCTGACGTAAATTTCTGGGCTGACAGCGAAGAGGAAATGAGAAGTAAAAAAAGCAGTTTTTTCATTTTAGTGTACTTTTACGAAGACGTTAATATAATAATTCAAATCACAAAGAAAGGGTTGTTTTACACTAAAGGAACTTACATTACGTCTTTGAAGTTATTTGAACCTGATTTTATCCCCCATGTCTGTAGTAAAACCTAAATCGAAAGTAACCATTGGCCATGTTTTTAAGACCATTATCTGGCCAAGAAAAAATATACTCTTTGTCGGATTGCTGTTGATCATTATAAGTCGGGCTGCTGGCCTTGTGCCGCCTTGGGCAACCAAGCCTTTTATGGATGACATTCTCGTTCGTAGAGATTTGGACAAACTTCCTGACCTTTTGATTTGGGTGACGGTGGCCATTCTAATACAAGCGGTTACCTCTTTCTTGCTGACAAAAATATTGAGTGTAGAGGCGCAACGGCTTATCTCCATCCTCCGATCAAATGTGCAGAAACACTTGTTGCGTCTGCCCACCCGTTTTTTCGACAATCAAAAGTCAGGTGCTTTAGTATCGAGAGTAATGAACGATGTGGAAGGCGTGAGAAACCTTGTCGGTACAGGGTTAGTTCAGTTGGTTGGGGGTGTTTTGACAGCCGTTATCTCAGTCATCTTTTTGATCAATATCAATCCATTAATGACATTGTTCATTTTGTTACCGATGTCGATTTTCGGAATAATTACATTGAAAGCCTTCTCGATAATCAGGCCCGTTTTTCGGGAACGTGGAAAAATAACGGCAGAGGTAACAGGCCGACTAACCGAAACATTGAACGGAGTTCGGGTGATCAAAGGATTTAATGCTGAACAGCAAGAAATTAAAGTGTTTGAAAAAGGAGTCGAACAACTTTTTCTAAACGTAAAGAAGAGCCTTACCTCCACTAGTTTCGTGACAAGTTCAGGGACATTTTTAGTTGGCCTGGCCAGCGTAGGAATTATGGGCTTAAGCGGTTATTTCAATTTAACGGCTGGTGATTTTCTTCAATTCACCATGTTCATGGTTTTCATGATTGCACCTATTGTACAGATGAGCAATATTGGCAGTCAGTTAACCGAAGCCTTCGCAGGACTTGATCGCACTGAAGAGTTAATGAACACGCCCATCGAAGATGACGGCACTTTAAGGACGATCAGGCTGAACGAAATCAATGGCAATATTGAATTTAAAGACGTTTCGTTCGCCTACGAAGAGGGCAAGTCTGTTCTAAAAAATATTAGTTTTTCTTCTCCAGCAGGATCTGTTACAGCACTTGTTGGCACTTCCGGATCAGGCAAGACAACTATTGCAGGATTGGCTGCCACCTTTTTAAATCCAGAAAGTGGTTCTATTACAATTGATGGAGTTGATTTGGAAAAGGTGTCGTTGAATAGCTATCGAAGTCAATTGGGCGTGGTGCTACAAGACGATTTTTTGTTTGAGGGGACTATCCGTGAAAACATTCTTTTCCCTCGACCCAATGCATCTGAAGAGGAACTTCAAAAAGCCGTACGAGCTGCGTTTGTGCATGAGTTTACCGATAGGTTTGAAAAAGGGCTGGGAACGGTCATTGGCGAAAGAGGCGTAAAACTATCAGGAGGTCAACGCCAACGAATAGCCATTGCACGAGCGATCTTTGCGAATCCAAGAATCTTAATTTTAGATGAGGCCACATCTAATCTAGACACAGAAAGCGAAAGCTTCATTCAAGACAGCCTAAAAACATTGATGCAGGGTAGAACTACATTTGTCATTGCGCATCGACTGAGTACTATTCGCCAGGCCGATCAAATTTTGGTAGTTGAAGAAGGTCAAATTCAGGAACGCGGTAAGCACGAAGAACTGATTGAAAAGAAAGGACGATACTTTCAGTTGTATACTTATCAGGCGAGGATTTAATACAGCGAATAAGGAAATTGTTTTCGAAAGTTTCTCTCGTGGATTATCTCTAAAAAAACAATATCTTTGTTGGTAGGAATGAATCAAATATGTCAAGTCCATCTTTAGCACCAAAATCAAAAAAACTCAACTCTCTTCAATTGAGTTTGTTAAGACTTTGGGCAAAATATCAACGAGAATCAAACGCTAGAAATAAGAAAGATTATGATGGACTATTTCGATGGCCAATTAAAATCTGAAATTGAAAACGTTGTCAAGGAAAAGGGTTATTACGAGAGTGATTTTCAAAAGATGCTCAGCGAAAAATCTTGATGTGGGGAATTGTTATCGATACTAACTGTCTTCGAGCTTCTATTCCTCCTCAAAGTCCCTACTACCAACTTTATCAAGAATTCAAATGACTATCTAACGCCCATGGAATTCGAAAAACAATATCACCAAAAAGCCTCCCTTGCGAGCACCCCCCAATACAGACCGATTCTATGCGAGGGGATGGGTTCCACCATCCTCCGTTTTGAATAATATCTGTTTGGAAATCCGACAAAAAAAGTATCCGCCTAAACAAGACCACCTCAGAGCTTATCGAAACCTTTCTGAAGAATAACCGACTTCGACAAGCCTGCCTGTCCGGTAGGCAGGCTCAGTCTGACAGCTTCATAAAAATTACAACACCACGTTTACAATCCTCCCAGGCACCACAATCATCTTCTTAGGTGGTTTGCCCTCGGTCCATTTTTGCACAATTTCTGAAGCCAATACAATTTTCTCAATATCTTCTTTAGGCATATCTAAGGCGAACTCCATTTGAGCGCGCACTTTTCCATTGATGGAAATCGGATAGCTAAATGTACTCTCCACTAAATACTGGTCATCGTACTTTGGATAAGTAGACGTTAAGATGCTTTCATTATGGCCCAACTTCTCCCAAAGCTCTTCTGAAATATGCGGAGCAAAAGGAGAAAGAGCAATTACCAAAGGCTCAACGATGGCCCGCTTATTACATTTTAAAGAACCTAATTCATTCACACAAATCATGAACTCACTCACCGAAGTATTGAAAGAAAAATTCTCAATATCCTGCTCTACTTTCTTGATGGTTTTATGCAGTACTTTCAATTCCTCACGCGTAGGCTCTGTATCACTGACTTTTAAATTGCCTGATTGGTCATGGATTAAATTCCAAACCTTGCGCAAGAACTTAAAGACCCCATCAATACCCTGTGTGCTCCATGGTTTAGAAGCCTCCAATGGCCCTAAGAACATTTCGTACATGCGGAGTGTGTCGGCACCATAGCTGTCGATGATTTGATCTGGGTTAACTACGTTGAAATAAGACTTCGACATTTTTTCGATAGCCGAACCGCAGATGTATTTGCTTTCCTCCAGTATAAATTCAGCACTAGCAAAATCAGGCTTCCATTTCCTGAAAGCATCTAAATCAAGTTCCAATCCCTGTACGATACTTATATCAACATGTAATTCGTCAGTTTCATGATTACTTTTCAACCCAGATGAAACAAATTTATTAGAACCCCTAAGCCTATAAACGAATCTAGAATCCCCTGTAATCTTTCCCTGATTAATCAACTTCTTAAACGGTTCATCAAATTTAAGGTAGCCAAGGTCGTGTAACACTTTTGTCCAAAGGCGAGCATATAGCAAATGTGCGACTGCATGCTCTGCTCCACCAATGTACACATCCACTTGGTTCCAATAGTCCAATGCTTTGGGATCTGCGAAAGCGGTTGTGTTGTGTGGATCCATGTAGCGCAAAAAATACCAGGCTGCACCTGCATGGGTTGGCATGGTGTTGCTGTCGCGTTTCTCGTTTGGCTTAAAGTTGATCCAATCCGTCAGGTTGGCCAATGGCCCTTCTCCATTGCCCGATGGCTTGAAGTTATCAGAAGGCGGTAACTCTAAGGGAAGGTCGCTTTCCTTCATGGCATAGGGCATATCGTCCTTAAATACGACAGGGAACGGCTCGCCCCAATAACGTTGGCGACTCCAACCTGCATCGCGCATTTTATAGTTTACTTGTCGTTTGCCAATGCCTTTCTCTTCCAACTTTTGGATGGCCACATCAATGGCATCACGCATCACTAAACCATTTAAAAAACCGGAATTTTCGAGAATAGCATCTTTTGTTGGATTGGCTTCCTCTCCACTATACTGCGAACCGATGATATTGGTAATAGGCAACTTAAAGTGCTTCGCAAACTTATGATCACGCTCGTCACCACATGGTACGGCCATGATCGCACCAGTTCCATAACCGGCCAATACATATTCACTGATCCAAATAGGAATTTGCTTTCCGTTGAATGGATTGGTCGCGTATGCACCTGTAAACGCTCCCGTGATTTTCTTCACTTCAGCCATTCGATCCACTTCCGATCGGCTCTCGACATACTTTAGGTACTTATCAATGTCTTCTCTCTGTGCTTTTGTCGTTATTTGTTTAACCAGTTCATGCTCTGGCGCAATCACCATAAAATCAACACCAAAAATCGTATCGGGGCGGGTGGTAAACACCGTGATTTTACGTGGGTTGACCTCACCCCGTTGCCCTGCGTCCTTTTTGGAGAAAACCTCACCCCCCAGCCCCCTCTCCACAGGAGAGGGGGAGGCGAGCTCCGATTTGATTTTTTCCAAAACTTCCGACAGCGAATTCAAGACTTGCTCGTTGCTAAACCGGATTACTCTAAAACCCTCGGTTTCAATAATTTTCGTTCTTTCTTCGTCTTCGCGTTTTTGATAATGATGAATAGAGCCGTCTAGCTCAACGACTAATTTTTTCTCAATACAAACAAAATCAACAATAAATTTCGCAATGGCATGCTGCCTCCTAAATTTTTGCCCTAGATTACTGTTCCGAACCGCTTGCCAAAATCTATCTTCTGCCTCTGTTGGTTCTCTCCTATTCTCGCGGGCATTTTCTTTTAGAGCGCCCCACGTTTTTGAATCGGTTGTAAAAACAAAATCTTGCGCATAGACTTCATCGGAAGCACCCCCCCTCTCCTCCGGAGAGGGGCCGGGGGTGAGGTGAAAATTGATACTTGCTCCAACACTCTTCCCGATCCAATTCCGCTGGATGTCTTTCATCGACTCGCTAAAATCGATTTCATCCAATCCTTTCAACAAGCGATCGGCATACTCGGTAATGCGCAAACTCCACTGGCGCATTTGCTTTTTCACGACAGGAAAACCTCCGCGGTAACTCACACCATTGATGACCTCATCGTTGGCAAGCACAGTGCCTAATGCTTCGCACCAATTGACATCCGTATAGGCAAGGTATGCCAAACGGTATTGCATCAATATTTCTTGTTGCGTTTTTTCATCAAATCCTTTCCATTCAGCTGCGCTGAAACTCTTAATTCTAAATTTTGAATTTTGAATAGGGTGAGGTGCGCTTCCTTCCTTTTCAAAAATCTTAATTAGTTCGGAAATGCGTTCCGCCTTTTCTTTTTTACGGTTGAACCAGCTATCGAAGATTTGCAGGAAGATCCATTGCGTCCATTTGTAATAAGAAGGATCGCAGGTTTGCACCTCACGACTCCAGTCGTAGCAAAATCCTATTTTCCCTAACTGCCTTTTAAAATTATTGATATTATCCTGTGTTGAAATAGCGGGGTGAATGCCATGCTCCAGTGCATATTGCTCAGCGGGCAAACCAAAGGCATCGAAGCCCATCGGGTGCAAGACATTAAAACCTTTGATTCGCTTAAATCGTGCTACTATATCAGAAGCAATATAGCCAAGCGGGTGCCCTACGTGAAGCCCAGCCCCGGACGGGTAGGGAAACATGTCCAGGACGTAATACTTTGGCTTTGAGGTATCGTTGGTGACTTTGTAAAGGGCACGTTTTTCCCATTCATTGCGCCACTTCTGCTCAATGTTTTTGATCTCTTCTTTGCTGTAATCGGCCATTTCTTTAGTCCTTATTTTTAAGAACCGCAAAAATAAGCCAAAAGCTGCAAATGACCTCTTTCAATTAACTCACAATGCCGAATTGATTCCTTACCATTTGCGCCTGGCAGTGCTTCTTCGAGGGGTAGTTCCGAAGAGCATTCCGAACACTCCCCTAACCATTTCCTTTCCAATTTGCTTGGTAATCGGTGAATTGATCACCTGCTCAAACGTACTCTTTTCAGCCCTTGCCGTGCGTGCCGGTTTTTGTTCTTCTACTTGCTGTTTTGCCTCGACTTGCTCTTCCTCCTGAGCTTTCAGTTTTTCAGTCAATATTTCAAACGCACTTTGAGGATCAATCACCTCCTGGTATTTTTTGAAAATCGCGGACTGATTCAACTGCTCTTTATACTCACTTTCAGCCAAGGGTCCCATCAAGGAAGCAGGGGGAGCCAAATGCACAGTGACAGTTTCCGTGGGAATACCCTTCTCGTTTAAAACCGTTACGAAAGCTTGGCCGGTACCCAATTGAGTAAACTGTTTCTCCAAATCGTAAAATTCTGACTGCGGAAAAGTTTTTACCGTTTCCTTCAGCGCCTTAACATCATTGGGTGTAAACGCACGAATAACATGGCTCACACGATTGCCCAATTGTGACAACACAGTAGGAGGAATGTCTTGCACTAACTGAGAACAGAAAAAGATACCTACTCCTTTGGATCGTATGAGTCGAATCACTTGCTCGATCTGGTCCATGAATGCTTTGGGGGCATCCTTGAACAACAAATGTGCCTCATCAATGAAGAACACCAACTTGGGTTTATCTAAATCTCCAGCCTCTGGTAGTTTTTGATAGAGTTCGGCCAACAACGAAAGCATGAACGTAGAAAAAATCTCAGGCTGACTTTGCACATCAGATACGTTTAGTAAACTGATGACGCCTCGCCCATCCACCTTTTCCATTAAGTCCTCGATGTCAAAAGATTTCTCGCCAAACAGCCGCGCTACACCCTGTTGCTCCATCGCCACAATTTTTCGCAGGATGGTGCCAGCCGTTGATGATGAAATTTTTCCGTAGGCTTCTTTGATTTCTGCCGCCCCCGCGCCTTCTGACAAATAGTTAAGAACCTTTTTCAAGTCATTCAAGTCAACAATGGGAAGCTTTTTATCATCCGCATATTTGAATAGAATCATCAATACACCACTCTGAATCTCATTTAGCTCTAAGACCTTGCCTAACATCACAGGGCCAAATTCAGTGACCGTAGCACGCATCTGCGCTCCGATTTTTCCACTAAGTGAATAAAGCTCAATTGGAAATCCTGTAGGTTTGTAGCCGTCAAGACCAATTGATTTTAATCGTTCCTTGATCTTCTCATTGGGTGTACCTTCTCTCGCCATTCCCGAAACATCGCCCTTCATATCGGGCATAAAAACGGGGACACCTGCCAGCGAAAGCTGTTCGGCCATCAATTGAAGCGTGCGTGTTTTTCCTGAGCCTGTAGCACCTGAGACAAGTCCATGGCGATTCATCATCTTTAACGAAAGATTTACTCTAGCTTCTTTCACAATTTCACCTTCAAACACCCCAGCACCCAAGAAAATCGAAGCAGATGGGAATGAGTACGAAGATGTAATAGCCGTAACGAATTTCTCTTTTGACATAAGTTGCTAACGATAATGTTATAATTTCTTTTTCAGAAGCCAATCAATTTGCGGGTCATCGCCCATTTGAAAAACGTGCTCGCCAAATTTCTCAAATCCCCACTTAGCATAAAAATGCTGCGCGTTGAAGTTACGCTCCCAAACACCCAACCAAATCCAATCGTAGCGATTTTCCCTTGCATAGATCAACGCCTTTTCCATCAAATGTCTACCAATCTGTTTTCGGTGATAAGCGGTGTCAATATAAAGGCGTTGAAGTTCGATGGTGTTTTCCCCGAGCTCATTCTTTACCTCGTCATTGACACGAAGCCTTAAAAAACCAACCACTTTCTCTCCATAGCAAGCTAAATAGAGTACTGAAAGTGGTTCGTAATATTCGTCCTGCAGTTTCGACAGGCTATATGATTCCGTAAAAAAAGCCTTCATATTTTCGGGTGTATTGGAGTCTGCAAACGTGTCAGTATACGATCGTATCGCCACGTCACGCATGGCGGCAGTATCTTCAAAATTTGACCGTCTTATGGTGATTTTCTCCATACAGCAAAATAAAAAAGAAACCCCACTTTAAAGGCGGGGTCTACTTGTAAATTAAAAAGAATTATTTCTTGTCCTGAAAATTCTGGAACGTATAAGCCACCCCCAATGACAGCGCCTGACTTATCTGAATTTCTTTGTCCTGGTCATAAAAATACATCGCGATTCCACCGAAACTGACATTGATAAACTTATTCACCTTTGCCGTCAGATTCAAGTCCAATCTATGATCAATTCTATCTAGCTCCAGTTTTTCGTAATCGGCAAACAGAATATAACGCCACTTCAAGTTTATGTTGGTAGCAATGTCTTTATTAAATTCTGCCAATAATTGAAATGCCAGCCACTGGTAACGAACACTTTTACCTATTTTCACACCATAAGGAGTAGGGTTTGTGATCGGATTATAAAACCGATTGACATCATTAACAATTGTAGCCCGTGGCGAAAATGGTGAAAGTCGCAGTTTGAAAAAAGTATTAGGATGATATTCAAATCCCAGAGCCGCAGTAATGTACGCGGGGGCAAAGGCACCAGAGATCAATGTACGTTGCTCTACACCTACTGCGTCTTTTGCATAGGAAAATCCGTCAGCAAATTGAGATTGTAAATTGGCAGAAACTGAAAAATCCCATTTCGGATTGATGGCACGGCCATAGCGGGTGTCCAAGAAAATACGATCAAGGGTTTTACGAGTACCCTGCCCTGCATTATTGACCATACCATAAAGGAGATCAATTTCATTGTCCCAAGAATTTATTCCGTTTTTATAGTTGGCCTTATAATTCAGATACGCATTGAACCCAATGGAATTTATTCCCCCGGCTTTCCAATTAGAAGAAAAGGAGGCTTGATTGAGGTTGAGGCCAGCTTTAAATGCCTTTTTCCAATGGGTCAAGGTGTCAACTTTAACAACTTGAGCATCGGTATTCTGAAAACAGACCAAAAAAGCAATTGATAGAATAGCGCAGTAACAGTGACTTCGAGATTTGAGCATAAATTCAACTTTGGTTTTTCGTAAAAATACAAAACCAACGATAAACCTCTAAATATTGCTCAGGCGGATCTCATCCAAGGCTACTTCTGTGAGGGGCTTGGTAATGAATTTAATTACGAAATCATTGTTGACAATTTTATCGATGTCGCGCTTATTGTCAGAACTCGAAAGGATGATGACTTTGCATTTATTGCGAACTAGCTCTCCAAATTTTTCGAACTCGTAGAGGAAAACAAAGCCGTCTACAATTGGCATGTTTATATCCAGGAAAATAATACTTGGCAGGTTATCCGCATCATTCTGAAATTCACGCAAATAGTCTAAAGCACCCTTTCCGGAGCTCTTAACTTCTACCCGTTTGGCAAATTTCGTTATCTCAATAATCCGTTTACTGATAAAATTGTCAGTATCATTATCATCAACCAACATCACCAACTCCAATACTTTCGCAGTATCTATCACCATTTCTTTAATTCATTAAACGACTCATCCAACCAAAATTTTAAGCCTACTTTACCTGATAGGATCACAAAATTATTCTTTTTTTGGAGTATTGTTTAAGACCAATCGCATTGAATCAAATTTAGGTACGTATTCTTCCAAATAACCACAAGTTCCTGGGGTTACTTTCTTCGCACCTTGATTTTTTCGCCTTCTTTCACACTTAACTCTTTTTTGTCGTTCCAATCCATTAACTCCTTGATTGTCACTCCGTATTGCCTGGCAATGGCATACAAAGTGTCGCTTTGCGAAACCAAGTGAATTAGCGAGTTATCGATGGTTGGGTTTACTTCGGCCTCAGAAGTTTCATGTAACTTTTCCTCTTTTTCTGGCAAATACAAGATAATCTTCTGTCCAATCGTCAGCCCATTGTCAATGGCTAAATTGTTCCATTTTGCCATGTCGACAACCGACACTCCGTAAGTCTTAGAAAGGGAGTACAACGTTTCACCTTTTGCCACAAAATGCTCCTTGCCCAATCGATCTCCTTTGAAAGTCTTCTCAGGCACTTGAACCGCTTCAACTTGCTGAATAACAATCGTAGGTGAAGAATTGACTTGAGGTGCCTGACGATTTTCAGCCTTTACCTCCCAATTGAATGATTCCTGTTCGAGCGCAGCAATCTGTTCCTTTGGCACATCAGGAAGTTTGGGCAGTGGCTCCTCAGTTTGCTTTTTTGAAGTAAGCCAAACAGTTGAACCAACTTGCAGCCTTCCTTCAACAAACCCTCGGTTCCACTTCTTGACCTTTTTTAACTGAACTCCGTATTGTTGACTAATCGACCATAAATCTTCACCAATTTTTACTTTGTGCTGCAACACGGTTGAAGATGTCTTCTTTCGCTCCATAAAGTAAAATCCTCCGGCTTCGACAGAATGATCTATCTGCATTTCGTTAAACTTTAAGAAGCGCGCCAACGTAATCCCGGCTTGGTCGGTCAACCCAACAAGGGTTTCCCCATCCAATGCTTTTATGGCTCTTAATCCGTTAATGAATTTTACCTCTCGATTCGGCTGATTCTTTTTTGGCGAAAGCGGTTTCGCCCTCGAGGCTGTTTTTGAGGCTAATACAGGCGCAGGGCTTGCCACATTATCGATGACTCCATTTGGCACCACAACGAAGTAGGTTCTATCGTCAGGAATCATTCCAGTAAGTGCCCACTTATTGTATTCGCGGAGGACAGACTCATCCAATTTTACTTCATTAGCCAATTCGGTCAATGACTTTTTTGATTTTAATTCAATGGCAGCAGCTGTTATTTGGGGAGGTCCGTCAACGGCTTTTTCAAAAGCTACTTTATGCGCTATGAATTTTTTGATATACCAATAGGTATCGACTGTAACTTCAAAATGGCGTTTTCCATTGTGCTTGTCTCCCACAGATCGCTTGACTCCTCCAGCACCCATTTGGTAGGCTTGCAATGCCAGTATCCAGTTATCGAATTGTTGATTGTTCTGCTTGAGGTACCTGGCCGCTCCCCTTGAGGCAGAGAAAATATTCATCCGCTCATCAATCTGCGCGTCTACCCGCAAGCCCACGCTGATCGCAGTAAAATCTTTAAACTGCCAGAAACCAACCGCATTGGAGACGGAGACCGCATCGGCCACCAACGAACTCTCTTGCAAAACCAGGTATTTTAAATCTCCCGGCACATTCTCTTCCGCAAAAATTTTATTGATAATCGGAAAGTATCTTTTTGCTCGCTCCACCTTTTGATCAAAGTATTTCGGGTTTCGGACAAGTGCATCAACATCTTCTTGAATTTCTCGTCTTGCCTCATCACGAATGGAGAGGGTCATGTCTGCAAAATGCATTTTGTGGGGCACCACAGGAGCTTGCGCGTATGAGGCAGCAACTCCAAAAAAAATGAGTGCGACTGCAAAAAGTCTCATGGCATCAAAGGTAGTGAAAAGAACGCAACAAATTTCGGGTCTGTCAATTTGGGTGCATTTCAAATTGACGCGGTTAAGCTGCGGCTTTAAATTCAGTTTGTACGAGTTTAACTACTTTGTCCCATTGGCCATTCATGTGCGTTACGCGTAAGTTGAGCATGTTCTGTGCTCCT
>JADBYQ010000090.1 GCA_020402945.1 Cytophagales bacterium | reverse complement strand
TATCTTGCTGCGCCACCAGTTCTTCATTTTGCGCTTGCACTTCATGCTTTT
The DNA here is from genome assembly GCA_020402945.1 of Cytophagales bacterium. Lineage (GTDB taxonomy): Bacteria > Bacteroidota > Bacteroidia > Cytophagales > Cyclobacteriaceae > ELB16-189. Next base: position 58,272 of record JADBYQ010000090.1, on the reverse strand, counting down.
GGTTTTCGATGGTGGCATTTTGCTCGGCCAGTTTCTCGTGCTGGGTCACCAACTCTTCATTTTGAGCTTGCAATTCCTGCTTCTGTTCTTCTACTTCGTGCGTGCGCTCAGCCACTTTTTTTTCTAATAGTTGGTTTTGCTCAGATACCAAGCGTAGGTTCTCTGCTTGCATTTTCATCTTCTCCTTCCTTACAAGATTAAAACGATAGCCCAGAACGAGCGAAAAGGCGGTGACTTCCCACGCCATACCCAGTTCAATTGCGTGAACTCTCAAAAACTCATTATAAAAAATACCATCAAAAATCAAAGCTACGAGGAACAAAGAAATTAAAAACGGAATCCATCCGATCAGAAGAAATAATGTAATTTTTGTCTTTCGTGACGCTAGGCAGACTAAGAAATAAACAGGGGCTATCACGTTCAACACTTTCACCGCATAGTCGACAAAGGGGTCAAACTTGAAAATTGAAAATGTGCTAAGACAGATAAACAACGAGATGGCATAAATCAGGTAGGAGAAATTATAAATTTTGGGTAGATTTTCTTTTACCTCCAGCAGTTTGTTAGCAAAAAGGGTGAGCGACCAACCTAGCAGGCCAACCTGCCACCAGCCGACATTTGCTTTTGGGAAATCAGGCCAAAACCATTCGAAAAAGTACCCCGCAACAAACAGTGTGTAAAATATGGCGGATGCAAGGTAACAGAGATAGTAGATGTAAACCCGATCGTTTAAGAAGACGAACAAAGAGAGGTTGTAGAAAAACATGACCAACATCAAACCAATCACTGCCAAAGAAATGAATTCAGAGGCTCGATTGTATTCCGTCAAGGATCGAAGGCTACCAATTTTTAATGGCACAAATACAGATCCTACAGATTGGAAGCTGGTAAAGAAAGTAATTGTTTGGGAAGTTTCAACCCGAATTTTTACTAAGAAATTATTGTTGGGAAAACCGCGCGTATTAAACGGCCTCATAAAACCAGTTGATTCGATAGAATACTGCCCATTGCCTTTGGGAAGATAGACATCGACATACCGCAAAAAAGGGTAAGATATTTGAAGGTAGGCGTCTTCTTTCATGTCGTTCCTAACCGAAATTCTGCACCATATCCTTCCCTTTTCATAAATAAAATTAGGAACCTCCTCTTTTGCTGTCTGAAAAGCAGACTTCATGGATGGACTGGAGATCTCATCTATACCCAGTGTCGCATTCTTGTCGATAAAGTATTTCGCATAATAACCTAACTCGATGATTGTATCCGCCTTGTCTAATATTACCGTATCATTCTGGGCAGCCAACTGCAGGGGCAGGCATTCAAAAAAAAATAAAAAGCAAGAGACAAAGACATAGACATAAAACCTACATCTGATTTGGGTTTTTACTGTAGCCATTTGTTTTGGTGAAGGCAATTTACAGAAGTCTTGTGCTTACCTCAAAGCCTAACCTCAAATACGGAGAATAAAACCCGCATCGTTCACCGATGCAGGTTTCTAAAAAAGATCAATTCTTAGAAAAATTCAAGTTTAAGCCGAATCCGTAGAATGACCCAATCTTATCAGTATAGCCAAACTCTCTGCCCGTCTGATTCAGGAGGTTCCGCCCAGTTGCAAAAGCCGAGAGCGACTTGGTGAAATTATAACCCACCTGTGCATTCAAAAGAAATTTCGATGGATTAGTATCGACTGGCACTGGCGGTGCTGGAAAACTAAGATTGCCCGCATATTTCTCCTGTTCGCCCATATAATATCCACTTATATTAACATTCCATTTTTCTTGGTTGTAGTTGAAATACCACCCACCAAAAAAAGCAGGAGCTGCCTTGTGGGAAATAGTGCTGTAAGTAACGGGCGCCAAGGATGGTAACACATATTGATCGGGGAAATTTTTTGTCTCTGTGGATTGGTAGGTGATGAAGGGCTTAAACTGTACTCGTTGGTTTAGTATATAATTGAATGAAAGCGTGAAGCCTTGTTGAGTGCTTTCGATAGGGGTGCCTTGCAACTGAATCAATGAAGGAACAACAACTCCGGGTGCCGGTGATTGAAAACCACTAACCATGTATGCTACAACATTGCTGCCCTTTTGTTGGAAGACGTCCAAGTCAATTTGAAAACGATCTGATAACTTTGTTCGGTAGCCCACTTCTATCATATTGACTACAAACAGCTTCGTATTCTGATTGCCCAGAATCGCCACCACACCTGTAAAATCGACATAGTTGTTTCCCACAAATGATCCACTATTACTTCGTGTGACTGCAGCACGCACCAAGTTGGCCTCGTTGAGGGAATAAGTGGAAGCGAATTCATACGCGATGTAACTTGCATCCGGCACACTGAATTTATCCAAACGCGCTGCTGCAATCACTCGCCATTTTTCTGTAAAATTCCAGTCGGTGCGAACAAAACCAGATAATGTTCTAATATCCTGGCTCTTCCCAGCAAAGAATGTCGTTTCGGTTGGCGATTGGTATTTACTATCATCAAAGTTGGCAGACATGTAACTTACCCCTGGAACAATTGAACCTAATTTACCAATTTTGATTTCATATTCAGCCATAAAATCAAACACCTTAAAATCATAACGGCCGGGAGGCGCTTTATAGCTAAGATCTTCATAACCGCTCCAGAGGGACGTGCGTACCGACAGCCCATGGATCCTCGCGGCAAAATTGGCGTACCCCGAGTACGCCTCATTCCAGCCCAAATTAGAAGCAGAATTAGCTAAAAATGATTTCTGCGAGCCACTGTTTTGGTAGCCCGCGCTAAAATCTAATTGCACTTTTTCAGACGGGTTGTAGCCGATGAAAGTATTAACTCCAAATCTTCTCACCGATTGATTGACATCGGGGAAAAGCCCTTTTACAGGAGCTGGTAGAGAAGAAGTGGGACCAAACTGTAATGGCAGAGATCCTGGATTTAACAAATTGTCTGAGTCGCTACCTCGCTGACGCGTTTGGTAGTTGGCTGAAACATTGAAGTCCAACTTGTCGCTAAGTTTCGTTCCAAAAAAGGCTGAGGCAATAGGGGAACTTGGCGAACCGGCCACCGCACGCACAACCGCCTGGCTGCGAACCGCAGTGGTTCGCTTAGTGATTATGTTAATTACACCTGTAACTGCGTTCGGACCAAATAGTGGTGCCGATGGGCCTCTAACTACTTCAATTCGTTCAACATCGCTGACCTCCACGGGTAGTGTTTCCCAAAACGTGCCCCCCAGATTGTTGTTGAAAATCGGGCGGTTATCAATCATAACGAGTAAACTCAAACTACTGCTAGAATAACTAACATCTCCCCGTGTTAAGTTGTCCAATCCACGGATGGAAACATCATAGACTCCATTGGTTTGTTCGCGCACGATTACACCCGGTGCCAGGCGCAGCGCCTCGGGAATGCTATTCGCACCCGACCGCTCAATTTCTGCTGCCGAAATGGTGTAGCTCGATAGTGGCGCATCGAATAGGGTTTCTTTCTTTTTTGAAGCCGATTGGATGGGAATATTCATCAATTCCTCCAACGACAAGTTCATAAGCGAGTCTGCGTCTTGTGCCTGCACGTTTTGAATTAAAAAAATCGACATAAACAACACACAACATTTTGTAAAATTTAACATGGTAGTAAGGTTTAAGTGAACAACAAACAGAGTTCTAAATTGGCCTAATCTATTTAACAATAATGGCAATACTTGACAACGCACTTGACGACTTGAGACCCGCTGTTTCAAAGTTTGCCGGGTTCAATTCGAAACGCAGTTTTCCATCTACCACGATAAAATTGACATGGCCTCCCTTTTTTGTCAAGTCCTTCCCATTTGAAATGATAAGAATAGGCTTATCCTTGGTGATGGACGCGACTGCAGAAGACTTTGATTCTGAAATAAAAACCGCTTGACAGGTGGCTATATCGTCTGTGCCTGCAAGTTTTTTAATTACAATTTTGGCCGCACCTTTTGTTTTTGAACCATATACTTTGCTCATCAGGTCATACACCTGATCATCGCCCAGCACGCCTATTGTAAACTCTGTCAACTGCCCTTCATTCGGCCATTGCACATACTTGACGATATTGTAAACCATGGCGGCATAAACCTCTTTTTGGGTTTTCTCTTGCGCACTGGCATAGCTATGAGCAAAAAGCAGAAAAACAATTAGTTGTCTTGGCATGTAGTGTGCGATTTGTTTAACGAAATAACGCTTTTTATATCTAAAAGCTAAACTAAATGATTTTTACACAAATTTACAGAAGGTTGATTTATTTTTTTGAATAAGTTTTTACTTTTTACTCGAACTATCTTCTCATTAAAAACAAAGAATAGGCAGTTTAGGGTAACTCTCCAAACTCAATATCCATCACATCATACATCTGCCAACCGACAAAATCAAAGTGCCACCACTCGGCTGAATAAACTTTAAATCCACTTTTTTCCATGACAGAAATTAGGGTCTCTCTGTTTTTGGCAATCATAGGATCACTTACAGGTGCGTCTGCCCAGCTTTCCTTCGAAGCAGTATCCCATTCGGTTGGCATTTTTAATTCTTCTCTCGTTTTTAAATCAACTAAAGTGATGTCAAGAGCGCAACCCCGATTGTGCTTGGATCCTTTGTAGGGACTGGCTACATACATCGTATCCCCTTTCATCACTTCATAAAATTTTACAGTTGCAGAATACGGTCGATACCCATCGTATACTTTTATGCCGTAGCCCAGTTTCTTAAACTCATCTTGTGCATTTTTTAAAGCTATGGCGACAGGCTTGCGCGAATAAGCCTTTGGCAAATTGTAGATTTTTTCTTTGGTAAAATTGTTGGTGGTGGCATAGCGAACATCCAGCACAATATTCGGTATGAATTTCTCTAAGTCAATCAGCTCGTTATCGGGATTGGCCTTCAAACTATTTTTGTAAGCATCTAGTTTTGTTGGATTCAACCCATAATTAATCTTCATCCCCAATTTTTCGACTGCAAAATTTTCAGCAGCACGCTCCACAGAGAAAACGTCTTTTGAGCGTATGTACGATCCTATAACATGCGTGCCTGCGTAAGGAATGGCCAGCGCGACTTTCATTGAATCAGGAGTACCCAATAGCTCATTCATCTTAAGGATAGCACTCACCCGCACCGTTGAATCTTGTTCTGCCTCATTTTTGTAATAGTACAGCGATAATGAAGGTGCCTTTATTCTTTTAAAAGTTTGCTCCGTCATTTTATCTTCCAACATTTCCTGCATCTGACCAACGGCCTCAAGGCGGTATTTGTCATTCCAATACTGATTTTGCAGTTTCATATCCACACCGTAAATTGGTTTCGATACATTATAATTGCCGCCTATCACTTTCCGCGCCAGTTGTAAACCCCAAGGATTGTTGGATAAAGAGGCCAACGGATGAAAGATTTGGATATTGGGTGACAAATTGATCAGCGCATGTACATCCTGTGGATACTCAGCAGCCAATAGCAGTGCCATTGTTCCCCCCGTAGATGTGCTCATAATGATAACTTTATCACCAAGCGCCTTGCCGATAGCTAGTGCCTCTTTGCTGCTTTTCCACCACCGGTCAGGTGTAAACAATAAAAGTTGTTCAGTGGTGTCAACACCATGGTCTGCCAGTCGAGCGAGGTAAAGATTGCAATTAAACTTTTTTGCGAAATTGACATGCACCGGATCACCCTCTTCTTGACTTGCTGAAAAGCCATGAAGATAAATAACACTATACTCGGTCTTTTTCCTTGAGCTATCCGCCCAAACGATACGCGCTTCATTGTCAGGTTTAAGTTTGTGTTTGCTCTCTTGATCCGCCACATAATTCTCTAAAGCCATGGGTTCTTGCGGAACGGTTGGCATCGCTAAATCCCACTTAGGTTTTGATGGTGCGGGGCCGAGAAGGTAAATGACGGCCAATAGTATAATTGGGAATGTGAAGTAGACGACTCTTTTGTTCATAAAAAATATTTTGATAAAGATAAGAATTAATGCTCTCGCAAAAACTAAACAAAAAAGCCCCTCGCCAGTGGGCGGGGGGCTTTTCACTGTAAAAAATCAACAGACCAGAACGCTGCAAAAAATCTACGACAGCTATTCTAAAAGTCTGGTCTTAAGAAGGCACTCCGGTATCGGCAAAAAATATTTACCACCAACAACCACTACGAATGGAGTAAAACCAGTCATACCGGAAATGCCATGCCTTTAGTTAGACGTTAGAATTCAGGATATAGAAGTCAGAAGCATTCGCTACAAAATAGCCAATTCTATATTCTGACTTCTCCATTCTAACTTCTGTTCTAATCCACATTGTCATGCAAAAACTTATTATTGCCCAACAAATTATTATCATCATTTAGATTATATCGTGAAATAAACTGTTCAGAAGAATGGGGCACATTATCCATCTTAACGCCTCTGCGTAAATAAGCTGGCAATGTCCACTTTTCGTTGAATTCTTCTTTTGTCATTTCTTGCTTGCGATTGGATTTCAACTTCTCTCTTCGCTCTTTGGCTTGTTGCTCTAGTCGTGCTCTTGTTTTACGCACCTCCATCAAGCCATCATTATTGATCACCTGATCTGCAGAAATCTCTCTTCCAATCTGAAACTCATCATCTTCGGCAAACAAGCTTTCTTCACCCTCGTCTTCCTGTTGCGAATCGGTTGCTTCGGTCTTATCAAAAAGGGTAAATGTATAGGCACGTTCTTCCTGCTTCGGGAATTCTTTCTCTACCTTTTCTTCTGTCTTCAGGATAGGTCTGTCAAACGGCTTTTGAACGTTTGGAATTTCCACAGGAACTTCAGCGGGAGGCGTTGTATTAATCGTTTCCGCGTTTTGTGAGCCACTGTTATCCTTGAATTTTAGTTCCAAGTCAGCTCCTCGTTGATTGACAGAATTATCGACCGCTCCAAAAAGAGGGATTTGAGATTTGTCGAGGTCATGTACTTTTTTATCTTCCTTCTTGACTGTTTTTTGAACGGTATCAAAGCCAGTGGCAATAACTGTCACCCGAATTCGATCACCCAACGCACTGTCGACACCGTGACCAAAAATAACTTCCGCTTCATCACCAGTCTGTTGCTGAATGTATTCCGTTATTGTGGTGAGCTCGTCCATTTGCAACTCTGCTTGCTCTCCTGAAATAATGGAAAGCAGAATTTTCTTTGAACCCATGATGTTATGGCTATCCAACAACGGAGAAGCCAGTGCCTGCTGTGCTGCTTTGATTGCCCTGGTATCGCCTCTTGTTTCCGCGGTTCCCATCACTGCAGCACCTGCGTTCAACATTACTGTGCGAACATCTTGAAAGTCCACATTCACATACCCTGCCAGCGTAATTATCTCTGCAATTCCTTTCGCAGCTGTGGTTAGAACATTGTCTGCTTCACCAAATGCTTGCCCAATGGACAAATTGCCATAGATCTCACGAAGCTTGTCGTTTAATATAACGAGTACCGTATCGCAGCTACTGCGGAACGATTCAATACCCAACTCTGCCTGGCCTAATTTTTTCTTTCCCTCAAAAGAGAAAGGAACGGTGACGATACCAACTGTCAGGATATCCATGTCCTTTGCAATTTTTGCGATGACAGGTGCGGCTCCGGTTCCAGTGCCACCACCCATTCCAGCCGTCACAAAAACCATTTTCGTTCCTGCCAGCATTTCGCGGATTTGGTCTTTGCTTTCTAAGGCGGCTGCGCGCCCTACCTCTGGATTAGCTCCACATCCAAGGCCCTCGGTTAGGTTGACACCGAGCTGCAATTTGTAGGGAACTGGGCTACTATTCAGCGCTTGCAAATCGGTGTTTGCCACCACAAATTCGACATCTTTAATTCCTTGTCGAAACATATGATTGACTGCGTTGCTACCTCCGCCACCCACACCAATCACCTTAATGATTGACTTGTGATGTTTGGGGAGATCAAATTTGTATCCTGTTACTGGTTCAAACATGACTATGGTGTTTAGTGGTTGTATTTTTTTAGTTTTTATTATTGGCCTCAAGCTGCAGGCCACATGCTGCAAGCAGCGCGGTAGTTCCGAACAGTTTGTGGCTTGAAGCATGCGGCATGTAGCCCAGAGTTTTAGTATTCATTCTTGTCACTCAGATCATCAATTAACAATCCTTTCGTTTTGTTAAGTATGTTCGAAAAGAAATCAGATGCTAGATTTTGCTTTTCCTTTTTCACTTTCACCGTCTTTTGGTTCTGATTTTCTTTCGCTTCCTTGTACCGTTCTTCACGTTCATCCAACGAACGGAATCCAGATAGCACAAGGCCAACCGCAGTTGCATACATCGGGCTCTTCACCACTTCCAGTTTGCTTTTGCCAAGATGTTCATTAGGATAGCCAATGCGTGCATCCATGCCTGTCATGTACTCTACCAACTGCTTCAACGAGTTCAACTGAGAACCGCCACCTGTGATTACAATACCTCCAGCTAATCTCTTCTCGTAACCTGAGCTGATGATTTCTCCATGCGCCATTTCGATCACCTCCTCCATTCTGGCTTGAATGATGTTGGAAAGGTTCTTTACCGAAATTTCTTTGGCCGTACGATTTCGAATTCCGGGAATAGAAACAATTTCGTTGGGGCTTGCCTCTTCGGCAATCGCCTTGCCAAATCGAGTCTTCAATTGTTCTGCTTGCTTTGCCATTACCATCAGACCATGCTGAATGTCAGTAGTCAAAATATTTCCTCCGAATGGAATCACAGCCGTATGCCTGATAATACTATCGTGGAAAATAGCGATGTCTGTAGTGCCTCCACCAATGTCAATCAAACAAACACCTGCTTCTTTTTCATCTTCGCTGAGCACTGCGATACTTGATGCCAATGGTTCCAAAATCAAGTCTTGTATTTCAAGACCTGCTCTGCGTACACACTTATTTATATTGTTTATCGCACTGGTCTGTGCCGTGATGATATGGAAGTCTGCTTCTAGCTTAACCCCACTCATGCCGACCGGATCTTTGATGCCCTCCTCATAATCAACCGTATAGTCTTGTGGCATCACATGAATGATCTCACTGCCCGGTGGGATGACAATTCGATACATGTCTTCCGTCAGGCGATTCACATCTTCGATGCTTACCTCGTCTTCTTTCGAACTGCGGGTGATACTGCCATGGTGTATGGAACTGCGAATGTGTTGTCCCGCAATACCTACATTCACCACACCAATATCTATTCCCGACATATCGCTGGCTTCTTTAACAGCCTTCTCAATGGCAAAAACAGTTTTATCAATGTTGGTTACAATTCCCTTTATTACGCCTTCTGACTCAGCTTTGCCCATGCCTAATACTTCGAGCTTGCCGAACTCATTCTGGCGACCTACAATCGCAACAATTTTTGTTGTACCGATGTCAAGCCCTACTACTATTTTTTCGTGTTCCATGATGTTCTGTATGTTTAGTGGTTGTTTATATTTTCTCTCTGATTTAAAGAATTTAGAATATAGAAGTTAGAAGTCAGAATCACGCTTTTAAGAACTCGTTCAAACTCGTTATAACTTGCCTTTAACATTTTATATTTACTCATTATCTATTCCAAATTCTATATTCTAAATTCTGACTTCTATATTCCTTTCATTCAGCAATCACTTGACCCTCATACTCCAAATTCACACGTTCATACCTCGTCCAGCCACGAGTCGGTAAAATTTCCTTGTAGAATACCATGAGCTTTTTGAATTTCACTTCGATGTTTTCTGGCTTTCCGAATTCAACCAACTGCCCTGTTACCTGTGGGTAAATTGAAATCTTCCCGTTCTTTGCAATATCTAACTGTGCCACTTGCGCTTTCCAGAATTTTTCTTTGTTGATATATTCAATCATTTCAAGAAGTTGTTTTCCCTCTTCAGATTTATTTAAGTCTTCGCTTTCCAGCAATTGTTTAACGGCTCCACTTATCAATACCACTCGAGAAGTATATTTTTCCGAAACGGGCATAACGACACCATCCTCTGCTATGTAGGCGTCAGGCGCATCATTTTGCACGATGCGAGCAATCGGTCTTCTCAATTCAACATTGACGATTAAGTTTCCTTTGAGATCACCAAAAAGCTCAGCGTCTAAAATATGTTTGTCGTACTTCAGTTTCTTTTCTATCTCCTTCAGTTTAATTCGACTAATACCAACACCCTTAATAGGCTCGCCACTTCCCTCCACCAGTTGCAATACATCGGCCTCATCTAAAAAATGATTTTCATTCAAGTTGTCCAATTCAATCACAATATCTTTGCACACCGACCCCCCGCGTTTTCGTTCGCTAAAGGCGATCAAAAAGGAAAGCGCGAGCAGCACTAGTGCAATTTTTATCTCTTTTCGTATGGTGAACTTTGGCTTCATTGTTCTTTCACAGTGTTTACTTGGCTTCAAGCCTCATGCTTCATGCTGCAAGCTGCTTATCAAAACTTACTATTTTATGGTTTTTATCGGTCTCTCTTTATTACAATTTACAATTCAATTTTTTCATCAAATACTCAACTCCTTACTAAACATCAAGCTGCATGTGGCTTGCGGCATGTAGCTTGATGCCCTTAACTCCGTCTCAACAACATATCCTTGATCGGTTTCACAAACGTATCGATGTCACCCGCTCCTACTGTTGCTAATACTTCTACCTCCAAATCTTCCAGCTTTTGTAACACATCCCCCTTGTTACAGCGAATCTTCACCGAGCTGGAGATATTTTTGAACAGCATATCAGAAGTGACACCCGGTATAGGTTCCTCGCGAGCCGGATAGATGTCCATCAGCAAAACTTCATCGGCAATACTCAGACTCTTTGAAAATCCTTCTGCAAAATCTCGTGTGCGAGTAAAAAGATGTGGCTGAAAAATTACTGTCAATTTTTTTCCTGCGTACATCGACTTAAGTGAAGTGAGAAATGCTTCAATCTCCGTTGGGTGATGTGCATAATCATCAATGTAAACCAGATCATCGCGTTTGATGATAAACTCAAATCTCCGCTTCACACCTTTAAAAGACTGAAGCGCTTGGCGAATGTGTGTTTCGCTAATTCCCAATTTTAATGCAACGAGCGTAGCAGCGATTGCATTTTCCATGTTATGAAAACCAGGGACACCGAGCTGAATTTTCTCAACCTTCTTTCCAAAGCCGTGAAGATCAAATTCAAAAAATCCGCCCCGACCAGTCGGGGTAATATTGCCGGCAAAAAAATGTCCCCGGCTCATGCCATATGTTTCTTTCGAAACTGAAATTCCTTCTGTTAGTGACTCGATGGATTCATGTATAATCAGACTTCCGTTTGCATTGATCTGTTTGATGAAATCCCGAAATGACTTTAACATGCTTGAATGATCTCCGTAAATATCCAAGTGATCGGCATCCGCAGATGTAACCACGGCTATCTCTGGAAATAAGCGCAGAAAAGAACGGTCGAATTCATCCGCTTCAACTACTACGATGGTCTTATCATTCACCTCGCCCTCCATGACCAAATTTGAATCGTAGTTGGTGGTAATGCCTCCCAGAAATCCAACCATATTTACGCCAGCCGATTTTAGAATATGCGCGATCAACGAAGAGGTAGTCGTTTTTCCATGTGTTCCTGCAACAGCAATGGTTTTATAACTCTTAGTTAACAGACCCAACACTTCTGAGCGTTTTAGAATCGTGAATCCCAGATCTTTTAAATAAGCATGTTCTACATGGTTCTTTGGGATAGCAGGTGTAAAAACCACCAACGTTTTTTCCTTACTAATATATCCTGGAATAAATTCAATCTTATCTTCAAAATGAATTTCCATTCCTTCTTCCAATAGTTCGTGCGTAAGTGGAGTAGGTGTACGATCATAGCCAGCCACTCGCAAGCCTTTATGCTTGAACCAACGAGCAATGGCACTCATGCCAATGCCCCCTATGCCCAGGAAGTAAACGCTATCGTATTGCTCTAACTTCATGCTTTACTCCAATCAGTTTTTCAATTTCATTTACAATCTCTTCAGTAGCATGTGGCTTTGCCCACTTGCCAATATTGACGCTCAGCTTCTCACTCAACTGTTCATCATAAATCAATTTTAACACCTCGCTAACGAGAGACTCTTTTGCTTCTGAATCTTTTACCATCAATGCAGCGCCTTCATTAGCCAACGCCATCGCGTTTTTTGTCTGATGATCTTCCGCAACATTGGGTGAAGGAACCAGTAGGCAGGGCTTTTTGGCAATACACAACTCCGATATCGCCAACGCACCAGCGCGCGAAATGACAACGTCAGAAGCTGCATAAGCCAAATCCATTTGTTTCAGGAAGTCAACCACTCGAATCCTTCTAAGATCTTTGTTTTCGACTTGTGCTTTAATGCCTTCATAGTATAGCTTACCAGTCTGCCAAATGACTTGAATCTGAGAATCAATCAATTTGTCTATTCCAGCCAAAATGCTTTCATTAATGGTTCGTGCCCCAAGGCTTCCACCTAAAATGAGGAGCGTACGATCGGAGCTAGTAAAGGCAAAATGATTCAACGCCCTTTCACGTTTTGAATCCAAATCGATAATGTCCTTTCTCACTGGATTTCCAGTGAATACTATTTTCGAAGCCGGAAAATATTTCTCCATGCCTTCATACGCCACACAAATCTTAGCTGCTTTGTGTGCCAATTGTTTATTGGTTAAACCCGCATAAGAGTTTTGCTCTTGAATCACAGAAGTTACTCGTGCTTTCGAAGCCGCCAGCATGATAGGGCCGCTCGCGTAGCCGCCAGTACCAATCACTACATCCGGATTAAAACTTTTAATAATGTTTCCGGCTTTCAAATAGCTCGCAATTAATTTAAAAGGAAACGAGAGGTTAGAAAGTGCAATTTTTCGTTGCAGCCCACTAATCCACAATCCAATTATTTTGTATCCAGCCTCAGGCACTTTGGTTATCTCCATCTTTCCTTTAGCGCCCACAAATAAAATTTCTGAGTCAGCATATCGTCTTTTCAACTCATTAGCAATGGCCAACGCAGGGAAAATATGACCACCTGTTCCTCCTCCACTAATAATGATGCGATATGGTTTTCTTGTTGTCAACTAGCTATCACTTAATAAATATTTCTTCTCCCATTATAAAAGGCTGCACGCTACATGCTGCAAGCCGCAGGCCGTTTATCCGTACTTTAATTTTCAAATTTTCAAATTGTTCCATCTTCAAATTACTACGCTGCTTTTGCCTCCAGATCTTTGTTTTCTTTCATTACTTCTTCACTCACCTCTGTGTGTCCCCAGTTTTCTTCTTGTTCCCCACGGCTCACGCTCAAAATGATTCCAACAGATAAACCGGTGAAAACCATAGCGGTGCCGCCCATACTGATTAAAGGAAGTGGCTGACCTGTAATCGGGCCCAACCCAACTACTACTCCCATGTTAACCATAGCCTGACAGACCAAATCAAAACTTAGACCTGCCGACAACAGGCCTCCGAACGCACGCTCACTATTATAAGCAGCTTTCATTCCTCGATGGAGTAAAACCAAGTACAATACAAGAACGATCACTCCTCCAATCATTCCATATTCTTCAATCACAATTGCATAGACAAAATCAGAATAAGGATGCGGCAAAATATTCCGTTGGTCACTATTACCCGGCCCCTTCCCAAAGACACCACCCGTGGCCACTGCTATGCGCCCGTGTTTTGCCTGAAACGGAAGTTCAGTACCATTGACAAAAGCAGTAATACGACTTAGCGCTGTAGCGCCACGTGTTCCGAACTTCAATGCAACAGCGCCAGCGAGTAAGCCAACTAAAACCAGCATCGCCAAATACTTAACCGGTACACGACCGATAAACATTACTAACATACACGTTGCGAAAAGCAACATGGCGGTCGATAGATTGGTGAGAGCAATCAACCCGCATATCACGCCACACCATATTAGCATTGGGATGAGGGCTTCTTTTACATCATCAATGTTTTGTTGCTTTTTGGAAAGCATACTAGCGAGGTTGATAATCAATGCCAAACTCGCAAAATCAGATGGCTGAAATGAAGTGTTAATGATTGGCAATGTAATCCACCTAGCTGCTTCGTTGATGGTGGTTCCATTGGTGAACGTATAGATTAATAGGGGAACACTTACCCACAACGCCAATCGGGATATTTTAGAATAATAGCGATAGTCTATTTTATGAGCAACCCACATAGCGCCTAAACCTAAGAACACCATGAACGTGTGCTTCAGTAAATACGACTCGGTACTGGCCGTTCTTTTGTATGCCAACGTTCCAATAGAACTGTACACAACCAAAATGCTAATAAGCGATAGAGCAAAAACAACAGCCCAAATAACCCTGTCGCCTTGCAGGTTTTTATCAGCCCATTCTTTTATTTTACTCAATTTCATTTTATCAAAAGAATTTAGAAGTCAGAATTCAGAAGTTAGAATTAGTTTTCAAACGCACTCATATATGATTCTAAAAGCCTACCTACTTCAATCACGTCTTCAATCAATAAGTCAGTATTAAAATATTCTAAGTCGTTAGCTAAAATCAGATAGTATTCTGTTTCAGACAAAGAACCTTGAGCGATGTTAAAGAATCTAAGTTTATCAGCCTTCCCTTTTTTCTTAAAGCCCTCAGCAATGTTTGCTGCCACAGACACTGATGATCTTTTCACTTGTGACGTTGAACCATACAACTCTTCCTTTGGAAACGACTTTGTCATTTTATATACGCCAAGAGCAAGCTGATGTGCTTTTTGCCACACGATCAAATCTCTAAACGACTTTGCGGGTTCTCTTTTGGCCATTCTATATTCTGACTTCTAAATTCTGACTTCTTTTATCTTCAATACTATTTTTCAACTCAAGTACTGCATTCCTAAATTGTGCGCCACGATCTTCATAATTCTTAAAAAGGTCAAAACTTGCACAAGCCGGTGATAACAAAACAACGTCTCCTGTCTCTGAAACGCGTAGTGCTAGTTGTGCCAATTCCTTTACGTTTTGCGTTTCGTAAATTTCTTTCACCTTGCCACTAAAAGCCTTTTTTAGTTTCTCGTTGTCCTTACCCAAACAAATCAACACACGCACTTTTTCTTTTACCTGATTCTCAATTAACGTGTAATCATTTCCCTTGTCAATGCCTCCGGCAATCCAAACGAGAGGCCCCTTGTAACTTCCTAGTCCATAAACCACTGAATCAACATTGGTAGCTTTGGAATCATTCACAAACTCAACACCATTGATCGTTGCAACTGATTCGAGTCGATGTGGCGCATTAACAAATGTCTTTAAAGCCATTCCAATATTCTCTATCGAAACCCCAGCTAACACAGCGGCAGAAACGGCAGACATCGTATTGATCAAATTATGCGGCCCCTTCAACGTGGTTTGCGCCTGTGTAAAAGAGAAAGATTTTCCATTCAAAGAAAATGTCATTTCATTTCCATTAAAATAAACCGGTACACTCGGATTTGATTTTAATGACACCCTGACTTTAACAGGTGAAATTGATTTACTAGCCATCTCTTTTTCTATTACCGCATCGTCTGAGTAATAAATAAAAGATCCGGAAGAGCTCATGGATTGAACTAACCGAAACTTTGAATTGATATAATTCTGCATTTGGTACTCATAGCGATCCAAATGATCAGGAGTAATATTTAACAGAATTCCAATATCTGGTCGAAATGTTTTCGTTCCGTCCAGTTGAAAACTACTAATCTCAATCACGTACCAATCATGATGAGCCGTTGCTACTTTCCGAGCAAGACTCTCTCCCACATTACCTGCCAACGCAACGTTGACTCCAGCCGACTTCAATAGGTGATACGTTAATAAGGTGGTTGTAGTCTTTCCATTCGTGCCGGTAATAGCAATTACTTTTCCCTTCAAATAGCGAAATGCAAATTCAATCTCATCAATGATTTCAATCCCTGCAGCTTTCACCTTTTTAATAACCTCTGCTTTATCGGGAATCCCCGGGCTTTTTATTATTAATGATGCGTTGGTAATTTTTTCCAATGTATGTTGTCCCTCTTCAAATGAAATACCATTTTTGGTCAACTCATTCTTATATTGATCTTTGATAGTTCCCTGATCAGAAACAAAAACCTCATAGCCCTTCGCTTTCGCTAAAATAGCTGCGCCTGTTCCGCTTTCGCCTGATCCTAATATGACTACTCTTTTGCTCATCTTAACTTTAACGTTGCCAGACTAACAATAGCCAATAGTATTCCCACAATCCAAAATCGCGTTACAATCTTAGATTCATGAATTTGCTTTTTCTGATAATGATGGTGGAGGGGAGACATCAGTAATATTCTTCTGCCTTCACCATATTTCTTTTTGGTGTATTTAAAGTAGGTCACCTGCATCATTACCGAAACCAACTCCACTAAGAAGATCCCACACAAAAGCGGGATCATCAATTCCTTTCTTACAGCTAGAGCTAAAACCGCAATGATTCCTCCCATCGATAAACTTCCGGTGTCTCCCATAAATACTTGTGCAGGGAATGAGTTGTACCATAAAAATCCAAGGCACGCACCCACAAAAGCAGTACAGAAAATTACCAGCTCTCCCAAGTTAGGGATGTACATAATATTCAGGTACGTACTAAAGTCAACACGACCTGACAGGTAAGCAAATATGGCGAGCGTGAGTCCGATAATCGCAGAAGTTCCAGCTGCAAGTCCATCAATGCCATCTGTAATATTCGCTCCATTTGAAACTGCCGTGATGATGAATATGACAAAGAGTGTGTATACTATCCATGTATAATCAGCATTCCACCAGGATATCAAGCTGCTATAATCAAACTCATTGTCTTTCAAAAAGGGTACCGTTGTCTTGGTGGATTTTACATCATACTCTGATTTTACGTCAGCGGGAATTGCAGCTATTTCAACACTAGCGACTGATCGAGCTGACTTCTCACGGATAACGACATTGTCATTGAAAAAGAGTGTAAGCCCAACAATCAAACCAATGGAAACCTGACCGACAATTTTAAATCGACCAGCCAATCCTTCTTTATTTTTTTTAAATACTTTTATGTAGTCATCTAAAAATCCGATTAGCCCGAGCCAAATGGTGGTGGCTACCAACAAAATGATATACACGTTGTCGAGCTTTGCCATTAGCAACGTTGGAATCAAGATCGCAGCGATGATAATAATACCTCCCATCGTAGGTGTGCCCTTTTTCTGCAATTGACCTTCTAATCCTAAGTCACGAATGTCTTCGCCCACTTGCTTTTTACGCAAGAAGTTGATCAATTTTTTTCCGAATGTGATCGTAATCAATAAGGAAAGAACAGCGGCCATTCCTGCTCGGAACGAAATGTATTGAAACAACCCGGCTCCCGGGAAATCAAAGTTTTTTTCGATATAGTCAAATAAATAGTACAGCATTAATTCGCAAACATTTTTAACATTCGTGTTAATACTTCTTTATCATCAAATGGATGCTTGACCCCTTTTATTTCCTGATAATTTTCATGCCCTTTGCCGGCCACGATAATAATGTCCTTCTCTTTTGCCAACATGCAAGCGGTTTTGATCGCTTCTTCTCGGTCTACCATCACCAGTGTTTTTTTGGCATCGGTTGGTCCAACACCAGTTTGCATCTCCTTGATGATTTCCAAAGGATCTTCGCTCCTTGGATTGTCAGAAGTGAAGATTATTTTGTTGGAATACTTACATGCCACGGCAGCCATGAGCGGTCTCTTCGTTTTGTCACGATCGCCCCCACAACCAACTACTGCAATTACTTGCTCTTGACCAGTTCTAAAATGTTCTATTGTTTCCAACACATTCTTTAACGCATCTGGGGTATGTGCGTAGTCAACGATAGCTGTGAACTTAGAACCAGGTAATATCAATTCAAATCTTCCGGGAGCCGTAGTCAATGCGGAAAGTTTGAGAAGGACTGTATCTGAGTCTTCACCCATCAAGCACGCAGCACCGTACACCGTAAGAAGATTGTACGCGTTAAAGTCACCAATTAACTTAAACCAAACATTGCGTTCACCGATCTCCAACTCCAGTCCTTCGATAGAATTGGTAATGATTTTGGCTTTGTAATCTGCCATTTTCTTCAACGCAAAAGTTCTCTTTTGCGCTTTGGTATTTTGAAGCATCACCATGCCGCGCTTGTCGTCAATATTGACTAACGCAAAAGCATCAGATGACAAACCATCAAAAAATCCTTTCTTAGCTCGGATATAACTCTCGAACGTACGGTGGTAATCCAGGTGATCATGAGTAATGTTGGTAAAGAGTGCGCCTATAAAATGAAGCCCCGAAATACGACCTTGTGCAACTGCGTGAGAACTAACTTCCATAAAACAATGTGTACAGCCCGCTTCGAGCATACTTACCAGAAGTTCGTTTATTCGAATGGGGTCAGGAGTTGTATGCGTAGAAACAAAATCTTTGTCCACAATCTTATTCACAACTGTGGACAACATTCCGCAGCGATATCCTAGTGAAGAAAATAACTTATAAAGTAAAGTTGCAACAGTGGTCTTTCCATTGGTTCCTGTTACTCCTACTAATTTTAATTTTCCGGAAGGGTTTCCGTAAAAATTAGACGCAATAATTCCCAGCGCTTGAGCACTATCTTTGACGGTTACATAGGTTGCCTTGTCGGAGATTACCTCGGGAAGTTTTTCCGCGACAATGGCGACAGCACCCAATGAAATGGCCTTATCAATAAAGCCGTGCCCATCTGATTGTGTGCCCTTGATCGCAATAAACAACGAACCTTCTTTGACTTTTCTTGAATCAAAACAGATCGCATTGATATCTACATCCGTGCCTCCTGAAGCAGAGGTGATCGGCACTTTGTACAATATATCTTTTAGAATAGCCATTAACTTAGTCTCAGGTAAATTCTAGCGCCCTTGCTTATTTTTGTTCCCGGTGATATAGACTGACCCGATACTCTGCCTTTTCCCTCATATGATACGCGAAGCCCTGTTTTCTCTAACAAGAAAATAGCATCTCTAAATGTCATCCCCGTCACATCCGGAACATGATCTTTAACAATAGCATTCTTCTTCCACACAATAGCGTTTCCGTTTTTAGAAGTTTTGATCCATTCTTCTTCAGTAGCTGTGTGGTTGGAGACACCCAATTCATTGGCGAGCATCGTTAGCTCATCTTGTTTACCTGCACGGATAGTGGGAAACACACCCGGCTCTGGCATTTTTGCTTTCTCCATAGCCGTGTGAAGATTTATATCTCTCGCGTAAATATTATCAGCGATATCTTTAAAAACAGGGCCTGCCACACTATTACCATATTGATAGATGCCTCTCGGGTTTTTTACCAATACAATCGCTGAATACTTGGGTGCATGAGCCGGGAAATAACCGACAAAGGATGTCGCATATCTCTTCTCGTATTTACCGTCTCTAAGAATTTGCGCTGTTCCAGTTTTCCCAGCAATCCGGTAGTAACTATTTTTTAAATTCTTGGCGGTTCCATTATCTACAACACCTTCTAACAAAAGCTTTAGTTGATTCAGGGTCTTTGACGAACAAACTTTAGAATCTATTTTTTCCGTTTCATACTCTTGCTTGATACGATCTGCCTCACTGACCGAAGTGACAAAAACCGGTTTAATCATTTTGCCATCGTTGGCTACTGCATTATACAAAGTCAAGGTGTGTAGTGGAGAAATTTCAAACCCATAGCCGTAAGCCATCCAGGGAAGAGTTATGCCGCTCCAGTTTTTATCTTTGGGGCGCGTGATTTTCGGGTGCGACTCTCCGGTGATCTGCAATCCAAGTGGTGTAGACAATTTCAATTTGTCGAGATACTCTAAGAACTTTGAAGGCTTCGTGCCAAAATGTTTGTCCATTAATTTGGCCATGGCAATATTTGAAGAAAGCTCAAACGCACGTTGAATTGTAATTTTCCCGTATCCTCCCTCGTCATGGTCGCGTACGAGTCGGTTGTAAAACTTGTACTCACCATTACCCGTGTTGATCGTGTCAGTTAATTCAATGTTCGTTTCTTCCAACAAAGCCATCATCGTCATTAACTTGAAAGTAGAACCCGGCTCGATGGAGCCGCCTACTGCGTGATTAAATTCTTCCTGAAATCCACCTCGCCCATCGGCCGTTAAATTTGATATGGCCTTGATGTGTCCCGTTTTTACTTCCATCACTACAACCGTACCTTCATCTGCATTGTGTGCTTGCATCGCGTTGTGAAGTGAAGTCTCGGCTACATCCTGAAGATTGATATCAATAGTTGTTTGAATATCCATACCATCAATGGCTTTAATGTTATTTGCATCAAATACAGGCTTCCATGTACCGCCTGCAATTTTTTGAAACAAAGCCTCTCCATCTTGTCCGCCTAACGCCTCGTCAAAACTATATTCTAGCCCTGCACCTTTTCCATCTTCGTTTACAAATCCAACAGTCCTTCGACTCAAATTCGAGAAGGGCCGATAGCGCACATCCATTTTTTCAAAAATCACCCCACCTTTGTAGCGGCCATCGCGGAAGATGGGCCAACTCATCATTTCTTTTTTTGTTTGGTAATTGATCCGCTTTCGATTAATGGTAACATATTGTTTACCCGTGGCCCGCGCATCCTTCAGCATTTCTTTGTACTCCTTTGCTGATCGATCTTTGTAGTACCTGGACAAAAACCAAGAAAGTGAATCAACTCCTTGTTTAAAAATTTCTTCTTTTGCTAAGGTAGGGTCAATAGCTACTTTATAGAAGGGAAGACTGGTAGCGAGTAAACTTCCGTTGTCCGAATAAATATTGCCACGTGTGGCCTTTACCTTTTTATAGTCAAAGTTGATTTCTTCACTCATCTTGGCCCACTTCTCGCCCTCAACAATTTGAATGTGTCCTATTTTAGCGCCCACACAAATAGCAAAAATGAGAACGCATAAAAATGCGACTCTTACTCTTACTAATATGGATTGCTTTATGTTCATTAGTTTTTCACTACTATTTTAAAAGGTGGGTTTAAACTTTCCTTTAACCCTAATGGCTTCACTCGTCTTGCGACTTCACTTTGTTTACTCGCAAACATGACGTCCGATTTGAGAGTGGTATAATCGGCTCGCAAATCCTGCACCTCGGTTTGGGCACGATCTATTTGACGAGTCGTTTTCTCAGCATAGTGCGTGTTACTGATGTAGATCAAACTCAACAACACGACAAACAATATTTTGGGCAGGTATTGCACCGGAAATCCGTCTTCAAAATAGCTCTCTAACTTCAGCCGCTTCTCTAGCCCCGAAAAAACACTTTTGCCATTTCCGCTTGCCTTGGCAGCAGGCTTCACGCGTGGTTCGTTTGCTTTTTGTGGTGGCTCTATTCTGAATTTGTTTTCTGACATAACTCCCATATATTGTTACGAGCCTCAAGCCACATGCTTCAAGCTGTTAGGTCTACTCTAAAACTTACTACCTACAAATTTTCTAAGGGTTAAAATTGGGTGACTCAGCTTGCAGCCTGTGGCATGCAGCCTGCAGCCAAAATCCAATCAAACTCTTTCTGCTACCCTCAACTTCGCACTCCTTGCTCTGTTATTCTCATTTACTTCTTCTTCGGATGCTTCAATCGGTTTTCGATTGATCGCCTCAAAAGGCCTTACTTTATTTCCGTAAAAATCTTTCTCCACTTCACCATACATTTTACCACTGTTGATGTAGTTCTTCACCAACCTGTCTTCCAGCGAGTGATAACTCATTACCACCAGCCTTCCACCCTTTTCCATCACCTCGCCACATTGGTGCAAAAAATATTCAAGCGCCTGCATCTCTTCATTCACTACGATGCGCAACGCCTGAAACACCTGGGCGAAATACTTAAACTCCTTTCCTCGTGGAGCAACTGTTTTCAATAAGCCGATCAGATCATTTATGCGATCAAACTTTTTTATAGCTCTTTGCTTGACAATCAAACCTGCCAAGGTCTTTGCATTTTTTACCTCACCATAAATGCCCAACATCTTATGCAACTCTGCCTCTGAGTACTCATTCAATATTTTAGCAGCACTCACCGATCCTTTTTTATCCATCCGCATATCCAAGGGGCCATCAAATCGGGTAGAGAAACCTCGCTCGGCCGAATCAATTTGGTGTGATGAAATTCCTAAATCAGCAAGAATGCCATTGACTTTAGTTACTCCATTCAACTTCAAATACTGCTTCATGTACCTGAAGTTCGCCTGACAAAATGTAAAAGAACGACTCTGAATATTATCCGCCTGCCTCTTGGCATCTTCATCCTGATCAAAAGCAATCAACCTGCCTTCCGTTAACTGCTCTAGTATCTTTAAACTGTGCCCACCTCCACCAAAAGTTACATCTACGTAGATGCCATTTGGCTTAATGTTTAGTGCATCAATACATTCGCTGAGCATGACGGGCTTGTGGTACAACATTATTGCTTTGATTTAGGCCACACGCTGCAGGCCACAAGCCACATGCTGTTGCCGTTACAATTCACTTTCAAGTTTTTCAATGAACTTTGAAATCATACTCTGCTCCTTTCTTACCATTCCAATTGTCTCATCGATAGTGGTTTCGGTCACCCATTTCCTCTTTTGCACTGCCAACAATTGAGTTTCCAATTCAAAAGCAGAACCTTGGCTTATTTCTACATACTTTATTTTCTCCTTTGTGCTACGTTTAGCACTTCCTTCGGCAATGTTACTAGGTATTGATACAGCGCTTCGGGCAATCTGAGAGCGCAATCCGTATCTCTCCTCTTGCGGAAGCATTGGCACTATATCATATACTCTATCAACTATCTCCATTCCCAATTGCCAAATCAAAAGCTTTTTAAAATCTTTCATTGTGCTACCTTCTCTTAGTGGCCACAAGCTTAATGCTTCAAGCCGCAGGCTATAATCAGTTACAATTTGTTTTCAGGTTTTCAATAAACGAGCTAATACTTCATTCGCATTACTTAATTTGCACTAGCAGCGTGTAGCATGTGGCCTGCGGCTTGCAGCCAAAAGCTTCAGGCTACTCGTTCAAATACTTTTCTGCCAACTTCGACAACTCACTTGGGTCTTGGATCAATTGCTTCTCATAGACTGATGGATTCCAAATCTCAACTTTGCTTCCTGTGCCTACCAACATCGCATCTTTTTCAATCTGCGCGTAGGTGAGCATGTTCTTGGGGATGAGAAAGCGGCCGTTGCCGTCTAACTCGACTGTTACTACCCCCGACAAAAAGTTCCGCTGGAGTTTGCGGTACTCTTCGTTGAACTCGCTGAGACCTGAAATTTTTGAGAAGACTTTCTTGAACTCCACCATCGGATATACGATTAAGCATGGCTCAAAGCCTCTGCGGATGACAAGCTCCTGGCTGTCCTCGCCTGTGGCGGGTAGCTGGGCTTTGATCCGAGCAGGCAGTACAAGCCTGCCTTTGGCATCAAGTTTACTTTCGTATTCGCTAGTGAAGAAAGTCATAGACTGTAGTGGTTGCCTTTTTCTCCTAAACAAACGTAAGTATTTTTCCACCACTTTCAACCACTTTACCCCACTTTTTTACATTTATTGTTTAAAAATGACTGAATAGCACCTTTTCGATATAGAAAAGTCATCAAAAAGCGGGATTTGGGCGGCTGCCCGGCCTGCCATTTAGAGCTATGAGGCAACTATGATTTAGAAAAAAAGTGGGTTAAAATGGGAGCACATGCTCCGGAAAGGCAGGCCGAGCACCGGGCTTTCGCTACTCGCCAGCCTTCGGCCCGCCAGCCACAGCGCAGCGAAGGCTGGGCTCAAACAGACCGCTCAATCCCTGCCGCAGTGGATGGAAACAACCAACTGATCCTACCAAAAAGATTTGTGAAAAGTTTTGTACAAGAAAAAGAGAAGGGGTTTTTGGTCGGAGACCAACGATAACTAAGGCTTTTCGGGAAAAAAGTTGTATCAAACCTTAAAACGCATTTTTTCCTTACGACTTTTTATTAAATTTGAAAAAAGTGAAAAAATGAAAGGAATCAAATTCTTAGTGCTATCAGCGTTTTTGTTTGCTCACGTAGTTGTTTGGGCGCAGCTTGAAGAAAAGATAAAAAGCGAAAATGTTATATCAGGAGTTATTTTTCTTGATGGGAAAGAGATACCAGGATATATAAAAAAGATGGGAAAGACAGAAGTTTTTGACAAACCTTTTGATGCTCCTTGGCAATTCCAATCAGAAGTACTTTTTATTGGTAAAGACGAATTTGAGAAAACAGAAAAAATAAAAAATAAAATGTTTCAAAGCTATAGCGCCAAGGAAATTGAGGGATATAAGTATGACACCACATACTATGAAAGTGTTAAATACGCAGATATGTCTGCAGTAGGAATGAATATGATCGCTAAAAAAGTGTTTATGCAAAAGGTTCTTGCAGCCAAGATATCTCTATTCATTTATTATAACTCACCTCCCGCCTTGGTTGACGGATCAAGCTACCAACAAGCCTACACCGAAGCCGCGATTCCAAAAATGGTTTATCAAGTAGGGAAAGAGGGGAAATTAAAGCTTGTAAATAATCTAAATATTAATAAAGAGTTGGCAGATTGTCCGGCTGTCATAGAAAAATATGCGAAGGGCGAGTATAAGTCGTCTAACAGTGCATTGAACAATAAAAATAAATTCCTCAATAATACTTTGTTCCGTGAAGATATGAGGCTTGCTGTTATTCAAGACTATAATAATATCTGCAAATAGCTCCAGCGCCCCTAGTTATTTATTGTTGGTCTCCTACTGGTTATTGTTGGTCTCCGACCAAAATCTTTCCTAAAGCATAGCCGTCTCACCCGTGCCTTATCAAAATAAGCTATTTGCTGGGCATGATCAGCGCCATTACAATGTAGGCAAGCAGTCCCATACCAAAACCAAAGAATGCCACTACGAAAAGTATTCTCATAATGGTGGGATCAGTATCAAAATAGTTGGCCAGCCCACTACATACACCAAAAATCTTCTTCTCGCCTTTAACCAGTTTATTTGCCATAGTATCTGTTTTATAAGCGAAATTTAGCAAAAAGTAATGTCATTCCTTCTTTCCAAAAACCCGCTGAAAAGGTCTCGCCATTTGCCCGAGAAAATCGGTTGGAAAATTCTCACCTGCGGGAAGGCCAACGGGCAGATTTTCATCGTCACTCGGCCAGCAATTGGTCCCGAAGATAAAGTCCCAGATGCTAAGCGTAATTCCATAGTTAAAACCATTGGGATGAGTAGCCGGCATCTCTTTGGCGCGGTGCCACAAGTGCATCTGCGGTCCGTTGAGCAAATACTTGAGCGGCCCCAGGTTGATCTTCAAGTTGGCATGACCCAATTGCCCGGTCACCAACGTGAAAATATGCACGATGAAAAAATCTGTGATACTAAAACCGATCATGGCCACCGGAACATATCCTTCGCAGCAGAGTCACCCGCCTCGGGGACTCTGCGTCCTTTCAGATAAAGTGCCCTTTGGCTTTGAGGTAATCAAACCAACTGTACCCTTCTTCATATCGGTTGGCAATCTTAAACAGAGGAAGCCAACGGCTACAAGTAATCGTGATAAAATAGACTCAATCATATTCGGTTATCTCTCTCCGAACACCCATAATCTAAAGTTGACAGTTTAGTTCCATTCACAGAATACCCGTGGAGGAAATATTTTACAATCATATTTGATTATGCTTGCGCCCGAGTCCCCGAAACGGGTGACTCGGGCGAGAAAAAGTAAGCACATAAATCTCTTTGAACTCTTCGGGAGAAAGAATTCTTACCAAGGGGAAAGTTGTCTTTCTCAGAACATCAAAATGCGCATCGTGGGTAATGACGCACTCGACTCCAGCACTAATGGGCAATCCAATTTATTATCGT
Organism: Cytophagales bacterium; assembly: GCA_020402945.1. GTDB lineage: Bacteria > Bacteroidota > Bacteroidia > Cytophagales > Cyclobacteriaceae > ELB16-189. Next base: position 32,481 of record JADBYQ010000090.1, on the reverse strand, counting down.
CTGCTTTCGCCTCATCAAATTCCCACTAATAATGGTGTGATCAATTTAACGGATGGAATAATGGCCAAAAAATTTACAATATTTTCAGCAATCTTGGAATTTGTTTGAGTTTCTAATACCTCCCAGTATTCAAAGAAAATGTCATTGCTAATGCAAATATGAACTCTCCTGAAATGATCTTGTCGAATATCCAGCGGTACGGAGATTTTGCGCCAATTATATTGATGAATACATTAGTATCAACTACGATTTGCACTGCGATGATGTTCTTTTGATTTTTCTACTATGTCGCTTTCTGACAAACCCTTTTCTTTAATAATCTGATCCATGTCGGTAGTTGCTTTCTCTGCAAAGTACTTGCCCAGCAGCCACTTTATTTCAATCAATTGTTGATCTGAAATACCATTGGCATAGCGTTTTAGCAACTCTAATTGTAAGTTACTGAACCCGGGTTTTAATTCTTGAATGTTCATGTATTCAAATTTGATAAAAATCTAACGACTCTCACTTATTTTTAAATCAACTGATCTTCAAATTATCCCATCAACATCTAGTCCCATCTAGCGCAATCGTCCCACCATTGTTTTCATAAAACCAACCAAGTCAACAATTCTGAACACCCATTTTCAAAGTTTCAAACCAACACATTGAACAATAAATCACCCCGCCCACCCTTCCCTATCCAAACTCCGGTATTGAATTGCCTCAGCCAAATGTTCAATCTTTATGTCATCTGTTCCTGCTAAGTCGGCAATGGTGCGAGAGACTTTGAGAATTCGATCATAAGCGCGGGCAGAAAGCCCCAAGCGTTCCATCGCTGTTTTCAGCAAGGTGCGTCCGGCATCGGTAATCACACAAATTTCTTTCACCATGTTAGAAGGCATCATGGCGTTGCAATAAATTTCTTTTTGGCCCTTAAAGCGTTCGGTTTGTATCTCCCGCGCCTTCACCACGCGCACACGGATTTCTTCGCTCGTTTCATTTTTGCGTTGGGTGGTCATCTGATCGAAGCTTACAGGCACAACTTCCACGTGCAAATCAATTCGATCGAGCAGCGGCCCGCTCACTTTACTCAAATAGCGTTGCACTACACCCGGCCCACATACGCATTCCTTCTCGGGGTGATTGTAATACCCACAGGGACAAGGATTCATACTGGCCACCAACATAAAATTGGCCGGATACTCAATGGAAACTTTTGCGCGTGAGATGGTAACCTTTCGGTCTTCCATGGGTTGCCGCATTACCTCCAATACCGTGCGCTTAAATTCCGGCAACTCATCTAAAAACAAAACCCCATTGTGAGACAAAGAAATTTCTCCCGGCTGTGGATTGCCGCCACCGCCAACTAAGGCAACATCGGAAATAGTGTGATGAGGTGAACGGAAAGGACGAGTAGTGAGTAAAGTAGAATCAGCACCTATTCGTCCAGCAACTGAATGGATTTTTGTAGTTTCTAATGCTTCATTGAGTGTGAGAGGAGGCAGAATTGTAGGAAGGCGTTTGGCCAGCATGGTTTTACCCGCACCCGGTGGGCCAATCATAATCGCATTGTGTCCGCCAGCAGCTGCAATCTCCAGCGCTCGTTTAATGTTCTCCTGACCTTGTACATCTTTAAAATCTGAATCGTAGCTATTGAGGCTGCTTTGAAAGACATCACGCGTGTCTACCACGAGCGGCTCTATTACTTTTTTGCCAATGATAAAATCAATGGCTTCTTGTAGCGTCTCTACGCCTATCACTTCCAAATTATTGACAATAGCCGCTTCTCGCGCATTGGTTTTTGGTAAAATAAATCCTTTAAAATTTTCTTTTCTCGATTGAATGGCAATGGGCAACACCCCTTTGATGGGGCGCAAGTCTCCATCAAGCGAAAGCTCACCCATGATCACATATTTTTCCAGTTGATCGGTAGTGATCTGGCCAGAGGCAGAAAGAATACAAAGTGCAATTGGCAAATCGTAGGCAGAGCCTTCCTTGCGAATGTCGGCAGGCGCGAGATTTACTACTACCTTGTTACGAGGCATAAAATAGCCGAGGCTTTTCATCGAACTCTCTACACGATGTTCACTTTCCTTCACAGCCGTATCAGGCAAACCACTCATGTGAAATTGCTTGCCTTGCGTTACGTTCACCTCAACGGTGATCGTTCTTGCGTCTACACCATGCACTGCACTGCCAAAGGTTTTTGAGACCATTCAAACGGAATTTGATACTAAAGATTGGAAAACTGAAAATGGAAACAAAATACTTCAATAGAAGACATAGCCATTCCACTAAAAACGTGAGAAAAACTATGCTAGTTGCTTTTCAATCAGCAACATCAAAATATGAATGATCTTGATGTGTATCTCCTGGATGCGATCTGCATATCCAAAATGAGGAACGCGTAATTCAATATCTGCCAATGGCGCAAGCTTGCCACCATCCTTTCCCGAAAGTATGATCACTTTCATTCCTTTCTCCTTTGCTGTTTGCGCAGCGCGAATAATGTTGGCGGAATTTCCGCTGGTGCTGATGCCCAGCAGCACATCTCCTTTATTACCTAATGCTTCTAAATAGCGAGAGAAAACAAATTCATAACCATAGTCATTGCTCACGCATGAGATATGACTGGGATCAGAAATACAAATCGCAGGAATTGCCTTTCGAGGCTCTCTGTACTTTCCTGTTAGTTCTTCAGCAAAATGCATAGCATCGCAATGCGAACCTCCGTTGCCACAAGAAATAACTTTTCCCCCACCTTTAACTGATTCAACAATTGCTTTCGAAGCTTCTTCTATCTTTTGCAGATGAGCAGGCTCGGACAAGAACTTGGCTAGCAAAGTTGCCGCCTCATTTAATTCAGTGGCAATAATAGTTTGAAAACTTGACATAGGGTTGGTATCTTATTTGGAAGGGGTTGAACTTCCATTGCTGAGGTCATATACTTTAGCTTTCAGCACATTGTTTTCATGGCGCATCGCCTCTTTTTCTTTTTCTGCATTCTTGGCATCGCGCCAGATCCAGAAAGCTTCCACTGCAAATAGCACTAGTCCAAAAAAAGCACCGTATTTGAACAGGGAAATTTTTCCAAACAAACTGTATAATAATGACAGGTCATTCTTTTTCGTTTCCATAAAAACCGTAAAAAAAAGCGTCATCAAATGGTAGCCTCCAAATACGGAAAGGAAAATCAATCTTCGTTTGTTCATTGTTGGTAGCTTAAGTATACAAAACTAGCCTTTTTCAATTGTTGCAGAAGTTGAATAAGTAAGAAAACCTTACTTGTTTTTTTGCTCAGGTCAGAATTACCCACTGACTACAGCCAACTTAGGTTAGCCACGAATTCACGAATTTTCACAAATCTATTAGCCTTATTTGTGCCTATTGGTGAATTAGTCAGGAAAAAAGTAACTGATATGTTAACCCATTCACACCGTTTTCTGAATATCGACTAACTTCTTATAAAGTCCGTTTTTGATGCTGAGTTGCTCGTGTGTGCCCCGTTCGGCCACCTTACCCTCCTGAATCACAACAATTTCATCGGCATGCTGGATCGTGCTGAGTCGATGGGCAATCACAATAGACGTACGATTTTTCATGAGGTTAAATAGCGCTTCTTGTACTAGCTTCTCTGATTCTGAATCCAGGGCGGATGTCGCTTCATCTAAAATCAAAATAGGTGGGTTTTTCAACACGGCTCTGGCAATGCTCAATCGCTGGCGCTGGCCACCGGAAAGTTTAGAGCCACGTTCTCCAATAAACGTCTGGTATCCATTCTCTGTTTGCATGATAAAATCGTGGGCGTTGGCAATTTTTGCCGCCTGAATGACTTTCTCTTCATTGACGTTGGGCATGCCAAACGCGATGTTGTTAAAAATGGTATCGTTGAACAGGATTGACTCTTGGGTGACCACCCCAATCTGTTTTCGAAGGGATTCTAATTCATAGTCCATCAACGTCCTTCCATCCAATAGCAATTCACCCTGAGTGGGATCATAAAATCGCGGCACCAAATCAGCCAGCGTGGACTTTCCGCCCCCAGACGGCCCCACCAAAGCGATTGTCTTTCCCTTTTCAATGGTCAGATTAATGTTTTGCAAGACGTGCTCCGTGTCGTAGGCAAAACTTATGTTCTTAAACTCAATCGACTTCTCAAAAGATTTTAGTTCGATTGCATTTGGCTTGCTTCGAATGATGGGTTGTAAATCAATGATCGAAAAGATTCGCGCGGCCGAGGCAGTTCCTCGCTGAAGGGAGGTAATTCCGTTTGAAAAACTCTTGGCCGGCTGAATGATCATGGTAAACACTGCCAAAAAAGTCATAAATGCAGAAGACTCCAAAGTAGCATCATTGCTGAGTACCATGTTGCCTCCGAAGAAAATGATACCAGAAATAATCAGTACTCCTAAAATTTCTGAGACGGGTGAAGCCAATTCATTTTTATAGGCCATCGATTTGCTGGTCGCCCGGTAGAAGCCACTTTCCCTCTCAATTCGGTCGATCACAAACTTGCGTGCATTAAACGCTTTGATCACGCGCATCCCACTAAATGTCTCATCCAGGATGGTGAGAATACGCCCCAGCGATTCCTGACTTTGAGTAGCCTGTTTTTTTAATCTCTTTATAATCTCAGCCAATACTCCACCTGTAAGAGGCAAAACGAGCAATGTGAACAATGTAAGCTGTGGTGAAATGGTGAACAACATATAGAAGTAAACTACGATAGTAATAGGCTCCTTTAGCACGGCTTTCAAACTATTCATAACGGCTCCCTCGACTTCGTTTACATCATTTGTAAACCGGGAGATCAAATCACCCTTTCGTTCGTTGTTAAAATAGCCAATGTGCAATTGAGTTACTTTACCAAATATGTCCATGCGAATGTTCTTCACTAAGTCAACGCGGATTTTTGTGGCCATCACACGCTCCAGGTAACGAAAGAGGTTGGCCAAAATCACGCAGGCAACAATCAGCCCGCAAACAAACAACAGCGAATCCACCGCCCCCCTAGTGATTACTATTTTGATAAAGTAGTGGTTGAAAACGCTTGTGATATAATCGACAGACAATTCGAAAGAAGGCAAATCAGGAATGACGGTAATCTTTTCTTTTTGTTTGAACAAAATGTCGAGCATCGGCTTTACCAATACTATATTAAATGCCCCAAAAATGATTCCCAGTATGGAATATAAAAAAAAGAACGCCAGCCTACGGGGTAGTCTGTTGGCATAAGAAAGGATTCGCAAGAAAATCTTCATGTAACTTAAAATTCAAACGTTCTGGCAGGAATATTCCACCGCACAGTCAGTGACGTGAGAGAGGTATTATTATTGTACGATGCCAAATCGCTATCGCTCTTACGAATGATTTGCTTGCCTTCAATAAACAAGTTGTGCTTTAGCATGTAGGAAGCTGTTAGATCAAAAAACAACACCTCATTTCTATTACCCTGCCCAATGGTATTTCCATAATCATTTTGTCTGGTAACGTAACTCTTAAGAATATCGCCACCCCAATTTTGGCCTGTCGCATCACGCCCCGTCTTTATCAAAAATGTTTTTGCTGTTAGCTGAAGCTTTGGTAGGGGCTGATAGCGAACAATGGCCACCCACTCATTAAAGTTGGCGCCAAAAGGATGCGCTAATGATTGGCTATAATTGCTATAACTGCTCGATGTATTGTGCGAATAGGTGTACGGCCTAGCCATGTTGTATTCCAACTGTAAATCCAGATTGGAGATTCCAGCAACATCAATGTATTTCACTCCAGCCTGCAATGCATACTTGTTCGCCCACCATCCTCTATCTGATGTTATCTCCGACAAAACAAATTCATCTAGCACTGCTTGTCCATAAAAAGAAATCCCTTTGATGGCATTCCATTTGAAATCCAAACCTAGTAACGCGTTGTCGCTACTACCATTCTGTTGTTCAATGGCTCTGTAAAAAATAACTGGATTCAGATAACTCAAGTCAAACGTATTCCCATTCACTGAATCTCTTGGAGTAAAAACTACGGATTCAAAAAAACCAAGATTGAATTTCTTTCCAATGTTTATGCTTGCATGATGAAAGGCCATAAACCGATCCGGGAAACGTTGCCCCGGAAAACTGCCTGCGCGTGCCACTGGATCGTTAGCGGTTAGCCTGTTTAGCTGGAAGAGATAATTGATCTTCCAGATTTTTGCATTGGCACGTAAAAAAAGGTTCGGTGGCGAATAGTCAGAAAAAATAAGAGAGCGATAGCCGTTTCCGATAAACGTCCTGTCGTGACCAAATTGAAAATAAATATGCTTGGTAATATTAAAATCAATGTAAGCTCTCGCCTGAAAAAAATCTACTCCGGTAGCCTTAAACGGCTTGAAGAACCCTTCGTGCGGAACGCCACTGGTTACATCTCCGACATAGGAAGGCAAAATCATTTGGTTATCCGTCAAAAACGTATAGAACCCGATTTTCCTATCAATCATTCCTCTGATCTCGACCCCTCTCGTGTTAATACTTGCCAGTTGGTCGGTGCGGGAGTCAGTACCGAAACCGACATATAGGACCGGGCTGACATGCAAATCAAATTCAGGAAGATCAACAAACACAAAATCCGATTTCTTCTGATACAGTTTTTTAAGAATAGGCTTTTTACTGTCACCCGATGAGGCTCTGTTCCACTCCCAATTGTCATTCTGAAAATAGTCGTAGTTGAATTGATCAGCACGGCTGGTGAAAACGTTATCCTTTTTCTTCAGGGAGTCTACAAATGCTACCAGCACATCTCGCTTTACTGGCTTAACGGCAGTAAACCATTCTGGCGCGATCCGTCCAGCTTTAATCTCATATCTGGTTAGCCAATGATAATAGTCTTCATTCAACGTAGCATTGGCGCTCTGTGCAACGAGAATACCCGGCAAAAAGAAAAGCAAAAACCCGAAAATTGCTCTTTTCATTCAGTAAATCAGGTTTTAGCACCCAATTTTATGGCAAAATACCTGTTTTAAACAAATTCTAAACCACATCCTTGCAAATCGACTCCAGATACCTATTTTTGCAGTCCTTTAATAAAAGCGTCACGCCAAAAAGCGTGACAAACTCGTTAAAAACAACAATTATGAAAAAATCAATTCACCCTGAGTATAAAGATGTGATTTTCTGGGATACATCCAGCGACACCAAGTTTTTGTCTAGATCAACCTCCGTTCCAAAGGAAACAATGAAGTGGGAGGATGGCAAAGAATATCCCGTAATAAAAGTCGAGGTGAGCTCAGCTTCCCATCCATTCTTCACAGGAAAGAAAATGTTTGTGGATACAGCCGGTCGTGTGGAGAAATTCCAAAAGAAATACGGAAAGAAAGAAGCCGCTCAATAAGATTCTATCGAACTAAGAAAGAAAGCCTCCTCGTGAGGCTTTTTTGCTTTCTGGTAATGGGTATTTCTAAACGCCCAATACAACAGGATTCTCAAACCAGATTCAATCGCGAGAAAAAAATACTAAATTGCTGTCAATATGAATCATGTCTCTGAAAAGATAGCTGAGTTGAAACAGTTGCCAGAGTTGGCCATTATCCTGGAACGCCTGGAAAAGGAGATGATCCAAGAAGCTGAGCGAAGAAACGAATTCTATGAGCTAGTGCATGAAAATGTAAAGGCAGAATTCATCAATGGAACTATCATCTATCATTCACCTGTGATGAGAAGGCATTGGAAAGTTTCTATGAAGGTGTCTAAATTTCTAGCAACCCATGTTGATGATAATGATCTGGGCGAAGTAGGCGTAGAAAAAGTAATGATCTCACTCACTCGAAACGACTATGAGCCGGACATTGTATTCTTCGCAAAGGAGAAAGCAAGCTTGTTCACTAAACAGCAAATGCATTTCCCTGCACCCGATTTGGCAGTCGAAATACTTTCTGATTCCACAGAAAAAAATGACCGAAACATCAAGTTCAGAGACTATGCCTCACACGGTGTAAAAGAATACTGGATCATTGATCCCGATAAAAATTCGTTGGAACAGTACCTTAACACAGACAATGAATTTCAGTTGGCGCATACTTTTACCGATGGGACTCTAAAAACTGAAACCGTTAAGGGGTTTGCCTTGGACGTGCGAAGTATTTTTGAGTAGCGATTTAATGCGCTTACTCCAGCACAGCAAAACTTCTTTTTTCTTTTAACTTCGCACGATGAACCTGATTCTTTTTGACAATCCTACCATTCGTCAAAATTTACTGCCCTTTACTTTTACCCGACCAGTAGCTGCCATTCGTACAGGTATCCTTACAATTGCAGAGAAATGGGAGAAGTATTTTGCTACCAAGGTCTCGTTTTCTACAGAAGTCTACTTATCGAAGAAGTTTTTACTCACCCACACAAGTGACAATTTGTGGATCAACGGAGCCCTTTGCCCCGATGCAGGTTTGGTGGCAGCCATTAATCAATTGGCATTGGGCGATGCCATCGTAAAAGAAGCAATGATTCTAGCGGTGCGCACCCCAGACGATGAAGTGCCGGAAGTGATAGTTGGAAAAGTAACAGAATATCCCTCAGCGATTACATTGATCGATCAGGTTTGGAAAATATTTCAGCACAACGGGGCTCAACTCCGCGCTGATTTTGAATTGATCACAACAGGCAGAAAGTCGATTGGAATAAAGGACAAACATACCCATACATACGCAGAGGAAAACATTTTCATAGAACATGGTGCGGTTATTCACTCGGCCATTTTAAATGCAGAGAATGGCCCAATTTACATCGGCAAAAATGCACAAGTACAAGAAGGTGCTATGATTCGCGGGCCATTTGCATTGGCTGAAGGTTCAGTGGTCAACATGGGCGGAAAGATGCGTGGCAATGTGTCAATCGGCCCCGGGTGCAAAGTGGGAGGTGAAGTGAGTGCCTGCGTTTTCTTTGGATATAGTAGTAAAGCCCACGATGGCTTCCTGGGATGTTCCGTGATTGGTGAGTGGTGCAACTTCGGTGCAGATAGCAACACTTCTAACCTGAAGAACAATTATGAGAATGTGAAAATCTGGAATTACCCTAAGGGTGGATTTGTAGATACCGGCTTAATGTTTTGCGGGTTGATGATGGCCGATCACACCAAGTGTGGAATCAATACTATGTTCAATACAGGCACGGTGACGGGCGTCAGCGCGAATATTTTTGGCGATGGCTTCCCCCGAAACTTCATACCCTCCTATGCATGGGGCGGTGCCTCCGGATTTAGCACCTATCAATTTGAAAAAGCCATGCTCACCGCAGCCAAAGCGATGGAGCGCAGAGGACTCCAGTTATCTGAGATTGATAGAGAGATTTACAAAACCGTATTCGAAACCGGTGCTTCGGAGCGGGTATGGGAAAAAACGAAATGATCAGATGTACTCATGACCTTCTCTGCCATACCAGGACTTACTGAGATTAAAAAGAAACTGATTGATGCAGTGCAAGCTAATCACGTAGCACACGCTCAACTATTTGCCGGCAAACCTGGTTCTCTCAATTTAACGTTAGCTCTTGCCTATGCAACATACTTACATTGCCAAAACAAAGGACTCACCGATGCGTGCGGAACTTGTGCGGCATGCTCAAAGAGTCTGAAATTTATTCACCCTGATACAAATTTCGTTTTTCCGCTTGGCAATGTAAAAGGAGATAAAGACGAAGATCGATTCAAAGCAGAGATTTTAAAAACATGGCGGAGCTTTCTCATTGAACAACCTTTTGGTGATTTGGGTGATTGGATTGGCGCCTATGGAGGAGAAGATAAGCAAGTGCTAATTTCCAGAGAAGAAAGCAGGGAGATTGTAAAGATGTTGACGCTGAAGCCGTTTGAGAGTACGTATAAGATCATGATTATCTGGCAGCCCGAATTCATGCACCCGTCTGCTGCCAACGGCATTCTCAAAATTTTAGAGGAGCCACCTAAAGACACGTTTTTCATTCTCGTTACAAATGCCATCGAAAGATTATTGCCCACGATTCTTTCACGCACACAAATTGTACAAATACCACTATTGGATGACGTGGAGATTGAAAACCACTTGGCCACCAAAGGCGTAGCCGGTAATCGTCAACAAGAAATCGTGGCTTTGGCTGAGGGGGATTTGAATCTGGCAATAAAACTGATCGACTTTGAGCAGGATCACTTTCAAGAGAAATTTTCGGAATGGATGAGATCTTGCTTTAAGCGAGACTATGGCAAGATGGTAGAACAAATGGAGGAGTTTAATGAACGCGATAAGTTAGGCCAACGAAATTTCCTACAGTATAGTCTCACGATGATGCGGGAAACACTCATTCATTTATCGGGCGCTTCTAAAATCAGTCGTGTAAAAGGAAGCGAAGTAAAATTTGTGCAAGACTTTGGCAAAGTAATGAACGTGAGCAAAGTGGAGAAAGCCAATCAACTCATCTCAGATGCTTCTTATCACCTAGAAAGAAATGGAAGTGCCAAAATGATTTTTCTTGACCTATCACTCCAGATTTCAAAAATACTCAATCCTTAAATCACGGTTTGACAGCAACGCGGCATTTTCTATTTTTGTCGCTGCAAAAAATAAACACCCAAGGTAAATCCTATGAACAAATCCGTCATATTCTTATTTCTAGCTTTCACATTAGCCACCAGTTGCGCACAAAAATCAGACTATGTAGTAACGATCAAAACCAATCAGGGTGAGATGATCGCTTTGCTATATGACGAAACACCCAAGCATAAGGCCAACTTTATCAAACTAGCAAAAGAACATTACTTCGATAGCTTGTTGTTTCATAGGGTAATTGCTGGGTTCATGATCCAAGGTGGAGATCCCAACTCTAAAAAGGCTAAACCCGGAGAACAGTTAGGCAATGGCGGACCAGGATATACAGTTGACGCAGAATTTAATCCAAAATTCTTTCACGAGAAAGGAGCATTGTCAGCAGCACGTTTGGGCGATGGACAAAATCCTACCAAGGCATCCAGCGGCAGTCAATTTTATATTGTGCAAGGCACCATCATACCAGAATCAAACATGGACGATTTACGAATCGATCAGATGAAACTAAACATGGGCTTTCGCCAGCTGATGCAAAATCCTGCTAACAAACCGCTTATTGATTCGTTGAATCAAGTGTACATGGCTGGAGATATGGAAGGCTACAAAAGAAAAGTATTTGCATTGGTGCCGCGCATTGAAAAAGAAACAGTGATGAAAATAACGAAAGACGTCTCTCCTGAGAAGATCAAAGCATACACCACGGTGGGCGGTGCTGCGCATCTCGATGGTGACTATACTGTATTCGGAAAAGTAATCAAAGGGTTAGACGTGATCGATAAAATAGCTGCGGTTCAAACAAGTAGTGAAAGGCCGGTAGAAGACATTCGGATGTTTGTTACGGTGGAAGAAATGTCCAAGAAAAAGATCACCAAACTTTACGGTTACGTTTATCCCGAAGTAAAAAAATGAGAATTCTTGTTACTGGCTCGAATGGACTGCTAGGGCAAAAATTGGTTGAATTAATCTCAACTCGCAACGAACATCTCATCGCAACTGCAAAGTCAAAGCTGGTGATTGATCTTCCGCGTGGAGAATTTCATCCGCTCGACATTACTAACCGTAGCGAGGTAGCCAAGGTCATACAAGAAGCGAAGCCGGATGTGGTTATCAACACGGCTGCGATGACGCAAGTGGATCAATGTGAAACTGAACAAGACAAGTGCTGGCTGAACAATGTTACAGCCGTAGAAAATCTTGTGCACGCCTGCGAGCAAACGAAAACACACCTCGTTCAAGTATCTACCGATTTTATTTTTGATGGCACAAATGGCCCACTGGATGAAACCGCAAAGCCAAACCCGATTTCTTTTTACGGCAAAAGCAAATTAGCCGCAGAAGTGGCCATTCAAAAAAGCAATACTGACTGGGCCATTTTACGAACGGTGTTGGTCTATGGCGTCACCAACGACATGAGCCGATCGAACATCGTGCTGTGGGTGAAGAAAAGCTTGGAAGAGGGAAAAACAATTAATGTCGTAAACGACCAATGGCGTACCCCTACATTGGCAGAAGATTTAGCACAGGGTTGCTACCTCGCGGCCACTAAGAAAATGAAAGGCATTTATAACATCTCGGGCGATGAGATGATGACGCCTTATGATATCGCTATTAAAACGGCCGATTTTTTTGGACTGGATAAGTCATTGATTAAACAAACTGATTCAACCCAATTCAAGCAACCTGCAGCCCGGCCACCTAAAACTGGTTTCATCATTGACAAGGCAAAAAGAGAATTGGGCTATCAGCCACATCGTTTCATAGACGGTCTGGAAGTCTTAAATGCCCAGCTCAGTCGACTATAACGATACAGTCCTTGGTATATGGACTATCGACCTAGATCATTGACCATGGAATTGTGTTTGCTACTTCCTGTAATTCTTCTAATCTTCACGCACTTTAATCAATTAGTATGACAGAAAATCGCGCCCAGTGGGGTTCTAAGTTTGGGTTTATTATGGCAGCAGCCGGCTCGGCTGTAGGTCTTGGAAATATCTGGAGGTTCCCATACCTAACGGGTGAACACGGAGGAGCAGCATTTGTTTTGATTTATATATTCTGCGTGGTGTTGGTGGGGGCACCTATGCTGATCAATGAAATAGCGCTCGGCAGGTTCACCGGCAAAAATCCGGTTGGGGCAGTTCAAAAATTAAGTGGTAATAAGGTTTGGGTACTTCTTGTTGGAGTGCTTCCCCTAATCGTTACGTTCGTAGTGCTCAGCTATTACAGTACTATCGCAGGTTGGACAGTCGGTTATATTTTCACATCGCTTTTTTCAATAAAAACAACTTTCTCAGAATTCATTGCCAACCCTGCCATCGTAGTGCCACTAGGTGCAGCTGTTATTCTAATGACTGCGTTTATTGTGTTGGGTGGGGTGTCTGGTGGTATTGAGAAAGCGACAAAAATAATGATGCCCCTGCTTTTCGTTTTGTTGATCGTTGTGATCATTCGAAGTGTAACGTTGCCAGGGGCGGGCAAAGGAATTGAATATTACCTTGTGCCTGACTTCTCGAAAATCAACGGACACATTGTACTGGCTGCGTTAACGCAAGCATTCTTTTCGTTAGGTGTGGGTTGGGGGATGATGATTACGTATGGATCTTATCTGCCCAAAACACAAAACATTGTGACCTCCAGTCTGTGGGTAGGAGCGATGGATACTTCCGTAGCATTGTTGGCAGGCTTTATGGTTTTCCCTGCCGTTTTTGCTTTCAATCAATCACCTGCAGAGGGTCCAACGCTTGTGTTTACTGTTTTGTCAAATGTATTCCAACAGATGCCACTTGGTAATATTGCCGGGGCATTGTTTTTTCTGTTGCTTTTCTTTGCGGCCATTACGTCCACCATTTCAATGTTGGAGGCTCCCTCTGCTTATTACATGGATCAGAAAAAATGGAGTCGAAAAAAAGCCGCCTGGACGGTTGCTATCGCTGCATTTATTTTTGGAATTCCCTCAGCTCTTTCGACAGGTGCAGTTGAGAGTCTATCCATCATGCAAGTGAATTTTCTTGGAGTAATCAAGACCAGTTTTATGGACATCTTCGATTATTTATTCGGAAGTCTGTTAATGATGGTGGTAGTGATGTCTACGTGCCTATTCACCGGATGGTTCATAAAAACCGAACTATTGGTAGATGAAATAGAACAAGGTATGCCTTCTTTTAAGACAGGAAGTATTCTTGGAATAGCCCCCTATAAAATTTGGCTTTTTATGGTGCGGTTCATTTGTCCAATTATCATTGGGCTCGTTATTCTAAATATGTTCGGAGTGTTTGGAAGTTAGAGATTCAAGTTTCAAGAACTTTCGCTCGTCAATTTTTGAATTCCTTAATCCAGTATTTCACTAATAGGCTGTCCAGCACAACCACTTGGAAATTTGATCTTTAGCAGCACTGATAAAGTAGGTGCGATATCAGTAATTGCGTGATAAGAAGACGAAGCACCTTGCTTAATTCCCTTGCCATAAAATAAAATGGGCACGTGCGTGTCGTAGCTGTAAGCAGAGCCGTGTGTAGTACCCTGTGCGTCACCTCCACTAATCCAACTTGGTTCGAGTTGGTAAGCAATGTCTCCACTTCGTTTGAAATTGTATCCGCGCACCATCATCCCTTTAATTCCTGTTTCATTGTAGGCTCCTTGCTTCAGAACTGCTTTTGAAAAAACCTGGGCTACACCTTCAACCGATTGAAGATAGTTAGTGATAAGTTCGGTGGCAATTAACAAATCAATGCCAGCGCTTTTTGGGTCGCCAGCAAACAAATCCTGATTTAGAAAAATCTGATCATTGCTTATTTTTTCAATGATCTTCTTTCCGGGAAAATATTTTTGTAAAAAATCATTCAGATTAACTTCCAGCGATGACACCGCAAAATTTCCAGCGGGAATTCGATTATCTTTTAAGGACTGCGGCACCTCAGCCACTGCATGATCTGCCGTGAGGAAAACCACATAATTATTTTCACCCACTTCTTTATCAAGGGTTTTCAACAAGTCTTCTATGTTCTTATCCAGTCTTATATACGCGTCTTGTATCTCGATTGAATTAGGACCCATTGCATGACCAATTAGATCCGGGCAAGAATAAGAGATGGCCAGAAAATCGGCATCCGAATCTTTGCCCATTTGCTCACCGGCTATCGTTGACTTTGCAAACTCAGTCAACAAATCATCGCCAAAAGGAGTAGCCGCGAGCAAGTCGAAATCACCATTTGTCTTTCTCAGCTCCTTTAAGTTGTAAGGGAACACCGGCTTTTCCTTGCCTTGCAATTTTCTTTCATAAGGTGATTCATCTTGACTACTTTCAGTATACTGCGTGATCGGCAATACGGTATTCCATGTTTGGTTGAGATAGGAATCTGCCAACTTTAATCCGTTAAATGTTTCGACCCACTGTGGCAATGTGTTCTTGTAATAGGTACTCGTAATAAACATGCCCGATTTGCCGTCATACCAGTAAGCACCATCTGCCATATGGCCGGCCGGAAGCACAGCTCCTCGATCTTTCACCGAAATACCAATGACTTTCGACCTTTTCTGAGAAGATATTTTCAATTCATCCGTAATAGTCGATGATAACATTCGCCATGGCGATACATCGCCATTTCCTTCCGGGTTTCCAACCGGCTTTTGACGATCGTCCTCCACACAATTCACTTGTTTCTTTAGGCCCTTGTCCCACCAATCATTTCCAATAATGCCATGGACAGAGGGTGTTGTTCCGGAATATACAGATGCATGCCCAGGCCCTGTATAGGTAGGAACATAATTGTAGTGTGCGTTGGTAAGCATAAATCCCTTTCCCGCCAAACGCTTAAAACCACCTTCACCAAACTTACTTTCAAAGCGATACAAATATTCCTGGCGCATTTGATCCACCACAATCCCAACAACTAACTTGGGCTTTGTCTCTTGCGAATAGCTTAATAGCGAGCGACTAATAAAAATTAACAAAAGAATTTTTTTCATACTGTTTAATTCCATTTGACGAAATATCAATCGGTCAATTCAACTCTCGAACTGCGCCAAGTTAATCCAAAACTTCATAAAAGTTTGCAGGTCAGTGTTATCAAAATATTGCTTGTTAATCTTCACATACAATTTTTTCAAATTCGGTTTCTTCATACACCTGTTTGCGTATCAGTTTACCGAATTGGTCGTAATAAATTACAACCTGTATTTGCGCTTCCTTCACATCCTTTCTCGTAAAATAAAGAGGATTCTCGTCCGTTCCTACATTATTGATTCCATTAAACGCAGTAGGTATGATAATCCCTCTTTCAGAACTTATTACCCCATAGAGGTTTTCTCTTCGGATCAGCATGCACTTCTCAGTTGATGTATCTGAAATTGTGGCAAAATCCTTAACGCGGTCTATTTCTACCTTGCCCGATCGAACGTCTAACAAGCTCCATTGTGCATTCTTTCTGACCCAAACCAAATCGCCCGTCCAAGGCAGCATCTCGTCAAATTCAAATGCAGTGAGTGCCTTGCCATTCCAACTGGTCAATCCAAAGTGCTCGTCTTTAAAAACGATTAGCACTTCGCTATTTAGCATGCTAATATTCCGACTATAAACAGGTTTTACAAGTCTGCTTCTTTTCCAATCGAACAAACCAAATTTCTTGTCTTTATAAATAGACCAATAGTCATCGTTCAATTGAACAAGCGCCTCATACTCAACTGGCAACACTAGTGTACCAGTTTTAGCAATAAGGCCTCGCTTTCCATTCCGTGAAATCAAAAAAATCTCTTCACCGAACGACTCTATGATTTCAAACTCATTTGTAAACAGCCGCTGGCCTGTAGCGATATCGTATACTGTTTTTTTTAGTTTCGATTCCGTGTAAAAGTACCGAACTGAATCTCGTGATTTGACAAAATGTACTCGATTCTCATTTGAAAAGGTAAGTGTTCTAAGCGAGTTGATATGAACCCGAACTGAATCCTTCTGTTTGGCGAAGGCCAATCCTCCTGCAAACCAGCAACTGTCTGAGTTTTCAACGATTCTTTTACTATTCAAATCAAATAATTGGCGTGACAGTCCCCGTTTTAGTAACAACCACTGCTTAGAGAAAAAAATATTGTCCCACCATTTTCCTTCCAGCTCTTCGGCCAGATCCGCCATGGAATATTGATCGTTCACCTTTCTAACTAATCCAAAAGGACGTAGGCTAAGTGTCTGGCGCCCGAAGGGTACGACAAACTCAAGCTTTGAATTGATCAATCCCTCCAGCGACCCATTGCGAACAAGCAATCGATCAACCGCTACCCTACTTACTTCATCAAAAACCAATTCCTCCGAAACGAGATTTCCGTCTGCGGATGATTCGATTGATGTGAGGTCCAAGACTATCTTTTTGCCCAATCTAGAAAAGACAAACACACCCTCTACCCTATCAATCGCATCCCATGTGTTCTCCCCCAAAAGCTGCCGCCCTGTTAATGTTACTAGTTTCCATCGCCCGTTTTGTTTCACTGCAAAGAAATGAGCACCCAACAATTTGACTTCCTGCACACAATCTTTGACCACCCACCGCCCTGATTTGTGAATCACTTTAATACAAGTGCTGTCGCCAACTTTATAAAACCCAAAGCCCAATGATTTTTGAATAGAACTGTGCGCAAAAATCAACCTTCCATTTCGACTGATCAATCCCTCATTAGTAAACAGCACATCATCAAAAATACTTCCGCACAGGTAACGTTCTTCAATAGTTTCAAATCTAGGCGCAAATGCTATGTCTCCACTTGAATTTATAAACCCAAATTTTCCTTTGTCGAGAATTGGCGCCCAATAACTTTCGTTTAGTAGGATAACTTTTCGAAGCGAGTCATTTAGGAATCGGTGAGGGATTTTCCTTTCATAATCAATATAAAAGTGGAAAAGCCAATCGATGGCGGCTGGCTTCCAATTGTTGGCCGGAAATTCCTGGACGAATTGAATAAACGAAGAAGTGTCTCCACGAGCTGTTGCAATTTCAAAGATTTGTTGATCCGCCAAATCGCGAAAGGGGCTAGTTGGAAACTCGCGAACGAACGAAACATAGCTTTTTAATTTTCGGTCTTTCGTCTTCGATTCAAAAAGCAATTTGTCAAATCTATTCCTGGCTTCAATGACCCGTTGCGATGTCGGGTATAGCCTGATATATCGTTCAAAACTTTGATAGGTATTTACTTTTAGTGCTTCTAAAAAGCCGACTTCATCCCGTAATTCAATTGCCGTGGCGCGAAGTTTGGAACCAGGAAATCGTTGAACAAATGATTCGTAACCTCTTTCTGTGTTCACTTCCTTCACGTCAGCAAAGGCTGTACTGTCGATCTTTTCACTAAAAGAAAGAAGCGATGCGCTATCGAGTCCAAGGCGCGCGAGGCGATACTTAGATCGTCCTTCAAGTTGAACCAATAGTCGAAATGCCTGCTGACAGTAATGATACGCGGAGTCTATTTGATAGCTCGGATTGGTTTTACTAAAAAACCAACGAGCCCATGCCACAGATAGCTCTGCGCTGGCACTGTCTTTCTTCGCAACTTTTTTTAACAACTCCTTTGCCTCAAACCACTTGCCTTTCTCCATATGGTTTTCTGCCTTCTTGAGTGCCGTTTGTGCTGAACTCAGACTTGTTAAAAAGAGCGATAGAAAAACAAAAAGGAAACGCATGGGTTGATAGGCCAAGATATTTTGAAAAAAGAAAAAGGCAACCAGGTGGCTGCCTACTCTTCTGGTCGAGGTGAGAGGATTCGAACCTCCGGCCTCCACGTCCCTAACGTGATGCGCTAACCGGGCTGCGCTACACCTCGAAAAGAGTCGCAATAATAATAAAATTCAGGGTAAAGTTAGTGAGTAATTATTTCTTCCAGGCTTTGGATGATTTTTCTCGAACGTTCGTGGAATCTGGGTAATCACAAGCCCGCTTTCGTAAAGTATGCTGAAAACTTGGTTCTTAGATAATGTTTATTTCTACTTTTCTTCAAATAATTCTCAAATGAAAGAGCCTCTTTATCGGAAGCAAATGGACGCTGAAAAATATAGCTCCAAGGACCTCGACCAGCCGTAGAAATATTTTTTCCAGCGTTGTGCGATTCCAGTCGCTGAATCAAATCGCGAGTGTAACCATAGTACCACTTTCCTGAGGAGGACGACTCGATTATGTACACGAAATACATTTTCCTAAACATTTGTGGTGGCACTAACCGGCCCCGACAGGAGTCGGGGTACACCTCGAAAAGAGTCGCAATAATAGTAAAATTCAGGGTAAAGTTAGTGAGTCATTATTTCTTCCGGGCTTTGGATGATTTTTCTCAAGCGTTCGTGGAAACACCTCGAAAAGAGTCGCAATAATAATAAAATTCAGGGTAAAAAAGAGAGATTAGTTAGTGGCTATTTGTTCTTCTTTTTCTTTAGGTCTCTGATAAACCTGGCCCATTTTAACGGGTCTAGAAAAGGATTGAACTGAGGCCTGAATTGATTTCCCGGTGAACTTGCCCATTGGTCGATATAATTTCGGTAGTTGCCCAACCCGTCCATGGGCGTGGTGCGAGCCATCAGGGCAATCATTTCTGAATTTAACGCACGTGCATCGAGTCCATTCTCCATAGGAATATTCATGGCCAGAACTGCTTCTTTAAATAGCTCTTCAGTAGGAAGATCAGTAATAACAACGCCCTTCAAAAACGTCATATCTGTCGCCAGTTCTACAAAAATTGACCAGGAATCCTTCGGTTGGTCAGGCACGATATAATGCGCCCTTTTGTACCCAACTGCGCTAAACACAATGCTATCCCCTACCAGCACGGGTAACGTAAAAAAACCCACTGCCGTGGTAGGCGTGCCCCGCCCGGCTTTGGGCACGTACACGTGAACACCAGGCAAACCAACTGAGGCCGAGTCGGTTACAAAACCCGACAATTGAACAATTCTGCGCTTGCTCTGGGAAAACGCTCTACTGCCAGAGAAAAGCAACGCTGATACGATAAAAACAGTAAATACAGCCCTCATATAATTAAGCAAAGGTAGCATTTCAAATGTTAATGTATACACCTTTTTATAGCTTCTTGCTAACCGTTAGAACTGATTGTATTTTGATAAAATCGCTGCAACTCAAAGAGTCGAAGCAACAACTAAAAGTTTTAGTACGCGCAAAAATATTGTCTGTATTTTTGTGCGAGATGAGGTTAAAACACTTTAACATCGAATTAGGCGCACAAATTTTTTTGGCTAGCTCGGATACATCACGTCTGCGCATTCTTAATCTTATTTTGACCAACGGAGAAATGTGCATTACCGATCTCGAACGCATCCTTGAGTTTACCCAAACAAAAACCTCGCGTCACCTATTGTACCTAAAAAATTCCGGAATCCTCACTTCACGAAAAATAAACCAATGGGCCTTTTACCAAATCAAAGACGAAGTTTTTGATCTTGTTAAGCAAATCTTGCAATTCGTCAGTCGCGATCCGGTAATGCAACAAGATCAATCCGTCTTTAAAACCATGTATAGCAACCGCGAACTTTCCCTTAACAAACTAAGCATCAAACCGCTTACCTTTTGAAGCAAACAGTTCCATGTCGCGTCTCAAGGTCTCAAGTCTAACGTCTTACATCTCACGTCTAATTTCCAATGAAAAAATATAAAAGCATTTTCTTCGACCTGGATCACACACTTTGGGATTTTGAAACGAATTCGCGCGAAGCACTTACAGAATTGCATCATAGCTTTCAACTTGCCAGAAAAGGTATCGAATTGAAGGCCTTTCTTGTTGCATTTAAAAAGGTTAATACAGGATTGTGGCATCTTTATGATACGGGTAAAATCAAACAAGATGTCATTCGCTTGCAACGCTTCCACCGCATCTTTCAAGAGTTTGATGTAGAAGAGTACGAACTATCTCTCACGTTTTCCTCTGAGTATGTGAGCCAATCGCCCAAGAAAGGCAACTTATTGCCATACGCGAAGGAAGTGTTGGATCACTTGCACCCCACTTATCCGATGCATATCATCACCAATGGATTTAGCGAAATACAAGGCACAAAAATGGCGTCATCGGGTATAGAAAAGTACTTTCAAAGCGTGGTCACCTCTGAAAAAGCAGGGCATAAGAAACCCTCCAAAGAAATTTTTGACTATGCGCTCAGCTCTAACAACTTGCTGGCGAGTGAAGTGGTGATGATTGGCGACAACCTGGCTACCGACATGGGCGGGGCAAAAAATGCGTCTATCGACACCATTTATTTTAACCCGGAAAAAATTGCCCATGAAGAACAATTAACTCATGAAATCGAGAGCCTGATTGAATTGAAGCACATTCTATAATCGTTATCTAATTTAGTAACTTTACACGCTAAATCTTAACTCGTACATCTCAAATCTTAGATCAATATGTCTACTGGATTTTTTCACATTCCCGCGCCAAAAAACGAACCTGTATTATCGTATGCACCCGGAAGCAAAGAACGCGCTGCCTTAAAAAAGGCGCTCGAAGAAGCACGCGCTCAAGTCATTGACGTGCCCATGTACATTGGTGCCGAAGAAGTACGTACTGAAAATAAAAAGCCGCTTACACCTCCTCACGACCACAAACATATTCTCGGGCATTTCTCTGAAGGAGATAAAAGCCATGTGGAGCAGGCGATTAACGCAGCAATGGCCGCCAAAGAATTGTGGGCAGGACTGAGTTGGGAAAACAGAGCCAGCATATTTTTGAAAGCGGCTGATTTGCTAGCTGGTCCTTACCGATATAAAATCAATGCGGCTACTATGTTGGGGCAATCCAAGAATGCTTACCAAGCAGAAATTGATGCTGCCTGCGAATTGATCGATTTCCTGCGTTTCAACGTCCACTTCATGGGCGAGATTTACAATGATCAACCACAATCATCACCCGGTGTGTGGAACCGATTAGAATACCGCCCGCTCGAAGGGTTTGTGTTCGCATTGACCCCTTTCAACTTCACGGCTATTGCTGGCAATTTACCAACCAGTGCAGCATTAATGGGCAATTCGGTGGTATGGAAACCAGCCAACACACAGATCTACGCTGCGAACGTGATCATGCAGGTATTGAGAGAAGCTGGCTTGCCGGATGGTGTGATCAATTTGATTTATGTTACAGGCCCTGATGCTGGCGATGTGATTTTTAAACACAAAGATTTTGGTGGCATTCACTTTACGGGCAGCACAGGCGTATTTCAAAATATCTGGAAAACGATTGGACAAAATATTCATCAATACAAATCCTATCCACGCATTGTAGGTGAAACGGGCGGAAAAGATTTTATCATGGTGCACAAGAGTGCCGATGCCAAGCAAGTAGCAACGGCCATTGCTCGTGGTGCGTTTGAATACCAGGGGCAAAAGTGTTCAGCTGCTTCCCGTTGCTACGTTCCTTCCAATCTTTGGGACGATGTGAAGAAATATCTGCTCGAAGATTTGAAGAGCATGAAGATGGGGCCAACAGAAGACTTTGGCAACTTCGTCAATGCGGTGATCGATGAAAAAGCGTTTACCTCTATAACTGGTTATATTGAAAAAGCACGCCAAAACCCAATGAACGAAATCATTGCGGGTGGTAAATACGACAAGAGTAAAGGCTATTTCATTGAACCTACAGTTGTGCTAACAAAAGACGCATCGTCACTCACCATGTGCGAAGAGATTTTTGGACCAGTGATCACCATCTACGTTTACCACTCCGAAAATTTTGAACAAACACTAGAGTTGGTTGATCAAACATCACCCTATGCATTGACCGGCTCAATAATGGCACGCGATCGCTTTGCCGTAGAGATGGCCACTAAAAAACTCAGCAACTCGGCCGGCAACTTTTATATCAATGATAAACCTACGGGTGCTGTTGTGGGTCAACAACCCTTTGGGGGAGCCAGAGGTAGCGGCACGAATGACAAAGCCGGAGCGAAGGTAAATCTGCTGCGCTGGGTTTCCATGCGTACCATCAAAGAAACATTTGTTACGCCTACGGATTATAGGTATCCATTTTTGGAACTTTAACTTTTGACTAATTTGACAATACTGAAGGTAACCCATAGCAAATCATGAAATAAGATTAGTTGATATGGCAAAAAGTTGAATCTTACTATCAAATCCTGTATCCGCCTTTATCATTTTCGGATGATTTTATTTAATAAACGGAAAATTACATACCCTGCTGGTAATCATAATGGGTCTACTAAATGCAACCTTATGCAAGGTTGATGCGTCTATGAATAAAACTCATTGTTTATGCGCCATTTATTCACTTCCATACTACTGCTGGTTGCTTCTTTTAATCTAAAGGCTCAGACCGAACAGGTAGCTATCGGTACTTTTAAGGTCGTCTACGTTTACGGACCTTTTAAAGTGAATTTTATTAAGTCAACTACTTGTAGAATGGAGATTGACTATAATGGAATTGAGAAAGAAGAAATAATCATCAAATCGAAAGATGAAGACCTTCATATCAAACTTAGGAACCGCAGTTTTTTTGACTTTAACAATAATTCATGGGAAAGCAAAAATAGCCGATATGCGCAAGTGACGATCTATTATACTAATCTGGAAGCGATCGAAGCAAGAGCTGGTGCTCGTATCCGTTCTTCAGAAACCATCGTCTCCAAAGAGATTTTCTTAGTTAGCAAAATGGGTGCAGACATGAGACTGGACATTAATACTCAAAAACTTGAGCTTGACTCTTCGATGGGAAGCGAGGTTAACCTGACGGGAATGGCTGAAAAAGTAGAAATCCGATCAAAGATGGGAAGTCATGTAGATGCTTCTTCTCTAAAAAGCCAGCACGTAAATGTAAGTTCCTCGATGGGCTCTGATGTTTCCATATTCGCAGAGCAAGAACTGAATGCATCTGCAGACTTTGGAGGTTCTATTACCTACAAAGGCAATCCATCTATGAAACATACGTCTACGTTCCTGGGCGCTGATGTCCATAAGATCAAGAACTAAACCTCAGTAAAATCAGAGATTCAGTTCTTAGCATTTGCACATCTCCGAGAGAATTTTCTAAAATAAATAGCCTCTCTGCATTCGATGTAAATGTATCATTTGCACTTGATTGGGTTATGTTTTAAGGGCATCTCTAAAAGCCCATGCTAAATCTACAATAATTGGTTAACGGTTCTATGTTTGGAAAAAGAGAAAGAAATGGGTCACACAACGCGCGGATTATTTGATGAGCAGTTTCGGTTAGAAAAGATAAGCAAGCAAAACGATCCGATTGAAAAACTGGGGGCTCATATAGATTTTTAGTTTTTCCGTAAGCCGTTGGAAGATTATTTCAAGAAGGAGATATAGTGAACGGTGAGAACAAAGGAGGCAGGCCACCTTACAATTACGCACTGATGTTTGAGATCGTCATCCTTCAGCGTTATTATAACCTAGGTGATGACAGTACCGAGCGAGTACGCCATTTTGGACCGGTTGTCGTTTATTACTCGCAGAGTCTCCGTTTTCGGGACTCCTGCGCACTCTCAACTCAAAAACTTTCTCCCCTAAACTGCTCATAGTGCTTTTGTCAAATCAATATCCGCCAGCAAAGCATAGCTCATTACCTCGTAAATGCCCTGCTCTCCTGTGGCGTAGTACCTGGCCGAGCTATGCATATACTCCTCAGGGTTCTTAGCCAAGTTCCATTCTCCTCGACATGGATTATTGTGGATGTAATTTAGCTTTTGTTCCGTGAATTTATTGTCCATACATTCTTTCCAATCAAATGACGGCTCAAATACTTCATGTAGTTTGCCCCTGCGCCTATCGGTGGTATTTACGAGCGAGGCCAATTGGTTGAGCAATTCTTGATTGCCCTGTTCTTCCAAACGGTTCACTAGTTCATAAGCCATAAAACGTTTTCCTGTACCGATTATAGAATTGATGGATTGGCCTTGGGTGTTGCGAAAAGCAATGAGTGCATGCACGTGGTTGGGCATGATCACGTACCCATTGATAAAGTGACCTTTACTGTTCAGGTGGTCAAACCAGTTGTACACGATGTCATATCCGTTGGTGATTTCAAACAACTTTAGCCAATGGCAGCAGGTGAATGTGATAAAATACAGCCCATCGTACGCTGGTATCTCTCTTCTTACGCTCATCGTTTATCTTTTTTGCTTTGCATCACAGCTTGTTTTTGCGCAGAGTCGAAAACGGAGACTCTGCGAAGAATTAAGAAGGGCTACAAGCACAAAACCGTTCGTGTGAGCTAACATTCACACTTTATCAGCCTATTTTAAAACTTTCGTTTGGTGTGCCCCTGAAAAACCGAGGTATATAGGGCCAGCCACTGGTAATTACATAATAGTAGGTGCCATTAGGGTACTCTTTGGTTTTGCCAAACCTACCGTTACACTCGTCCAAATCGCCAACTCCCTTTTCATACACATAATCCTGCACAAAGGTGCCGTCATAATCCCCTGATGGGCCTGTGGGTTTATCGCTTGCGTTGGTAGGGCGAACACCACTCTTTAGTTTGTAACTGCTTTTCAGTTCCACCAGTGCAGAAGAAACATTGTTGGCATCGGTATGGCCGAAGTTGCTGTAGATCGGAAAGCCATCGGCTGCATAGCCCAGCAATACCATTTCTCCAGCTTTGGTTTCCTCTATACGTTTTTTAACCAGCAGCGTTAGCACCCCGTGGTAGTGATACACGCCAGGGGGCTGCACGTGTGCATTGTTTTGGTCCATCCCCAACTTCACATTTTTAGAAAGCCCCTCGTATTGCCAGCCGCTGGCTAAACCTTCAAACGGAAACTGGATAGCCCTACGTTCATCACCATGAATATAGTATGGCCCGTTGGGATCCATTGGCACCCCGTTAATGGCCACCCCAAATTCATAAAAGAGGGTTGTGACAGGTGTGGCGAGCGCCACGGGGTTTAACAGCATCTTAAACGTGTGGTCAACCTCTATGATTGTGATTGGGTTATACGCATTGGGGAATACTCCCACTTCGTGGTCGGGTATTCCGTTCGATTGGATGATCCTGAAACCATCTTTTTCGGTGATCTTCACTTCGTTCACCAGGCCGTTGATGGTTATCTTATTTGTTTTGGTTTCGTCTGAGCTGCATGCAGCGAGCAAAAGCGAAGCAATACCGGTAAAAATGCAAATGGAAAGTTTCATGGAAAAAAATTTTTGATACGTAATAGTTTAGTAATTAATTGATGACGATAAAATACCTGGTGGATTATTCCCTATGGCTTTGTGCGGTAAAACTCTGTGCTTCCAGGCCACTTTCAGAAAAACGGCCAGAGAGACTATTGAAACGAAGGCATAAAGGACTGTAAGCCAATGGCTACTGGCGGCATCGGTTTTCTCATTTTCGATTTGCCAATGGCCTTGGCGAAACACAAGCCGTATGGTTTGATCGTTTTTCTTTAGAAACGAAGCATACACATCATCTCTGTTCGCTCCGGCCATTTGTCTGTTTGTCCCTTCCAATCGAAAAATCCGTGTTGATTGCCCATTGCCTGCCCGCGGGTCGAACCTGATGGTGATAGATTTAACATTGTTGAGCGAGGCAAGGTGTAATTGCATACCGTCCTGATAAAACCCTTGACTGTTGACCGACAAGGCTAGTGGTTTGCCATCTGCCAATATGCTGAGGTAGGGTATAAAATCGTTAGGTTCAAAACGGGCTGCTTCCAATTGGGCCATGGTTTCGCTGTAAACAAGCTGCCACGCGGTGCCTGTTTTTTTTAGGGAGACCATTTGAAAGGCAGGCTGATGTGCCATGCCTACAAGGGGACTGGCAAGCAGAAGGAATACAATCAATTTTGATTTCACGAACTAAGTTTTGTGCATTAGTCGGTACCCACGCAAGAATACTTGCGGCCTCTGAAAGATTTTTTCAAAAATGCCTTTCCTGGCTCTTATCCCCAGATAAAGACTGCTAAATAAAGAGTACTCTATTTTCCGTAGCCCCGCAAGTTTTTAGTGGTCATAATCTACTAATAGGTGTTATGAGTTTGCTTAAAAGAAGGGCTGGCCTTATTGTGGCGATAATTTTTGTATTAGCGGCTACATCTTTCCTCGCCCTGCCATTATTCACGCGTGCGAAGAATGATGGAAAAGACCTATATGTTACAGAGGTTGTATTGGTGCGTAACCTGAAGCAGGAGATCATTAGCACCGGCACTTTAGAAGCGGTGGAAACCGTAGATGTAGGCACGCAGGTATCCGGCATCATCTCTAAACTTTACGCGGATTTTAATGACGAGGTGAAAAAAGGCCAGGTAATAGCCTTGCTCGATACGGTGCTGCTCTCCTTGCAAGTGGCGGAGATGAAAGCCAACTACGACAAAGCCAAAGCGCAGTTCGACCAAATGGAGCTAAATTACCTGCGCAACCGCACCTTGTTTAATGGCCGCACCATCAGCGAAAGCGACTTCGAAGTAGCCAAATTCAACTATCTGTCGGCCAAGGCTGCCATGGACTTAGCACATGTTCAATTTATGAAAGCAGAAAAAAGTTTAGGCTATGCCATCATTACTTCACCCATAAGCGGGTTGGTGTTGGCCCGCAATGTGTCAGTTGGGCAAACCGTGGCAGCAAATTTTGCCGCCCCTGTGTTATTTACCATCATTCAAACGCTACGGGACATGGAGCTTCATGCCAGCATAGATGAAGCCGATATCAGTTATGTGAAAGTAGGCCAGCTTGTTTCTTTTTCTGTAGATGCATATCCGCACGAAAAATTTCTAGGCACTGTAAAAGAAATCAGACTAAACCCCACTTCTAAACTAAATGTGGTAACCTATACCATCATTATTGATGCACCCAACGAACAAATGAAGTTATTGCCCGGCATGAACAGCGATATTTCTGTGGTGGTGCAGCAGCAGGAGCAGGCGTTGTCGGTGCCCCTTGCGGCATTGGGATACAAAAAGGAAGAGGATAGTGAAGGCGAAGCTATTTGGATAATGAAACACGGCCGTCCGGCCAGAATGCCCATAGAAAAGTACTTCGATAATGGGACTTTTGCCGCTATTAAAGGGGCAGTGAAAGCGGGCGATACAGTAGTCATTGGCGAGCGAACGGTGGAGGAAATACGGAAGAAAAATAAACGAAGCCTTTTGCCCGATCCGGGTAGCCGCCCATAGGTATGTTGATTTCTGTAAAAGATATGGGCAAAGTGTTTGAGAATGGAACTGTTCGGTTCGAGGCACTAAAGCATGTTAATTTCTTTACTCATGCCGGTGATTTCACCGCCATTATGGGTGCCAGTGGCAGCGGCAAGTCCACCTTTGTGAACATTCTGGGCTGCCTGGACAGGCCCACATCAGGGGCGTACTTTTTTGAGGGAATAGACCTTGTACATTTCTCCAATAATCAACTGGCCCAATTGCGCAGGGACAAGTTTGGGTTTATATTTCAATCGTTTAACCTGCTGCCACGCACCACAGTGTTCGATAATGTAGAACTTCCTCTATTATACCACCGTTCGTACCACTCACGGCAGCGCAAAGCTCTGGTGCTGGAGGCTGTTGAAAAAGTAGGGCTCACCGAAAAGCTGAACAATAAATCTAATGAGTTGTCCGGGGGGCAGCAGCAGCGGGTAGCTATTGCGCGTGCCTTGGTTAACAAGCCTACCGTTCTGTTTGCCGATGAACCTACGGGCAACTTAGATACACACAACAGCTACGAGGTGCTCGCCTTGTTTCAAGCCCTCCATGCTGACGGCACCACTATAATCATGGTTACCCATGAACCTGACATTGCCGCTTTTGCACAGCGCACGGTTGTTTTTAAAGACGGGGCCATTGTTTCAGAAACCCGGCATCTGCCACAGGCAGCATCACTGATGGTAAGCGATCAGTCGCCATCACTACATTCCAGTGTTTGATCTATGAAACTAACCTTATTGATCCGTACGGCTTTTGCAGCACTTGCCAAAAACAAGTTCCGCACATTCCTTACCATGCTTGGAATTGTCATTGGTACCTCAGCTATTATACTGATGCAGGCCATTGGAGCCGGCACCAGCAACGACATTAAAAGTAAAATCTCAGAACTTGGTTCCAATATCATTATCGTATCGCCCTCAGCTGTGAGTGAGGGTGGCCTTAACCAGGGGGCGGGTACGGGGCTTACTTTAAAGATGAAGGATGTGCGCGCCTTACAACAATATGCGCTGCACCTTGCCAAAAGTTCTCCCCTTACTTCGGTGCCCGCGCAGGTAAAGTACGGAAAGGAGAACTGGAACACGAGCCTCTTCGGTGTCTCTGAAGATTATCTGACAATTCGCAACATCACCCTTACGAAGGGAGTCAATTTCACAGTGCAACATATTGCCGCTTCTGCTAAAGTATGCCTGATTGGAAAAACAGTACAAGCGGCCTTGTTCAAAAATTCTGATCCATTAGGTAAAATTATCCGTACAGATAAAGTGCCGTTGAGGGTTATAGGGACACTGGGCGAAAAAGGGCAGACCGGTTTTGGCCACGATCAGGATGATATCATACTGATTCCCTATAGTTGTATGCAAAGCCGAATCACCGGATCAGAATACCTGCAGCAGATCTTCTGCTCTGCCCAAAGCGAAGAGGCGATCAGCGTGGCGCGTGCAGAAATAGAAACCGTTTTGCGCAGTAAGCATGGAATGGCAAATAGCGAAGCATCAGATTTCACCATCAACACTCAATCAGAAATCACATCGACAGCCAAAACCATCACCAGTACCTTAAGCTACCTTTTGGGCACTATGGCCGGCATAGCAATGCTGATTGGGGGGATTGGCATTATGAATATTATGCTGGTTTCGGTGCGGGAGCGCACCCGCGAAATTGGGCTTCGCTTGGCCATTGGTGCCACCACCACAGATGTGCGTAGGCAACTGCTTGTTGAGGCAGTGGTTATCACGCTTAGTGCAGGTATGTTTGGCGTTAGCATCGGGGTTGGTGCAGGGTACTTAATTGAGTACACTTTGGGTTGGTCGATTATCATCAGCCTGTCCTCCATTTTGATTACGTTTTCTATCACTGCGGGCACGGGCATATTCTTTGGGTGGTATCCGGCTACCAAAGCTGCCGGGCTTAATCCAATCGAGTCGTTGCGGTATGAATAACAATATAAGGTGCAGGGCGCAAGGCAAGTGGTTTGTAAAACAACTAATAGTAAACACTCGTCCAAAAAATGCGTATTTTGATTCTTTGCAAATGAATGTGATTCCACCGGGGGACATTTCAGACGAGGGGTTGTTGCGGTTGGCCTGCGAGCGCAAACACGAAGTTGTGCTGGAGAAACTCTATCACCGCTTTGGCAACCGCATCTTTAAGGTAGCCATGGATGTGGTGCGCAACAGGGAAGAGGCAGAGGAAGCGGTGCAAGATGTGTTTATTGCCATCTGGAAAGGTAGTGCCCACTTTGATGGAAAGTCGAAGGCGTACACATGGCTTTACCGGGTGGCGGTAAACAAAGCCCTGGAGCGTGCCCGCAAGAAAAATAGTAAAAGCAGCCGTTTTTTCTGGGCGAAAGAATACAACGAAATGGAACGCGTGCCACCTGATTATCATACGGCCCAGGTGGGGATGGAGGAGCAAGAGAAAAGAGAGCAGGCCAACACCTTAATCAATCGTCTGCCTGAAAAGCAAAAGGTTGCTTTTTCGCTGTTTTATCTTTCGGAGTTAAGCTATGAAGAAGTGGCCAAGGCCATGGATACCACTGTTTCATCAGTGGAGTCGCTTTTGTTCAGAGCCAGAAGAAATCTGGAAAAATTTATACAGACATACAGATGATTTAGATGATTTAAGCAAAAATAAATATCTTCATTTATGAAAAAGATTGAAAGTATACATGAACTTATTGACGTGGCCCGAAGAATGCCCGTGGGGCAATTGCCCGATACGTACTTTCTTACGCATATCCGTCCGCAGTTAAAAGTTCAGAGGCAAACGGCTGTTGAGTTAAACTGGATGCGCATGGCAGCGGGCATTGCACTTGTTACCGTAAATGTTGCCGTTTGGTACCTCTCTTACAGGCAGAATTTTGTAAGTGAACCTTACTACAACCTTTCTAATTATTTGTCGGTAAACCAGATAAACTTTTAACACGTATGGCCACTGTTTCAAATCGCACCGTTATTACCGGTCTCATTTTTCTCAACCTGCTGTTGGTAATTTTTATTGTGCTGGGCTTTGTTCGCAATAGGCAAGTCTCACCAATGGGGCCGGAATTTTTAATTTATGAATTGAAGCTGGACAGTGACCAAATAAGTCGGTATAAATACCTTCTGGATTCGAACAAAAATGTGATGGGCCCGATGCTGAACGAATTGAAGTTGGCCAAACAGGAATTCTTTAATGAGATTTCATCGGCCAGCGTGACGGAGTCAGTGCTGCTTGAAAAGCAGGCTGCCATCAACGCCATTCAAAATAAAATTGACCGTGCCATGCTCCACCACCTGCATCAGTTGTTTCTTTTGTGCAATGAGGCACAACGGCAAAAGTTGTTAGGCCTTTTGCACCGGTTGGGCGAGCAAATGCCCGGATAGGCTTATTGGGGTTTGGCCTATAAGTTCCAGTCATTCAACAAATCCAACTCATTTGCAACCTTCTGCTTTTGGCAAAGGCCTTTGAAAACGGATGATTGAAAAGGCCAGATGCAACCACATGCCTGCTACCAGGCCCAGGTCAAAGATTATTCCTCGCTGAGATCCCGTTTCGGGGACTCTGCGCTTACTTCCTTTATACTACATTCTCTCCTTCACTTGCCCTGCCTTACTTTTTCTTTCACTTATCTCCTGCTTCCGACAGAGTCCCCGAGGCGGGAGACTCCTGCGGTGAAAAGAAATAGTTTCAATACAAGCAGTTTCCGAAATGGTTGCAGTTCATTTTATGCAAATGAATACAATACTACCTGTTTTACGGGTTATGCAATAGAATTCTTATTCTCCGCAGAATCTCCCCTCAGACTCTACGGCTTCCCTACTCCCCTCGCTCGCCCTCTCACACACCAACCACATTACCCGTTGAGCACTGCCGGCCCGTTCATGCTTGCGCTCCTCGCCAGCGTGAGAACTCAGAATAAAACAATTCTGCTGGTTTGCAAAAATCAGTTTGCGGCACAAACTGCCCGTGCCCATGATTTCCGCGGCACTTGCTGCACACACGCGTTGGCTGTGGGCGCAAGCCTTTTGCAAAACCAAAAACACAAGCGTGTCTATTAGCTACTTTCATTCTGCCCGTTGGTGAAGAAATCAAAATGGGGATTGGGACAAATGAAAATGAGTGGATGTTGCCAAAAGCTCTTTGCATTTTTTTCATCCTATTTTTTGTTTGTGGCTTTGGCCATGTGTGCGGGTTATAGCGTATGCTTTTTCTTTTCGCCTGCGTGTTGCCATAAAGACTTCAGGATAAAACGGATACGCGCAGCATACCTGTACAACGCGCGGCCGGGATAGGAGCGGCACCCCGCAGCTGCCAGGGCCCTGCGCGCAGGTGGCGAGGAGTAAAGCGGATAGCCCGAAAGCCGCCCCAAAAAAAATTTCGCAAGCCCCCAGCGTGTTCCGCCTGTGCTCTCTGCCTCACCCTGCCAATAAGAAAATCTTGCAACCGACATGTGTCGCGTTGTTTTATCGCTGTGATTGCCGGTGGGCGATAACAGCCGACCGGGCAGGGAAAATGGATGGAAAAAAGTAGCAACTAAATTGTACATTGCGTGAGTGAAAGAAATCCTAACAGCGTGGGATGGAGAGGCGGTGCTGATCAGGCACGATGCACAGACCGGGGCTGTGATCATCATTGGGATTCACTCTTCGAAATTCGGGCCGGCTACGGGCGGCACGCGCCTGATGAAATACAACCTTGTTATTGTTGGTCTCCCGACCATAGTCGTTAACTTAAGGAGCTTTGCGGAGTGGAGATAGTAACCCCTTCGGGTAACTTACAAAGTTTTCTCCCCATAGTATTTTTAGTTTTTAAAAAGCGGTTTTTTGTTTGTGCCCGCTTTCGATGTTTCAAATTT
>JADBYQ010000009.1 GCA_020402945.1 Cytophagales bacterium | reverse complement strand
TCGTTTCCTTTCTATTAGTAACAAAGCTAAAGGGATATTTCTTCCAAATCAGCGCATTTTTAATTCTTAACCTTAGCCTTCCATTGCTCGAATTTTTTTCACTAGCGAGGGGATATGGGATTTCGCATTCATTTCTTCTCGTTAGTATTTATTTTTTACACGAGTTTATCCACGACTCTGGTGAGCGGACATGGATAAAATCAGCACTCGCGACTTTCTTTGCATCTCTTTCAGTGTTGGGGAATTTCACCGTCATCAATTACCTGATAGGATTGAACGCGGCATTACTGATCATCTGTTACCAACGGTCACTTCCAACAGGCTTTTCCCTTGGGTTTTCAAAACTGAAAAATTCACTCGCTAATTTATGGCCTATTCTTGTATACAGCATATTCTTTACTTTTTTTTCATCGGTTTGGTTGATGGAGCTAAAAAATCGCGGTGAACTTTACTTTGGAGGAACAGATGGGCTGTGGGAAAGCACTTTTGTTTCGATTATCAACTCTTCCTATTATGGACATTCTCCTCATATTGCCATCATATCGTTCCTTCCGTTTTTAATGTTGTTTATCGTGATGGTGCTGACTGCCGTGGTGATCTGGGATTATTTTATAAAAAAGGAGCCAACATTTCACTCCTCTCTTTGGCTGATCGTTATTTCTTCAGTTGCCTTCTCTTACATTCAGCATATTGTGTTTAAAACGCCATACCCAAAGGATCGCACTGCCCTATTTTACCTGATTCTAATATTCGTTTCAATTATATTTGCCATAAATCGTTCAGCATTTTTCCAAAGAAGCATCTCTAAGTTTGCAGGAATTGGTCTCATTTCAGTGATGGCTATGTTGGTTATTGTTGGGTTTTTCAGGGGAGCTAATCTCACCAGAAGTTTTAGTTATGGAGAAGACATGTGCACAAAGGAAATGATGCGTGATCTCTACTGCGAGGCCCAATACTCTGAACCCTCTCACCTTGGAGTAAATTGGCTTTTTGAGCCAGCAAGCAATTTTTATCGTGAGGCATATAAAATGGAAAATTGGATGAATACAGTAGCTAGAGAACCATTGAGTAAGTATGCCTATAGCTACTATTACTGTTATGTGGGCGACACTGCTCAGATTCCAAACCGAAATGGTCTCAGTCTTTTTAAATTCTATCCAGAAACTAATACAGTTTTGTTGAAAAGGAAGACCCTAACAAGAACGTTGCTGTACTCAAAAGTGATTGAGTTCCCTGCTGTTTTAGCTAATAGTGATTCAACTTCCTATAGCGAAATGGTTGATAGCTTACGACCTGCACTACCAAACGATCTGATAAGCATCTAAATCACTCCTCACGAAGAGATTACAGAATCTATGCGAGCGCATATTATAGTGTTGGAGCCTTCCAATTGGCAGAATACAATGGTGTTTCATAATCAAATTCAGGGTAGAAACAGTATAGTAATAAGGCAGAATGTTGTGACCGAGATGCCTTCTCCTGCAATTATGTATCGAAACTGGCAGAATAAATTGAAAATTCCTGCCGTCCAAGTTACAGTCAATGTTTATCGATAAGCTATCATCGTTTTAACTTAGTAGTTTTGGATAAAGCTGTAAGATCAAGAAAGGACTTCAATTTGTGTTCAGGCAAGCTATAGAGTGTTGTGAATACACTTTTGTTTTTTAATTTTGGTGTTTTCACAAGAGTCTCGCGGCTCATAAGCGGTGTTTTCAAATTAGCGAAGATAGGATTGGTTTTACTCCTTTTTATCTTTGAGTATACAAGCAGAGATTACGACTCAAGCAGAATTCA
Organism: Cytophagales bacterium; assembly: GCA_020402945.1. Classification (GTDB taxonomy): domain Bacteria; phylum Bacteroidota; class Bacteroidia; order Cytophagales; family Cyclobacteriaceae; genus ELB16-189. The sequence goes on along the minus strand of JADBYQ010000009.1, from coordinate 11,482 downwards.
ACTACCTAAAAAAAGCTAAATGTTTGAAATCAAAACCCTATCTATTATCATACCTGCGTATAATGAAGGTAAAACGATTCATTTAATTTTAGACAGGATCAAGAGTACTGTCTTAATAAGCAATGTTAAGAAACAGGTCATTCTCGTAAATGATTGTTCAAAAGATGATACTGAAGCGGCTATTCAAACGTATTTACAGCAGAATAAAGACTTACCCATTCTTTACATTAAACATGAGATAAATAAAGGCAAAGGGGCGGCTTTGCACACAGGCATTGAGCACGCAACTGGTGATGTCATTATTATTCAAGATGCAGATCTTGAGTACGACCCCCGAGAGTATAACTTGTTGTTAAAGCCCATTGTTGACGGTTTTGCTGATGTAGTTTATGGTTCGCGTTTTATGGGAGGAAGGCCGCATAGGATTTTGTTCTTCTGGCACACTATTGGAAACAAGTTTTTAACATTGTTATCTAACATGGCTACCAATTTAAATCTTTCTGACATGGAGACCTGCTATAAAATGTTTAAAACGGAGTATTTGAAAAGTATAAAATTCAAAGAAAGCAGATTTGGGTTCGAGCCGGAGGTTACCGCAAAAGTCTCAAAGATACCAGGAATAAGAATTTATGAAGTTGGCATATCATACTATGGACGAACCTATAAGGAAGGAAAGAAGATCGGTTGGAGGGATGGATTCAGGGCTATCTATTGTATTTTTAAGTATAGGTTCATTGGATAAAGTAAGAATCAGTTGCTTACTATTCGATTTTTGCACATTTCTTGAAAGAGCATAAAAGCTGATTTTGAGCATTTATAACTAAGTTTACAGGCCTTTTTAAATTTGCTCGAAGTGAAAAAAGTTTCAGTTGTGATCCCAACTTATAAAAGGGATAAATGCTTGATCGATTTGCTCAACTGCTTATTCATCCAAGATTATTGGAACTTGGAGATTTTGGTTGTTGATCAAAGTGAATTCTTATCAAATGAAAAGCAATTGCTCATCAAACAATATCCGGAAAAATTAAAGTATTATCAGATCGCTGAACGAGGAAGATCGTTGGCAAAGAACTACGGCATCACCTTTTCATCTGGAGACATTATCCTGTTTTGTGATGACGACATTATCGTGCCAAGTAATTTCGTTTCAACACATGTTGATACGTATAAAGATAAAAGCATCGGTGCAGTTTCCTGCAGGTTAGTAGAGGATGGCCAACCTGCTATTAGCGTAAAACGGCCATTGAGAACTACGGCCTTTGGAAGGTTAATTAACATTCCCTATTCAACTGAATCCTGTTATGTGACCTCTCTAAATGGCGGTAACATGTCATTTCGGAAAGAGGTTTTGGATCAGGTAGGTTTTTTTGAGGAGTATTTTTCAGGTACATCCATGGTGGAGGAGCCGGATATTGCCTACCGGATTATACAAATAGGTTACAAGATTTACTTTAATGCCTCGATTACCGTTATGCACTATCCCCAGCATAATGGGAATATTGCTGAAATGAAAAACAAAAGAGCCGACTGGTTTTATTTTTATTTTTATAATCTAAGCATTTTCTATCTCAAGTATAAAAGATACACAAACATGATTCTCGTTTTATTTTACTGTTTACTGCTTTCAATTAAGCATTCAGTAAAATATAAGCTGAGTGGAACGGATTACTTAAAAATGATATCGGGTTATTTTAAAGGATTTAAACGAGGGGTTGAAATTTCCAAACTTTCGTTTTCGCGTAAATATTATACCCCAATTAGATTGGGTAAGAAAGGCTATTCAAGCCTTACATAAATAACGAAAAGCAATCTTTGTGGAAAAAATTGTAGTATCAATTGTAACTTGGAACTCTGAAAATACAATATCGGATTGTTTAAAATCTGTATTGTCGCAAACATTTTCCAATTTTATCCTTTTTGTCGTTGACAATAACTCTACGGATAACACAATCAAAATTGTAGAGTCATTTGATGACCCTCGACTAATTTTTGAAAAGAAAAAAGAAAATACAGGTTTTTGTGGTGGACATAACTATACGATAAGAAATTCAAGTAGTGAATATGTATTATTGGTAAATCCGGATGTTAAACTTTCATCAAACTATGTTGAAAATGCCCTAGGTGTCGCTGGGTCGGATGCGAGAATTGGCACAGTTTGCGGACTACTTCTGCAAAACAATGATTTTTCCAGCGATGACAATTTAATAGACAGCGCAGGGATGGATATTCAGCGATCTCGTGTTCTATCAATGCGCTTTCACAATAAGAAAAAAGGAGAAAGCGACCTCAAACAAGAATTCGTTTTTGGGGCAGATGGTGCGCTTCCACTTTATCGAAGGGAGATGATCGATGACATTTCGTATAAAGACGAATTTTTCGATGAGCTTTTTTTTGCGCATAAAGAAGATTGGGACGTTTCTTGGCGCGCTAATATTTTCGGTTGGAAAACGATCTTTTCACCTAACTGTATAGCTATCCACCCTCGACACTTTAAGCCAAGCAGTTTACGGGTAAGACGGAGCATTTCCAATGAAATAAAAGTTCATTCGGTAAAAAATCAATTGATATTGCTCTTGAAAAACGAACAATTTTCAACATTTTTAACGAATGGTATCTTCATTCTTCCCCGCCAATTTTTTATTTTCTTTTATATACTCATCTTCGAACGATCTTCTTTAAGAGCCTATAAAATAGTAATGCGAAATCTCCCATTAATTCTTAGAAAGCGAAGAGTTATACAAGGAAAAAGGATGTCAAAAGAGAATAATTTTGGAAGATAAAGTCAACATTCTTTCTGTCAATGTTTCAACACTAAATTTACCCAGCACGATAAATTTGTTCGAACATTGGATCAGTGCGCGAAAAAAAAAGCGAATTTGCGTTACACCAGTCAATTGTGTTCTTTGGGCTTTTAAAAACGAAAAACTAAGAAGGCTCTACAATTCTGCAACAATGTGCTTGCCAGACGGTGTTCCTTTAATCTGGGCCTCTAGATTATTGGGGAAACCCATACAAGGGCGTGTGACGGGCCTCGATTTGCTTCCGGAATTCAGTAGAACTGGTGCGGAAAAGGGTTACCGCTTTTTTTTTCTTGGTGCCAAAGAGGGTGTTGCCAAAAAATTATCTGAGCGTCTTTTGTCAATTTACCCGAATTTACAAGTTTGCGGCTATTATTCGCCACCATTTGCAGAACGTTTTTCAGATGAGGAAAACAGTAAAATGATTTCAATGATTAACAATGCCCAACCGCATGTTATTTGGGTTAGCCTAACAGCGCCTAAACAGGATTATTGGATAGCTGAGCATTTTGATAAACTGAATGCAAACATTATTATAGGAGTGGGTGGCGCATTTGAAGTTACCGCAGGCTTAATCCCCAGAGCTCCATACTGGATGCAGCGAAACGGTCTTGAATGGTTGTTTAGGTTAAGCCAAGAGCCGCGGAGGCTTTTTAAAAGATACATACTGGAAGCCCCTCAGTTCATCCCGCTTGTCTTGTTGCAAAAACTAAATTTACTCTCTTTGAAAAATTACTCTGAATGATTGTTTTGCGAAACACAGCAGTATGAAACATTTTGACAAGAACCTGCCGCTTCGATTATTGGAACCATGCGCAATTTTGGTTGTTTTATCACTTCCGTTCCCGATACTTTTAAACAGCTATTTGATTTTTCTTTTTTTTATTTGCTGGCTTTTGAGTGGACAATGGAAGGTAAAAACCGATAGCTTTCTCAAGAATAGATATGCGTTTTTAATGGTTGGTTTTTATCTTATTCACATAGCAGGCTTTTTCTACTCAACAAACTCCGCGGATGGACTAATGGATTTAGAAAAAAAGATGTCGTTTTTAGTTTTTCCAATTGTTTTTTTTTCCGGCTTTCCTTTTTCCGACAGATTCGTTTTTAAGGTTTTACATTGTTTCGTTGCTTCGTGTTTTGTTGCTTCACTAATTTGTATTTTATATGCGAGTTATCAGTGGATGGGCGGTGATAGCAGTTATTTTTTTTATCACAAACTCGGACAAATCCTTGATTTTCATGCGGTGTACTTTTCGATGTATATAGGTTTTGCATTACTATTTTTAGTTCATTCTTTGCTTGTACAGGGAAAAACATTTTCTGTTCGAAAGAAACTAATCTATGTATTGTTGCAGTTGTTGTTCATCGGCATGCTTATTCTCCTATCGTCCAAAACCATGCTTGTGCTTGTCTTTTTTCTTTTGGCTTATCTAGGTTTTAGTCTATATGGCTTTCCAGGCCAAACTCGATTGAAGGTGGCTATTGTGACGCTTTTGTTAGCTGTTCTTTTTTTTGTTGCTTTTATGATACCAAATGTCAGGAGCCGGTTTAAAGAAATCGTTGTAGACGAATATAGTCAAACAAATCCACTGTTTTTGGATGACTATGCTGGCTATCATTTTACGGGCGCTGCCATACGCCTTGCAATTTGGAAAACAGCTTTTGAAATTATCAAAGAACAAAAGGCGTGGCTTGTAGGCGTTGGAATAGGCGACACACAAGACTTGCTGACAGCAAAATATCATGCAAAGCATATTTATCCGGGCGATGAGCTTCACGAGGGATTCATGCACTATAACGCCCACAACCAATTTATCCAATTTCTACTGGCTGTTGGCTTGGTTGGTTTGATTTGGTTTGTCATAATTATGCTAGTACTCCTAAGAATTGCAAAAAGTAGAAAGGACATTCTGCTGCTGCTATTTGTTATTTTATTTGCTGGTTTTTGCGCCACTGAGTCGGTGCTTTGCAGGCAAAAAGGAATAGTATTCTTTACTTTTTTTTCTTGCTTGATGGTAGCAAACTCACAATTCAAAAAGGAAGAATAGTATGAAAAGTGTAGGATTAAGTTACCTGTTTTATGTTTTTTGTTTTGCGCTACCGTTTTCTCAATTTCTTAATTCCCGACTATTATTTTTGACCACCATTCTAAGTTTCCTTTTGACACAGCATAAATTTTCGCTCAAGGCCTTGATTGTACAATTTTGGGATTTACTCCTGTTTTTTTTGATTTTAGCAATCGGTCTTACCTATTCAACGGATTTGACATTGGGGCTGCGCCAATTGGAGACCAACCTGAGTTTGTTGGGCGTGCCATTGGTTGTTTATGGACTGGGGGGATTTTCAAGAGAGCGAATGAACAATACATTTTATGCGTTTGCTGCGGGCGCTCTTGTGGCGGGATTGATTTGTATCATCAATGCTGCTGTTTCCTTCACAAAAACGGGCGACTACCAGGTTTTCTTTTACAATCAGTTTACGCAGCCAGTCGATTCGCACCCAACCTACTTTGCCTACTATTTGATATTTATCATAACGTTTGGCCTTTATCTTTTATACTATGAGTTGCCAAAACAGTTTGTCGGGCCGGCAGTGGTGGCATTGTTGTTCTTTTTTGTACTGTTGTTATTGACAGGAGGGCAAACTGCCTTTATCAGTCTTTTGCTAACATTTGCCTTTTTCATATCCAAGTATACGCTTGAGGAAAAAACAAGGCGAGAATCGTTGGTAGTGGCACTGGTAGGAACTATGTTGCTTTGTATGGTTGTCGTAACGATCGTTTTTAGAAATAACGAACAGTTTTTCTCGGTTGGCAGTCAAAATGATTATTGGGAACGAATGGCTCTTTGGAAATCTGCCATCGCGGCAAACACAAATCCACTTTTGGGAGTTGGTACCGGAGATTACAATCTGGTGCTGAATGAGTACTATCGGGAACATGATATGAATCACTTTGCTGAAGAGAATTTTAACTCACATAACCAATTCATTCAGATGTATTTTTCGAATGGTTTGGTGGGTCTGTTTGGTCTACTGCTAGTTCTGGGAAGACCTTTGTATGTTTCAGTAACGCAACGTAATCTGTTGGGAATCTTGTTATATTTTCCATTCTTGATGTACGGAGTCACAGAGGTTTTTCTAGGTCGCTACCAGGGGGTGGTTTTTCTGGCTTTAGTGCATCAGATTCTTATTTCACAACAACCAGACCCATCGGTTGCTATAGAACCATTGAAAGTTAATAAATTGTAATTTTTCGGGTAATCTTTAAACCGAGTACTGAATGCCTGGTTTGGTAAGGATCTTTTTATTTTTTGCGGATTTGTTTTTTTTGAATCTGGCTATTCAGGTGTCTTACCTAACACGATTTTCGGGAGCTGATGAAGCCAATCGTGTGTACTTGCTTATTTATTCCAGCCTGGCATGGTTGTTTTTGGTGTTGGTTTCTAACCCCTACGGAATCACAAAGAATTGGACACTGCCCAAGATAATCAAAAGCCAGATAGTGTTTCTTCTTATACACCTGATGGTGGTAACCTCTCTCATTTTGTTCTTCAAAAGAAGTTATGGTTTTTTTCAGATTGGAACTATTTACATAGTGTTTGTACCCATTTTCTTTCTTTCTAAACTGGCGATTTTTTACGTGCGAAAATTGAAGACCGAAGAAGTCGCGCGGAATTATCTTTTGATCGGAAGAAATGAACTATCCTTTGAGTTGCGGAGGTACTTTTTGGTACACCCTGCGGAACGCTTTCGATTTGTGGGGTATATTGATTTGTCAGAATCTTTTGTCGACCAGGTGCAAGACTTCTGCGCTACCAATGAGGTGCATCAAATATTCTGTTGTGCCCCTGAAGTTACTGAACAGGAAATGAGTCGGCTCGTGAATTTTGGACTGAACTCCCTCATACAAGTAAAAATTGTGATCGATGCAGGTTCGATTAGCAAGCGTGCTCTGAAGTTGGATGACAACGATCATCAGCCGGTCTTTGAAGTGGCGGTTATTCCGCTTGATGAAACCCGGAATCAATTAGTCAAACGAATTTTCGATATTATTTTTTCGGCCGCTTTTAGCCTTTTAGTTCTTTCCTGGCTAATCCCAATCATTGCGTTGCTGATCAAGCTGGATTCACGAGGGCCGGTTTTTTTCGTTCAAAAAAGAAATGGTCAAAAAAATATTCCGTTTGGTTGTATCAAATTCAGAACGATGGTTGTCAATAATGAATCAGACACCAAACAGGCCACAAAAAACGACAGCCGCATCACGCGCCTCGGCAAATTTTTGCGAAAAAGCAGTATCGATGAATTGCCACAGTTTATCAACGTCATTACGAACGATATGTCACTGATTGGCCCGCGCCCGCACCCCATCAAATTGAATGAAGAGTTTGCAGACAGGATCAATAATATCATGGCGCGCCATTATGTAAAACCCGGAATCACAGGGCTCGCCCAATGTATGGGCTACCGGGGCGAAACGAAGGACTTGGCAGACATGGAGAATCGGGTTAGACTTGATCGATACTATATCGAAAACTGGTCCTTCTGGCTCGATATTAGAATAATCTTTTTAACTATAATAAGTTTGCTTCGTGGTAGTGAAAAAGCTTACTAACCAAACACCAACGCCATCATACGCCTGCTTTTATATACAGCCATTTCATTCTTAATCTCCTTTTTGGTGATGCCTGTGCTCATCAAAATCTTGAGTCAGTGGAAGCTGTATGACTCACCAGGCGACCATAAAATTCATTCTGACTTCAAACCTTCGATGGGTGGTGTGGCTATTTTTCTGGGAGCCATTTTTGCCCTTCTTATGTCGCTTTCGCTTATCAATTGGTCGGAGCAAAAGTATTTTTTCATATCGCTCACGGTCATGTTCATGATTGGCCTGCGCGATGATGTGTTGGCACTCACGCCAAAGCAAAAATTATATAGCCAATTTTTGCCCGTATTGCTGCTTGTATTTTTGGATAATGTCACCCTCAATTCCACCTACGGCCTCATCGATTTGCCATTTGTACCAAATTGGATTATCTGGATTATCAGTATTTTTACACTGATCATCTTAACGAATGCCTATAATTTAATCGATGGGGTGGATGGCCTCGCGGGTTCAATCGGGGTCGTGGTGCTTACCTTTTTTGGACTTTGGTTTTACTCCATTGATCAATTGGTTTTTAGTCTGGTCTGCATGACTTTTGCGGGAGCGATCCTAGGTTTTCTTTTTTTCAATTGGCAGCCCTCCAAAATTTTCATGGGTGACACGGGGGCGTTGATGATCGGGTTTCTTATCTCGTTTATGGCCATTCAGTTTATCAATTTAAATTTTCAACTTCCTGTTGGTCATCAAGCCAAGTTTCAGGCCTCGATTTCAACGGCCATTTGTATAGTTATCATTCCTGTGTTTGATACGTTAAGGGTGATCATTCTGCGTTTGCGTAAATGGCAGTCGCCTTTTAAAGCTGATCGCAATCACTTGCATCACCAATTCCTTAATATTGGTTTCTCACACGGGAAAACCGTGATCGTGCTGGTAATGATCAATCTCGTTTTCATTGGGCTAGCCTGGTTGTTGAGAAACCAATCTGATACATTAATTTTACCCTCAATAATAGTGCTTTGTTTGGCGATCAACTTTTTTGTCAAAAAGGCGCAAAAAGTCATTTTGTAATACCATGGAAGAAAAAGTAAAAGCGTTGCAGCATGAAGTAGAATCATTCTTGGTCAAATCAAAAGAGGATTTAGAAAACTTTCGCCTAAAATTCATCAGCAAAAAAGGATCTGTGTCGGCTTTGTTTGACGATTTGAAGTCCGCTCTTCCGGAAGAAAAAAGGAAACTGGGCAAAGTAGTCAACGACTTAAAGCAATTGACCGAATCTAAATTTAAAACATTTCAGGAGTCAATTGAGAATTTAGCTTCATCCGATCAAGAGATCATGGATCTTTCTCTGCCGGTCATTCCCAATAAAACGGGCAATTTGCATCCACTCAATTTAACCCGCTATCGCATCATCGAAATTTTTGAGCGCCTTGGCTTCAATGTTTCGGATGGACCTGAAATTGAGGACGACTGGCATAACTTTACGGCTCTCAATTTCCCTGAAAATCACCCTGCCCGCGAAATGCAGGACACCTTTTTTATAGAAAAGAATCCAGACGTGCTGCTTCGCACACACACCTCCAACGTGCAGGTGCGTTTGATGAAGAACCAAAAACCGCCCATTCGCTCGATTATGCCTGGCAGAGTGTATCGCAATGAAGCCATTTCCGCCAGGGCTCATTGCTTTTTTCATCAGGTGGAGGGATTGTACATCGACAAGAACGTGGGCTTTTCTGATTTGAAGCAAACACTTTATCATTTTGCAAAGGAGATGTTTGGAAAAGAAACCAAGATCCGTTTACGACCTTCTTATTTTCCATTTACCGAGCCTAGTGCCGAGATTGATATTTCTTGCCTTATCTGCCATGGTGAGGGATGCAACGTGTGTAAGTATAGCGGATGGGTTGAAATCGCTGGTTCGGGCATGGTGCATCCGAATGTATTGCGTAACGGTGGCATTGACCCCGAAGAGTTCACTGGTTTTGCCTTTGGGATGGGCATTGAACGAATCACAATGTTGAGGTATAGCATCAATGACTTACGTCTTTTCTCGGAAAATGATGTTCGATTTTTGCGACAGTTCAAATCGGTTGTATAAGTGAATAGTCAAATTCAAACAGTTGCTGTTTTAGGTGCCGGCACGATGGGTCAGGGAATTGCCCAGGTTTGTGCTATGAGCGGCTACCCAACACAGTTGTTTGATATTGAGAGTAGCCTTTCGCAAAAGGCCATCTCATCGATTTCTATCAACTTAGATAAAGCCGTCTCCAAATCAAAAATAAGCGAGAGTCAAAAGACAACGATATTGGGTCATCTCTCAATAGCGCATAAGCTAGAAGACATAAAAGCGGATCTCGTGATAGAGGCAGTGGTGGAAAAGCTAGACGTGAAGCAGCAATTGTTCCGCGTGTTAGAGAATAACAGCAAGGGCAGTATTCTTGCGTCAAACACCTCTTCACTTTCGATCACTGAAATTGCGGCTGGCCTAAAAAATCCTGCGCAATTTGTTGGTTTGCATTTTTTTAATCCGGCTACGCTCATGAACCTTGTAGAAGTTGTGCGAGGAACTTCGACCGATGACTCAGTAGTGTCTATCATGATGGATTTTTCCAAATCGCTAAATAAAACAGCGGTTGTGGTAAAAGATTCGCCTGGTTTTATCGTTAATAGGGTCGCTCGCCACTATTATGTGGAGGCGCTAAAACTATTGGAAGAGGGGGTGGCCGCACATGAGCAAATCGATGTGCTTTTGCGCAACGCAGGCTTTAAAATGGGTCCGTTTGAATTGATGGATTTGATAGGAATGGACATCAATTTTGCGGTGACTTCTTCGTTGTATCAGGCGTTTCATCAAGATCCAAAGTTTAGGCCAAGCCGTATTCAGCAACAAAAAGTGATGGCTGGGCATTTGGGCAAAAAAACAGGAAGGGGTTTTTATGATTATACAAAATAAAGTGGCTACAAGCGACAGGCCACATGCCATGGGCGTGGTTGAGCTAGATTGTAAGCGTGGTTCACCAACCGAAAGAGGAAACCAACGAAGCAAACAGCTTGCAGCTTGCGGCTTGTGGTTTGCGGCCTTCACCGTACTGCTCTCTGTTCATCACTCAGTCAACGCCCAAGCTTCTTTTCCTCCGGTCTCCATTAACCTCAACTATCCACAGTATCAACGTTTGCGCCTCGATGGTGGGTATCAGTATGTCGATGATGTGGGCATGAGAGGTGTCATTCTTTATCGACTTGACGAAACTACCTATATCGCTTATGAGCGACTTTGTTCATTCGAGGATGACGCGATTGTGAGCGTAGACGACTCAGGTCTTTTTATGAAAGGCTGCCAGTCTACCTATGATTTTTCAGATGGCTCACCTACTGGTGGCCCTGCAAGAAATAGACTTTTAAAATACCGGACTTCTTTGGAGGGGAATAAACTCTTAATCACAGATGAAGTGGTGTTTTAACCGTTTTCAAAAAAGGTTATTTTTTCTGCTTGGATAAAATTAGTGAAATGTTTCTTTGAGCATCTAATTTTTTTTCTCGACTCAGTTCAAGGTAGCCACTTTCTATTGAGACCTTCCAGTAATTGCTCAAATAGGAACTTGCCTCGATTAAGTCGCAAATTCTAGTGTCCCCTTGCACTAAACAAATTTTTGTAGTCGTAGATGGCACTAGCTTCACATTGGTAAGTGTGGAGTTACTTATTGAGTACTTTACGCTGTCATTTACAAGCAAATAACTTTCAGATTGGAGTTTCTCATTAGTATACAGAACTGCATTTATTGAATTGCCAGTAGGTGCCACAGCGCCCATCTTTTTTGAGTCAAAATAGTCGATATTGTACCTCTTAATAATCTGTAAAAAGTCACTGACCTTCAGCTTCTTGTCCAAATTGATGACCTCCTTTTTTAACGATAGATTGTCATGAACAAGTCTTTCCAAAAGTGTGTATCGATCATAGTTTTCCCCCAACAACCAACCGCCCATTGCAGGGAAATCGCTTTTAACATTTTAGCACCAAACTTCTGTAATCATCATCCAATGCAGCGGTCAACCGTTTTGATCGTTTGGACATTTTGGTGGATTT
>JADBYQ010000089.1 GCA_020402945.1 Cytophagales bacterium | reverse complement strand
TTATTTCCCACAACGTTTGTGTTTGCGCAGTGGTGCGGTTTCGAAGCCGCGTCCTGTCCACGACACCAAACGTGGAACGAAGATATAAACTTTGGGCTACACGTCAACGCACCATTGCGCAAACATTTTGTTAGCAACAGTGCGCATGTCACACGTTATATTTTTACTCATTTGAAAACTACTTTGTCCACCTACACAATACTAAGCGCACTTATTGGCTGGCTTTGGGTTTGCGCTGGAATGTGTGGCCAGGCAATGTGTGCGCGATTTAATTACCCATCTCTACCAATTTAATGTCTGAGTCTGTCAACTCGTAAAGTTGATAAACGAGTTCATCGATTTGTTTTTCATAGTAATTAATTTTCCCTTCAAGTTGTTCTAATTTGCTTTGAAGATTCGTTTCGGATATCTCTGCATAACTTTGTAATAGTTTGTCTGTCAGTTTTATGATTTCATTTTGTTTTTGGATTTCCTCTTTCGTTTTAGCGACTTTGATTGGAAATCTAGACAGAGTATTTCTTGAATATTCGTAGTATCCATCCCGTTTCAGTTTCCCAAATTTTAAATTGAAAAAATTAAGCAAGGATGAATTTAGAAGGGCTAATAAATATTTAAAATCAATTTCTTTCTGCTTTACTAAAACAAAGGCATCTGTCAGAATGTAATAGTCACCACTTTTTCCGCCTGTATCTAAACTGAACTTGTTACCTTTTGAATAAAGAGGTGTAAATATTTTCTCTTTATTTTCTTGTAACAAGTTTAGGTTTTGGGGAATACTCAGGCTATACCATTTGCAAACACCATCTTTGAATTGATATCTATCTTCAAGTTCTTTTTTGAATTGAGATAAATATTTCTTGGTATTAGGAAAATCATTGATATCTGTTTCGTTAAGCGAAAGAATTAGATATAAATCACGATATTGAATTTGATATTTTTGAATGTCTCTAGTTTTGATGTATTTTCTTAATAGTTCCTTTTCAAGTTTATGTTCCTTTATTGTTTCTTTGTCAACAATAAACACTTCGTTTAAACCTGATTTAATTCCCTGACCCATCTTTACCAATTCATCCAAAGGAACTTGCTTGTCAAGTTTTGCTTGAAGTTTGGTCAATCTTGTATCATTAAAAGTCCAATCGCTTGCACTAATGTTTTTTTGACTTATCTCGAATGATTTGTACAAATGAGATTCTAGGATTTTGTATTCGTCAAGTTTCCTAACTTCTTGTTCAAACTGGATTACATTAATATCACCTCTCGATTTGGATTTCTTGAATGTGTTAATTACAGTTAATGTATTTACTCCGTCAAATATTTGTATATTCTTAAAATCCACAATCTGCTCAACTTGATAATTAGATAAAACAAATCTTCTGAACTTTTCAGCATTTTTAGAGTTAAAATAGTACCTCTCATTTATAAAACTTATCCTACCATCCTCTTTTAAAAGGTCATATGATTTCGCGATAAAGAAGAAATAAATATTACTTTGTCTTGTGGCAAATGAGGAATACCTTTTTTCATAGTAGTTCTTCTGTTCATCGCTAACGATGTCAAGAGAAAAATAGGGTGGGTTTCCAATGACAATATCAAAACCTCCCTGCTTAAATATTTCTGGGAATCCATTCCGCCAATTGAACGGTTTGATTTTCTTTTCCTCACCGAAGTCTAGTTGAGTATCGTAAAAATCAGTATCAATTAAACTGTTTCCACTTTTAATGTTTTCATCAAGTGTCGGCAACACGCGTTCGTTGAATAGACGAAGTTGTGATGCAATACTGGCCTGAGTTTCGCCTTCCATGCATTTTAAAAGTAAACTCAGCTTAGTCACTTCAACTGCGTTTACATCAATGTCAACCCCAAAAATATTATTCAGCAAAATTCTTTTTTTCTCGGAAGTTGTTAGGTTGCCTTCAGGTGTAAGCGGATTTCCCTTGGTGCCTTTTGAAATCTTTCCGTTATCGGTGTAATAGTTCTTATGCCAATCTAGCAAGTACTGATATGCACCGATAAGAAAGCTTCCACTGCCACAAGCAGGGTCAACTATTTTTATTTTACTTATTTCTTTTGGTGTTTTTCCTTCAATGAGTTTACCGACTGTATTCTTCACAATGTATTCAACCACATATTGTGGTGTGTAATAAACTCCACCTGCTTTTCTTACTTCAGGTTTTTCTTCAATATGGGCACGATGTGCTTTGTCAATGCGAATTACTTTTCCTAAAAATTGTTCGTAAGCACTACCTAAAATCTCTACCGACAAAACTGAAAACTCGTACGGGCTTTCAGGATAATACAATTCATTGATAATTGATTTTAAAACTTTGTTATCAACCGAAAGTGTTTTACTGATTTTGTCTTTTTTGAAATCAAACAAACCTGAATTATATTTTTCATCAGCTTGCTCAAACTGACGGTAAAGGTTTTTGTAGAAATCTCCCTGTTTAATAGCTTCCTTCAGCGTTCCATAAGGTTCAACGTGTCTGTCTTCAGCTATTCGCAGGAAAATAATTCTGTCAATGGTTTGCTGAACAACAAAGTTTATTTCATCCTCGTCAAGTTGTTTATTGTTCCAACTGACGGAGGTAGCAAGATAGGTTCTCCAACTGTCAAGCGATTGCAAAAACTCTTTATCAACCGTTGCAGTCCCTTTTTTATTGAGGTTACTTTGTACAAATTTGTCAAAGCTGCCTTTTAGAACCTTCTCTTTGCTGAACGTGTCCCACAAAAAGTCAAACTCTTGTAAATAGTCCTTAAACGTTAGATACTTTACTCTGGCAACCGATGCTTTGTCTGTCGGTATAGGCTTTTTGGTGCAATCGTAAATTGCAAATTCCTCAAAGTCCGTTATGATGCTTATTGAAAGTTTTGCACTCCAACCGTATCTCCTAATTTGGTAAGCTGGTAATATGTCGTCTTTAACGACAATGCTTGGTTTTTTTGCTTCAACGAAAAAAAGTCTTTTTCCTCCAACAAGTCTAAATGAATAGTCAGGAGCTTTAGTCGCTGAACCTACTTTTACTCTGTCCTCATGAATTACTTCTCGGTATGCCTCAGCATATCCCTGTTCGTTGTCGATGTCCCAACCTAGTGCTTTAAAAAAAGGGTCTATGAAATCTCTCCGAGTCAATGTCTCGTTATAGTCCGACTTTTTATAAGAGTCGATTTGTTCTCCAAATCTCTCTACTAAATCACTAATCTTTTGTTTTGCCTCTTCCTTTGTCATTAGGTCATACCATATTAGTCAAAAATAACGATTTCAGTCAGTTAGTCCACACCCGTGCGATGGGGATTTGGCTCTTTTGCAGGCTTTGGAGTCGGGCGGGTTGTGTGGCCTGCAAATGTGCCAAATGTGGGCGGGCTTCTTTGGTCCACACTGTCCGCGTTACTGAGTTCTTGTCCTCGTGTCGATCGTTAGCTTGGTCGTCTTTGCGCATTGTTGCTAACGTTTGTGTTTCTTCAGTGGTGCGCTTCCGAAGCCGCGCCCTGTCCCCGATACCAAACGTTGAACGAAGATATAAATTTTGGGCAACACGTCACCGCACCATTGAAGAAACATTTTGTTGT
>JADBYQ010000088.1 GCA_020402945.1 Cytophagales bacterium | reverse complement strand
TTGACGAGTAGTCCAACGTTTTCGTATCTTTAGTGCGTTCGGTGTCGGGGACAGGACGCGGCTTCGAAAGCCCCGCTCGAACGCAAATACTCACGTTGCCGGCAATACCTCGGCTCCGAAAAAAGTATAGAGAAAACTATTAAATTGGGACAAAAAGACACCTAAATGAATAAAAACAAGTACGTAGACTTTGTTTCGGACAAACACCTTCTAAAATGTATCGAGAATCTGCATAATTCTTATTTGAGAGCCAAAGAAAATATTTCAAAGCAGAACTTCTATAGTAATAAAGTCGACACGATAAAACTGACTTTTGACTCAAAATTCAATGACATCAATGAGGAAAGTCTTATTCAAGTTGAAATCTTAAGGCAGATAGACAAATCAATTAATAATTCAATAGGGACATTTCATGAACAAGTCCTCGGTGGAATAAAAGGTTATGAAATTGGAAACTTGAGCGGTTTCGACATCAAAGCCAAAGACGACACCCTTTTTGCTGACATCAAAAATAAACACAACACAATGAACAGCAGCGCTGCTGAAGCGTTATTTCAAAAATTAGCTCGTTACGCTAATGACTATAAAAAAGCAAAATGTTATTGGGTTCAGATTTTAGCAAAAGGAAGTTTTAATGAACTTTGGTCTGGCGAAATCAATGGAAAGGAATATTCCCATAGTAGAGTTTATAAAATTTCAGGAGACCAATTTTATGCGTTGTTATCAAAGCAAGAAGACGCGTTTTTCCAACTGTATCATGCACTTCCTGCTGCGATTAAGGACTATTTAAAAAAAGTTAAAGCAGACAAGGAACAAAGTGAAAACTCTGCTTTAGACGAAATAAAATCAGCAACAAAAAAGTCCAAGAGAAGTATCTTGGATCAAATCACTTTTGAAAATTATAGTTACTACTTAGGTTTTGACAAACTATAATACGAATTCAAAAAATTGGCGATTGAATAGCCGACTTCTCTCCCCAAGTTAACAGGGACAGCATTCCCTATCTGTTTATATTGTTGAGCCACAGAGCCTTCAAAAGTCCAGTCATCAGGAAAAGTTTGAATTCTGGCATATTCTCTAACAGTAAAAGGTCGAGTCTCATCAGGGTGACATCTTTCTGTTTGCTTTTGGGCAGGACTACAAGTTAATGTTAGGCAAGCTTCATCCCAACCAATTCTTCGTGCTATTCCCGTTTTACCACCACCGAGATAAAAACTTCCACCCATAAATTTCTTTTGAATCTTTAATGGCAAATCTCTCCAATACCCTTTTGGAGGAACCAAGTCAAGAACTTCAATTTTACTCTTTGGGTATTTTGCGCCAACTGATTTAGGTACATTACTACTAAACAATTCGCCCTTTTTAAGCGCATCTTTCAATGTATAGGTCTTCTTATATGACTTTGGATATTCGTATTGCACATTTATGTCCTTGCGTACTCCAACCAAAATTAAGCGTTCTCTCTTCTGAGGAACTTTATAATTCACAGCTTTCAATACATTGACAGGCACTACATTGTAACCAATTTCATCTAAAATGGAAATCATCCCCTTTAAAGTCTTTCCACCATCATGACTAAGCAAACCACGGACATTTTCACCAATGCAAATTAATGGATTAACTTGCTGTACAACCCTTGCAAATTCATAAAACAAAGTTCCGCGGGCATCAGCCAATCCTAATTTCTTCCCAGCGTAACTAAACGCCTGACATGGAAAGCCACCAGTGACCACTTCAACTTTATTATGATATTCTGAAAAGTCAAATGACTTAATGTCACCCTCCAAAACTTTCCAATTTGGTCTGTTCCTCCTGAGAGTTTGGCAAGCCCACTTATCAATTTCATTTAGCGCAACACATTTCAATCCAGCCATCTCCATTCCGACAGCCAAGCCGCCTGCCCCAGCAAACAACTCTAAAACCTTGTAGCTTTTGAGGGGCTCAACATAATTACTGACAGTATCTTTTACACTTGAATTAAACTCCGAGAAAAGACTTTCAACTTGCTCCCGTTTATAGACACGGAAATTACTCATTGGTTCACGGACAGCTGACAATTTCCCTTCCCGATCCCATCTCCTGAGAGTTTCTTTACTTTTTCCAATGTACTCAGACGCTTCCGACAATGTTAAATATTCATTCATAACCAAATTGTTCAACCTTATACAATGGTTACAAATCTATAAAAAATTAATAACTAACAAACGGGGACAGAAAAAAATAAAAGGTACTGCCGGCAACAATGTATTTGCGTCAAGCGGGGTTGACGCGTAATCCAACGTTTTCGTATCTTTAATGCATTCGGTGTCGGGGACAGGACGCGGCTTCGGAAGCCCCGCTCGAACGCAAATACTCACGTTACCTGCTATGCTTGGACAAGAAGCCCCACGTATAACGACCAGTAAGATGAAAGCACTAATTCTTATTTTGCTTTTATCTCTTGGACAGCTTGGCTGTTCTTTGAAAACGGAAAAACCAAATGAAAGGGGTGCATTTCAAATTGTCGCGATTTTGTAAATTTAAATAAAAACAAAAGACTATGAGCAAGGAGGAATTTTTGGCCGTAGCGGAACAGCGCTATGATGCCCTTCAAAAGCTGAACCAATTGGACAGCTTTTACAATTATGAGAAACTA
>JADBYQ010000087.1 GCA_020402945.1 Cytophagales bacterium | reverse complement strand
CTATCTCTAAGGGGATTTGAGCTACGCATTTTTTTTCACGTAACTCATTTTGATGAATCAAAAATACAATATCACTGCCCTTGCTCCAAATACTTCACAATCATTTTGTTATCTGAAAATTTCTTAAAAGCGATTTCCCTGTAGAATTAGCAAACGAGATAACTTGTTAAGTGAAAGTTTTGTAAATTACATTTCAAAGTACTGAGATTTCAAATTGGTAATTAGCACGAATACTTACCAAATGTAATTTTTGAAACCTTGCCCCGGTAAAGAAGCACCTTTACTAATTGACAATTGAAGATTAAAGCAAATGGGAAAACCAACCGGATTTTTAGAGTTTGAAAGAGAGTTACCAAAAAAACGCGATCCAAAAGAACGCATCAACGACTACAATGAAGTAGACACTGCGATCGATACGAAGATTGGTGAAAAGCAGGCTTCGCGCTGTATGGATTGTGGCACTCCGTTTTGTCATTCAGGTTGTCCGCTTGGAAATATCATTCCTGAATTCAATGATGCGGTGTATCAAGGCAACTGGAAGCTCGCCTATGAAACGCTTATTTCAACCAACAACTTCCCGGAATTCACGGGAAGAATTTGTCCTGCACCCTGCGAAGCTTCTTGCGTGTTGGGGATCAACAAACCACCGGTTACGATCGAGTACATCGAAAAGATGATTATTGAAAAGGCATTTGAAGAGGGTTATGCCAAGCCCCGAATTCCTATCACAAGAACAACAAAGAAAGTTGCGATCATCGGATCTGGCCCTGCCGGATTAGCGGCTGCCGCACAACTTAATTATGCCGGGCATGATGTAACTATTTTTGAGCGTGCTGATGAAGTGGGTGGGCTACTCCGCTACGGCATCCCTGATTTCAAATTGGATAAACAGGTGCTCGATCGCAGAATCAACTTGATGAAAGAAGAGGGCGTCAAATTTATTGTGAATGCAACGGTAGGAGAAAGTATTTCCATTGAGCAATTGCAGGATGACTTTGATGCAATTCTTCTTTGCATTGGTTCTACCATACCAAGAGATTTGCCTATACCCGGTAGAAATTTAAAGGGTGTGTATCCCGCGATGGAATTTCTCACTCAACAAAATAGAAGAGTGAGTGGCAAAAAAATTGAGGAAGAAGAAATTTGGGCAACGCATAAAAATGTAGTCGTGATTGGCGGAGGAGATACCGGCTCTGATTGTGTCGGCACCAGCAATCGCCATCACGCAAAGTCAGTTACACAAATTGAAATCCTAGCAAAGCCACCTAAAGATAGAACTGCTTCGATGCCTTGGCCAAGTTGGCCAATGATAATGCGCACATCCTCTTCCCACGAAGAAGGTTGTGAACGCAAATGGTCCATAGTAACAAAAGAGTTTGTGGGGGACGGAAATGGAAACCTAACTGGTTTGAAAGTTGCTGAAGTGGACGTAAAACAGGAAGCTGGCAAGGCACCAGCATTTATTGAAATCCCAGAGACAGAAAAAGTAATTCCATGTGAATTAGCTTTGTTGGCAATGGGGTTCCTTCACCCGCAACACAATGGCCTCCTTGATCAACTAGGAATAGACTACGATGACCGGGGGAACATCAAGTGTCAACGATATCAAACTTCTGCAGAAAATATTTTCGCTTGCGGAGATTCACGAAGGGGTCAGTCATTAGTGGTTTGGGCAATTAGTGAAGGGCGCGAAGCAGCACGGGCGGTGGATGAGTTTTTGATGGGATCGTCTGCTTTAGACGCAAAAGAGAAGGGCGTGTTGGCTCTTCAAAATTAAGATCCGCTGGTAGCTTTGAGCCAGAGAATTAAGTTTACGTGACTTGTGTTTTTCAAATTGAGTCGCAGTCGGCTTTTCCTTTTATCGGTTACAGAAAGTATTTCATTAACTTTGCGTGTGCCCGAAATAAGTCGCTTTTACGGAATCATTATTCGAATGTTTTTTAATGGTCATTCTCCTCCACATTTTCACGCGACTTATTCTGAGTATTCGGCTCAGATCAATATCGACACTGGAAACGTTATCACCGGTGAACTACCCATTAGAGCTCTGAAGCTAATTCGAGAGTGGGTTGAGTTGCACAGAGTTGAGTTAGTTAAAAATTATTATGAATCACAAAAGGAGGGGGAATCATCAGTAAAATCGAACCATTGAATTAGGTATGCATAAAATCACTCACATCATTGATGTTAAACCGTATCAGATCGCGGCAATGTTTAGCAACGGAGAAATCAGGAAAATTGATTTTACACCATTGGTTGAAAAATTTACTGCATTAAAAGACCCAGCCGTTTTTGCAAAGGCCAAGATTGACAATTACCCAACGATTTCCTGGAATGGCCTTGCCCTTATACAAGAATTAGATGGTAGTATTACATCTTGTTCTCTCGATTTTAGCCCCGAAACTCTTTACAGACTTAGTACTTTACAAAATAACTAATATGTCCATCCAAAGCAGATTTAGTCAGCAAGACTTAGAGCGCATCAAAGCAGCTGTTCGAACAGCCGAAGACAAAATATCAGGTGAAATTGTGCCTGTTTTTGTAGAGCGCAGTGGTACTTATTCCATAGCCGTTTATCGTGGGTTTCTGCTGCTGGCAGGATTGGCATTTCTGGCAATCATTGTTTTTGACAGATATATTCCCGCTCTGGCGATCTATGACCCGTTGCTAATCTTCTTGTCTATCACACTTGCCGGATTTATTGGAGCGGCAGCAACCACCTTTATCGAACCCTTAAAGCGGTTACTTATGAGTCAATCGCACATGGACAAAGTGACTCGTCAGCGAGCTGAAAACGCGTTTTTGCAAGAAGAAATATTCAATACGCGGCACCGCACAGGCATCATGCTTTTCATTTCATTTTTTGAGCACGAAGTAATCGTGATGGCAGATCGCGGCATTAGCAAAGTGGTTGAACAGAAAGAGTGGGACAAAATGGTGCGCGCCATTACGGAAAACGTGAGATTGGGCAAAGTAACAGAAGGTATAGAAGCTGCTATTTTACGCTGTGGTGAGATTCTTCTAGAAAAAGGGTTTTTGAAAACAGTCGATGATGTGAATGAGCTTCGGGACAACTTGAGAATCGAATAGTGAATCAATTTTTTTAAGAGTCAATTTTCAATGAAGCCAACCCGAATGCATTTCTCCTTACGATATTTTCTAGTTGCTATTGTTCTTTTGCTTAATGTCTCCGCATTTGCGCAGCGAGCGGTGCCCGCACATGGTGGTGTGTGGGTGCATGATGAGGCAAATGTACTGTCTCCCGGTACGGTAGCTCAATTGGAACAAATTTTAAAGGCCGAACGCGACTCCACCTCTAATCAAATTGCTATTTTGATCGTTCCATCATTGGAAGGAGAAGATATTGATGGGTTCGGTATTAGGGTGGCCGAAGCCTGGAAAGCGGGCGATCAAAAGAAAGATAATGGGGTGATCTTTATCGTTTCTATTCAAGATAGAAAAATGCGGATCGAAACCGGGCTTGGACTAGAAGGCGTTCTGACAGACGCTTTGTCAAGCCGAATCAATAGAAATGAAGTAGCACCACAATTTAGACAAGGAAATTATGATGCGGGGGTCTTGGCGGGCACAATCGCCATTATTCAGGCCATCAAAGGAACCTACGTAAATGAAAGCCCTCCACAACGAGGCAAACGCGGCAGTCGGTCACCTTGGGGAACGGTACTTTTGATCATCATCATTATCATTGCCATGTCTAGAAGAAAAGGCGGTGGCGGTGGCATGGGCGGCTATTGGGCTGCTGGAGCCGCGGGGGCACTTTTAGGTGGAGCAGGTCGCTCTGATTCATGGGGCTCTGGCTCTGACTTCGGGGGCGGGGGCGGATTCGGGGGAGGAGGCTCGAGTGATTCGTGGTAGCTATTTTTGAAATTTTTAGATGCATTCAATCCACAATGAAATTTTCCAAATTCCTTTCTGCATTTACCCTTCTCAGCCTAGTCTTCTATTCGACCTTCGCCCAAAAGCCAATTCCCGAACTCTGGGGTCAACGGGTACACGATGAGGCTCTCGTACTTAAACAGGCAACGATAGACCAACTTGAAAAGGGACTAGAGCAATATGAAGACTCCACTAGCAATCAGATAGCTATTCTAATCATTCAATCATTAGATGGTCAATTTATAGAGGAGTATTCCTTGAAGGTGGCCGAAAAGTGGAAGCTCGGAGTGAAAGCAAAAGACAATGGGGTCCTGTTGCTTATCGCCATTGACGATCATAAGATGCGAATTGAGGTGGGCCACGGATTAGAAGGCGTATTGACTGATGCCCTATGTAATCGCATCATCCGCAACGAAATGGCACCTGAGTTTCGAAGAGGCGACTACGATGCAGGTATTTTTGCCGCCATTCACTCCATTGTACAGGCAATTGGTGGTGAATATTCTTCTACGGATAAGGAGGGCAATGATTTTGACAATATGGGCACTGGGGGAAAAATTGCATTAGCCGCAGGGCTTTTTGTTTTTCTGGGAATCTTTGCGGGCATCGGTCTATTCTCAAAAGGCTACATGACTTGGGTATTGTATGCTTTTATGATGCCGTTTTATGCCGTGTTCATGGGCTTGATGTTTGGTTGGTGGATTTTCTTTGGTTATGTAATTCTCTATCCCTTGCTTCGTTTTTGGGTGATAAAAAGTGGGCGAAAACTAATGGAGTGGCAGTCAGGTGGAGGTGTGTCGGGAAGTGGCTGGTCATCATCTGGCAGTAGTGGCAGCAGTTTTTCAGGTGGAGGTGGGAGTTTTGGGGGGGGTGGAAGCAGTGGAGGGTGGTGAACTGGCTGTGTGCAGTATTAATGACTACAAAACGCAAAACAATTCGAGCCCGTAGCTTATTTTTGCCCATCTTTTTAAACAAGCACTATGAAACGCGACAAAGTCATCTTTGACCTCATTGAGAAAGAAAAACAACGCCAGGAGCACGGCATCGAACTGATTGCCTCTGAAAATTTTACTTCCGCACAAGTGATGAAGGCTCAGGGTTCTGTGCTTACCAATAAATATGCTGAAGGTCTACCTGGCAAACGTTACTATGGAGGCTGTGAAATAGTAGATGAAGTAGAGCAGCTCGCAATCGATCGTATTAAAGAATTGTTTGGCGCAGAATGGGCAAATGTGCAACCTCATTCGGGTGCGCAAGCCAATGCAGCCGTGATGCTTGCCTGCCTAAAGCCGGGCGATAAAATTCTTGGATTTGACCTTTCGCATGGTGGTCACCTTACCCATGGCTCGCCTGTTAATTTTTCAGGTAAACTTTATCAGCCTTCTTTTTATGGAGTCGAACAAGAAACCGGATTGATTGATTTTGACAAAGTAATTGAAATAGCTCAGCGTGAAAAACCCAAGATGGTAATCTGCGGAGCTTCTGCTTACAGTAGAGACTGGGATTACGAAAAACTCAGAAAAGCAGCGGATAGTGTGGGCGCTCTATTATTAGCAGATATCTCTCATCCGGCCGGCTTGATCGCTCGAGGGCTTTTAAATGATCCTCTGAAACATTGCCATATCGTAACCACTACTACACACAAAACATTGCGTGGCCCTCGTGGTGGATTGATCATGATCGGCAAAAATTTCGACAATCCTTTTGGACTAAAAACCTCAAAAGGAGAATTGCGGAAAATGTCATCCTTGTTAGATTCTGGGGTGTTCCCGGGAACACAGGGCGGCCCACTAGAACACGTTATCGCTGCCAAAGCGATTGCGTTTGGCGAAGCTTTATCAGATGAATACCTGGAGTATATCGTTCAGGTAGCAAAAAACGCCAAAGCAATGGCGGATGCATTTGTTGCAAAAGGGTATAAGATCATTTCTGGTGGCACCGACAACCATTTGATGTTGATTGATCTTCGCTCCAAAAATTTGACTGGTAAGATTGCTGAAGAGTCATTGATCAAAGCAGACATAACCATCAATAAAAATATGGTTCCTTTTGATACCCAATCGCCTATGATCACTTCAGGCATGCGTATAGGGACACCCGCTGTGACCACGCGTGGGCTAAAAGAGAAAGATGTTGTGAAGGTTGTTGATCTGATTGATGAGGCATTGGCAAAACCAGCTGATGAAAAACATCTGAAGGCAGTAAAGCGCAAAGTAAATGCGTTGATGAAGCGCTTCCCTTTAAACTGACCAGTATCGTTGTGATTTTGTGTATTTTTACAATATTTAAACAATGAATCTGGAAGATCGAATAAAACAATTAACGGTACTAATGGCCGAATTGATCCCAACTGTAGATCGATTAGCGGAGACACAAAAAAAAACAAACCTGGAAATATCAGAAATGAGGCTTTCTAACATGCGTCTTGCAGAGGCTATCGAAAAATTGATTGGTAAGCTGGATAAGATCGATCAATTTGAAGAAAGGTTAATTTGAATTGAACGAACACTTTTCAAGTAGTGAATATCCTTTTGCTTTTTTCTCGGGTTCTCCCAAACCAGTGTTTTCTATCAGTTTCCATTTAATCGAATTTGACGCAGCGGGATTTTTTTGAATTATGGCAGAAGAAAAAGAAATGGCATTCCTCGATCACCTAGAGGAGTTGAGGTGGCATGTAGTGCGTTCCGTCAGCGCGATTTTCATTGCAATGATCGCGTGCCTTGCTTTTATAAAAGAGATTTTTGAGCATGTTATTTTCGCGCCAGCTAAAATCAATTTCCCCACCTTCAGGTACATGTGTGAATTGGGCAAGCTCTTTGGTTTCAATGACCTTTGCGTGACTGACCTGCCTTTCAAAATCCAGAGTCGTAACATGACGGGGCAGTTCATGATGTCCCTCACAGCCTCTTTTGTCATCGGCTTGATTGTCGCCTTTCCGTATGTTGCTTGGGAGCTCTGGCGCTTCGTAAAGCCAGGGCTTCAGTCAAAAGAAATAAAATATTCCAAAGGGGCTGTTTTTGCCGTGTCGTTTCTCTTTAGTATCGGAATCCTATTTGGCTACTATATTCTTGCTCCCACCACCATCTGGTTTTTGGCAACGTATTCGATTAGCGACATGATTGTCAATGAGTTTGATATTACTTCATATGTATCAACCATCTCAAGCTTGATCTTAGGCTGCGGTATCTTGTTCCAGTTTCCCATGGTCATTTACTTTCTTTCTAAAGTAGGTATTGTGACACCCGAGTTAATGCGCAAATACCGGAAGCATTCGATCGTGGTCATATTGATACTGGGTGCCGTCATCACACCTTCCGGTGATCCTTTTAGTTTGACGGTGATCTCTTTACCTTTATATGTGCTTTTTGAAATTAGCATCTATATCTCAAGCGTTGTTGTAAAAAGGAAGTTAAAACAAGAAGCGGCCGAACTCCGTGCCGACCAACAAAACTCATGATGACAAAAATTGCTATCGGGGCAGACCATGCCGGATTTGAATACAAGGAGATTCTCAAAAAATGGCTTCAGACAAACGGGTTTACCGTAAATGACTTTGGCACACACAGTGCTGAGTCGGCCGACTACCCCGATTTTGCTCACCCTGTCGCCAGTGCGGTAGAAAAAAATGAGTTTGATTTGGGGTTACTACTATGTGGAAG
The DNA here is from genome assembly GCA_020402945.1 of Cytophagales bacterium. Lineage (GTDB taxonomy): Bacteria > Bacteroidota > Bacteroidia > Cytophagales > Cyclobacteriaceae > ELB16-189. The sequence goes on along the minus strand of JADBYQ010000087.1, from coordinate 29,685 downwards.
CGCCAATGGTGTTGCAATGACCGCCAATAAACATCAGGGGATAAGAGCTGCCATCTGCTGGAAAGAGGAATTGGCAGAGCTTGCCAGAACACACAACAACGCAAATGTACTTTGCATCCCTGCTCGCCATGTAAGTGTAGAATTGGCCGAAAAAATCTTAGATAAATTCCTTCATTCCAGTTTCGAAGGCGGGCGGCACGGGCGCAGGGTTGATAAAATCAGTTGTTAATTCTATAGTATTTATCCCCTTCTTGCCTGAATTGACTTTTCATGCGAGGAATTTTTTCTAAAAATGGGTGCAGCAAATTTTGCTTGTCCAAAATGACATCCGGTGGGTCTTGCTGAAAACATTGATCGATGAAAACAACGTTCTGAAAAAATTCAGGATGCTCAAAAATTTCTTTAGATAAACTCCAATTTAAAAAATAACCCGCCATTTGATTTTTGCTGTATACCCCAAACTCATCTCCCAACACAAGAACTCTTTTTTCTTTGATCACGGGCAAGTCTGGAGTAGAGGAAGGGAAGAGTGTCGCGAAATTCACTGTTGAAACTTTGCCTTTTCTGGTTGCCCAATTCATAGTCAACAACCCTACAAGAAAAATCCAAAGCATCATTTCAGCTATTCTCTTTCTACGAATAAGTAACAGGTAGTGACTGATAAAATACGCAAACGGAGGAATGAACGTGAAAAAACTATGTGGTGTACGTGCGCGTGTAGCTACGTTTTCAACAGCTGCCACGAGCAGCCACAAAAACATTACCTGCAACAACTGCGATTGGTACTTGGTAAAATGTGCCTCCCGATTTAGCATAAAGAGTGAAAGAACAAAATACAAGATGGGCACAATCGCCAACACGAGAATCGAACGGAAACTCACCAAAGCCCACGTCTCCAGCGTCAGATTTGGCAGATAAAAGTACTCTACCAAAGCAGCCTGATTGTCCCAAAAGTAGTAGAAAGAAAAAATTATGGCGTGCGGCAACAGAAACCCAAAAACAAGTAAGAATGCCTTGCGAAAAGTAACCCGGGTAAAAAGCATGAGTATCGCCAACGTCCCGACTAGAAAAATGGTGTAGCTAAAAACCAATAAAGACGCGACTCCCAAATAAACTCCCAAATTCAAAATGATCTCATCTCGTTGAACTTTGAATTCGATCTCCTTGAAGAGATTATTAAGAGCAAACAACAATGCTGTGGAGGCCAGCAATTCGGGCGAAACCGACAACATATCAAACGAGTAAAAGGCAAGTAGTCCAAAAACCAGCGATGGCAAATAGGTGTTTTCGTTGTAGGCTTTGTTATTGATCAGCAAAATCCCAAAAAAAGAAGCTTGGAAGAAAATGACCAGAAGGGCCAACAAATGCCTTGCTGTCAACGATCTTCCAAAAAGGGCTTCTAGCCATTTGAAAATCCAGGCGGTGAAGGGTGCGGTGTCATCTACCAGCTGGACGTATAAAGACTTTCCGCTGTTAAGTGCTTCTCCTACTAAAAAGCTTTTCAACTCCTGAATGGTTGCCATTGCTGGATCAATCAGCATAGGCAAACTAAATAGACATAAGATCAGCAACAATGCCAATAAGCGATAGGGGTCATTCAGGCGAAAAAAACGAAGCACTTGTTTTGTTTAGGTTGCAAATAAATCAAAAAATGTCTGATTGCTGTTCTTTCCAATTGATCTGCTTACTACTAAATTTCGGTTGTGTTAGACTACGCACAAAGACTTTTGTACTTTTACTCAATGAGCGGCACAGTAAGACAGCAAAAGTATAGTAAACTGATTCTAAAAGAATTGAGCGACATTTTTCTAAAAGAAAAATTCAATATTCTTGACAATGCGTTTGTAACCATTGCCGATGTAAAAATGAGTCCTGATTTAAGTGTGGCCACTGTTTACATCAGCATGACATTGGCAAAAAATAGAAATGCAATTTTGTCGAAGATCGATGCAAAGAAAAGTGAAATTAGAAAAGCTCTTGGTGACAAGATACGCAATCAGGCTAGAATCGTACCTTACTTAAATTTCTTTATTGATGAAATTGAAGAGAATGCTCAACGCATTGAAGACATTATAAAGAATCTGAATATTCCGAAAGAATAAAAGTAGCTTGAATCTTCCCCTTTTCATAGCCAAACGATATTTCTTTTCTAAGCGGAAAAAGAATTTCATCAACTTGATTTCCATCCTTTCGATGGTAGGGGTGGCTTTCTCAACGGCCGCATTAATCATAGTTCTTTCGGTATTCAATGGATTGGAAGACTTACTTCGCTCGCTCAACTCCTCGTTTGATCCCGAACTGAAAATTGAAATTGTTAAAGGAAAATCGTTTGAGGTGGACGATGCGCTTCTTAAAAAATTACAAGAAATTGAAGGCGTAGAGATCGTAACAGATGTCATTGAAGACTATGCCTATATGCGGTACCGAGATGCAGACATGGTAGTAACCATCAAGGGAGTAAGTGATAATTTTCTCGATCAACATCGCTTAGACGGTCATATTGTGGATGGAAAGTTAAGGCTGGTAGAAAACGGTGTTAACTATGCGATCATTGGCCGTGGTATACAATATGCTCTCTCCATTGGTATAGAGAATAACATCTATCCGCTTCAAATCTTTTATATAAAAAGCGCAAACGCCTCCACGTTTGACGTTTCGAAAATTTATATGCGAAAGAATATAGAGCCTGGTTCTGTATTTTCCATTGAAAAAAATTATGATGAAAATTATGTTTTTCTACCCCTTTCGTTTGCACAAGAACTACTGGACTATGGTGACAAGCGAACTTCGCTCGAGATCAAAACTGTAGCTGGCGCGAATATCAAGAAGGTGCAATCAAAAATTAAAGACCTGCTGGGCGAACGATTTTCTGTGCTTACCAATGAAGAGCAGCACAAGGATCTTTACAAGCTACTCAAAATGGAAAAGCTCTTCGTATTCATATCACTTACGCTCTTGATTTTAGTGAGTTCGATCAATATTTTCTTTTCATTGATGATGCTTGTGATTGACAAGAAAAAAGATGTTGCAATCCTGTCGGCAATGGGTGCTAGTCCAATGTTGATTAAGCGGATATTTTTGAGCGAGGGGGCTCTTATTGCGTTCCTGGGGGCGGGTATTGGCTTGCTATTTGGCGGAGCGATCTGCTGGCTTCAAGACCAATATGGGCTTGTCGGTATGGGCATGGAAAATGCGCTGGTGGCCAACTATCCGATTAAACTCAAGTCAATTGACTTTGTAACAACCTCCTCTGTTATCATTGCCATCACTTTTTTAATTTCTTTTTACCCTGCGTCTTTGGCTGGCAAATCCTTTTCCACAAAGGAGCTTTAAGATGTAATGATCATGTAGGTTATGGGCGAAAATTCGAAAAAATTATTCGCTTAAGATAACTACTTTGCAAATCCGCTTATCCTAAAAGTATCAGAAAATTGGTTTTCTGTTGTCTTTTCAAAGGTTTTTTGCCAAAATCAGCATAAGCGGCACAAAATGAAAGTATCTGCTGTCCAACCGTTTCAAATCATTTACTCGCTCTACCAGCACGAGTACTTGGGCTATATTTTTGAGTCTTTTATAGTCCACTTAGATGAAAAAGGGAAGCTCACCTATCAGCACCAAAATATCTCTGCAAAAAATGCAAGGGAGTTTTCAAAAGGCCTGGATACAAAGGATTTTGAATTGATTGACATGATGGACAGCATGAATCAGGATGCTGTGCTCAGGCACTTTTCAAAAAAAATAATGAAACCCGATGAGTTCTTTAGCCGGGTGTTCCATAAAGAAAAGGGTGATGAACTTCTGCAAGAACAAATCGAAGCCTACATGGAAAAACGTAGAGCCGCGGTGCTGGAAAAAATGAAAGGCAAATTGCTTTTTGAAATGGGCAACGATGGTGAGCCAACTTGGAGAAAGCTAGAAGTACTGGAAAAACGAGCAACCATTCAATTCCATTTTCAACGAGGTGAAGAAAGCACAAATTATTTCCCCATCATCACTTACAATGGCAGCAAAGTGGAGATACCCAACCCCGCGGCTTACCTCATTTGCAAGCAGCCTGCGTGGATGGTCTTCAACGGAAAGCTATATGGATTTGAGAAATTTGTCGATGGCAAAAAGCTACAGCCCTTTCTAAACAAGAAGCACGTAGTGATCCCAAAGAATCTGGAAGAAACATACTACAACCGATTTGTCGCCCCGCTTATTGCTTCTTTCGATGATATTGAAGCACATGGGTTTGAGATTGCCAAACATGAGTACGATCCACATGGATTACTTACTATCTCGGAATTGCCTCCAGCTAATGAAAAAAATGTCCCTACATTATTTGAGTCGGGCGATTCGCAAGAAAGTCATAGTGATGAGGCAGGAAAAATAGTGTTTGATCTATCATTCCGATACGGAAAGTACAAATTTCGTGGAGATGCTTTTGGCCCAGTAAGCGTAACGGTAGAGAAGAAAGACAATGACTACGTGTTTCATCGGATCAAAAGAAATACTGATACGGAAAAAAAAGCTGCCCAGACGTTGATCAAGCTTGGGTTGCCCTTGCGTGGATTTCGGTGTGCGCTGGAAAAAACACAAGCGTTTTCATGGCTGAACGAAAACAGGGTCAATTTGCTCAATCTTGGCTTCGAAGTGAGTCAGCCCGAAAACAGAGATAAGAAGTATTTTGTAGGAAAGGCCGTGATCGAACTCGAAGTAAGAGAAAGCATTGACTGGTTCGATATTCATGCAAAGATTCGTTTTGGAGAGTATGAGATTTCATTTAAGGAATTGCGCAAGCTTATCTTGAAAAAGAAAGTAGAATTCAAATTACCAAACGGTGAAATAGCGATTATCCCCGAGGCGTGGCTAATCAAATATGGCGATCTTTTTGCCCTTAGCGAGACGCATGGCGATCATGAAAAGCCCGTACTAAAAAAACACCATATCAATTTAGTAACAGAATTGGAAGGTGGACATTTGGCCAAAGTACAGATCAGTGATCGCCTCAGAAACCTTCAATCATTTACCGGCATTCGGGACTACGCATTACCGGCAAAGTTCATTGGTACGCTCCGCCCCTACCAAAAAGCGGGCTATAATTGGCTCCGCTTCCTGAATGAGTTTCACCTCGGAGGTTGCCTTGCTGATGACATGGGTCTTGGAAAAACCGTGCAAACACTTGCTCTTTTACAGTCAGAAAAAGAGAAGGGTAACGCGGGCACTTCGTTATTGGTGATGCCCACTTCATTGATTTACAATTGGGAAATGGAAGCCGCCAAGTTTACACCCGATTTAAAAATACTCACGTATACTGGCACCTTACGAAACAAAGACATATCTCGCTTTGGAAAATATGATCTAGTGCTTACCTCTTATGGCATCACACGATTAGATATTGACGTGCTGGAGAAATTCTATTTCAACTATATCATTCTGGATGAATCGCAGGTGATCAAAAACCCAACGGCCAATATTGCCAAGGCGGTGATGCAGTTGAAATCGCGATTCAAGTTAACATTGACAGGAACGCCACTGGAAAACACGACACTGGATTTGTGGTCTCAGATGACGTTCATCAATCCAGGCCTTTTAGGTGGTCAAACGTTCTTTAAAAAAGAATATCAACAATCTATAGAGAAAAAAGCTGACGAAGCAAAAACGAAAAAGTTGAATGGCATCATTCGCCCGTTTATGCTTCGCAGATTGAAGTCGCAAGTGGCAACCGATCTACCTGAAAAGGTGGAGAATGTTTACTACACAAACATGACTCCAGAGCAAGAACAAAAGTATGAAGAGGTGAAATCTTTTTACCGCCACAAAATTCTAGAGCTAATTGATAAAGAAGGGATAGGCAGATCGCGCATTCAAATCCTGGAAGGACTTACCAAGCTGCGTCAAATCTCCAATCATCCGAAAATGGTTGACAGTCATTATGCGGGTACATCCGGCAAACTGGAAGATGTTTCGCACATGATTGAGAATGCCTTGTTGGAAGGTCACAAACTTTTGGTGTTTAGCCAGTTTGTTAAACACCTGGATATCATCAAAGAAATGCTCAAGGATAGAAAAATTCCTTTTGCCTATTTGGATGGCTCGAGCACTGATCGCAAGGAGCAAGTAGAAAAATTCAATAAGAACCCGGATCTAAAGGTATTCCTGATTTCGATTAAGGCAGGAGGCTTGGGCCTTAACCTGACGGAAGCTGATTATGTTTTCATTCTTGACCCGTGGTGGAATCCTGCAGTGGAAGCGCAGGCCGCTGATCGCGCCCATCGCATTGGACAAAAGAAGAAAGTTTTTACTTACAAATTTATTACTCGCAATACGGTGGAAGAGAAGATTCTCACCTTGCAAAAGCACAAACTAAAACTCTCTGAGAATCTCATTCAAAACGAAGAGAATGTGGTGAAAGCGCTCACCAGAGAAGACATAGAAATGTTGATGAGTTGATCCCTTGGATTTTTGGTGCACCTACTAAACAAGTGAAGATACTTCCCACTAACAAATTATTAACGGGTATACTTTTAGCGCTTGTTGGTGCGGTGCTTTTTTCTACCAAAGCCATTTTTGTGAAGCTTGCTTATCGCGACACAAACATTGACGCAGTTACTTTGCTAGCCTGGCGAATGATCTTTTCCGTTCCTTTCTTTGTAGGCGCGGCCTTTGTTTCTTCTAGCCAAAGTAGCAACACAAAATTCACCATCAAAGAATGGGTACTTATCGCACTCATTGGCTGTCTGGGTTACTACATTAGTAGCCTACTTGACTTTCTGGGGCTTCAGTTTGTTTCCGCTAGCATTGAACGGCTCATCCTTTTTATCTACCCTACCTTAGTGCTCATCATGTCTGCTCTATTCTTCAAAATAAAAATAAAGCCCATGCAATGGTTAGCTGTAACTATTACCTACGCGGGCCTTGCACTTGCCTTTGTGAGTGAAGTAGCCGGACAAACAGTAGAGAATGGAAACTTTGTTAAAGGCGCAGTCTACATCTTTATCTGCGCCTTCACTTACGCTGCTTACATTGTGGGAAGTGGAAGGATGATACCCAAAGTGGGAGCTAGCAAATTTAACAGCTATGCAATGAGCCTTGCTTCCATTGCTGTTTTGCTACATTTCTTTATCAGAAGCGAAGTGTCCTTGTGGCACTTGCCTGCTTTGGTTTATCTATATGGCTTTCTTATGGCCGTTTTTTCTACTGTACTCCCATCCTATTTCGTGGTAGCTGCTATTGATAGGATTGGATCTGGCAATGTGGCTGTAGTGGGCAGTGTGGGCCCCGTCTCGACCATTATTCTAGCTTCTATTTTATTGGGTGAACAGATTACGATTTGGCAAATTACTGGAACGATCCTGATACTTATCGGAGTACTTATTATCGGCCACCAAAAATGAATCAGTACTTTGTTTATGCTTTAGGTTTTTTTGCACAAAGTCTTTTTGGCGCTCGCTCTATTGTGCAATGGTATCTATCGGAGCGCGAAGGCAGGGTGGTGTCTCCCACTTTGTTTTGGGTGTTTAGCATTTCGGGTTCTTCGTTATTTCTGCTTTATGGATTGATTCGGCAAGATATCGTGATTTTGATAGGGCAATCAATCTCATTCTACATCTATGTTCGAAATCTTCAGTTGAAAAGGTTTTGGTCTACGATACCTTTGTTCTTTCAGCTTCTTTTAGTGGCCATTCCTCCATCTATTCTGCTCCTTTGGTTTCAGCAAGAACCTACTTTCGCGTTAGAAGCTGACTTGTCTTTTACATTTATGTTTGTTGGCATTACTGGCCAGTTGCTATTGAACTGTAGATACCTCTATCAATGGTATTTTTCTGAAAAGGCAAATGAATCTGTATTGCCGCTGGGGTTCTGGATAATTAGCCTCGCTGCTTCGATAATGGTGGTGGCATATTCCATAGCGCGACAAGAACCCGTTCTGTTGGTCGCGCAATCACTTGGCATCATGGTTTATCTGCGCAATATCATTATCTACTCACGGAGTTTGCCTGGACGTTAAGATATGACATACTTTGTTGGTCAATAATCTTGAATTTTGACTTTTACCTTACTTGATGCTTGCCCCCTTGGCAAGAAGAACTAATTTTGTCCTTCGTACCTATGCAAATCCTAAACTCGATCCTGGCTTGGGTCATGAAAAAACGCATCCACCAGATGGAGCTTTTCATGAAATACCCGCATGAAGTACAGGACGAAGTACTCAAAAAACTAATAGCCTCCGGGCGCTACACGCAATTTGGCCAAAAATACTCATTTGAGGATCTGGTCAATTATGAGGATTTCAAAAAGCGCGTACCTGTTCACACCTACGAACAACTCTATCCCTACATTGAGAGATTGCTACATGGCGAACAAAATATTTTGTGGCCATCTGAGGTGAAGTGGTTTGCCAAGTCTAGCGGTACTACAAATGCGAGAAGCAAGTTCATCCCCGTTACTTCCGAGGCATTAGAAGATTGCCATTTCAAAGGGGGAAAAGATCTCTACTCCATTTTCATTAACAATTACCCAAACACAAAAATATTTTCAGGCAAGGGACTGGCCATCGGCGGAAGCTGTCGGGTAAACGAATACGACCCTACTTCTACCTCTCGATATGGAGATGTCTCAGCGGTCATTATGCAAAATCTCCCCCCATGGGCAGAGTTTATTCGAACCCCAAGTTTGGAAGTGGCTCTGATGGACAATTGGGAAGAGAAAATTGAAAAGCTGGCTCGCGAAACAGCCCGAGTAGACGTAACTCAAATTGCAGGGGTACCAACATGGACGGTCTTGTTGCTGCAATACATACTGGAGCTCGAGAAAAAGCAGTCTATGCTGGAAATCTGGCCGAATTTGGAGGTATTCTTTCATGGAGCTGTCGCTTTTAAGCCGTACAAGAATTTATTCAAATCGCTAATTCCAGGAGACCAGATGAAGTACTGGGAAACCTATAATGCCAGCGAAGGCTTTTTTGGAATTCAAGACCAGAAAGATTCAGAAGATCTTTTGCTGATGCTTGATTACGGAGTGTTCTACGAGTTCATTCCTATGGAAGAAGTAGACAAGGAATTCCCGGACGCCATCGGTTTGCAAGATGTGGAGATCGGCAGAAACTATGCAATGGTTATTACGACCAATGCAGGGCTATGGAGATATAGCATAGGCGACACCATCAAATTCACCAGCACCTCACCCTATCGCATCCGGATATCAGGACGAACGAAGCACTTTATCAATGCATTTGGAGAGGAGGTTATTATTGAAAACGCTGAAACGGCAATAACCCGTGCCTGTGAGCAAACGGGTGCTGTTATCGATAACTTCACGGCTGCTCCGATATACTTAGAAAAATCGAAAAGAGGCGGTCATGAATGGATCATAGAGTTTAGAAGTCAGCCTACAAGTATCAGTGAGTTTACCGAAGTATTAGATAATACGCTTCGAAAAGTCAATTCTGATTATGATGCCAAACGCGCACATGACATTGCGTTGGTAGCCCCGAAAATTCACAGTGTTTCTGAAGGCACCTTTTATAATTGGATGAAAAAGCGAGGAAAACTGGGGGGGCAAAACAAAGTCCCTAGGTTAAGTAATTCACGTGAATTTGTTGATGATATCCTGGCGATGGTGGCGGAAAAATAACTTCAATTTTCACTGGTTGGGCTAATCTCTTCAATACAGGTAATTTTAACCATCGGCCCTACCATACAAATGCTAGCTGATTCTGTCAATTCGTATCCAATCTTTACTTTTTTACCTGCTTCAAAAACAAAGTCGAGCAAAGGATCTTTTGGCATCTCTTTTGGCACTGGTGGTGTTCCACAATAAAATATGCGAAGTGGCTCTAGGCGTGTACCGTCTTCTAGTTCAAAAACAAAACCACAGCCATCTAAACCAGTAAGGTCTTGCACCGTAGCTAGTGTCGTACATCCTGCTTTTTGAATTTCCTCGTCTTTTTTGCACGAAGAAAAAGTCAGAGTTAAGAGCAAAATCAATCCAAGCTTGTTCATAAATTCGGCATTTTTGATTTAGACACCTTTAAACAGCAAAGGTTGGAATGAGACACCAAAAAATTCAATCGTGGAAAGGGTTGGCCTCAATGATCAAATCTGAATTTCGGTTTTTAAGATCAAATGAGTGACCAAGGGATACTCCGAAGTTTCCTTCTGTGGTGGCAACTCTTCCGCTACTACTTATGTGCTGTATGGCAAGACTCAACAACTTCTCACTGGTGTCGCCCAAAGGAAGCTGCGCGCCATTGTCGGCATCTACGATGTTTGGGGTAAATCCATTTCCATAGTCTGATTGATCAAGACTATTGAACGACTTAACAATAATGGGCTGCATTCCCCATTTATTTTTGGGGTCATTCGCTTCGTATATCGTTGTTGAGCCAACGTTTTTTCCTGCTGTTTTTGCGCCAATCAAGTACACATCCATAAATGGTCGTAGCCCATTGATTAGCAACTCGCTTGCAGATGCACTTCGCGCTCCAGTCAAAATATATACTCGGTTGTTTCGTAGCATCGACCCCACATTCTGAGATTTACTTTTGAACCTTGTCGACAAAAACTCTGACCCATATCTAGGATCGTTTAAAATTTGAGCGGTGAGCGTGCTATTGTATTGCCTCTTGGCAAAAACCTTTGAGGCGTCTACTCCCTTACCAATCAAACTCGCCAAATTGACTGTCGCTGTTTCCGCTCCTCCGCTATTAAAACGCAAATCCAAAACAAGGTCTGTAATGCCTGCTGCCTTGAACCGCGCAAAGACTGCATCCATCTCATCATTGTATTGCGTACTGGTTGCCGTTGGTCCTGTTGAAAACAAATTGTAGACATAATAGCCGATTTTCCTGTTGTTCAAGGTAATCACTTTATCCAAGAAATTTGGATTCTCTGCATACTCCACAGTCGTTAACGATAAGGTTTTTGGCGGTCCTACTGCATTTGTGGAAAAGTTGTAGGGACGATAGGTAATCGAGTGAGGCTCGCTAATCGCCTGTAGTAGTGTCTGATAATTATCGACTGTAATCTGCGTGTTGTTGATTTGGTCGATGACATCCCCGCGATTTAATCCAGCGACTTCGGCTGGAGATCCTTTCTTTATATATAGAATCTGCGCCAAGACATTGTTGTTAGTTGAGTTAGCGCGATAGAGAGCAAACTCGTATCCTGCTTCTTTAGTGACTCCTTGCAAAGAATTAAGCAGCTCCTGATAGTTATCCTGAATCCAGGAAAAACGATCATCAGGTTTTGCGAGCAACGACTCAAAAAATTTATCGGGTGACAGGGCTTTATTTGGCGAGGCCGGAATTCTATCTGTCCAGTAATACACTTCTTTCATGTTATCCTGAATCCAAGAGTTGACGTAATCAAACTCACCAGGTTTCACTTCGTCTTTCGTACATGACGCCAATGATCCTATCACTACTACTAGTGCTGTGCTGAGCAAAAATGGAAATATCCTTTTCATATCACTGTTTTCTTTTCTTCGTAAGACTTATCACGTTTTCGGTTTGTTGAACCCTAAGAGGAACATTTTCAAATCCCTTTTTTCGAATGATTAACACATCGTAAAGTTTGACTGCAGAAATAAAAAAGGTGCCGCATTTATTTGTTCTCGTTAATACTTTGCCGTCACTTGATATAACCTCTACGCCACTGATTTTGTTTCCCTTTGGGTTTGTAACGATGCCATAGACAGGAATCTTTCCATCGCTGCTTACTAAATATACGCCTCCTTTTCCTCTGGGGCCAACCAACTCGATGGCTTGCTTTCCTTTGATATAGTCTATCCTTTCAAATTCGGATAAGCGTAGCGTATCACGAACTGGTTTGCCGTTAATAAATATTACCGCACGGCTCTTTAACCGCACAGAATCGGTTTCTGATTGTGCGAAGCACTCTATACTAATTCCTAAAAGAAAACCGCTTAAAAACCCAATGCGAAGCATCATGTTCTTCATAACTCTAAAATTCATAAATTATTTTTATATCTTCCATTGTTTCTCTAGAATCCTTTCGAATTATTCTGCCTATTACTTATGGAAAGCCCTGACTTTGCGAAAGATGAAAATGAAATCGCCTGTGCTCCCTGGAAACTTACAGGCAACGGCTACATTCTTCTCTACCGCTTTACAAAAGCCTTTGTGGCCGAACACGGTTTTCTGGCTGATTTTCAAAAAGAAAAATTCGTAAGTGGCTGGGGAGCGGTGATGCTCGTGGACTATCAAAATTCTCCCGTTGGTCCTTACCACGAATTGCTATTTATTCCCGGGCTTTTTTCATTCAACAAGAAAAAGGTGTTCTCGATTTCGAAAATTTATGTCTCCACTCAAAGCAGTGTGGTTAATGGTATTGAAAACTGGGGTATCCCAAAAGAGTTCGCAGACTTTCAGTGGGGAAAAAAACAGATTAGTGACCATATAGCTATTTTTAAAGACGGTGTATCCTTTTTCCAGGCAGATTTTATTAGAAGTAGGATTTGCTTTCCTATTTCAACGACTATACTTCCGCTCACGATTGTTCAAGCTCACAAGGACAAATTGATGTTAACCAAACCTAAGAGTAGTGGAATGGCTTACTTAGCCAAGTTGCAAAATATAAAAGTCAGCAGTGATTTCTTCCCTGATTTAACAAAAGTAAAACCGCTACTTGTGATTCGCGTGGAGAACTTCAAAATGGAGTTTCCCGTTCCTGCCTATCACGCGTTTCAGAAATAAAAAGTGAGTATTATGAGTCATGGGTTGTTAAATATCGGTAAAGATTTTATTAGCCTCTTCTTTCCCAACTATTGCTATGGATGTAGGCGATCATTGGTAAAAGGAGAAGACACCCTTTGCACGATCTGCCTGATTGATTTACCAAAAACGAATTACCACTTAGTCATTGATAATCCGATAAAAAGCCGTCTCACCGGGCGGTTGCCAATTGAACACGCAATAGCCTACTTAAAGTTCAGAAAATCCGGAATCGTGCAACATTTGCTACACGAACTAAAGTATAACAATCACCCAGAGATTGGGGTAAAACTAGGTTCTACCTATGGAAAAGAACTAGCCCAGGCAGGGTTTCAAAATGAATTTGATGTTATTGTTCCCATCCCATTACATCCAACTCGTTTGCGAAAAAGAGGATACAACCAAAGTGCAAAATTTGCAGAAGGGCTCAGTAATGGTTTGGGAATTCCATGGTCTGAAAGCATCTCCGTGCGAAAAACAACCACGAGCACTCAAACCAAAAAATCAAAACAAGAGCGCTGGGAAAATGTGGAGGGCGCCTTTGGAATTCAATCTGCTGAAATGATAGTTGGTCAACGGATTCTACTAGTGGATGATGTTGTAACAACTGGTGCGACATTAGAAGCCTGTGGCCAACATCTCATCAACAGCCAATGTCGCTCGCTAAGTATTGCCTGCATTGCGGAGGCGCAATAAAAAACCCTCCGAGGGGAGGGCTTTTTTATTAATGAATAAATACTTGTTAGTAGTTTGAACCCGCGCGAATCATCGCACAACGGAATCCAATGGTTGCAGTTGCCGAATCTTCATCCAAGAATCTGCGCGTACCAGGAGACATCCAGTATGCTACATCTTTCCAAGAACCCCCTTTGTATACTCTAGCCTTGTCGCTTACTAGAGATACGAATTCATCTTCTCCTGTACCCTTTGCATGCCTTTTTGTGTATTTCTTTTCGATTTGGCGTTTGCCGTCTGCACCATTTACAAATTCGCCATTTGCCCCCTTCACTGAGGACGTATCAGTTTTATACTGAGGTTTATAGATTTGGCTAAGATCCAAAAAGTCGTCTCTTCTTATAGGGTTCAAATCATCAAAATCCTGGTGTGACAACGGGCGGTAAACGTCCATGACCCACTCGCTAACATTCCCTGCCATATTGTATAAACCATAATCATTGGGAGGGTAGTCATAAATATAAGACGTGATCAGGGCGCCATCATTTAAACGGCCAGCTATACCGGCATAATCCCCACGTCCTCTTTTAAAGTTGGCCAAAAATGTTCCCATTGCCTTTCCGTAAGGGTTTCTCAACGCATGCCCGTCCCATGGGTAAAGCCGCTGGTGAGTTTGCATTTCGTCAAGCCATAAAGTTCCGATCATGCCCATTGCCGCATACTCCCACTCTGCTTCTGTCGGAAGACGAAAATTAGGAACAACATGACCAGATTCAAGAGGTACTTTCTCACCGTCCTTATAACCAGCCTCGACAGCAAGCCTCTCATTGACTTTAGTTGTTCGCCAGACTGCATAATTGTTTGCTTGGTTCCAATCAACGCCTACAACAGGAAAGAAACGGAACCCCGGGTAATGCAAATAATAATCAACATAGGGGTCGTTAAAGGCAAGTTTAGACCTCCAAACCAATGTATCGGGCAAAGCGTCCTTATACTTTATCCCGTAGGGGGCGTCTGGACCCTGACCTTCTGGATCGTTTTCTGTTTTCAAATAATGAAGGTATTCTAGCCAGTGGATATTGGCTACTTCAGCTTCATCCATATAAAAAGACGCTACCGAAACTGTTCGTTCAACATTGTCGCGGGTGGCCATAATATCTTCTTCGAAGGAACCTAAAACTACTCTACCTCCTTGAATATAAACCATGTGGGGTAATTGATCCTGATCTTTGTAAGGGCCCACATCAAACAACTTTTCGTCTTTTTCACGGGCATACTCCAACCCAGTGGCGGTACTCACTTGACCGGGGTTTTGAGACGTGGGAAATCCCCCTCGCTTCAAAAAGCAGGAGGAGAACAAAAAAGACAGCGCAACTACGAACAAAAGTGACTTGGTATACTTCATTTGCTTTACGTTATAGATCAAAGGAACCGCTAATATAATGAGATAAACACATGTTTTCCAAAGCGTAGCCATTTTTTGATAAATCCTTAATGGAGGTGAATTCTAACACTTTTCGAACTAACGGAGCTAGGTTGCAAATATTGCAAACCCAAATTGGGACGAAAAATCTCTCATTGATTCACTTTGCAATCCAAAAAGGTCGAGAATATGGCCGAAATTGCGCTGGCACGATCTTTCCTTTCTACACCCCAAAGAAAAAACATGAGAAATATTGAAGATTTTAAGATGGCGTCTTTTGAAAAAAAGTGTGACTTGGTAATTACAGATTCCAACTACATCACTTCTCGCAAATTAGCTGACACAAAAATCTATCTTTACCATACTGGCGAGTTCTTTATCGAAGTTTATTACTCTTCTAAGTACAAGAAAGTACTGATGATCAATGCCTTTGATGATATGGCTGGAATGGAACCTTATGCTGACAACGTTTCCTTGCGGGAATTGGCATTATAACGCGTTGTTATTGGCGACAAAACTTCGATCGCTGCCTCGACATTTGTGATGTCTTCTACTGTCAAAATCGGCTTACCGCCTGTCTCTTTTACTCTACACTTTTTTGGATGAGTCTGCACGAACGCCAAAATTCGTCCAAACACGTCTGATTTAAAATAATCGTCTTTGCCGGAAACGAAGTAGCCTCTGAGCTTATCATTTTTTAAACTAATCTTCTCAAATCCCAACTCTTCGCCCATCCAACGTAGGCGAACGGTGTTAATCAATTGCTCCACCGCCATGGGTAGGATGCCAAACCGATCGACTAACGAACTGGTAAATTTTTGCAGCTCTTCTTCATTCTTAATATTATCCAACGATGAATAAAGTTGGAGACGCTCACTGGTATTGTTGATGTAGGTGTCAGGAATAAGAATCTCCAAATCAGTTTCGATAATACAATCTTGAACAACCAGCCTCGCCTTGGCGGTTAACTCCTCGGCAAACAAATCTTTAAATACCGTTTCTTTCAGCTCTTGTATGGCGTCATCCAAAATTTTATGATACGTGTCAAAGCCCAAATCAGTAATAAATCCGCTTTGTTCGCCACCGAGCAGATTACCTGCCCCGCGAATATCCAAATCTCGCATCGCGACTTTGAATCCATCACCCAATTCAGAAAATTCTTCGAGTGCCGCGAGTCTCTTTCGCGAATCGGAAGACAAAACAGATGTAGGAGGCGTGAGCAAGTAACAAAATGCTTTCTTATTGGATCGCCCTACTCGGCCTCTCATCTGATGTAGATCACTCAGTCCAAATAGATTCGCGTGGTTGATGATAATGGTATTAGCGTTTGGTATATCTAATCCTGACTCTATAATATTTGTTGACACCAACACATCATACTCGCCTTCAATGAACTTGAGCATCACCTTCTCCAGTTTGTCGCCATCCATTTGCCCGTGGGCAATGCCTATTCGTGAATCGGGCACCAATTTGAAAATGACATTCGCCACCTGATCAATATCGCTGATTCTATTATGCACAAAAAAAACTTGCCCTCCTCTTCGCAACTCATAACTGACTGAATCACGAATGATTTCTTCGTTGTAGGTATGAAGTTCTGTGGTTACCGGTTGACGATTGGGTGGTGCAGTCGCAATAATGCTTAAGTCACGCGCTCCCATTAACGAAAAATGAAGTGTGCGTGGAATTGGAGTTGCTGTAAGGGTAAGTACATCAACGTTAACTTTCAATTCCTTCAGTCGGTCTTTTACTTTCACTCCAAATTTCTGCTCCTCATCTATCACGAGCAATCCCAGCTCCTTAAACTCTACGTCTTTGCTTACCACACGATGCGTTCCAATAATAATGTTAACCGTGCCTTCTTTAACCTGCTTAATAATTTCTTTGATTTCTTTTTCCGTCTTGAATCGCGAGACATATTCTATCTTCACGGGGAAATTTGCCAAACGTTCGGAAAAGGTCCGATAATGTTGCATGGCCAGAATCGTGGTAGGCACTAGCACCGCCACTTGTTTTCCCTCAGTGGCGGCCTTGAAGGCGGCACGGATGGCCACTTCTGTTTTTCCGAAGCCAACATCTCCACACACCAGGCGATCCATCGGGTGCGGTTGTTGCATATCGTGCTTGACGTCTTCTGTGGCTTTGGCCTGATCTGGCGTATCTTGATAAATAAAGGATGACTCTAGCTCAGCCTGCAAAAAACCATCTTCTGCATAGGCAAAACCGGGCGCTTGCTTTCGCTTGGCATAAAGCTCAATCAGTTCCTTGGCAATGTCTTTTACTTTCTTCTTTGCTTTTGCCTTTTTCCCTTCCCATTCACCGCTACCTAACTTGCTGATGGAAGGAGCTGCTCCCTCTTTGCCTGAATATTTTGAAATTTTGTGCAACGAATGTATGCTCACATACATCATGTCATCATCGCGAAACACCAGGCGTATCGCTTCCTGTTCTTTGCCGTTCACCTCCTTTTTTTCCAATCCGGCAAACTTGGCAATACCGTAATCAATATGAGTAACAAAGTCTCCGGGTTGTAGCGTCTGCAACTCGCGAAATGTAAGTGCCTTTGATTTTGAAAACTTTTCTTTGCTGCGGTAGCGATGGTAGCGTTCAAAAATTTGATGATCCGTATAGCAGACAATCTTTAAGGTTGGATCAACAAAGCCTTGCCGTAAGGAGAACTCCAGCGTTTGAAATCTCAACTCTGGGTGTATCTCTTCAAAGACTCCGTGCAAACGTTCTGCTTGCTTAGGTTGCTCAGCAGCAATAAAATTCACAAAGCTTTGCTGTTGATACTCCAATAAATTGGAAGCGAGAAGTTCAAAATTTTTGTTGAATGACGGTTGGGCTGATGATTTTAACTCAAATGTCTTCTGTGGCTCAAAGAAATAACGAGAACCAAACTCAATCCTTCCAAACTTCTTGAACTGCTGCAGTAAACTTTCGTCTGTCTCAAACAACTGGCTTGGCTCCAGCACTACTTTTGTTTGGCCGCTTTCGCGCAGAATTTTATCAAAGTTTTGAGTGGCTTTTTCAAAACAGCGAGCGATAATGTCGGTGGTGAGCACCGCGTCTTTTATCCAGATTCGGGACGAGGATGAAATAAAGTCAAAAAAAGATTGGCGCTCTTCCTGTATCAGCCGCGTCTGTACGTTAGGCATCAAGCTGATTTTTTCCTGCACATCAACGGACAATTGAGAACCCGGATCAAAGCTTCTGATGCTATCCACCTCATTACCATATAACTCAATTCGGTAGGGGCGTTCGTTGGCAAACGAAAACACATCGATGATTCCCCCGCGCATAGCAAACTGACCCGCCTCGGCTACAAAATCTGTTTTCTCAAAGTCGTAGGTATGCAGGTACTCTTCCAAAAATTCGCGATCGAGCACCTCGCCTTTTTGAATCACAAATGTGTTAGACGCCAATGATTTTTTGTTGATCACTTTTTCAGATAGCGCCTCAGGATACGTAATGATAATGTTACCGTCCGGATGATTACTAAGCTGATTGAGTACTTCCGCACGCATTAACACGTTTGCATTCTCTACTTCATCATACTCGTAAGGGCGTTTGTAGGACATCGGGAAGAGGAAAATCTCCTTTTCGCCAAGCAGGTTTTGAATATCATTCAAAAAAAAGGAAGCCTCTTCGCGGTCATGTAAAATCACAATGTGATTGGCTCTCACACTTTTGTGGACTGCTGCTACTAGAACAGCATCTAAACTCCCTTGAAGGCCTTTAACCTGAATAACGTTTGAGTTAGACGCACGAATCCCTTCGGCCAGGGTTTGGATATAACCATCCGTGCGATAAAGAGAGAGGAAATCAGATGCCTTCACAAAAAGAGGCGCAAAGATAAGGAAGTTTGGTATTGAAATATCTCTGATAAATATTCAAACAATTTTTCGTGCTATTTTTGGTGAATGTTCTACGTTAGAAATTTGCTATTATTGTCTGCCTTAAGTTGCTTCCTTGGGATTGTGATTGGGTTGATAAAACCCTGGATCATGCTTTGGTGGGAGGATACGCAAAATAGAAAAAAGGTGATTAAGCTGTACGGTACGCTGGGGCTACTCTTTTTAGCAGCATATTATCTGCTAGGTTTCATTTGATTCTTGAGGCGATCACCACAGATTTGCTTTTTTCTTCCGAAAATCCTAATACAAACTTCTCTCCACCATCTTTCAGTTTCAATTTCTTTTTTAATTCCTGAGCAGACAACGGATAGTTGCGTGTAGCCACGTTTGCTTTACCATCTGGCAATAGCTCCTTGAACATTTTTAAGGTGGGATTTAACGCTTCTATTTTAAAAACACGGCCGGGAAAATCAGTGAACAAGTTTGGCGAGGTGTAAAGGTGTGTATTGGCTTGCAGCTTGCTAAGTCCAAATTTTTCTGCAACAAGTTTGAATGCGCCCGATTTCAAGATGGATGCGTTTGGTTCGTACAAATAATCTAGGGGTGATGAAAAAACCACGGTCGCAGCCCTTTCTTCTAAGGCAGTAAACACAAATCTCTCAACCACCGATCCTTCGTTTGAAAGGTTAATTGTTTCAATGATCGGCTCTCCCTCGAAACCAAATTTCTGCAAAAACAATAACTCTTTGCATTGATTCTCAACCGAAACCACGGCTACCTTAGCGACATATTTTAACTCGCGAAGCGCTTGTTGAATATCGAGCAGCGGTGATGCTTTAGTTAAAACAAAATTTGAAAAGTTAAACAATGCATCTTGCAGAGTGGCAATGTTAGGTTGACAGTCGGCCAGTTTAAATACTTTTTTTGATTCGCTTCTGCGAGAAGGGTCGATAAAAAATAGGTCAGCTCGTTTTGTATTGGCCTTCAAATACTCTTCTGCTGTTTGTCGCACATGCAAAACGGAGGCTCCCAATAGTCGGTGATTGTGTGCCGCTATCGCTGAAACAGTTTCGTTTGGCTCAATATGAATGGCTTCTGAAAACAACTTCCCCAGAAAAAAAGTGTCGACACCAAAGCCGCCTGTAAGATCAACCAATAAACTAGAATGAACCAACTCGGACCGTATCAGCTCTGCCTTAAACTTCGCGGTCGCCTCCGAAGAACTTTGTTCCAGATTGGCAGAAGGTGGGTATACTATTGATGTTGTCTGGTACCAGGATGGAAACTTCTGTTTTGCTTTCCTTCTGCCAATAAGTTGGTTGGCCATTTCGGAAGATGGTATGCCTAAAATTTCTTTTTTTGCGAGTAACAATTTCTTCTCATCAATGCTTTCGTTTGCGCTGAGGTATTCTTGTACTTCAGGAGTAGATATTAGAAGCAGTTCGCTTGATCGCATGAAAGCAAAGTTGCAAATTCGCCCGCGTTTAATTTAGAAAATGAAGAAATCTCCTCTCTTTGTTCTTTTCGTCACCATTTTTATTGACATGCTCGGATTCGGGATTATTATCCCTATCCTACCCATCTTCACAAAAGAATTAGGCGCACAAGACTATCAGGTTGGGCTGATCGCTATGATATTCCCCATCATGAATTTTCTGTTTGCTCCGTTTTGGGGAACGCTCAGCGACCGACACGGAAGACGACCCATCATGTTACTCAGCATTTTCATTACTGGCATAGCCTATTTTGTCTTTGCCCAGGCCAATGTTCTACTCATTTTGTTTTTGTCGCGCATGCTTTCTGGTATTGGGTCGGCTAACATCTCGGTTGCACAAGCCTACATTACAGATGTTACGTCACCGGAAGAGAGAACAAAGTCCCTCGGATTTTTAGGAGCTGCTTTTGGTATCGGCTTTATCATTGGTCCATCATTAGGTGGGTTTCTGAAAAGTATCTCTTCGACAGGAACCGTGGATTGGGTAGGTTATGTAGCTTCTGCCATGTGTTTTGTTAATTTGATAATGGCTTACTTCTTGCTTCCAGAATCACTTAAAGAAAAAAAGAAAAATTTACCATTCAATTTTAAAGTAGTAACAGGCATAGTCACCGAGTTAAAAAAACCGCTTGTCAGTCATTTACTTTGGATCAATTTTATCTTTATCACTGCGTTTATGCTGATGCAGATTGCCTGTTCACTAATGTGGAAAGAGGTGAACGGATTAAATGAAAAAGAAATAGGTTACGTATTTGGTTTTGTGGGCGTAGCAACAGCCATCGTGCAAGGGTTGTTAGTGGGCCGAATGGTAAAATGGTTAGGCGAAGTAAAAATGATCTACTATGGCATTTTCTTTATGGCGATCGGATTGGCCATCCTGCCCATAACTGGAAATCGATTTTTTATGCCTTTTGAATTTATAGGTCTTGCCTTGATTGCTTTGGCAAATGGATGTCTGACTCCGGGAATTACTTCTCTGCTTTCAAAATTCGCCAACCCCAAAGAAGTAGGTCAAGTACTTGGTGTGAATCAGTCTTTTGGTTCTGTGGCACGGGCAGCGGGAATGGGACTAAGCGGCTTTCTTTACAGCTTCAATTTCCATATCCCCTTTTTAGTGGGTGCTGCAATGATGCTGACTTCTTTATTTCTCATTGCCGCTTTCGAGCGAAAGAACACAACATTGCAAGGCTGACTCCAATTATTGCTTTCCAAAGAGCTCTTTAAAGACCTCCGTCAGCTTTCCAAAAGATTTCACTTCAATTTTTGATTTTTTTACATCAATGGATTTTTGACTGTATTTTGAAATATAGATTTGTTCGAAACCCAACTTCTCAGCTTCTGAAATTCGCTGGTCTATTCTATTTACCGCTCTCAGTTCTCCACCCAATCCAATCTCCGCAGCAAAGCAGATTTTGTCTGACACGGGAATCTCTTCCATCGATGAAATAACTGAAATACAAATGGCTAAGTCAATGGCCGGATCCTCCACGCTAATTCCGCCTGCCATATTTAAGAATACGTCTTGCGTGCCAAGACGAAAGCCACATCGCTTTTCCAAAACGGCCAATAGCATATTCAATCTCTTCTGATCAAAGCCTGTGGGCGTACGTTGTGGCGTTCCATACGATGCCGGACTGACGAGCGATTGTATTTCAATCAACAACGGTCTGTTGCCCTCGATCGTTGCGCCAATTGTAGCCCCCGTCAGATTCCCATCTTTCTGTGAAATCAATATCTCCGAAGGATTCGAAACTTCACGCAAGCCATTGCCCAACATTTCATAAATGCCAATTTCAGAGGTCGAGCCGAATCGGTTTTTAGTTGTTCTCAAAATCCGGTAGGCCAAATGCCGATCGCCCTCAAACTGCAAAACGGTGTCAACCATATGCTCCAACACTTTTGGTCCGGCCAACATTCCGTCTTTGGTGATATGTCCGACTAAAAAAACGGGTGTGTTGGTTTCCTTTGCAAACTTCATCAGCTCGGCAGCACACTGTCGAACTTGTCCCACGCTTCCGGCTACTGAATCCAACTGATGCGAATGCAACGTTTGAATAGAGTCGATGATTAATAACTGGGGCTGAATGGTTTCAATTGCTTGAAAAATGTTCCGTGTATTTGTTTCGGTCAGGACAAAGAAATTTTCATTCACGGTTTTCGTCAGATCACTCAATCGCTCAGCTCTCATCTTTATCTGCTGATCACTTTCCTCCCCCGATACATAAAGAACACGGAGCTTTTTTAGCGCTAGTCCAACTTGCAGCATCAATGTTGATTTTCCAATACCCGGTTCACCTCCAATTAAAACCAGGGAACCATACACGATGCCTCCACCCAATACCCGATTTAGCTCGAGGTCAGACGAGCTAATTCGAATCTCTTTGGTGGATTCTATCTCACTTAGTGTTTTTGGCTTTTCTTGCCTTGTCTTTCCTGGCTCCGGTCGCCATTCATTTTTTGTGAGTTCTTCTTTATTGACAATCTCCTCTACAAAAGAATTCCAGGAATTGCATGAGGGGCACTTACCCAACCACTTGGCGGATTCATAACCACAGCTTTGACAGAAGAAAGAAGTTTTGGATTTGGCCACAATTCGTTTATTTTTTATTTAAAAGGCGAATCCGGTTCTTTCGCCATGGTTTTGTAAACAATTTTGTCCATAAAGCCGGGGGCAAATTTATTTAGGAATACAGTTAGCTTTCCCTGATTCGTCATAATGAGAATTTTTTGACGCCTAACGGTTGCTTTGTAAATTCGTTCGGCACATTCTTCCGCACTCATCATATCACTTTCATCTCTGGGCGATTCACCTTGTTCTTTCCCCGAACCATTTAAGGCACGCTTACGTGTGTTAGATGCTGTGAAACCTGGACATGCAGTCAATACGTGAACTCCTTGATATAACAATTCTGTGCGAAGCGTTTCTAAAAAACCAATTAGCGCAAACTTTGACGCAGAATATCCGCTTCGACCCGGCAAGCCGCGGTACCCGGCAATGGAAGAAATGCCTATGATTGATCCTTTATTTTTCAATATCTCGGGCAAGCAAGCTTGTGTAGCATATAGCACTCCGAAAAAATTAATTCCCATTACCGTCTTTATGACATTCAAATCCACTTCCTGAAAAAGTGCCCGCATCGTGATGCCTGCGTTATTAATCAAAATATCTATGCGCCCAAAAACTCTCAACGCCTCTTCTGCCATTTTTTTGTTGTCGCTTTCTACGCTGACATCCGCTTGAAATCCATGCAGCTGAATGCCTTGCTGGCGAAGTATTGAAACTGTATTCTGTAATTCTGTGTTGTTTCTTCCTGTGATTAAAATTTGTGATCCGTTTCTGCCAAAAACTTCTGCCAATGCTTTGCCTATGCCCGAAGACCCACCAGTGATCACGACAACCTTATCCTTCATATTTCGTTTTTTCCAGAGCAAAAGTAACTAAACATACACTAATCTTAAGCCATGTTATTGCTTCGTGTGCTAGCGAAACTTCCCTTCTCAGTTCTCTATCTGCTTTCTGATTTTCTTTTCTTTGTCGGCTTTCGTATCATCAAATATCGCAGGGCTATAGTCTGGGATAATCTCAAAAATTCCTTTCCCAGCAAAGACCACGAAGAGTTGCGAGTCATTGAAAAGAACTTCTATGAAAACCTCTGCGACTATGCGGTTGAAACACTGAAACTATTATCTATTTCCAAGCACGAGTTATCGAGAAGAATGCCCTATACCAACCCCGAAATCCTAAAGCCTTATGTCGATCGAAATCAATCAGTAATTTTGATGGCCTCCCATCAATTCAACTGGGAATGGCTAATGGTTTCTGGAAGCATCAACCTGCCCGTAAAACTGGATTTTATCTATCAAAGATTGAGTAGTTCTAACTTTGATCACTTAATGCTGATGTGCCGCAAACGCTTTGGCGCCTACCCCATCGAACGAAAACAAACAGCACGCGAGGCAATCAAAAGAAAAAACATC
This sequence comes from Cytophagales bacterium, assembly GCA_020402945.1. Taxonomy (GTDB): domain Bacteria; phylum Bacteroidota; class Bacteroidia; order Cytophagales; family Cyclobacteriaceae; genus ELB16-189. Next base: position 5,539 of record JADBYQ010000087.1, on the reverse strand, counting down.
AGGCGAGGCATCGCCATAATAGCTGACCAATTTCCTAACCACGAGAAAAAACATTGGGTTCCTTTTTTGAATCAGGAGACTGCGTTCTTCCTCGGACTCGGCCAACTTACGGTGCTTACACAATGTCCTGCTTTTTTCGTTCGATCGAAAAAAATCAAGAGGGGCTACTATGAAGCAGAGATCATTCCTCTGACCGTTCCACCATATGAAAAAGGTAGCCAAATGGTAGTTGATAAATATGCGGCCGTAACAGAGTCTTTTATCAAAAAACAACCAGACAATTGGCTGTGGTCACACGCCCGTTGGAAACACAAACGCGAAGCTGATCAGCCGATAAGCACCTGAGCAAGTTTTCTCATTTCGCTTTCTCTATTGTACACGTTTGGAGAAACACGGATGGCATCGCCCCGAAAAGAAACGGAGATGTTATTCTTTTGTAATCTGATTTTCAGTCTTTCTCGATCAATCGCCTCCGGCAACCGAACGCCAAGCAGATGATTTGCGCGATTTTTTTCGTCCTCAATCCAAAAGCCATTTTCTCGAAGTTCCGCAATGGCACCGCTTGCTATTTTGGAACAGTACTGCTGAATATTTTTGGGTTTCCACGCGTTGATTTGCTTCAGCGCAGCAAGCAGCATGGGCACTAAAATGAAATTGCTATGCTCCCCCACTTCATAACGAAGTGCCCCTGGCTGATACTCATTTTGATAATTTACTAAAGCAGCAAAATTTTCACTATGCTTACGGTTGATCCAGTTTTCCTCAACTGGCTTACCGTCATTAAAACAAGGACCGTAATAGGCCAACCCCAGTGAATAGGGCCCCATCAACCATTTGTATCCTCCACAAATGAGAGCATCGGGTTGAATTTGTTCAACATCAAAGGGAAGAGCACCTACCGATTGAGTGCCGTCAATAACCAGTAGAGCCCCCACTGCTCTTGTTCTTTTTCTAATTTCCGCAAGCTGAAAGAGTGTGCCGTCCGCCCAGTGCACATGCCCTAGTGCGACCAACTTTGTTTTGTTGTTAATAGACTGAAGAATTCGTTCGTTCCAAATCTTCCCCCTACCGGCAAGATCCGATGGTGGAGAAATCACTTTTAGTTCAGCCTGTTTTTCGGATGCTAATTTTTGCCAGGGATAATAGTTGCTCGGAAATTGTTCGGCCGCAACAATCATGTTTTCCCCTTTGCTAATGCGCACATTGGCTACCACATTGGCCATGCCGTATGAGACAGACGGGATAATTACGATTTGCTTTTTGTCAGGCGCACGGATCAGTTTCGCAAATTCAGCCCGCACTTTTTCCGTATCGCCAAAAAAATCGCTGGTTGAAATAGAAAATGGATTTCTTTTTCGCTTGATGCCTTCTATACCTGCCTTTTCCACACTCTTCAAAAGTGGACTCATGAAGGCGCAATTCAGATAAATACTATTGGCAGGTAGTGAAAACTTTGAACGTTGGTTGGAAAGCATTTTAGTAGTTTTTGCGTGACAGGCCCAGTGAATCGCGCAAGCCAATAAACGCATTTTTATTCTTACTCCAATAATCTAACCTGATACTTTTTTCCAAAGCCGCTTTCGTGGTTACCTGTTTCCCGCGTTCAACGAAGTGTTCTTCCCAACCCATTATCGTATGGGGAAATTTTTCCAGATAAGTTATAACCAACGTCCGGTTGAGTAATGGCATTTGAATCGAGTAATTTACTTGATCATTTCTTTTCTCCGAGGTAATCATTGCTTTTTGTTCTTTCATAGGTGTATGCAGCAGGCGAGTGAAGAAAAATCCGGGAATTATAGTTACTTCTCCAAGTGGCAATCGCTCCGGATCAAGTCGGATCAGATTCCACAACTCGTCTTCTAACAAAGTAACATTGAGGATTTCGGATTGATCGCCCTCGCTTTCAAAATAGGAATTGGACTGAATTTGATATTTCTTTTTCTTCAAATTCATTTGACCAAAAACCTGCCCACACCACTCCTGCGAACTAAATGTGGCCTTTAGCGTATGGGGAAAAATATGCCGCTCGATGGGCGTAAACACCGATAACATCATGGAATAGGGGTAAACGCCAGTCACAAAATTCTTTGTGAAGTTCATTTTCAAAACAGAAACCTTATCGCTTCTGGCACCTGACGGATCATCTAGTTTCACTTGCCTTTTTTGAGAAAAGTCTTCACTGACAAAAATAAGAACAGCACTTCCATCGCGATCCTCGCCATATCTCGACTGAGATAACCTATACGTATTGATTTCTGCCTGCCCATTGTACCAAAACTTCTTGAACTCTTCCTTTTGGTAAAGGCGAGCGCTGGTGTCCTGCGATGCAATCGGCTTTGTACATGAAAAAGCAATGATGAAAAACAGAGATAGCAGTAATCTTATCATAATAGTTGTGTTGCAAATCCCATTGGAAAAAATAGTCTTAAAAAAGAAATCAAAAAAAAATCTCACTCAATTGATCATCTGAATTTTATTGGGTTACCATCTTTGCCATCGGCCGATCAAACCAAAAGCATTTTTCTATGAAGGTGGCCTGCGAGCAGTACAAAGGAATCACATATATTCGAATTGCGGCATTACCCAAAAAACAAAAACAACAGTTTTGGGTTTCTTTCGACCAAGAAAAAATCATCAAGATTCTGAAAGATGATACGTTGCTGAACGATTGCGTCTTGTACAACGACTATTCGGAATGGCTGAATTCTGTTTTCAAAGAAGAGGTGAGCATGCCGTTGACGGAGTCGATAAATGTCGTTCGTCAGGTTGCTTAATGTTCGAAGGCTTGACGACACATTATCTAGCAAAAACGTGCCAATGATACAGCTCAGACGTAAAGTCGCATGCGGCTGACAGCCGAGTCGAAGAAGTAGTTGATTTCTATTTCTGTCCTGAATAAATTTTCAACTAATTTCGAAAAAAATGTAAAAAAAATGAAGCCTTTTTTATTTCTTGTAGTTCTCGCGACCCATTTTATTGTTGATGCACAACCTATTAAAGGAGAGGCCTGGGTTGATGTGAAGAAAAAAGGAGTGGGCACACTTCAGGTTTTGTGGGGTAATTATCCACTTATAACTGAAAAAGTGAAGGGTCAGCCCGAAGGACTGACGTTAGAGGTACTATCGGATTTTGTAGAGTATGTAAAGGCTAATCACAAGGTTGATCTCTCGCTTAAATTTGTTTATGTAAATGATGTGAAGTTTATCTGGGAGCGAATGAAAGGCTCAAGCGGAGGTGTGACCTGTGCAAATCTTGTGTTAATGACAAAAGAAAGAGCGAAATCATTTCAGTTTAGCCCTCCCCTAGGCTTTGTTTATGACGTATTGATAACGAACAGTGCCAAACCCATCATTAAGAATGTAGACGAACTCAAGATGACATTGAGTGACGCTCATGGCTATGGCGTAAGTGGTTCTGTGCAGTTGGAACGGCTTCAAGAATTGAAAAAGAACCATTTACCGAACTTACAGATTGTCATAGGCCCGAGCCATCCATATGATATTGAAAACATCGCCAAGGATCCCAAAGGAGTGGGTTTTACCAGCATCATTTTCTACCTTGAATTTGTGCGAAAAAAATTGCCCCTTATTCATCACCCCGTATTAGAAGGCAAACCACAAGCCAGCTATTTTGTTTTTCCATTACAAAGTGAATGGAATAATGTTTTTACCGAATTTATCGAAGCCAACGGTGGCTATACTAAAAGCAAGAGATATTCAGATCTGCTTATAAAGTACATTGGACCCGCTGGTCGCCAGCTCTTTAGAAAAGAACAGTAGTTTTTCTACGTTTAGCTTTCTTTCTTGTGAAATCAAGATTTTTTGTGGTTTTCTTGTATGCTTTTTTAAAAAACTCAGGTAACCCCAATTTCTCATGGTAGAAATGTCGAGCTAGTTCTAAATCTGCAAAGTAAAGGCAGGTTTCCTTTACCTGTGTAAATCGAGTTGTCAACATGGCGAAAATGACGTTTGTTAAAGTTACATGAAAGTGTTTAGCTATTCATTTCTATTCTACTGAAAACTAGGTTGTTAGCGTGAGGCAACTTAAAGCATCCTACTTAGTTGTCCACAAAGAAGTGATTAACCAATATGTATTTAATTATTTGATAATCAATACGTTAAGCGTTAACATGCCAATAATGTGGATAGAAACTCGCTTTTGTGGAATTCTTTTTTGGTTGAATTTCTTGTATTTAACCAACTATTTGTGATTAAACGATTATGTTGAAAAGTTAGACAAAACTTACATGCTAAAAGAACGTTCTAACCAGCTATTGTGCTTTAAATTTGCTGCGCCAGACCACTACTTTCATGAGACCATTGATCCTCTTTTTCCTGCTTTGTTCAAGCTCCGTTTTTAGCCAGTCGGTTGAGTCCGTGAAATTGGTAGATCTGCAAAAAATTATTCAAGCCACTGGCGACCGTGTTCTGGTGATCAACTTTTGGGCCACGTGGTGTGCGCCCTGTATAAAAGAGATTCCGTACTTTGAAAAGCTTAACACTGACGATAAAAATGCAGAGGTAATTTTAGTGAGCATGGATTACGACCTTGATCCGAATACTGACAAAGTCAATAGATTTGTAACTCGAAAGAAAATAAAGTCACGCGTTTTGGTGTTAACCGAGAATGATCCTAATTCGTGGATCGATAAGATTGACAAACGCTGGTCGGGCGCCTTGCCGGCAACACTTGTTGTAAATAGGAAAACAGGAAAACGAGAATTGACACAGGGAGAACTTGGTGAAGGCGAATTGGAAAAATTAATTGCTAAAGTGAAAAACCAATAATTAAACAACAATCAGATTATGAAAACAACTTTTTTAATGATGCTCTTTGCGCTGCTTTGGGCAGGCTCACCTGTAAAGGAAGGTTATGAAATCGGTGACACCGCAGCTGACTTTAAGCTTAAAAATGTAGATGGTAAAATGGTTTCGCTGGCAGATTTTAAAAATGCGAAAGGATTTATTGTTGTGTTTGACTGCAACACGTGCCCATACTCAAAAGCATACAATGAAAGAATTATTGCCTTAAACAAAAAATACGCTTCTCTTGGCTTCCCGGTTATCGCCATCAATCCAAATGATCCAACTCAATCAAGAGGTGATTCATTTGACGAAATGGTAAAGGAGGCAAAAAAGAAAGGTTATAACTTCCCCTACTTGGTCGATGAATCTCAATCTGTTGCAAAATCATTTGGAGCAACCAATACTCCTCATGCTTTTGTGCTTACAAAGGAATTGAAAGTAGCCTACATTGGAGCTATTGATGACAGCGCACGTAAACCACAGGAAGCAACCAAACATTATGTTGAAGATGCAGTAAATGCACTGTTGACTGGAAAACCTGTTACCACAACAAAAGTAAAAGCGATTGGCTGCGGGATTAAATGGAAGAACGCTTAAACCCAAATTACGCAATAGGATTTTCTAATGCGTAGCAATAGCTATTTTAGTGTTATGGAGTTTGAAATTGGCTATACAGACAAGGAAATCACCCCTTGGGGAGGGATGGTTTTCATGCGTCAGATGTTGGAAAAGAT
>JADBYQ010000086.1 GCA_020402945.1 Cytophagales bacterium | reverse complement strand
GGGTCTACTCATAGGATGCTGGTAATGGATAATGAAAAAACTTGCAGATATGGAAACGTAAAAGTAAATTTAAATGACCAACGGAATAACTTGCGAAGGCAGGGGGGGCTAAAAAACCCTCTTGCTTTCAAAAGTAATTTCTATTTCTCTTTCTCTTCAGGAACCTATCCTATATACATAGGACATTTTGTTGTGGGTAGTGTCCGCCATTGGAGAATTTGAGCACGGATGCAAAGGCTTTGGATGTGTGTCGGTTGTGCGGCCTTTGCATTGGTGCGATTTCTGAAACTGTACACTATTTTCTTTTAATCTTGTATTCAGCCGCTCCGTCAGAAATTGTAATTGATTCACTTGTCCACGCAAGATTTATTTCCGATGGATAAGTCGGTTCGCTTGTTGCGATGTCAAGTAGGGGAACTTTTAAATATTTTTCAATAAAGACCGTAATAATTTGTCCCGCCTTATTTTCAATATGTCCCCATGCTTCATTTCCAATGTAAACTTCTCCTTGCGAGTCAATAAATGCTTTTTTAAGTTCCGCAAGTCTGTCAGAAGGGGTGGGGTCTAGAACTAGTAGTACTGGCTTGAGTCCAGCAGCTCTGCATTCTTTAGGATATGAAAGTTCTTCTGCAAATCTTCCCTGCCCACTTGCAGCGATGGTAACACGAAGCTTGAATTCATAAGCTGAATTATCATCAGCAACATAACAATCAATTTGACGAGCGCCATCTGATTGACTTCCGTCAGAACTTATTCGCTTAACGGGTGATTTAGTTGAACCGATTGGTTCGCCACCCAAACAGCTTGCTAGTATCGGTTCGAACAAGTAACCTGTTTCTTGACCTGACCGATTATCAATATCAAATATCCATTTTCTCCAAGTAATCCAGTTAGACAGTAGAGTTTTATTATTAATACCGTACTCAAGTAGTCCGCGTGGTCCAATTTGGTCCATTGTCGGTTTGGGCTGGGTGCTTAATATTATTTGGTATTTTAATCTTCTCTTATGCAGAGAGCATAGGTTGGAAAAATACAGACCGAAATCCTCGTCTCTATTTAGGGCTAATTGAAATGCTTCCAAAAGCTCCTTCATTGACGGTACGTCATTAAAACTCTCAAACCATTCTAAAGGGATTTTATAATAGTCTGTGTCTGGAATTTCAATATTAGTTGGTAATCCTATTTCATTATAAGGCCAGCCTAAATCATGAATTGAAATTTGTAGTAAGCAAAATATCTGAGATTCACTCAAACTAAGCCTGTCGCTTCCAGCGCCAAGAATTGTTGCCTTAGTAAAAATCTGTTTAACTGAAATTGATGCCATCTAAAATAATACTTGTTGACGGTGGGTATACTTATCAAATGAATTCAATAAAACGCTTGTCGCGAACAGTGCCGGACTCATTGCTTCGGCTTTTGTTAATGTAAACCCAATTAATGCTCCCTCTTCTTTTGCTTCATGGGCTTCGAATGAATAGTGCTTTAGAAAGTGAAGGCCAAACTGCTCTGCGAGAAGGGGCGGGATAGCGTTACCTATTTGTTGAATTTTTTCAGATGAATTACCACTGAATTCAAACCAATCGGGGAATGTTTGAATTCTTGCACATTCTCGTATGGTCAATGGTCTGTCTTCTGTTGGATGAATGAATTCTCTTGTTGCAGCACTAGTGATTGTAAGACTTGGCTGATTGACAAATAGTCTCTTTAGTCCTGACGGAGCTCCACCTCTTTTTTCTGAGGGCATTCCATCCTGAACTCTTCTTAGTGAACGCCTTTTAAACGATTCGTGCTGAAGATTTGATGGTAAATCTTTCATCGTCTGACCAGGCTCTAATCTGGATATTCGCTTGAGTTGCAATTCATTCAATTGAATTACATAATGGTCATGTATTATATTCTTAGGATTAAGATAGTATGATGATAAAACTCCCTGCTCAAGATTAGTGGGGTAAGTAAGCTCCTCATTTTTATCTTGACTTGGATTTGGAAGATTTATCAAAGCATCCTTTAAGCAAACTTCTGACAGGTTGAATATCTGCCCTCTAACTTTGGTAGTCGGCTTTGGCAGGTCAAAATCTATACCTAGCCTATTTCCTATTATGAATACTCTTTTGCGCCTTTGCGGCACACCAAACTCATGGGCATATACTTTGTCAACTCTAACTTTGTATCCCAACTCAACAAAGGCTTTCACTGCTTCAAATACATACTCACCATTTTTGGAGGTTAGTAATCCCTCCACATTCTCCATAAGAAACCATTTGGGTCTTAATTCTCCTAAAACACGTACATAGTCTTTTAATAGAGTGTTTCTTGGGTCGTCCCAAAACCTTGAACCTGCTGTACTGAAACCTTGGCATGGGGGGCCTCCAATCAAAAAGTCTATGTCACCTTGTTTCATTTCAAACTTTGAGAGAATCTCAAACCCGTCAAGGCTTTGAATATCAGCTTCTTCGGCAACTGTGTTTGGAAAGTTAGCTCGGTAAGACTTAATGGCATCCTTATCAATGTCGGATGCGTAGAGTACGTCAAATCCTGCATTTTTAAAGCCTAATGAGCATCCACCTGCCCCTGAAAAAAGACTTATAGCTTTTGGTCGTATCATCGCCCCTAATTTAACAAATCTGATTTACCAATGCGATGTAAAAACGAGCAATTAATGGTTATTTCTTCTTTCGTTTTCCTCTCTTGTTAAGTCTCTGGTCTTTTGAAATTGTTGCTTCAATAAATTCCTCTAGTTCTTTTCTTCCCAGTGGAATTTCCAAATAGGCAACTTTAAGATTGTCGGTAATGTGGTTATTGACTAGTTTTTCAATATGGTCTGGAAATTTTTCTTTCGTTGTAGCTTTTTTAAATCCTTCAGTTTTTGAAAATAACTTCTCTCCAATTGTTCGTCTAACTGTATGATGTCTGCTGTCCAGAAGGTCATTCATCCTTTCTCTCAGGTTTCCAGTTTCACCAACGTAAACAATGTTCTCATTCTCCTTTAATACGTAAACGCCTGCTTCTGGTGGAATTTTACCTGTCCATTTTCTAGACATAGTAACAGTTGACCAATTGTCCGGATGAAAAAGCTTGGCACTCAACTCTGTCAAATGTTTTTTTTATATCAATGTCCATTTACTAAATAGTTTCTCAAGTCTGTGCGCGGGAAAGATTGGCTCTTTTGCTTGCTTTGGATGTGCTGTTGGATTTGAGCGGCAAGCAAATGTGCCAATGCGCGTTTGGTCTTCACTATCCGGGCGGCATTACCCACAACGTGAGTATTTGCGTTCGAGCGGGGCTTCCGAAGCCGCGTCCTGTCCCCGACACCGAACGCAATAAAGATACGAAAACGTTGGATTACGCGTCAACCCCGCTTGACGCAAATACATTGTTATGGGCCGTTTCGCTTTCACCAATTTCTTTGTCGACCGTCTCTTCTCGACTGATACTCTTTTAATTCCGTTGTCCCAAGTGTCAGCAGTGATTTATCATTTCTTACTATTTTTGTCGCCATACTAAAATGTCGCTATGACCTATCGTTATTGGTTGTTCAAAGTCCTCTCGATATTGTCCGTTGTTATTGCTATTTATCATTTTGTTGGAATCTTTTATCCAATAAATTCATCTCCTCCTTGGCGCCACTCAATATTTGTCTGCGTGTGTTTGTTTTGTTGTTATGGATTTGTCAAACGTCCAAAATATTTTAGCTATTTTTTCTTTGTCCTTTTAGTCCAACAATTTTATAGTCACGGTCTCTATCTTTTTAGTCAGTGGTCAGACTACAATAAAGTTGACTGGATAAGTCTTTTGCTCCTAATTTTTCTCCCCGTCATTTTTCTTGCTCTTATCATTGATTTGAAGTCGAAAAGTCGTCCGTCACAATCTTAGAAGTCAAATCTTAATTGTCGTTAGCGTCATTCTCCACGGAGCCGTTTTGCGAATGGCCCATAACGTGAGTATTTGCGTTCGAGCGGGGCTTTCGAAGCCGCGTCCTGTCCCCGACACCGAACGCACTAAAGATACGAAAACGTTGGACTACTCGTCAACCCCGCTTGACGCAAATACAGTGTTGTAGGCTCGGGCGCGTCAACCGTTACTTTTTTCTCAACGACTTGTCTCAAGTCGTCCGTAGCGTTTTGTTGACGCGTTCGAGTCCAATGTAACTGAACTTTGATTTTGAAATAGGGCAGGAGTCCACTTGATAAGTCTGTCAAAGCCGTCCAAGCTCTCCGCGGAATGAAACCTCGTCCAACGGCACCGAGTTGTCCGCGTAACCTAAAAAAAGAATTCCTGTTTTGACTTTCTTAAATTTCCTTTGTCAAACCGCAAAAAAATTCGCGCTGTCGCGCGATACTTCTTTCTCCACCGGGCCGCAACGTTGTCAGCCGTGCTATTAAAAAGTCGTTAGGTCAAAGTCGTCTAAGTTGTCTGCGGAAACTAAACGTTGTCTTCTTGGTCATCAATGTCCGCGGGACTTTTTAGCGCCTGGCCTACAACGCTAAAGTTTGCGCAGGGCGGGAAGTTAAAACCTGCGTCCTGTCCGCAAGATAAATGAACTAAAAAAACGCGAACCTTGCAAGCCACACGTCCGCCCCGCCTTGCGCAAACTTATTGTTGCCAGCTGTTGGGTTTCGCCCGTTAATAGTTACGAATCTTTAATTTGTCAGTCGTTTCCTTAAAATGTCTACGGATGATGTCATCGGTCTTGCAACACAATTCTCGAATTCTTTTGCTTTTCCGCTCTTACTAAAAGCTAATAGGCAAACGTATTTCTTGTCTGACCTTTTTTCCTCTTTGCCTTGCTGTTATCCACGCTGGTGATGCATTAACTAGGCGAATTATCTCAGGGTCGTATGTCTCGTGAATCCCTTCCGCTAGATTTTCATTATATGCTTTTAATACTTTGGTCTCATCTGGCATTATTAAACCTGTTGTGTCGATCGCAAATCTCACCATTATCCTTCCGTGTTTTTGCTTCTTTGTTGGATGTTTCAGGTTTGCTTTCACATAGCCGTAAAATTTGGTTAGGCCACCTGGAAATTGAGCCGGCTCGTCCACAATTAAAAATATCGGAAAAGAGTCTTCAAGCTGAACAACCAAATTGTCAGCCCTAGTTATTTGAACCTTCTTGGAATAATAACCAGTATGCTCAACGATTAAACTGTCCGACACGTTTGCTGGTAATGAAAATTGTCCCAATGAGTCTGTCTTTGATTCAAAACGCGAATCAACTACAATTACTTTTGCTCCTTTAATTGGTTTCCGGTTAAATAGGTCGATTACTTGTCCCGATACCTGAATTTGACTATATCCAGAATTGGCGATCAGTACGATGATGATTAACAACTTAAATTTTCTCATTTGTCATTTTTTAATTAACACTTAACTGTCCACGAAGCCTACCCAATTGCTGGCAACGTGAGTATTTGCGTTCGAGCGGGGCTTCCGAAGCCACGTGCTGTCCCCGACAGCGAACGCACTAAAGATACGAAAACGTTGGATTACGCGTCAACCCCGCTTGACGCAAATACATTGTTACCAGCAGGGCTTTG
>JADBYQ010000085.1 GCA_020402945.1 Cytophagales bacterium | reverse complement strand
TCATGCTCTGCTGTCAACAACAGGATTGACTTGATCTGCTATCAAGTCGCTTGTTGTAACAATTGAAAATTTTAGCCATTCCCCCTCTCCCCTTATCGGTTACTCTGCCCTACTTCCAGGTGGTGCGTATGTCTCACAACGTGAGTATTTGCGTTCGAGCGGGGCTTTCGAAGCCACGCCTTGTCCCCGACACCGAACGCATTAGAGATACGAAAACGTTGGATTACGCGTCAACCCCGCTTAACGCAAATACATTGTTATGGCCAGTTTGCCTCGTCTCAAACTTAGTGTCCATTTAATGGCTAAGTAACGTAAGTCCACTTTAATAAAATAAAAGCGTAACGGCTGTCTGCTTTAGGCTTTACTTTTCAATTTATTCATCCAATACGTTATATAAAATCCTCCAATTATTCCTGGGATAAACCAGCCATAAAAGCTTGGAAAAAAGTCGTTCACAACAACAAATGCGGTAGTTGCTGAAATATATCCTCCAATCATTTTTCCCAAATGTAGTTTTAACCAACCAGCGGTTAGTCTTTCTATATTTTTATATAAAATCAGATCTCTAATTGAGAGAAATAATCCAACAATACCAAAAACGGTTAAAACAATATTAACCTTATTATTGAAAATTGGATTATAAAACATCATTAAGAATGCTAAAACAATCATTGTCCAAGATATTATTTTGTCGATTGTTAGGTTAACATTTTTTGATTTGTAACTTATTGCTCTATAACCAGTCAAAATTAAATAAGAACTAAAAACTCCAATAGAAAATAAAAATGCGCTTTCGTGATTTGGTAAAACTGAAATTATTAGTGCTGTCAAAGCGGAAGATAGCATTGAAAACAAAAATACTTTTCCTGATTTTCTATGTATAGTTTTTCCTTTTTTAGCAATCAAAGAAACCATACCTGAAAAAAGTGCGATTCCGCCTAAAAAAGCATGAGAATAAATCAAAATTCGTGTCGCTTTTTCTATCTCCATTTAGTCTCTATTGATTTAGTATTTTGCATATTAGTCTTATACCTAAATTCAAGTCGTCATCTAAAACTTCGTTAGACTCTTGAGTTGAAAAAGAGTCCAGCGTTTTCTTCTGAGTCGTAGGTCATCTAGCCACTGTCCGCAAATTGGCCATAACGTGAGTATTTGCGTTCGAGCGGGGCTTCCGAAGCCACGCCTTGTCCCCGACAACGAACGCACTAAAGATACGAAAACGTTGGATTACGCGTCAACCCCGCTTGACGCAAATACATTGTTGTAGGCCGTAATTTTCTACTCCACTTTTTCAATCACTTGAAGAATATACTTTGTCCTTTCTTTTTCTGAAACCTTTAATTCCTCAATTGTCTCCAAACAGGTCAACTTATAATCTACCGTCTCTACTGTCACGCCTTGAAGTATTTGTCCGGTAGCCTCGCCACTGTATTCTTTTTCGTCCTCACGGTTATAGATTCTCCATGTTCCCTTTTCAACATCTACTTGAACTAAGTAACCTATGAATACTTTTGTCTCCTCAGCAAGCTCTTCCACCAAATTTAAAATGTCATATAATTTTTCCGCTTTCTTCTTGTCAATAATTGTGAAGTGTACCACCTCTCTATTTGGAGCAAACCATTTATGCTTAATCTTTATTTTGTTATCAATCATTTTTTTGACCAATTTCTTAAGGCTACTAATAGTGTGTCCTTTAACTGTCCTGAGTGATTCAATAAGTATGTCATCATTTTCAAAGTCCTTTGTTATTTCGTCAAATTTTTCTAACCCCAATTCTATCATTGAGTTTCCAAATAGGTCAGTCTGAGATGTTGAATACAAATGTAGATTGAAGGAGCTTTGAGATGCCGCAAAGGCTCGGAGTTTATAGTTCTGAGGAATGAAGAAGGATTTCTTGTCCTTAATATTTCGCTGTATTAATGCTTTCTTATAACTGTTCTCTATGATTGATTGATACAGTTTAACAATGTCACCAAGGTTGTCAGCGTCAATGCTATAATTATCTTCTTCATCAGATATGGCTAAATGAACAACTGCGTTTCTGTTATCAATAACTTCTTTCAAAATCACTTCGTTGTCAGCCAACGCCTTTTGATAAAAAAAGCCTCTTTCTGGTAAAAACTCCTTCGGTAATTCTTGTTCCTTCCAGTCATCAGCCTTTATTGGTTCAATTGCTGATGAAAATGTAAACCACTCCTTTACCTCAGGTGACTCAAATATGTCCCTTAAATCAACTTTCCCATTTATAAAGTCTGAAAGTCTTCTTACTGAAATCGCTGTCGCTACATAATTCGTGACGTTCTGTTCTGTGTCGATTAATAGGCAAACATAGTTTGTCATCACATCATCTAAAGCAGTGAATATCTCAGGGTAGTCGTAATAGACTAAAATTTGCGATATGGTTAAGTTTTTACTCAACTAGCTACTTTTACTGTTGCCAAACTAAATGTTGTCGACCTCCACCATGAATAGTGATTCTCTCCAAATGTCTTGAGAATCTGTCCGTCTGTATTATTTAATGTTATTTCTATTACATGAGATTTACCCCTATGTCTCGGTAGCTTTGTAATATTCATGCATTTGTCGATGTTGTCCCAAACTGATAACGACCTAGAGATACACTCAGAAACATTTTTAAAAACACGATTTGGGTTGTTTGCTCTAAATGATAGAAAGTCGTCACTTGTCGGTGGGGCCGATTTAGATAGTCTATAATATACCTGTCCAGTTGGCACCAATGATTCCTTTGGTGGACATTGTTCAGGGAGTTCTTCAAACCAATTTGTCATATGGAGAATCTTTGTAAAAATTATGGCCTACAACGTGAGTATTTGCGTTCGAGCGGGGCTTCCGAAGCCACGCGCTGTCCCCGACACCGAACGCATTAAAGATACGAAACGTTGGATTACGCGTCAACCCCGCTTGACGCAAATACATTGTTGGCTGCTGGGCGTTCCAGTCGGCCGTTAATGCTAACTAAATCTTAGTTATTCGTTCCAGTCAAATTTGTCCCACGAGACTAAGTCAACCGCTACGCTAAAGGTCAGACGGAAATGTCCAGCGACAACAAGCTTAATTTGAAAAATCCTTTTCAGACGTTAAAAACCATTTTCCATGTTCCATGTATAATTCAAAGTCAATATAGATTCCGTTGTCAACACCCCGAAGTTCGATTTTTGCACTGTCGGCAAAAAGCCTTGTCTCTTGGGTATAGGCATCGATTTCTCTATTTTCATATTCGTCTTTATACTCGAACGTTAAGAATTTCCATTTGTCTTTTCCAATTTTCTCAAATGTCAATTTGTCGTCAGTGTTCAAAGACTTAATTAAGAATGGAAATCTTACTCTTTCTATTTGAAACAAAGAGTCTGTTGTAAACTTTAAGAAAAAGTTATTAAACACTTCCTCTTCAAATTCACATTTCTCGGTCTGATAATTCCAACTTCCACTGTGGTCTAAACACGAGTCAATTTCGAGAAATCTGTCAACCTTTTTGTAAGCAAATGTCCCAAATGCAGTTACAAAAATGACTATAAGAATTACTTTTACTTTATTGGGTATCATCTATTTATCTGTCAACCGTCACTATTTACTTGGGAGTCCACGCCTTGCAGCCAACGTTTGTGTTTCTTCAGTGGTGCGCTTCCGAAGCCGCGTCCTGTCCCCGACACAAAACGTTGAACGAAGATATAAACTTTGGACTACACGTCACCGCACCATTGAAGAAAGCTTCTATGCTATAAAAAGTGAGGCGTCTAGGGAGAAAAGTAGTCCTTCACTAACTTAGTGTTGGCTACAAATAATTAGTTGAAACTATAACCCGCTAAAC
>JADBYQ010000084.1 GCA_020402945.1 Cytophagales bacterium | reverse complement strand
ATAATCTGCTGACTAATCAGAAATGCAAACGCGAAAAGAAGTCCATACCACCGTACCGGATGATTAATAAACGGAATGGTAAAAATGTCTGGGTCTATGTCCCATGTTATGTAAGTCAATACGTTAAGTAAACTCATTATTGTCGTTTGGTGCTTTTATCGTTAGTCTCAGTTGTCGATAAACCATGCGCTACAACGTTTGTGCTTCTGCAGTAGCGCGATTTCGAAGCTGCGTCCTGTCCCCGGCACCAAACGTGGAACGAAGATAACACTTTGAACTTACACCTCACCGCGCTATTGCAGAAGCATTTTGTTGGCTGCTGGGCGCTTTGTCCACCGTTACTTAATTTGCTCCAGCTTTTATCTTTGTTGATGGAGTAATCTTGTTAACAAGAATTACACCGTCATAATGGTCTGTCACTATTTTTGGGTCTTTGATATTACCCCAGTACATCGTGTTGATCTTTTGAAACAAGAAAGAATTGTCAACCGTCCTAATTGGATTCTGTAGGTTTAAAAATGTGATATCGTAGCCTGACTGGTGTAGATAATTTTCAAGGCTTAGTTTAGGATGGGTTTTAAAGTCGTAAATCGGATTTTTGCCCAAATTGTTGCGAGCTTGTCCTTCATAACCGAAAATTCCTATGGAATAACTTTTTTTAACGACAGTGTCAGGTAGGAACTCTGCCATAGACTTTGAGTTGGCAAAGCTATTCTTCTGATTCTGTCTGTCTATGTGTGCATTATGAGCATAGACAATAAATTTTTCTGTCGGATATTTTTTGTAAAGTAGCCATATAAGATTGTCAGCCATTCTTTGGTCTCTTTCCCTGTTTCTAAATAGCATATCGTTGATTCTGTCTTTGAGACCGCGGACAACAATCTCCAATTCGTCAGCGGAACAAGTTTTGTCAATTTTGTTCAATATGTCTTGGTATTTGTCCGCCAATATTTTACGATTCCCATCTTTCCATGCGTACATAGATGGAGTCTGCGCTAAACTGTCCACGTAATAGATTTCTCTGCTTAGTTTTGTAAAACATGGATGGCTTTTGAGAAACTTTCCTGTCGCGTCAGAGTAAACTGTCGGTTGAGAATCCATTCCCGTAAGTATTAAATCTGAATTTTTGATATATGTCAATAGCGGAAAAACCTGTTTGGACTTATATGCGAAGTGCAAAGAACTGTTTGCCATTTCCTCAGGCGAAAGTTTTTTCTTGAGAGATTCAACAGCATAACAATCCAAAAAACTACTTTCCCATGTTAGTACGTTGTACCCAAGTTTCTCGTGTAGGTATTGAATTATTCGATTCTTGAGTAGAGGATACTCACTAGAACCATGAGTATTTTCTCCGAGCATTACAATTCGCTTATTTTTAAGAATTGAGTCTAGAAACTCAAATCGCTCATAATCATTGTTGTCTAGGAGAATCTCTTTTGAATGAGATTTTATCCAAGTAATTTCTTCACTTGTCTGCGAGAATGCTAATAGGTAAATGCAAGTCAGTAGGATTGTCAAAGTAGTTCTCATTTGTAGTTAGTTCGTATGTCGTTATTTTAATCGAAGCCGTCATCGCGCCTTGCAGCCAATGTGAGTATTTGCGTTCGAGCGGGGCTTTCGAAGCCGCGTCCTGTCCCCGACACCGAACGGAATAAAGATACGAAAACGTTGGATTACGCGTCAACCCCGCTTGACGCAAATACATTGTTATGGGGCGTACCCGTTCCTTAGTTAATTTCTAAACAACTCAATTCGCTGTCCGAAATAAATGATCTAATCGCCAATATCCTACCAGTCAGAATGTCCGCAAGGTTTTCAGTAGTCGTGTTGCCTGATTTTATCCAAATCAACTTTGGTGGGTGTCCGTGAAGTAAACTCAAATCATAAAAGTCTGAGTCAAACGTTACAATAATAAATCCATTTTTCTTCGCGTACTCCCAAATCGTCTTGTCAGGACTGTTCTCAAGTCCTAACCTTCTAACTTGTTCCGAGTCTGGGAATAGGTGTTCAATTTTTTTTATTACTCTATAAGAGATATTTTGATCTAAAAGCAATTTCACGAAGCAATCCTTAATTTGTGTTCTCTGTCAGCGGCAAAAGATAGACAAGCATTTATTTGTCCTTCCGTTAGCTCCGGAAAGTCCACAATTATCTCGTCCTTGGTCATGCCATTCGCCAACCAATTAAGTACATCGTACACCGATATTCTTGTCCCCTTTATACATGGTCTTCCAAACCTTTTTTCGGGAACTATCTCAATATAGTTACTGTAATTCATGTCGCTAATTTAGTCATTTTATACTAATTTGGGTATGCCCCATAACGTTTGTGTTTCTTCAGTGGTGCGCTTCCGAAGCCGCGTCCCGTCCCCGACACAAAACGTTGAACGAAGATATAAACTTTGGGCAACACGTCACCGCACCATTGAAGAAACATTTTGTTGTAGCTCGTGCGCGTCCACCCTTAGTTGATTTGGACTTGTCTCAAGTCCACCGATAATTATGATTGGATGCGAACGAGTCCGCCCATAATAATAGAGTTGTGAAACTCAATCAGCAAGGTCGAATCTATTTTTGGGTTTTAGTCCAGCGTCAGCTTTGCTAAACCGATGTTAGAAGTTCATTGTTCTGTCAGTTTCGGTCAGTTCATTGTTTGATATTTTTCGATGTTATCAAGAAAAGTGCGAGACCAATTAATAGAATTACCGTTGCAACGATGTCAATTACCATCACTTTTTTAAGTTCTGAACTAATGTCCTTGTCAATTAAGAAATAAAGCAAGATAAATGATGTCATACTAATTAGTCCAGCAATAGTTGCGATGTCATAATACTTTTTAACTATTGCTGAAAAAATCATAAGTCCGCCAATTATTCCAAACAAGGTTGCGCGATGTCTTAGTAGCAATTCATAATTTGCATTAGGTATATCGATGCCATAAGATTTAGAAATCTTGTCTGGAAGAAATGCCAGCATTGCAGGTAGTAGGTTAACTACACCAGCTATGAAAAGGGTTATTCTGTAAATTAATTCCATATTTCTTCAATTATTTTCAATAGTTTACTTGTGACTTTCCACCTGCGGAAACAAATCTGAGTCGGATTGGTCGTCATCGTCCGCCAATGTCTTTGCGCATGAGCTACAACGTTTGTGCTTCTGCAGTAGCGCGCTTCCGAAGCCGCGTCCTGTCCCCGATACCAAACGTGGAACGAAGATAACACTTATAGCTTACACCTCACCGCGCTATTGCAGAAGCATTTTGTTGGCGGCTGGCCATTTACAAACTCCTTTTCAATTTCTTCAATGATTTGTCCCAGTTGTTGCCAGTCCACAGGATGTATGATTGATTGTCTTTGTTCGCCTTGTCGTTTACTTTATAAAGCTTGATTTTGGAATCCTCCCACCTAATTCGCTCAAAGAAATTTATTTTGTCAACAAACCCGCCCTCATAAGCATAGCTGATTTTAACTTCTCCATTGTTTGTTGGAAATATTATGTTTGCATGTGTCAATATGTTTTTCAAAACTGTCAATTGTCGGTCGGTGAGGGTGCTCGACTCAATGGTTGATTTGTCCCCTACCTTATTGAATTTTAGGTCTAGTAGTTCAGTGTCAGCCGTAAAATTAAACTCGTTTGTCCGACTACAATTAAAAACAGAGTTGTCACGCACATAAAAAAGATATTCTTTACCTAATTCAAATATTCGTTTTTCACATGAAGTTGTTCCTTGTGTCAAATGAAACACTTTCGCTTCGAAGTCACCCTTCCAAATTTGTATTATCTCGATGTCAAATTGGTAATTGTCTGCCGAGATGACTAGTCCGCGAAAAATAGTGCTTGAAATTTTAACTTCCTCGTCAAATGTCAAGGGAATGCACTGGCATGCATTTACTCTGTCAATGCCAATGAGTCCGATAAGAATTAACAATAGTGTTCTCATATTGTCCTAGCTGGCTTGCCGCCAACGTTTGGGTTTGGGCAGTGGCGGGCTTAGGAGGCCTTAGCAATGGAGCATCGCGGAATGCTAAGGCCGACAAGGTCGTCACAGTCCCCCGTGGGCAAACGTTGTAGCGAGGATAGAAATTTATACATACACATCACCCCGCCATTGACCAAACCTGTTGTTAGCGGCCGTATTTCTTCACCAAATTATTTATTGGAGTTTGGGAATTACTAATCAATAAAATTCCACCCGGCTCTATCGGTCTCCACTTCATGAAGACTTCAAAATCAGTCAAGTTTTTACCAAGTTGCTCATTGCAGTAAATGTCATATAGCGAGTAACCTGGACCGCCTCCCGTCAACTGTGTCAGAAAGTCGGAGTCAGTGAATTTCTTGATTTGTTTTGTGATTTTGGCTTGACTTCTTTTGTCGCTACCACTTTTTGTCGTGATCGTTGCTCTCCCATCATACTTTATCCATTCATCATATTCTCCAACGGGTGCATAGATTTCCGAATTTGCTCTAGCGTCTTTGATGAAATGCCTGCCTGTCGATAAAGAGTCAAAACGCACCCGCGCAACTGAAATGAGTTTGTTTTTGCTCAAAGATTCTAATATTGGTGTAGAATAGTCGAAAACACCGTGCTCACAAACAACCTGTTTACATTCTTCGTTCACCCTTATTTCGTCTATGATCTTGCCATCTTCCACCAGATATAAAAAATAGTCATACCAACATTCATAAATGTTGTCAGACGCCTTCCCTCTCCAGTCACGTTGGAGTTTATCTATGGTTGCGTTGTCTTCTACCAAAAAGCTTTTATCGTTGTCCCAGGTTATTGTAAACTTACTCCTAATCGTGTCGACCCGCTCTGTCCCCGTTTCCAAAAACCGCACGTATACGAAATATAGCTTGTAATGTTTGTTGGGTGAAAGTTTCAAAATATTGTCTTGTCCGCGAGCTGAAAGAAACCCTAGAAATAAAACCCAGCAAATTGTTGATTTTGTCATCATGGTTGTCCAAGAAATATGGCCGCTAACGTTTATGTTTGCTCAGTGGTGCGGTTTCGCAGCCGCGTCCTGTCCCCAACACCAAAACGTTGAACGAAGATAACACTTTGAGTAACACGTCACCGCACCATTGAGCAAACATTTTGTTGGTAGCTGTTGCGCTTCACGGATCTCTATTTGTAAAACTCACTCCAATCACCTGTCGCTGGATAACTTAGTTCGTAAATTATTTTGTCTCTGTCCGACAGCCCGCTAAAGTATTTTCCAAAATCTATAATATACTGCTCACCTTGTCCCATTCGCCAAAACATGTCCAGTGGGTCAGTGGTCGGATACATTTTCCACGGAGGAGTTAGGTCTCCGTTTATATATTTAAAGTCGCCAAATTGTTTTAAGAAGTCCCTTGTCTCCATGAGTGCGAAACCCAATAAGTTGAAACCTCTCCAAGTGTAAGGATTGTCCACCATATTTGAGTCTTGCGTTAATCCAATTCCCCAAATTGTGTCAGTCGGACTTGCCTCAACAATAACTCTGTCAGCCGTACCAATTAAGAAGTCCTTTAGTTTTTTATTTTGATTAAACTTATGAATATTTCCAGTCTTTACAATTTCGAATTTCTTGTCATTCCATTTTATCTCGTCAAATCCTCTTATCTGTCGTCCAATTTCTTTTACTTCTCCAGGTTTGTCGGCTTTTACTATTTTATCAAATGCTTTGTTGTCACCAAATAGTTTAGCTTTATGAGCCATCATCCAGTGCTCAGTTGTCTTGTATTCAATTTCGTCAACTGTAAATGGTGAGTAAAACCATTGACTGAATACAAACCTTCCAACTTCCTGATTGTCCTTGTTTGTGTGTCCCCAGAAAAAAATGTATTTGATTGTTTCTCCGTTGTCAAACTTGTCCGTCAGCCACTTTATATTGTAACTCATCTCTTTTTTGCGCAATTGCTACCAACATTTGTGTTTCTTCAGTGGTGCGCTTGCGAAGCCGCGTCCTGTCCCCGACACAAAACGTTGAACGAAGATATAAACTTTGGGCTACACGTCACCGCACCATTGAAGAAACATTTTGT
>JADBYQ010000083.1 GCA_020402945.1 Cytophagales bacterium | reverse complement strand
TACTTGCTGCAGTGTGCCTGTTGTGGATCCCATAGTTCTTTTTTCCTCAAAACTATGGCTCCCCTAAACTCCTTAAAAGATGTACTTTACCGAAGGGTTACATTGTAAAAGCATTTAACGACAGGTTCGGAACGACATTCACCAATGAGGACAAGGTTAAAAAAATGACCGAGGACTTGATGGCAGACGTAGCACAGGACGCAGAATTTGCAAACGCTTTCAAGCATTCAGACGAACAGAACGCCAAAATCACTTTTGAAGAAGTGTTGAAAAGAAAACTCATTGACCACATTGAGACCAACTTTGAAGTATTTAAAGAGTTCAATGACAACAAAGAATTCCGTGACTTCTTCGCAGGGACAATGTTCAAACTAATGCAGAAGGACTTTTTAAGATTTAATGCAAACAAGTAGAGACATTTTCCAACTAAACCGCACACACATTGTCTGGCCTCACATGCCCGCGCACATCCAAAGCCAGTCAATAAGTGTGCTCAGTATAGTGTAAGTGGAGAAAGTGGGTAAAGAAAAATGCCCCACCGCACGACTGACTATAAAAAATTGGTGTTAATTAACGAGGGACAAAAGACAAGGCCAAGAATGAAGTGCGGAGAAGGGCCCTACAGCTACCAACAATGCATTTGCGTCAAGCGGGTTTGACGCGTAATCCAACGTTTTCGTATCTTTAATGCGTTCGCTATCGGGGACAGCACGCGGCTTCGGAAGCCCCGCTCGAACGCAAATACTCACGTTAGGTGCAAGGCGGTTCGAACAATAAACGGGGGATAAAAAGCAGGACGGGGTTATTTTCTATAAATATTTTTACTCTTGAAGAATCCATAAAATGCTAGACCAGTGTTGATTAATGTCAATACAGTTATTGTCCATGCAATTTTTGATATTACTCCAGAGGTTCCCTTTATACTTTCGTGATAATAATAAAGCTCTTCCAAATCAACTTCTTCATCTTCAGCAAACATTTGATTTATGTTCTCTACTTGAGCGACATTGTAAAGACCCTGGATGCAAATGTAAATCGAAAATAATCCTATTAACAAGGATAGAGCTATGATTGCGATAGTCATTCTTTTCATACTTTATTGTTTATTCTTATCCCTAAATATCGTTTTATATTTTATTTAGTAGTTTCTGTTTGCCATTTATAATTACAAACATAGACTATAGGACTGTATCAGCATTTTTGGGTTACGCGGACAAATTATCCACGCAGGACAAGGTTTTACCCAACAGACAATTTAATAAAAGAATAAAAAAGATGGAGTTGTTGACGCTGGACGGTTCCGTCTGACCTGGACTCGTAGGTCGACACCGACTTGTTGCTTATTCTAGCCCATATGAGATACGCAAATAGCCAACTTCAAAAATCTGCCAGCGATTTAGCTGGAGATTCCGTCCAGGGTGGTCACTTTTTTTCGCAGCTTTGCAATAATCATAATCGACTGATTGTAAGCAAGTAAAAGTGGTCACCTTAAGACGGGAAAAACTTATCAGGCTCAGCGGAATTTCCACAAAAGCTCGCGAAAAAAAGTGACCACCCTGGCGGAATCTCCACGTGGGGCAACTTTAAGCGGTAAAAAACAACCTTGCCAGCTTTCAAGCAGTTCAGTAAATTGAAATCTCACACCATTAAAATTCTAATAAAATCCTGCAAATAATTACGAGAATTATTAACTTCGCCATATCACACACCCCGTTATGCGAATAGCAACTTACAACCTAAACAATTTGTTCGAGAGGCCAAAGGTTCTCGAACTCGACGGCTTCTCTTCAGAAGCAAAGCCAATTTTAAAAGCATATTATTGGCTAGTTAACACCGTTGAAAAGGAAACATACTCTGAAAGCGATAAAACGCAGATGTTGGACTACATTAAATTGTATGTAGAGCCAAAAAAGAGAACAGAGAAGTACATTACAATCAATCAGGTAAAAGGAAAGCTCTACTCCACCTATCAGGGTAAGCTCTCCATAAAAGCAAGTGGTCGCGCGGACTGGCTGGGATGGATTGATCTTGTCAAGAACGAAGTCAATGAAGTAGCTACTCAAAATACGGCTCGTGTAGTGCAGGAAGTAAATGCAGATATCCTTTGTTGTGTAGAAGTTGAAAATCGCTTAGCCCTCCAGAATTTTAACAAATACCTATTAGGCGAAAAGTATCACTACTCTATGCTCATCGATGGAAATGATGAACGTGGTATTGATGTGGGTATCTACTCTCAGCACGTGATAGTTAATATTGCATCACACATCTTCGATACCTACATCGATGATAGAGGTGTTAAGCAAGAAGTATTCAGCCGCGACTGCCCTGTTTATTCTATCAAGTACAACAATCAACTCATTCATATTTTCTGTAATCACTTTAAGAGCCAAGGGTATGGCTCAAAAGAAGGAAATGATAAAAAAAGAAAGCGACAGGCAGAGCGTGTAAAAGAAATTATACAAGAAAGGGGATTTAACCTTCAAACGGACTTTGTCGTAATCGCCGGTGATCTAAACGATTCTCCCGAAAACGATCCTTTGCAGCCGCTACTCGCTATGCCGCATTTGGTGAATTCTGTGACATTGCTTGGGCTCGAGAATACCGGCACGTACCAAGGAAGTAAAAAGCAATTAGATTATCTGTTGATATCTAAAGCATTGGCAGATCGCTATATACAAGGGGGTATCGAAAAAAGAGGAATCTATAGCGTTCGAGGAAATAAGTTTGATACAGTCACAAGTGAAATCAATCAGGCTTCAGATCATGCAGCCGTTTGGGCCGAGTTTAACATCTAACATTATAGATATGGCCTGCAAATATAAGATCACAGTTACATCACGGGCAATCCTTACCGGAGTAACCGCAAGTTTGAATAATAAAACGGTTGTGATGATGGCTCAACCAGGTCGGAGAAAGTACATCTCAGAGGAAGTAAAAAGAGATGCCGATCCACAGGATAAGATTGAAATCGATGTTCACATTCGTGGACGGATGGATTCTTCGGTAACTATTACAGTTGAGAATATTACCCGTGAAGAAGAAATATTCTCAGAAACTGGCATCATAGGAAGTCAACCTAAGTCATCAGGCACAAGATATGAAGTCATAGACGAAAAAGTTAGATCAAAATGTTGAAAAATGTAATGCTCACGGTTGTCACCGTGTGGATTAGCAACGAGGCAATAGCTCAATTTTCTCCAGTTCAAAGTTCTGAAGGAAGTTCGTCACTAATTATCAATGCAGGGACAAACATTAATGCAAACTTTCAAGATTCAAAAATTGATTTTTCAAGTTACATCGGTTCCAAATTGGAGAAATGGGAGAACGTAGACATACGGTACCATGCCTCATTCAAAGCCACCGATGGGATCTCAAAAATCGTTGAAAAAAGAAAAATTTCCCCTACGGCAAGTGTTGGTCTAACAACCTTGATTTATTTACCACAAGATAGTACCGTCGGCGATGGGTTATCTTGGCTATACATTTCAGCAGTTCATTCACGTGCAAACTATAACCTTTATAATGATGCCGGAACTTTTTCGAAACTGACGTTAGATGAGTCCGAACAAAACAGTTCGGTAACAATTGGCTACAATGCTACAAACCAAAAGTCGATCTCCTATGGATTCGGTATTCAAACTACTTTTTCGGGTAACAACTATGCTGACTTGGATGAGATAAAAATTGGGACTCAAAGACTTGTCCCTAATTCAACCAATGACACAATTCAGGCCGTTATTTTAGAAGAAGTGGAAGCGAGAGGCCCCTTGAGTAAGTATAAAAGCAGTTTTACACAGGTTGGTGCCGTGGCTGATCTTCTGTACTGGCCCAAGAGTTTGAAAAGTCAATTAGCGGTGGGGCTTCATATTAGAGGAAAATATTCCGAAGTAAAAAAACCAGTTTACAATTCGGCAATTGGCTTTTATATAACCAAAGCAAAAGTCAAAGCAGAAGAAGATCCAACAGCTATTGTGGGTGGTTTAATCTTAGAATTAAAAGATGTATTTGGTACAAGTGCAAAAGATAAATTGCTCGATAGAGGCGTCATTAGCCTTGTTGTAGGGTATACATTTGGTTTGAAGTAGGTTGGTCTAAATACCAAGGGTTGAAACCAAAATACCATGAGCCAAAAAAGTAATAGACATTAAACGCTGGTTAGATGGAAACTCCGCGGAGCTGGATCAGTTTTTTCCGTCTTAAGCTGAGCACTTTCATTTGCAGTCAGTCGATTATGGTTATGGACTTGCCATATAGAATCTACAGTGACATTTTTTTAACTCATTGATGATCATATGTCAAACTGATTTCACATGCTAAATTAAATCGGCAGTTAGTTGATCTTTAGAATACTTACATCGAAGGAAAAATTCAGTAAAAAAAAATCGGTTGTTACGGGCGACTTGCTGCCCCGACAATAACCGACAAAAGACCAATCGCGTTCCTAATTTGAAGTTTGTTTTGCCCTTGGCAGTGCAGCTTTGGTCAACCTAACAACCGATCTCAATACTTTCTCACATCAATTTTGGTGATCAATTTGCTGCGAAAAACGGAACTTTCACCTCATTGTTGGGAATAAAAGAGTACTCTTTTAAATTTTTGGCAGGAGGTGGAGATTCTATACAGGATGACCACTTTTTTTCGCCGCTTTACAATAATCATTATCAACTGATTGTAAGCAAGTAAAAGTCGTCACCTTAAGACGGAAAAAACTGATCCGGCTCCGCGGAATTTGCAGGTAATAAGAAGCACGAAATGGTTAACAGTTTCCAAGATCATTGAAAGGGGGGAGTTTTGAGCTAGTCAATCCAATACCGTCAAATGTTAAATGACATTTTCTTGAAATAGTTACGATCAATTGCTTTTTGCGCATATACCATAGTGGTTTCCATGGAAGAGTGACGAAGTGTTTTTTGAATAAATTCAAGCGGAACCTTTTTATCGTACATTATTTGTCCTGCAGTGTGCCTAAGACTGTGTGGTGAATATTTTCCAGACTTATTAAACAATCCTAGTTCTTGAAATTTAACTTTGATTACGCGGTTAATTTCAGTTTTTGAAATTCCTGGAAATGTTTTTCCCTTTGAAATAGAATTCTGTTTAAGGTATGCCTTCGTTTCTGCGATAGGTACTGAAAAGAATCGGATAAGATCCTTAGACCTGCTAGATTTACCTTTGCCCCAAACCGCGATCTTTCTATCCTTGAACAAACAGTCAGAGACATTAAGTCTGGTGATTTCAACGGTTCTCAGCCCATTCCATGCCATAAGGGAAATTATTGCTCTTTCTCTTTGGTTTTTGCAAATCCGAAGCATTCGATCGCGTTGCTTTTCTGTAAGGCTTTCCTTGTGATATTTTTTTAGTTGGCTCCTCGAAGACCGGACTTTTATAGCAGAAATCTGGCGAAGTGACTGTGTACTGATTAATAGAAGACCCTTTTTAACTACTTTTTGCTCTTTGGACAGTTCTTTATCAGAAAAGCCTTGGTAAAGGATGGCCCAATCACAAAAGGTTTTCAAGACGGATTTATAAAGTCGCTTCGTATAATCGGATAGGGAAGGGGAGAGGACAAACTTCTCAGCGGCTCTCTTATTGAATCTGCTTAGATCAGACTCAATACTATTGAAAAATTGGTTTAGAATTGTTGCATAGGTTGCAAGTGACAGATCCCCGCGAAGTCGGTCTTGCCTTTCAGCCAGAAAGATTTTAACGTAGATATTCGAAATCGGAAGCTTCTTTTCGTTTAGGTCATTTATCAAGTATTCAACCCCTCTTTCTTCAAGGAATCTCCTAAATCGCCTTAGGAAAGACTGTATAGTTAGGCTGCAGCCATTCAGATACGTTTCCAATTGGGATATAACCGTTCCTCCTTCCTTATAGGTTTTCAGAAACGTTTTGGCGTTCGTCAGATACGTTCCAGCTTTTCCGTACTGCTTATGCAACCAGTATTCGTAGTCTAATAGAACTTGAGAGGCTAGGGGAGTAGCCCTCTTTATTTGATTCGACCGTCTGATGAGGTTCAAAATAGTTCAACTACATGGTGAGGAAGAAAATTACAAAATTTTATTGATTACTAAAATATATAAACATATATTTATTTAGTAATAACAATTAATAAATTTATATACTAAAATATAGATATGAAAACGTTGCGAAAAAACATTGACTTATCGAATGAAACTATTGCAATTCTTCAAATTGAAGCAACCTTAAGCAGCTTCGGATCTCTTAAACCCTTTTTGGAGAAAATAGTGAATGATTTTGCTGCCAAAAGCAGCAAAGGGAGGCCAGAGATTTATAGTAAGGTTTTGTCAAAAAAGGCTTTGAATCTATCTCGAAAAAAAGCGACTGATGGAAAGCGAAAGAAATCGAAAGGATGATTTCTTCAAAACACAGCCGATAAAAACGAATATTGTTGAAATTTGCCAAAGAATATAAATCTTTAGAGTGCGTTGAATATCTGTCCAAAGTAGGTTTCGAAAATTCTCTAATATTTAAATAGATACTTTATTGACACGAAACGATCAAGGTTGTATAATTGTGTAACCCTAAACGTTTACATCATGAATGGTGAGTTACAGGAACTCAGATCGATCACAGTTTTGAATGGAATCTCGAAACCGGAGAATGGCGGATTTTTCCATGGTTGGTGTAAAGAGCCCTTTTATAATGATTTAGGAGGGTATATCACTAAAACATATGCACTCATCGAGCTTTCTAACGGAATTGTAAGATTCATCGACCCAACTGACATAAGGTTCACCAAGCCTTATATGACAAAAGAAGAGGCTACTTCAGTTTAGACACGAATTCCTCGAGTGGAATATCTAGGATAAGCGATATCCTAAATAGGGTATAGACATTAGGGACTTTCTTGCCATTTTCTATATCGGAAAGAGCATGTCTATCAATAGAATTCTCTTTTGCTTCAAAATGCTTCAGACTTATGCCCTTCTTAAGCCGTAGTGCTCGAATTCGCTGTCCCAATGATTTCGCAAAAGATTTCCTTGGTTTAATTGCCATAAAATGACAATCAAGGAATTTTAATAGAGCCTAAGGTTATATAATTATACAACCTTTTGACTTAATTTGATTTAAACTCTAGCTGATTTTTTGCTTAAGTGTAACCGTGGAGATTTCGCCTCCATTGACAATCTCGTTCTGCGCTTCCATGGATTTATACAAAAACAACCTCCGTTCATAAGATAAAGTTAGAGATTGTTTTACAGTAGTCTTGCGATCTGTTGCTTATTACGCTGATGAGCTAAATCTGTCCGCAAACTATTTCGGTTACTTGAATAAAAAAGAGACAGGGAAACCAGCGCCTGAATTCAATCAAACTAAACTAATTGATGTCGGCCTGTAAAAGATATTAGCCGGGAACAAATTGCTTAGCGAGATTGCCATGACCTCGTTTTCAAATAACCGCAGCATTTCTCAGCCTTGGTTTTTAACCAAAACATTGGAATGACGCCACTAGATTACAGGCCTTCGGCTAATTGGAACCTTCAAGAATTCTTTTCCAAAGTGTGCGATATTTTTTTTGGCAGTGTGGAGTAAATAATCCAAGTTTCCTTAAATCTCACTGGCACTTATCACTAGGGCTGGGCTTACGCGACCAAATCAAACTTGGTTGATTTTACTAGTTTACCGATTGTTTGGAGCAATTCAGATTGTTCTTTTTCCGGAAACGCCAAGATGTCCGCCATTAATTTCTGTAACTCCGAATTTGGCTGGTAATTAGACTCTCCGACAAGATAAGCAACCGATGTATCTAGGGCTTTTGACAAAGCTTGGAGTACTTCCAAGGTTGGCTTAACCTCATCTCTTTCATAGCGGCCGATCATTCCGTGGGTTGTGTTTAACTCCTTGGTGGCCGCCAACTTTGCTTGCGAAATACCTATCGCAGCTCGACGACTTTTCAGCCTTTGGCCAAAAGAATCTGCATTTTTTACGGGCTTCATATCTGTTTTTCTCCCCTACTTACAAAAGAAATAAAATAAAAATATTTGCAATATGAGCCATAAATAGTATTATTGTACTATATATGGTAGTATTAGTAATACATCTTATTTTTTGTAGCCAAAGGACGTTTTTTGTTTTGGAGGACGTTGTTTGTTTTGGAATGAATGTAAATATAGGGAAAAGTATATTCTAGACCATGATTTAGCATTTTTTTTAACACCATAAATGGGTCTATCATTTTTTAAACTTTCAAACATGATCAAAAACACAACCATCCCAACATCCTAAAAGGATCAAAGTCATTGCAACCCAACCTCCTGTAAGCCTGCAGCAACGCAGAAGGACGGTCGCATTCTTTTGAATAAGTGAGCATTTACAAATGACCTCACAGGAAAACTATTGCCCTTAAATTCTTACTATCTAAACTTATGAAAATCTTAAAAAAATTTATTCTAGCGAATCTAAGCTTCAATTTGGATTTATCGAGGTATCAGTTCAACGCCTCAGCGATGCCTTACTTGATTAAGCAACAGTCAAACCAAACCTGTGAAACGGTGTATCATGATGGTTGCATTGATCTGACCTCTACTACTGATGAAAATATCGACATGATCCGCAAAATTCTTTATTCCAAGAACAGAGTTGACCAATCCTTTGACCAATGCTCTGTTCGAGAGAAGCTTGATTGGGAATTCAGGAATTGCTTTGGTGATTTGGATAGGTACAATTATGACTTCAGAAGTTACAACATGAGCAAAACTCAAGCACTCAATAAAGCTCGAACTGTATGCTTACTGAGCATAATTAAGAAATACTGGGATGCTGGTGATCACCCCGAACATATCTACAGAACACTATTAAAACAAAAAAGTTGCGGAGAGATTAATTGCAATAGTGGTTCCGAATTCTACGATCATATCAAATGGTATATCAGAATGGGAATATTTGACGGAGTCCTATTGAATGAAGCCAGATGGTCAAGATTGCAATAACCCCGCCTTTTGATCACGGTGCATCTATTAACGCCGTAGATCAAAAACTTGATAAGTACACTCGTATGCTGGTTGACGCAAAGGAATCGTATGAGGACCACCTGCATCACTTTTCTGATTTTTTGTTTTATAATGAGCGTGAGAGAACTGAGCTTGCGATCAGTTATGGGTACTTGCAAATTCTTTTACCAATTGCCAGTAATTCGACCGATCGGAACCTGGTGTTTCACATATTGAAATCAGAACGCAACTGGAACAAAGAGCATATCCTGGAACAACTAGAGGTACTTCCGGATGGTTCCATACAAGCCGAAGCCCCCGATCATCGCTTACCGCTCAAGAATGAAGATGCTTTCCGAAAATACATTCAACGAGTAACGAAAGTTGGTATTGTTAAGTCTTTGGTTAATAAGGGTAGGGGAAAGACTCGCCCACATCTTAGCATTTGGACTAACGTTCTTCAGTACCTAGTCATCATGTATGCAGTATGCAAGCCAACGAGAACTTCATCTAAGGAGATAAGCCGGGACATTGATAATCTTATTTCAGATTATCCTGAAGTGAAAACAAATGGTGTTTCACCTGTATCAGCATCAACTATTAGAACTTTTTTAAGGGAGACAGGTGGCAAAGCACTTATAAGTTATGCCAAAGACAATCGAAATGATTTTAAGAGAAAAATCCTGGGTGTACTGAGGTTTTTGCCACCATCTTCTTCATTAGTTCAAGTTGGTGTTGATGGGTATCATTTTCAAGTGGTTTGCGCTGACGATGAAACCCAGAAGCCAATTCAGCTAGTGGCTATAGTAATTTATGATTTCAAGACAAAAGCGGTGTTGGGTTTGGCATTTGGAAAATCAGAAAACAATGTAGTCTATAGGAGGGCGTGGCAAGACTTTTTTAAAACGACAGGAAATAAATTGCCTAGGCAAATTGTAATGGACCTATTTGGTGCATATACGTGCGGAAAAGCTCACAATCTAAACTTACTGTTCAAAGCAAAAGGTGTTCACTTCACTCAATCTAGTCAACCGAATAATAATGGAAGGCTTGAACGCTTCTTCGGAGTTATACAGGATTTCTATCAGGGTTCAGTATTGTCGGCTTCGTACGTTGGGTCAAGCATCACATCAAAGTCAGATAATGCTCGCCCAAATAAGCGTGTGCAAGTCAATATCCGAAAAAAAATGTTTCTCAAAGGCGAATCTGAAATGATTCACCTTCTAACGTACATCCTGAAGGAGGAATATAATAAGAAATTTGACGCCGTTAATGGCAAATCTCCAATGGAACTATTTACTTCAGAGGAGAGCAATCACATCGCTAAAATTACCGAATCGGAAGTAGCGTTTGCAACATTCGAAGCACACCGATGCACAATTGTTGGAAGTGGTGTGATTATTCATAAAGAAAAACAACTATACCTGTACAAAATGAGAAGTTTAGAAATCGCAACGAAGTTCTACCGGAAGCAAGTTGACGTATACATCGACCGACATGCTCCAAAAAACGGTGCTTATATTTTTCAAATGGGCGTTCGACGGTTTCACTTTTTGATGCCACACATGGACATTGTTCCTTCAGCTCTTTATGATCGCACCGAATCAGACAAGGATTTTGTCAGGCGTTACAGCAAAGAAACTAGGGACCTCTTGGCTCAGTTTAAGACTTTATTTATGCATATGAACGACACGATCGACAAAGAACTGGATGGGATTGATTTCAAAGCCTCACGGGAAGCAGCCAAAATCAAGAAGAGGGCAGACGGAGCATTTTTACCGGCACAGTTGGGTATGACTGAAACGAAGCCAGAGCCACCACAAGCTTATTCAAATGATCTATCGAAATTGTCAAAGCCCAAAAAAGTAACTAAGAGTCCAGAAGAAATCTTTGCAGCTAAATATGGAATCTAATGATAACTCCAATTTTTAAATATAATCCACCTTTGATGTATCTGGTAGATAATGCATTTAAAGTGCGAGACAATCGGCTGTTCGTGAGAAGTAAATTCGTACGCTCGCTTCTTTACTGCAAGCCCGGCAAACCAAGTTTAAAATTTGTTTATTTGGACATTAGCGAGTTGCCAGAACAAACTTACCATGAACTATTCGATATAGGTGACGAAGACAAAATAATAGAGTACATCAAAGAGCGTGATGAGAAGGAAATTTCTCGAAAGGAAGCTAAAGAAAATTTTAAGCAGGCAGTGATCAAGTTAATAAATGAGGCTGTGCGATGTTATTACAATTATTTACCAGACTACGATTACCTTAGAGATAGATCAACCACATCGACACAACTTTTCGCGGTAGAGAATGCATTGATGATGTTTGCCTATAACTATAGACAATTCATAACTGACATTGCCCCGATTATCGCTGAAGCTAAAATTCAAGTTAACGGAAGTACTCAGTTTTTACTTGACAGAAAAAAGCTGAAAATGTGGAAAGATTGGTTTCTTACCCACACCCCTCATTACATTCCTAATATCCTACTGTCATTACCAACGCAGCAGAGAATATACTCGGGACAGATAATGATACCTGACACCACTAAGGACCTTATAGAATTATTCTATTTGCGGGCGCGACCAAAGCGAAGCCACTGCGTTACATACTTTCAACTGTTGACCAATTTTGTTATTGATAATCCACACCTTGATAAAACCAAAGTCTTTATAATTGATACGGACCGAATCAATACAGATGTTATCTGGACTGGCCTAGAAGATATCGAGGTAAATGAAGAAAAGCTTTGTGTAACACGGGCACGAGTAGAGCAGGAGCTAGGCTTAAAAGTCTATCTGCCTTTTGAGCAAATCTGCTTTGCGGTGTACCGCTTTGAGTTAAGTGGTTTGGACGAAGACAATTGCAATACGTGGTCTTATGAGAATTATATTTTAGTTTACGACCACTCTACAAAATTCGTTATCTATCGAGCCTGTCTTACTGGTGAACCGTCTGATTTTGAGCAAGCAGTTCGTGCTGTTATTGAACCGACCCTTAAGATTCCTATTTCCATTTTAATTGACCCATCCTTATCATCGTACTTAGAAGAATGTAGGGAGTTAATTGAACGCCTTCGGCTCCCGGTACAGATTCAAAACTGCAATAATTTTCGGCTTTCGCATTTCTTGAACTTCTACACTACGAGTAAGGACAAGTTACACAGATACGATATCGTTCAAAAGTCAGAAGCGAATAGTTATTTGGTTAACATTCAACTGGAGCGTAATTATAAAGAATCCGTTAGTTCATTTGGCGAGCTGGTGCTTGACGAATTCAATTCTTTTGATGATTTGGGAAGTAGTAATTCATCATTTCGTTCGACACCGAAAGATTGTTTCACCAAGATGAAGAAAGGATTTTCTAGAGAGATGCCTCGCAGTGAATTTGCTCAACTATACTTTTCAAAGGTTGATGCAATTTCTGAGGGAACGACATGCCGATTCAAGTTGGCAGAATTCATAATGGATTATCAGCTAGCTTCAGATTGTTATGGAAAAGGTGTCGCTTTAATCAATCCAAATGTAATTGAGAGCGAAGTTTTCTTTTTGACTAACTCAGGACAAATTGTTGAAGCAAAGTATCGCGCTAAATTAGTATATGAGGGTGGGGGATGGGAAGATTATATAGGTTGCTCTGCTCTTAAGATAATTGATGTCAGGAACGAATCGAATCGGCTAGTACGAAAAGAACTAGGCATACCTGAGCCAGACGTTTCCAACTTAGGCGCTCAGCTTGAAAAATCAAGAGTACGTAGAAAGAGGTTCAAACGTTTAATGGAAATGACAAATGGTTAATGGATTTATTACGAAGGGCCAACTAGAAATGCAGAAAGCTGCATTTGATATTTGGCAGAAGAATTGGATCAAATTCATCGAGACTCCGCATGGTAATGGCCTAGGCCATGCTCTTGCAGATATGCAACGAACATCTACACATATCAAAATCGTACATATTGACTGTTTGATGAATA
The DNA here is from genome assembly GCA_020402945.1 of Cytophagales bacterium. Taxonomy (GTDB): domain Bacteria; phylum Bacteroidota; class Bacteroidia; order Cytophagales; family Cyclobacteriaceae; genus ELB16-189. The sequence continues at coordinate 1,947 of JADBYQ010000083.1, read as the reverse complement.
ATTCGATTAGAAATTTATCTGTTGAAATTTTACGGCATGCAACAAATGTAAAATTCTCAAATTTGAGCCATCTATCCATAAGTATTGATAGACTATTGATTGTAGTTAAAGAGCGTCTTAAAGAAGATCTCCGGAATCAAAAGCTGTTAATTGTGATTGATCACTTAGATGTATTAAATAGGCAACAGCTCTACCGCCTCATTCAGTTATTGAAGTTTAGGAAGCCGCCATGTGGAATAATGTTAAGATCAACTACTGAACATCGGCTAAAGCTATTTAAAAAGGAACCTATCCTTCACGATGCGGTGTACATAAACTTCCCATGCCAAACAGCAACTATGATTGAGATTATGTCTTTAGAAGAAAGAAAAATTTTCATTCGTGATATACACGGCATTACTAACGAATTGTTTGTTAAAGATTTGGCAAAGCTAAACTGGGGGTTCACAAAGATGTTAACATTTATCCAAGGCTATAAAGATAAGGGGGGGAAGTAATCTCCCATTTCGTAATTTTAATGCTATTGCTATCCAGTATTTGTGCCTACTATTGTTCTTTTCTAATATTTTTAATCCAAAAGCTGAGTGTCAATTTTGTCCAAAATAGTTCGATTTTGGCCTAAATTCTGATGAAAGCAACTCGGACTCTTGTATACTTGGACATTTTTGAAAGTCAATAACGGGAAAACGACAAAAGCGCGAGAGTTTTATTTAACATAATATAAATTATATAACGAAACAGCCCTCGAAGCAAGTAGTGATGGACTAACTTAATAAGTCAATTACTACTTTATGAGAGAGGTATTAATAAAGACTTTCTATCGGGAAAATGGTGATTATGTCGTTCGTTTAGGTAACGGAACTATTCACAAATTCAAGTCCGAGAAAGCGACCAAGAAGTTTCTGGCGGATACAAACCGCTTCCTGACCGAGTTTACTTATCGGTGCAATTCCATTTTAATTGAGTTATATCAACACGAGCGCGAAATCTGGCTCATCGCTCCAGACTTTAAAGTGTTGGTCGATCACACTTCGCTCGAACACTATATTAAACAGGTCTATGCTCGAGCAATCTGGAAAGACGGTAATTATTTCGCTTTCATCGACCTAAAAAAGTTTTGCGAATTCGCAAAGCAAGCGATTAAGAGTTATCGTAACGCTGGGCGTGTCGCTTCCACAGATACAATCCGGAGGCATAGACTAGATCATTTATTTAGTCAGGTTCAAGACCTCCAAATCAAGTTATTGAATTACGGTGAAGCTGAGTGTTTTGGCACGTTTGCCACTTCGCGTTTCGAAGATATGAGTGAGTTAACCTCTAAACTCAAAGTAGCATGAAACGAAAGTGTAAACACTGTTCCAATAATGCCCAAAAGAATAGGCTGATTTGCAGTACCTGTCTTTCCAGGCAGACCAAGAAAACAAATCCCTTTCTGTATTTTTTCAACGCTTTACGAAACAACGCCAAGAGGCGTGGGATTCCCTTTCTTTTATCGCTTACTGAGTTCAAAAATTTTGCCGTTGAAACGGACTACATCAAGAAAAAAGGAACTTCTCAAAAATCGTTGACGATTGATCGCTTAAACGATCAGATCGGATATCACATAGACAATATTCAAGTTCTCACCAATTCGCAAAACGCAAAAAAGAGCCGTCTCTATTATGATATAGACGAGCGCAAATTGAGAGTGAAGAAAATTAGCGACTGGAGTCATGCCCCCCCTGCTTCACTTTGTTCTGATTGTCCATTTTGAAAAACTAATTAATTAAAAAAAACAAACTCCCTTATTATGAAACTTCCCGAATTCAAAGGCATACTGAAATCAGTTTCTGCCGAACAAAAATTAAGTCAAAAAGAAGGTGCCGTAGGTACTAAGCAAGTCGTGTTGATCGAAATTCCTTCACGTACTATCGATGATGGATGGGGTGGATCGAAAAAACTCAATGC
>JADBYQ010000082.1 GCA_020402945.1 Cytophagales bacterium | reverse complement strand
CATAACATGTATGAAATAACTTTCACGCTTCCAGAATCCAAACACACCCAATCTAAACTGCTCAAAATGGACGATTTACAAACCGAACTGTACCAAATTGTACAGAAAAATTTCTAGGGTGTTGCAACGCTGAAAACAGGAGGCATTTTGTGTATGTAACTCCTGGGCAATTTGATGAGCACTTTGCCAATCTTGGTTTGCATCATACCATAAGGCCTGAAGCAGTGGTGTTAACCCGTTTGGATTACCAATCACCTTGAATTCATCTAGTGTCATTTTCCTAAACGGGTTTCTTTACCAGTGAAATATTTGTCGGATGACTAAGTTTGAAATCTTTAGTGGTGTTGTTGATTTTGTACGCGCTGTTTTTATATCCTTTTTGATACTCTTTTATCCTTGCGTCAAATTGTAAAACATCACCGCTTGTCAGATTTAGTTTTTCGAAGCTCTTGGTCAGGTTAAACCAAATATGGTCACACATCACTTGGCCGGTTTCTGCGTCTACAATTTGTTCAACTAAAACCGTTTCTTCTGAATATCCTTTGTAGTTGACTTTTTTCCCGTAACGGGCAAATACACCTCTGAATTTCTTTCTTGCACCAACTTCTTCAGCTAACTTTTTTCTCATGCCTCGAAGATAACAATCTGATATCATTTTTGAACTTAAAATTGACGCTGAAAGCATCCTCTCACAGCACGTACGGAGTTGTCTATAATTCCTATTGACCGTGTTTTATATTTGTACCGACTATGGAAGAAGCTGTTGCGAAAGAAATTCGAAAGATCATTCATATTGATATGGATGCTTTTTATGCTTCCGTGGAACAACGAGACAACCCCAGTTTGCGGGGCAAACCCATTGCTGTGGGTGGCTCTCCTCAAGGGCGAGGTGGCGTAATTGCCACAGCCAGTTATGAGGCAAGGAAATTTGGAATTCGCTCGGCCATGTCATCGAAACGGGCAGCACAACTTTGTAAGGAACTGATTTTCGTTCGCCCGCGATTTGATGCCTACAAAGAAGTGTCTCGTCAGATACGTGAGATTTTTCATCGATATACAGATTTGATAGAGCCTCTTTCGCTCGATGAGGCATTCTTGGATGTAACGCACGATAAACAAGGTATAGGCTCCGCCATTGAAATCGCTAAGCTGATTCGCAGGGCCATTAAAACCGAATTGCACCTCACAGCTTCTGCCGGTGTTTCTGTGAACAAGTTTGCCGCCAAGGTGGCTTCAGATATGAACAAGCCGGATGGCCTTACTTTTATAGGGCCATCCGGGCTTACCAACTTTATGGAAAAACTGCCGGTAGAGAAATTTTTTGGCGTGGGCAAAGTAACCGCTGAGAAAATGAAAAGACAAGGCTTGCACACGGGAGGTGATTTAAAAAAACTAACAGAGAGAGAATTGATCAAACACTTCGGAAAGCCCGGAAGGTTTTTCTATAAAATTGTACGCGGTATAGACGATCGGCTCGTGAAGCCTGATCGGGAAACAAAGTCAGTAGGCGCAGAGGACACTTTTCCGTTTGATTTGACTACCCAAGAGGAAATGTATGTAGAGCTGGAAAAAATAGCATTGGGTGTTCACAGTCGATTGAACCGGTATCAACTAAAAGGAAAAACGATCACACTAAAAATTAAATTTCACGATTTTAAGCAGATTACGCGAAGCCAGTCGTTTGAACGGGGCATTGACGACCTCGAATCAATCGAATTAACAGCGAAGCAACTATTACTCAACACGGATCTGCTAAACAAGAAAGTCAGACTACTAGGTATTCAGGTTTCTAATTTTACAGATTTTGTACCTAGGCCAGATAGATCAGAAGAGTTTCAACTAAAACTCTTCTGATTTATTTTGCAATCGCAACGATGCCCAGAATAAAAACCAGACCAGATTAATTCACAATCGGATTTTTCTTAATCATCACCACCTCAATTCCCTTTTCCTTTGCCATGTTGTTGATCCGCTCGGTGTTTTGATTGATCGTAGAGCGGAGTTTTAACAATTCATCATCCACCATTTTGGTGAGCATCTCGCGGACTTGTTCGCCTTGTTGAGTAGGGGGGAAATCTCCGGCTGCTTGTTCAACCATCAGATGGGCCAATCGGTTATTCATCTTTATGCCGTAGTTCAAAGGATCTTGCACACTGCGATTTTTTGTTTGATGGATGTTATTTTCATGAATGGTCAACTCGGCTTCAAACTTCTTTACTGCATCGATCAGTTCTTTGTATTGTGCTTCTGTCCCGACTTTATTTTTCAGCGAACCTAAATCTTCTTTAATCTTTCGAATGTCAATCACTCCTTGATTGGCATCAGTTACTTTGTCGCGCACCTTTATCAGATAATCAAACTGCGCGCGAAACTCCTCAGGAGTTGTGGCCACTCTGGGGTCTTTCAAAATTTCAAATTCTTGCTCTTGCGATTCTCCACCTGCCTGTCCGGTAGGCAGGTTTACAGTGAGACGAACTTTATACTTTCCGGGCACAGCCTTTGGTCCTTGGTTGGGCGAGCCGTAAAACACCATGCCCGGGAATGTTTTGTATCCTGAATAACGCATATCCCATACAAACCGATTACCTCCTGTTTTTACAGTAAGCTGCTCAGGTCTTTCCTTTGCTTTATTGCTGTAGGACTTGATCACTTCGCCATTGGCGGTTAAAAATTCCAATTTAACGTCCGTCTTGTCATCAACCGACTTCAGATAATAATGAACGAGTACACCCCCAGGCCTATTCTCGCCTTCTCCTTTGCGGGGCTCGCGATAGCCGCCTTGACTTGGCATGCGATAGGTAGCAGCTGGTTTGAATAATAAGGAAGCGTTCGATGCCATCTCCGCTTTCAATTGATGAAGAGGAGTCAAATCATCAATCATCCAAAAACTTCTTCCATGCGTGGCAGCAATCAGGTTGTCATCTTTTACAGCAAGATCTGCAACCGGAACGGGAGGGAGATTGAGTTGAAACTTGGCCCAGCTTGCGCCATCATCGAACGATATCCACATGCCTTTTTCAGTGCCTGCATAGAGTAAGCCCTGGCGTTTAAGATCAGCGCGAACCACGCGCACAAATTCTTCTTTTGGAATACCGGTGGTGATAACCGTCCATGTTTTTCCAAAGTCGGTGGTTTTATAGATGTAAGGAGTATAGTCACCGAATTTGTAGGAAGTAGCTACTGCATACGCTCCCCCTTTTACAAACGGATTTACATCGATACTATTCCACATATTGTACTCAGGCGATTGAGGAGGTGTTACGTTCTTCCAATTTTTTCCACCATCGGCAGTTACATGAATAAGTCCGTCATCAGACCCTGTCCAGATTTCATCTTTCGTATAAGGCGATTCGCTGATCACGAAAATATTCGCATAATACTCTGCACCGGTATTGTCTTGCGTGATGGGGCCACCGGATGATTTAATGGTTTCTGGTTCACCTCGCGTCAAGTCTGGGCTGATTTCTTGCCAGCTTTGCCCACCATTGATGGTTGAATGTAAATGATTCGATCCCGCAAATAATTTTTTTGAATCATGTTTGCTGAACACCAAAGGGTAATTCCAATTGAAGCGATATTTCATTACCTCTACACCAGAACCTGCTGGTAGATCAGGCCACACATTGGTACTTCGTTCCTGCCCGTTATCTAAATTCTGCATGCTCATGTAGCCTTTGTAATCGCTGCCATAGATAATGTTTGGATTTGTTGGATCAGGTGCCAGATGGGCACTTTCTCCTATGGAAAGAGCGGTCCAATCTTTATCAGTGATTGAGTTTCCATCGGTGCGATGTGGAATGCGCACACTTGTATTGTCTTGTTGGGCGCCCAAAATATTATACGGAAATGAATTATCAGTAGTAACCCGATAAAACTGGGCTGTTGGTTGGTTGTGATAGGTCGTCCAGTTTTCGCCACCGTCATTGGAGATTTGCGCACCACCATCATCTGCAATCGCCATGCGTTGGTTATTGGCAGGATCAATCCACAAATCGTGATGATCACCGTGAGGTGCATTTTTCAATTCAAAAGTTTTGCCGCCATCTTTGGAAACTCCATAGCTCACATTCATCACCCACACTTTGTCTTCATTTTGTGTGTCGGCATAAATGCGGCAGTAATACCAGGCACGTTGAAGCAATGCACGATCTTGGTTAATACGAGCCCACGTTTTTCCGGCATCATCTGATCGATAAACTCCGGGAGCTTCTGTATTTTCAATGATCGTCCAGATTCTATTTGAGTTAACAGGAGACACGGTAACGCCAATGATCCCGTTGATACCCTTGGGCATTCCGGGTTTGTCCGAAAGATTTTCCCAGTTCTCTCCGCCATCGGTACTTTTCCAAAGTTTCGAATCAGGACCGCCACTATCCATGCGATACCCATTGCGTTTCATATTCCAGGTAGCCGCATATAAAATGCGCGGATTGTTAGGGTCCATTGCCAGGTCGCCAGCCATTGCAGTCTCATTGATGTATAAAACTTTTTTCCAAGAAGTGCCGCCATCTATACTTCGATAAACGCCACGCATTTCGTTGGGCTTCCACAGATTGCCCATGGCTGCCACATAAACAATCTCCGGATTTTTCGGATGAATTCGAATACGTGAGATATGCCTTGAGTCGCTTAGGCCAATGTGTTTCCAACTTGCCCCGGCATCGGTTGACTTCCAAACGCCCCAGCCGCTCGACACATTATTGCGCAGCGTCTGCTCGCCCTCGCCCACATAAATTACATTGGGATCGCTTTCAGCTACGGCTACTGCACCGATCGTTCCGCCAAAATATTTATCAGTAATATTTTCATAACTCTGGCCTGCGTCTTTGGTACGCCACACGCCACCACCTACCGTGCCGAAATAGTATAAGTTTGGATTTCCGGGAACACCCGTTACAGTGCTTGACCTTCCTCCCCGATAAGGGCCCACTTCGCGCCACTTGATGCCGGAATAGAGTGCCTGATCGAACGAAAGAGTTGTTGACGTTGTCGTTTTCTTCTGTGCATCAGCTGCGACAAAGGAAACCAGGAAAGCAAAGAGCAAGATAAATCTCATGGGAATTGCGTTTAGAATTCCGAATTACAAAAAAATTGCATGTGTTAAAAGTAAATATATACAGATGGGAAATGAGCTGGTCAAATTATCCGTTTCGGGGATTGGGGCAGTCAAGATTCGGAAGCATCCCTGGCCAAAATCAACCTCTATCCGATCAAACCCTTGATAAAAGAATTATTCTTACTTTTAACAGGCCAGAATGAAAATGAAAGAGAAGCAAATGGGGAAGTTATTTAGTATTTTGGTCTGCTGCCTGCTCTCATTTTCATTGGTTGCCCAAGAAAAGAAAAAGGCTAAACTCCCTCTCTTTGTTTCACACCTAAGCCAAGAAAATGCCGCGCTCACCAGACGCAAAGGAGCACCCAATCATTTTTTTCTTACCCGATTGATTTGTTTTAATGAGAGGTGCCGCTTTTTTGTCGGTTTTCGAAACGAACAAAGAAGGAATAGCTTTGACAATAAAAAACCGAGTAATAGACCTCGAAAGAGGCAAACGATTCAAGATACAGCTAGCCTATTGTTGGAAAAGCGGACTGGGAATGTACAGATACCGCTGGTTAAACAAAAAACTCCCGGAATCAAAACAGATAGTACTATTACACTAAGCGAAGTTTTGTTTGAATTCAATAGTTACCGATTGAAACAAGGAATGATTCCGACCTTGGACTCGATCGCTGCCTTCTTGAGAATAGAATCAAAAGCAAGTGTTAATGTTTTGGGGCATACAGACAATTCAGGAAAAGAGGATTATAACCTGACGCTTTCGTCTCAGCGGGCTGAAGTAGTCGCGGAGTTTTTACTCGACCGTGGTGTAGACCCGGAGAGAGTTAGTTCTAACGGGAAGGGGAGTTCGCAGCCCATTCTTCCCAATAATACTCCCGAGGGCCGAAGAAAAAACAGGCGCGTTGAAATATTGATTCGATGGAAGAACTAAATTAAAAGTGTATTAAGGACGAAGTATGAAAGCACCAACGGTTGACATCCTATATTCGGAATTTATCTTTTCCACTTCTCGGAGTAGTGGGCCGGGCGGTCAAAATGTAAATAAGGTAAACTCTAAAGTAACTCTGGAATGGAATGTTGTTCAATCTTTGTTGGTTTCTGAAGAAGACAAGACAATAATTCTTCAAAAGCTATCCTCACACATTACTAAAGAAGGGGTAGTACAACTTACCTCACAAGAAGCCCGTTCTCAGCTTCAGAATAAGGAAGCGGTGATCAAAAAACTACAAGATCTGTTAACAAGGGCATTCATTAAGAAAAAAACACGCAAGCCTACTAAACCTTCAAAAGCAGCCAAACAAAAACGCGTCCTTCAGAAAAAGCAACATGGTGAGAAAAAGAAGTGGAGGCAAAAGGGCAGGGAATAAATACACGCCAACCAGCAGTTTGAATTTGATCAAATAAACAGACTAACTGATTTTGAGAACCACCATAGCAGGTTGGGTGTAGCCCGCAGCGTTAGTTTCCAGTATATTTACGCCATAATTAGATTTAGATAACTATGAGACTTGGGCAGTTGTCCAGAAAATTGGGCATTCACACTTCAAAAATTATTGATTTTTTAGCTTCTAAAGACATTGTCGTCAATGAGGACTCTAACACCCGGATTGAAGACGAATACGTGACTTGGATCACTCAAAAGTACGCTCCTCAATTGATGGCCGAGGTTAGCAACACGCTTTCCGAAGAAAAGATTGAGCCAACTATACACACTCCATTTGTTGAAGAGGTAGCCCCAACCGAAGAACAGCCTGTTGCGGTGGAAGCTCCCCCACTACCCGAATTAATAAAAGCCCCAAAGATCGAACTATCAGGTCTAAAAGTATTGGGTAAGATTGAGATTCCTGAAAAGAAGAAAATAGCTACTTCACAAGAACAACCGGAGTCAACAAGTAGTGATTCAATATCTACTGCCGAACGAAAGAAAAATCCCCGCAAGGAATTTACACCACGGCCTCAAAAAAATCCAGTTGCGTTGCAGCGCGAAAGGGAAGAGCGAGAGGCTGAGCGAAAAAGAAAGGAAAAATTGCAACGCGAAAAGGAGAAGAAAACGTACAATTATTTAAGTCGGGTGAAAACACAGGCACCCACAAAAAAGAGTCAATATGTAAAAGAGCAAATCGAGGAGGCATCATCGATCACCGAGGAAGTGCCGAAATCCTTGTGGGGCAAATTTCTCCGTTGGCTAAGAACCTAAAAAAAATGACCCGGTTAAACCGGGCCATTTTCATTACTTCTTTTTAAGAGGCCTCTTATACTTGATCGGAGCCGGTGGCTCTGGTTTTATTTCTACACCTTGCGTCTTCAGTAATTTCAAGGCTTCTTCTACCGCACGCTCTAGTTGTGGATCACCACCTTTAATAACTTCTGCCGGGGTTTGTTGTACTTCAATATCAGGAGATATTCCAACACCTTCTACAGCCCATTCTCCGTTAACATCGTAAAATCCGCCACGCGGAGCTACCATTCTTCCACCATCTACAAAAGGAGGCGTATCCCAAGTGCCTACCAGACCTCCCCATGTTTTTGTTCCTACCAATGGTCCAATTTTCATTTTATTGATTAAATAAGGGAGCAAATCTCCACCCGATCCGGCACGTTCATTAATCAGCATTACCTTCGGTCCAAAAATACCTGCGTTCGGTGTGAGGAAAGGGCGATGATCACTCGCCTTGCTATTGAAATATCCGTGCAGTTGACGAGCCATAATATCCACCATATAATCAGCGGCAGAACCGCCTCCATTGTTTCGCTCGTCAATGATCGCACCCTTTTTGTCTTGCTGCGAAAAATAGTATCTATTGAAATAAGTGTAACCGGGATTGCCGGTATTGGGAATATACACGTATGCAAGTTTGCCATTTGATAGTTCGTCTACTTTTCTTCTGTTGCCTTCTATCCAGTCAAAACTTCTCAACTGATTTTCATTTTCTACGGGGATCACCGTCACTGTTCGAGGCGCCTCTCCCGTTGATTTGCTACTTACTTTTAAAACGGTTTGGCGGTTGGCAGTTGCTTCAAAGTGTTTATACAAATTTGTGGATGTTGTAACAGCTTGACCATTCACTTCCAATAAATAATCACCGGCAGAAATACTGATGCCCGGTTCGCGAAGGGGAGCCTTCACATCCGGATTCCAGCTCTCTCCCAGGTACACTTTTTTAAATCGGTACAAACCATTATCCTTTTCGAAGTCGGCACCTAGTAAACCAACAGGCACATTTTCAATATTGGGAAAATCTCCACCACTGGTATAGGAATGGCCAACGGCCACTTCTCCACCTAAAATATCAATCACATAGTTTAGATCCGTACGATGACGAACATGTTCAATCCAAGGGCTATACCATTTGTAAATATCATTCCATGGCGCGCCATGTACATTGCTCACATATAAAAAATCTCGCTGGTAACGCCAGCCTTCTTTAAAGATTTGCTTCCATTCTTCCATCGGGTTAATCTTTACTTTGATGGAATTTACAGATTCTAGTTTTCCATCTCCTATTTTTTTGTTGGAATCAGATGCTCCTAAAATACCCCACGTTCCATTGCTGCGATAAAGAATTGATTTTCTATCCTCTGAAAAAGCGACATCATTCACAGGTGAAAGAAATACTTCTCCTTTTCTTTCTTTAAAATTATACCGACTAAGGGTGAGTCCTTGTTGATTGACTATGCTCTCCGTGTAAAAAACATAACCATCGGGGCCACCATGCAGAGCCGTATAATTTCGCAATGGAATGTCGATCGCCAGAATGCGGTTGCTAATTCCATCCATATCAATTTTTACGATCGGTGTAGCAGTGTCCTTTCCTGCCTTGCCGGAAGGCAGGTTCTCCTCTTTAGGTTTGTCTTTCTCTTCATCGCTGCGCGGAGCAATGGGTGATGCATCACTCTTACTTAGTACGATGACATACAGCGCTCGGGTAACAGGTCGCTCATACGAACTCATATCTAGCCAACCACTGTTGAGCCCGTAATTTGTACTTCCTAAAAAATACAGATACTTGCCATTGACGTCCCACACCGGTGAGATAGCATCTGCCATACCATCTGTTAACTGCAGCGTTTGCCCCGTCTCGACATTGTGTACTTTAATTGCTTTAAAATGATTGTCGAGTAATCGACTATACGAAATCCATTTGCTATCGGGAGACCAAACAGGATTGAGTGACCGATTGGGATGCGCGAAACGTTCTGTATCTGCTTTTTTAGATTGCCCAGTAGCTACATCTACATACCACAAATTGTAATCTGTATCTGTAAATGAAATGTATTTGCTGTCTGGCGACCACGTTGGTTTAAAAAAGAAAGTAGGATTTTGAAGTGCAATTGCTTTTGGCTTCTCAAGACCTTCCTGATCTCCAATCATCAATTGGTATTCACCAGAGGCATCACTAAACCAGGCAATTTTTTTTCCGTTCGGAGCCCAAACGGGAGAACGATCTGCTGCAGCCGAGTTGCGACTGATGTTTCGCCAATCACCTTTTTCTTTTGGGGCGGTAAAGATTTCTCCGCGATACTCAAAAAGAGCTCGTTGACCTGTGGGAGAGAGCGAAGCGTTTGTCAGAGTGGCCGGTTTCACTTCTTCCCAACGCTCTCGTGCCCAATGAAAATCTCCACGCACATTAATTACAATTTTTTTGGTTGCAGAGTTAGCGGGTGTGAGAAGGCTCAAATAGCCGCCTTGCTCGTAAACGATTTGCCCACCCGCAGCATCCAGGCTTTTCACATCGAAGTCAGTGTGAAAGGTTTGTTGTTTTAACTCATTGGTGCTTGGATTAAAAGACCAAATATTGTTTGCATAGTCTCGCTCGGAAAGAAAGAAGACAACACCATCCATCCATACCGGATCAGTGTGTCGTTCATTGTCTGTCTGTGGCGTTGATTTTAGAGAGAAGTTTTTCAAGTCGATAATCCATATTGGCTTAGCTTGGCCACCGCGATAATTTCTCCATTCAGGATCCCAAAAACCAATTTGTTGGTAGGCCAAATATTTTCCATCCTCAGAAATTTCTCCGGCTACGGCCCGAGGAACATCCAACGCTTCTTCCATTCCACCTTTTGAATTGATCTTGTAAATTTTGGATTCTAACGTTGGTACGCCAGCTCTGGCAGAAGCAAACAAGATGGCCTCACCATCAGGGGTCCATCCCGTTACATTGTCTGCACCAGGGTGCCAGGTTAACCTTTGCGGCTGTCCGCCCTCGGTCGGAATCAAATACACATCTGTATTCCCATCATACTGTCCGGTAAATGCAATTTGTTTTCCATCGGGTGAAAAGTGAGGGTTGCTCTCCTGACCCTCGTTACTGGTGAGTCTTCGCGCTTCACCACCATCTTTGGAAACGATCCATAAATCATTGGCGTAAACAAAAACTATTTGAGTGCTGCTTAGCGTTGGCTGTCTCAGCAGTTGGGTGCCTTGGGGGAAAGCAGTAGTTAGAAAACACAACCCCACTACAAAAACGGCAATAAGCTTCTTCATACAAAAAGGAATTTTAGAATACGAATGTAAAGGGTGGTGTCGAGTAATCAGATACCGCTCACGGAAAAGACGAGTCCGGTTTAGGCCAGCGAATTCAATGTCACCCAATATCGGTAGGCTACAATTGCTTTTTCGATCTTGCTTAATTTAGTGATATCTTTTTTACTGTATCGCGGCAAGATGGCTTTGTTGATCAGTGCCAACGTTTTAAAAATGGATTTCTTCATATAATAAATTACACAAGTTCTTTCTTAAATAATGCAATGGCGCGCGACCAGGCGAGCTTAGCTGCGACTTCATTATACCTCGTAGGTGCAGTATCGTTATTGAATGCATGTTGAGCGCCTTCATAAACAAAAATTTCATAACGAGTTCCCGCTGCTTTCAGTGCCGTTTCATAGGCTGGAATCCCGGCATTAATTCGTTCATCCAATCCACCATAGTGCGCTTGAACAAATGCTTTTATTTTGGGCACGTCAGCTGCTTCCGGTTGACGCCCGTAAAATGGAACAGCTACCTTCAAATCAGGCATATTAACAGCCAATTGATTGGCTAACGCTCCTCCCCAACAGAAGCCGATGCAGCCCCATTTTGTGGAGGCATCCTTCCTTGTTTTAGTGTATTCGAATCCCTTGATGAAATTGTTCAAGTTTTTTGCTGCGTCCAATTTGCCAAATAGTTCTCTGGCTTTGTCGGCATCTGCGGGAGTGCCTCCTTGAGCAGACAACGCATCAGGGGCAATGGCCAAAAAACCTTCGAATGCCAGTCGTCTGGTCACATCTTCAATATGCGGATTGAGCCCTCTGTTCTCATGGATGACCATGACAACGGGGTACTTCTTTTTTTTCTTTGGTCGTGCGACATATGCATTCATCTCTCCTTCCACACCTGAATAGGTTACGAGCTCCGTAAATAATTGACCGTCTTCGATAGTTTGCGCGTGGGCATAGTTTACTTCCAATAAAGGAAGAACTGACAACGCTGCGGCCGTACTTCCGGTAAGCTGTACAAGTTTTTTAAGAAATGCCTGACGGCTTAAAGGCTTGTGCGTGTACTCGTCAAATAGATTAATAATTCGCTGATCCATACTTTAATTGTTTACTGATTTGTTACGCCATAGCTTGATTTGGTATTTTCCCAGCGCGGCAGCTTGCATAAATTTTCGAAAATACAACTCAATTGGAAATACCAATAAAGCGATTACAACCTGAATAAAGAATTGGACAACTGGACTACTCTTTACAACGATAATTGAATTAATGATGGTGCTTATGAATTGTACAAAGATGATCACCGTAAGTAAAGATAAAATTTCACTCAGGTATCTGTACTTCGAATTGGCTGCAGTGAGTTTAACGGAAAGGAATACGAGTATTCCAAAGAAGATAAACTCTAAAGCGTAAAACCACCACCTTTTCCAATAAGGAGGTAACACCTGGAATGAAATCGTTTCAATTTTTGATTCATTTCCTAATAAGTCTCTGGACTGAATTGCTATTTGATAATTACCTGGGGGAAGGAATGGAAAACTCGCGAGGTGATTTGTGTTTGACCAACTTGTCCATTTATTGGATAACCCCTTTACCTGATATCGATATTGCATCGCATAACTGCTTAGGTAATCAGGTTGTATGAATTCAAAAGACAGTTCGTTTTCGGGTTGTTCAAGAGTTACCCTTTTGCCTTTGGTTATGTTTATTTCTTGACCTTTAACTTGCCTTAGTACCAGAGGATAATGAACATCATCGTTTGAGTTCACACTGTTGCTAAATTTATAAAGTTCGTTGTTGGCGGTAATCACCCAAAGACTTTGGCTATTCTCAGCGGGAGCTAGAAAACGCAAATTTGGAAAAAGACCCAGCCACTCTAGATTCAATGATTTTAAACGCTTATCTACTGTTCGCCATTTAAAGCCATCATTAAACCAAAAATAACCCGCTGATGCGAAATACCGATGCGGGCCAGGTAAAGAATCATAACGAACAAAAGAATTTTTGCGGTCAAAAATTTTAAACTCTTCTGATGCCGCCAGATAAACTTCATTTCCATACGCAACTCCCACCATTTCGTCAAGCGATGGATTAGCAATGGGAAAAACAGAAGCGTATGTTATTTTTCCGTCAATAGTTTCCAACCGGTACACAGCCGTTCTTCCACAGAGCCAGACGTTGTCGAGGTTATCTTCAAACGCGTAATTGATTTGATCGGCTAAGGTGTCTAATAAATTTGTTTCGATCCACCCGGAAGCGCTGCGGGCAAGCGTCTTTACCTGATTCTGTGACGTGCCAATTAAGAGTTGTTGGAGAGCTGTTGAAAAGAAAATGGTTTTTACGGGTCCGCTAGAAATTGATTTTGCTTTTCCTTCCTCTACCTCAAATACCCCGGCTAGACCCGAGGCAACTAATTTTTCTTTGATCTCGATTAGTTGTATAATCTTCCCTTCAATACCAGCTACTTTTTTATAGGAGTACCCAAGTTGTTTTATGATTTTAGATTCGTAGGTAGGTTTTGAAGAATTCGCTTTGGTTGCGTCTTTTTTTCGTAGAAAGCCAAAGAGGCTTTTTCTCCGAGGTTGACTATTCTGTATAACTTCTATCGATTTTGTCACTACCGATATTTCTTTTGCAAGTAGATAAAGCCCAGTTGTTGTACCTACATAAGTCTGGCCATTTACGGACTGAACACATAACAGATTTCCATTAAGGCCGGGGAAATGGTTATATGATTTGAACGGCAAAGTTGGAGCTATTCTGGTAAAGCCATATTCGTGCGCGACCCACACACCACCACCGTGATCGGGCATTAAGGCAAAAACTTCATTGTCGGGCAGACCAGTATTGAAGTCTAAATGATCTATTGTGACGCCTGTGTTGGTGTCCACTAAAATGACACCACCCAACAACGTACCTAGAGCGACTTGATTTTCGTTGATCCATACTCCGGCCACTAACACATTTTGTTTCACAAATCCAGCATCATTAAATTTTAGAGGTGCTGCAGGAGACTTTGTACTCATTAAATAAACTTCTCCCAATTCTGTGCCGATGATTAGGTTTCCGGTTATGCTGTAGGTCGAACAAAAAATGAGTTCCGAAGTGGATGGAAGAGCTACTTCTGCCTTTACTAATAAATTATTCTTAAGTTGAAGTAGCGTTTGATCCTCTACTTTTACAAAGATTGTTTCGAACGCTTCGATTAGCCCGGCAAATAAACTTGAAGGCTCTGCCTTGATTTCAAAATCAATTTTTCCATCCGATACTGCGAACAATGATTTTTCGCTGCAGGCATAAACATGGTCTTTTGAAACAGCACTGGAAAAAACAGGTTGAGAAAAAATAGATTGAAAAACGCGTTCGCTGCCTTTTTGTACCAACTTGCCAAATCCGAAAACACCGCCCACATAGACTTCTTCCTGAAGGAGAGACAAAGTAAACACGGCTCCTGGTGTTGAGATCAACTGCCAATTTTTGCCGTCAAATTCCAGTACCCCCATTTTATTAGTAAAATAGATAAACCCGCGCGCGTCTTGCACCATGCCATTGCTGTGGTAGTCAATCCGTTCATCTTTGGGCGAAAAATGGGTCAAGAAAGAGTTTCCTAATTGCGCATATGAGGAATAACAAAGGATTAAAGTCGAAAGGAACAGCAGACTTCTCATCATTTAGAATCTAAGTATTTTCCAAAAATACAAGAATTGTTAACTTACCTTACTCCAATTTACGGCCGACTTATTGGTCGATTCGATTTGGTGCAGAATCATCCGGTTTTCTTCCTGTTGAAGAAGTGGATCGTTAGCTAGAATAGTTTGTGCGGCCACACGCGCAGTTTTTAAGAGTTCCCCATCTTTACCCAAGTCAGCAATTAACAAATCCAGCGCTCCGCTCTGTTGCGTGCCCATCAAATCGCCCGGTCCTCTTAGCTTCAAATCAGTTTCCGCTATTTCAAATCCATTATTGGTGCGCACCATAGTTTCAATGCGTGTTTTCGATTCACTGCTTAGTTTATGATCGGTCATCAAAATGCAAAATGATTGTTCAGCACCTCGACCCACTCGGCCTCGCAGTTGGTGGAGCTGAGACAGTCCAAAACGTTGAGCGCTTTCAACAATCATGACACTGGCATTGGGTATATCAACACCCACTTCGATCACGGTCGTGGCTACCATTATCTTTGTTTCGCCCTTTGCAAATCGCGCCATTTCAAAATCTTTTGCCTCGGGCTTCATCTGGCCGTGCAGAATACTAATGGGCATTTCTGGGAGGGCCCTTGAAATACTTTCGTAGCCATCCATCAAGTGTTTTAAATCTAATTTTTCAGACTCTTCAATAAGTGGATATACCACATAGACTTGTCGCCCCGCCTCGATTTGAGTTTTGATAAAACCATTTACTTGCAGTCGATGTGAATCAAATTGATGAGTCGTTTTGATGGGCTTCCGGCCCTTTGGCAACTCATCAATAACTGATATTTCTAGGTCTCCGTACAATGTCATGGCCAACGTCCGCGGAATTGGAGTTGCCGTCATGACTAAAACATGTGGGTAAAAATTTGAATTCTTCTGCCATAGCTTGGAGCGCTGGGCTACGCCAAAACGATGTTGCTCGTCAATGATTGCCAGTCCTAATTTGTAAAACTTTACTTCCACCTCTAGAAGTGCGTGTGTACCAATCAATATTTTTAAAGAACCATCTGCCAGTTGTTCGTGTATCGGTTTTCTGGCACTTTTCTTAACCGAGCCCGTCAGTAAAGCGATGGAGATATTCATTTTATCCGCATACTTCTTCAAGTTTGCGTAGTGTTGTTGCGCGAGAATTTCAGTAGGCGCCATTAGTGCAGCCTGGGCATCGCCACCAATGGCTAGTAGAATTGAAATAAAGCCTACAATCGTCTTCCCACTGCCCACATCACCTTGAAGCAATCGATTCATCTGCTTTCCGGATTTCATATCAGAGTAGATCTCTCGCACTACTCTTTTCTGTGCTTCGGTTAAATCAAAGGGTAAATGCTCTTTATAAAAACGAGTAAGGATGGACGTATCGCCAAAAACCATTCCTTTAAATTTTTCCTCACGTACCAACTTCATTTTGACTAACCGAAGCTGAATATAAAATAGTTCTTCGAACTTAAGTCTTCGTTGCGCCTGCTCGAGCCATTCTAAGCTTTTCGGGAAATGGATATTGATAAGTGCTTCTTTCTTACCAATAAAAGACTGTTGTTGAAGTATAGCGGCAGGCAGCGTTTCGCGAATGTGGCTAATGGCGTCTTTGATTACATCTTGTTGCAGCTTTATGATAAACTTGTTGTCGATGTACCGATTTCGCAGTTTTTCACTGAGCGGATACACCGGTTGAAGGTATCCTCCTTTCTCACTTTTTTCTGTGAGTAATTCAATCTCCGGGTGTGCGATCGATAATTTATTTCCATATCGTGATGGTTTGCCAAAAACCACGTAGTCAACGTTCGGTTTTAGTTTTTGCATCGCCCAATTGATACCCTGAAACCAAACAAGTTCTAATTCTCCTGTATCATCAGAGAGATACGCCACAAGCCTTCTTTTAAATTTGTCCCCAATGAGTTCTACATCGGAAATCTTTCCCTTCATCTGCACGAAAGGCATTAGCTCATTCACTTCGCTAATACGATAAAAACGGGTTCGGTCTTCGTAGCGAAAGGGATAATGTTGGATCAGATCTCCAAACGTAAACAACTTCAATTCCTTTTGAAGTAAGGCAGCGCGCTGCGGGCCCACACCCTTGAGAAATTCTAGTGAAGTATCGAAGAAAGACATTTGTTGAAATTGCCAATAGGTTACTATTCTTCGAATAGTGGATTGTTGGATAGCAACCTGCTCTTATGATGAACAGTTAAAATATCAATTCTGCTGGAAGAAATTACTCGGTAAATAATTCGGTAATTCCCCTCGACCAATTGCCTAATGGATTTGGATACAATTTCTGGTATTATTCTTCCAATCTCAGGCTGGGTTTCTAATATTTTCACCCTTTCAAAAAAACGCTCTGTTTGAAGAAGTGCATAATATTGAGAATCGTTAGCGATGAACCCCGCTATATTCTCGATGTCGTCAAGAGAAAGCGAGGTCCAGTTTACTTCAACAGCCATTTTTTGAGCTTCTCTCTTGCTTGTTGGGTAGAATGAACCTGACCTAGCTTCGATTGCTCCATCCCAATCTCAATTTTCTGTAAAAGAATAATCCTTTCAAAAAGATCCTCAATCGAAAATGAATCAGGCAATTCTCGAATAGTTTCTATTAGTTTTTCTTTAGTGAGTGTCATCATATCCAAAAATAAAGAAAATTTATTTCTATCGCCTTATCTCTATATCCCCAATTGCCAAATCAGCGAATGGGGGTCCACTTTAAAGTATTAATCAAATGCATGGCCTCTTTTTTCATGAAGTCAATGGCAGGAGCTAGGGAGTCGTTTTGAACTTTTGTATTGAAGTACAAGGCCCCGCGAAGAAAGTTTGTACTAGAGTCAGTCATCGTAAATTGAAACTGGCTGGGAACCTCGCCACTAATCTCGGCAATCAAGGCCGTCTTCCCTAACGGTGTCACTACCTTCACTTCATCAATGCCATACGCTTTGATTTGTTGTTTGGAAGTAAGTCGATACGCATCATTCAGCAATTCTTTTAACAGAGCATCTCTATTTTGAATTCGCTTGTAGGTGATGTGGATGTTTGCTTTTAAAGTGGGGTAGTAAATCTCTATCCAGAATTTTTCATTGATCCATGAGGTGTCACGCAGCAGTTTGGCTGAGGTAGAGTACTCAAATTGGTAGGGCAGTGAATCTGGTAGTTCACGATACTTCTCCTCTGGCAACAAAAGCCGATTGTATCCCTTTGGTTTGGGCTGATAATTTTTTGAGCACGAAAGAAGTAAACTTCCTAAGAGGATCACGGAAACAGAAAGAGCAATAGGCTTATTTATCTTCATTTGTAACGGGCTCAATAGTAACCTTTACTCGGTTGATTTTTCGTTGGTCAACGGTTAAGATCGTAAAAGTGAAGTTCTCAAATTTGATTTGATCACCAATTTTCGGCAATGAGCCATGCAATTCTAAAATTAATCCTCCCAAAGATTCGCTCTCGCCTTTCACATCATCAAAGAGAGTGGGCGCCACCTTCAATGCTTTACTTAGGTCGTGAACAGAGGTCTTTCCTTCAAAAATAAAAGTAGAGTCGTCTACTTTTTGAAAGTCAAGATTTACTTCATCAAATTCATCGTTAATGTCTCCAATAATCTCTTCAATCAGGTCTTCCAGCGTTACTAGGCCAGAAGTGCCACCATATTCATCTACGACCAACGCCATGTGGACTCGCTTACTTTGAAAATCCTTCAAAAGGGAATCAAGCTTTTTTGTTTCGGGGACGAAGAATCCGGGGCGCAATAGTTTTTGCCAGTTGAATTTCTCCGACTCATCTAAAAATGGGAGGAGGTCCTTGATATAGAGTATGCCCTGAATATGATCCACAGATTCTTTGTAAACCGGAATGCGTGAAAACCCTGATTTATTTACCTGCTCCATCAGCTCTTTGAAGTTAAGTTCTACATCTACAGCTGAAATATCCATTCTCGATTTCATGATGCGCCTAACCGTGAGCGTACCAAAGTTTACGATTCCTTTTAAAATGCCTTTCTCCTCCGCACTTGTATTGTTGTCTAACGTGGTCAGGTCGAGTGCTTGATTTAATTCCTCAACGGTAGTGCTATATCCCTTTTTCTCTATTCTACGCTCGATGATGCTGCTCATGCTTAGCAGAAGGAAAGAAATGGGTCGCCACACATTTTCTAATATCTGCCAGGTGCCGGCCATCCGTTTGGCAAATGTCCAGTTGTGGCGAGCGGCATATACTTTAGGAATGATTTCGCCAAAAAAGGTGATCGCAAAGGTGGCTCCGAACGTAACCAATCCGACAATCGTCTCAGTAGGCTTACGTGTTCCTGCCATTTCCCACATTAAAAAAGTAGAAATAGTGACCACGCCTACGTTGACAAAATTGTTCATGATAAGAATAGTGGCGAGCAGTAGTCTTGGTTTTTTTAACAGAACCACAATGTTTTTCTCCGCTGGCTCCTCAGACTCTCTACATTTATCAAGGTCATCTGCGCGCAATGAAAAGAAGGCAACTTCAGAAGCGGAGATGATGGCGGACATGAATAGCAATACAGCGATTGCCAAAAAACTAAAAATGTAAAAGTAATTCGGGGCCGATAAGATATCGGCTAAAATGAAACTGGGAGGCTCTACTAAAATAGCGGGCGTTTCCAAGGGTCAATAGATTGATGCGATACTAAAAAGGGAGATCATCGGTTGTGGATGGCGATGTTCTTTCTCCTGGATCGTTGGCTGCTGTATTGGCGGGTGTGTGGCCACGATCTGGACCCGTCATAGTCGCAGGTTTATTACCTAGCAATGTCAGGTTATCACCAACAATTTCTGTGGTATAGCGAGTTACATTGTCTTTTTCCCAGCTTCGAGTACGCAGTTTTCCTTCAATATATACCTGATCACCTTTATGTAAGTACTTGGCTGCAATATCCGCCAATCCACGCCATAACACCACGTTGTGCCATTCAGTAATTTCTTTGCGCTCGCCTGTCGTTTTATCTTTATAGGTTTCTGACGTCACCATTGAAAAATTGGCTACGGTCGCACCACTCTCCAAATTTCTTATTTCGGGATCCTTCCCTAGCCTACCTACTAAAATTACTTTGTTGACACCTGACATACTTTATTGCTGTTATAAATTACCCTGTGGGAGGGCAAAGTTACCAAAAATCTTTGTTATCGGTTTCGAACATAATTGACCGATGAGAATATCATTTTTGTTTTGATCTGTCAACCATATAGTTCGCAATCAAAATAGGTTTTGGTAACGCTGCTATTTCACGATCTGTGAACCATTTCAATTCCGTTGGTTTCAAAGTTTGAATATTTTCCAATTCCATCTCTACAAATCGGACCACTAATTTTTGATGCGAGAGAACATGTTTGTAAATTTTGCTTTCGTTTGTTTTCGTTGAACCTTTAAATTCTGGATCTGTCTTCAATAGCTCCGATACTTTTTTACTACGCTTCGTTTCGATCAAATAAAAATCGTAAAGACCCTGCCAAATGTCTTTAGCCTCTCGCTTCTTCATTAACACTTTGTTTTTGTAGCGCACTACGAAATAATAAAAATAGCGATTCCTGACTTTGACCTTCTTTGATTTTATTGGAAGTACATTTTGCAGTTCATGTTTACGGGCTACGCATGATTTACTAAAAATGCATTCTTCACATTTCGGATTCTTCGGCACACATTGCAAAGCGCCAAACTCCATCATGGCCTGATTGAAAAGATCGGGACGATCTTTCGAAATCAGTTCATTTGCTTTTTTTGTGAAGAGATCCTTGGCTTTGGGCGTTGTGATATCTGCCTCCATTCCAAAGACCCTTGATAAAACCCGAAAAACGTTGCCATCAACCACTGCCACGGGTTCTTTAAATGCAAAGGAAGCAATAGCAGCAGCAGTATAGGGGCCAATCCCTTTCAGTTTAAGCAAGTCTTTATAGTTGTCCGGGAACTTTCCGTTCTGTTCGCTGGCAACTACTCTAGCACAAGCATGAAGGTTTCTTGCTCGCGAATAATAACCAAGCCCTTGCCATAGTCTTAATACCTGTTGCTGGCTTGCGTTGGCCAAAGAATCAACAGTGGGAAACGATTTTACAAAGCGTAGATAGTAGGGCAACCCTTGTGCTACCCTTGTTTGTTGTAGAATAATTTCTGACAGCCATATTTTATAGGGATCAACAGTTTCGCGCCAGGGTAGTTGGCGTTTATTTTCCTCATACCACTCAATTATTTTTTTTTGAAACTCTGCGGCTTTCATTTTTTCAAAAAAACGAACTAAACTGATGAAAAACAGCATTCGAGCCAGCCGAACCTTCCTTCTATCGGTTTTTTCACTCCACTTTGTTGATAGTCAGTAAATTAATTTTGGAATTGAATCAACCGCTTCTAAATTTGCGATCCCAAAAAAGTAAGAAATCAAATCCAATCATTGTGACAAAAGCTGACTTAATCAACCAAATCGCTGACAAAACGGGAATTGACAAAGCTGATGTTTCGGCATCCGTAGAGGCGTTCTTCAACATCGTAAAGAGTAACATGGCCTCTGGGCACAATATCTACGTACGTGGTTTTGGAAGCTTCATTAATAAAAAGAGGAAGAAGAAAATTGCTCGCAATATTTCACGCAACACAGCCATTGTTATCGAGGAACACTATGTTCCCAGCTTTAAGCCAGCTAAGATTTTCGTAAGCAAGATCAAAAACAGCGATAAGGTTAAACAATTGGCTGAAAAGTAATTTAGACAATAGTCAATGGACCATTGACTGATTGCTATCGACACTAGATGTTAAAAACCCGAATCATTTTAATTGCTGCCACTGCCATCCTTATTTGGCTCATTTTTCTGCTGCCCAAAGCTGTGGTTGAAAATGATAGTCAGTTAAAGTCGGTGGATTCAACAAAGTCTGGTCAAGCAATCCCTTCTGCTGGCCATAGCGATGTACCCATTACTTTAATCAATTCCATCAAAACCTTGAGGGCCCAGTACTTACCGGGTTCGTCAAATCAAAAAAATGCTATCTTTGCCGACTCTTTGCGAAGCCTATACACGCAAGCAGGTCAATTTGACAGCGCGGCATGGTATGGCGAGCAAGCAGCAACGTTCTTTAATACAACTGAAAGCTCTCTGAAGGCCGGCAATAGCTACTACGAAGCTTATACTTTTGCGCTACAACCAGAAAAGCAAAAGGCAATGGCTGAGAAAGCGCAACTTTGGCTAGGAAAAGCGATACAAGCAAATCCAAAAGATCTGGAAGCCAGAACAAAAATGGCGATGACTTACTTGAGTTCATCATCACCCATGCAGGGCATCCAGATGATGCGTGAAGTATTGGCGGAAGACCCAAAGAATGAGTTTGCTCTTTATAACATGGGCATGCTTTCCATTCAATCTGGGCAGTATGATCGAGCCATTGAAAGACTGAATGAGTTAGTAGCTGTGAACCCGAATCATATACAAGGGCAGCTTTTGTTAGGAGTCGCGTTTCTTAACAAAGGAAGCAAAGAAAAAGCGAGGCTTCAGTTTGAGAAAGTAAAGAAATTGGATAATGATCCCGCGGTGCAAGCCACGGTAGATTCTTATCTGAAAGATTTAAATTAAGTTAATTGTTAAACCCGTCCGCCTAGTCGGACAAAAACCAAAAAGCATTATGCCAAGTGGTAAGAAAAGAAAGAAACACAAAATGGCCACTCACAAACGCAAAAAGCGTTTGAGAAAAAATCGCCACAAGAAAAAATAATGGTGTGGTGTCGCCAACGCGGCACTAGGCCAATTGTATTGATCGTGTCAATACAAAACCAAAGAATTAGTCCTATTGTACAACATCCAATTTTTTAAGTTTTGAGTAATGAACTAATCATTAGTGCAACTCAGGACGGATGTCGCATAGCTCTACTGAAGGATAAGCAGCTTGCCGAGTTTCATGAAGAACAAGACGGAAGCAAGTTTGTAGTCGGTGATATTTACCTGGGTACTGTAAAGAAAATCGTGCCAGGTTTAAACGCAGCATTTATTGATATTGGGTACGAGAAAGATGCCTTTCTTCACTACCTGGATCTGGGAGCGCAATTTGCCTCGTTGCTTAAATTCACTAAACTAGTCCGCAGTAAAAAAATCACCGGTGGTAAACTGGATAAATTTCAACTTGAAAAAGACATCGACAAGCATGGCAAAATGGGCCAGCAGCTTGCCAAGGTTCAGTTGATTCCGGTGCAGGTGGTAAAAGAGCCGATCTCTACCAAGGGGCCGCGACTTTCGTGTGAGTTATCTTTAGCCGGGCGATACCTGGTTCTGGTTCCCTTTTCATCCGGAGTGAGCATTTCCAAACGGATTTCCAGCAGCGATGAGCGCAAGCGATTACAGCGCCTCATTCAATCTATCAAACCCGAAAATTTTGGTGTGATCATCCGCACCGTTGCCGAAGGCAAAGAAGTAGCTGAGCTCGACAAAGACATGAAGAGCTTGGTGAAGATGTGGGACGATGGCGTGGCGCGCATGGTTGATGCTAATCCGCGCGACAAAGTCATAGGCGAGTTGAATAAAACTTCTTCTATTCTTCGCGATGTGTTAAACGAATCGTTCGACAACGTGATTGTAGACGACAAGAAGATTTATGACGAGGTCAAGAGCTATATCCATACAATCGCCCCAGACAAAGAAAAAATCGTAAAACTGTACACTGGTAAAGCAAAGATTTTTGAACACTTGGGTGTCGAGAAGCAATTAAAGGCAGCCTTTGGCCAAACAGTGAGCCTTCGTGGTGGCGGGTATTTAATCATCGAACATACAGAGGCACTTCATGTCATTGATGTCAACAGTGGGAATAAGTCCAATCGCGAGGAAAGTCAGGAAACAACAGCACTTTCTGTAAACATTGAAGCCGCCAAAGAGGTTGCTCGACAATTTAGATTGCGCGATATGGGCGGCATTATTGTGGTGGACTTTATTGACATGCGTGGATTAGATAACAAGAAGTTGATCTATAACACCGTCAAAGAAGAAATGGAAGCCGACAAGGCAAAGCACACTATTCTACCACTCTCCAAATTTGGATTGATGCAGATCACCCGCGAGCGAGTGCGCCCTCAGATGAACATTGCGACCAAAGAGGTTTGCCCGACTTGTAATGGTAGCGGAAAGATAGAAGCTTCAATACTGGTTACCGACAAAATAGAAGAACACATTCGTCATTTGTTTGAAAAGCAAAACGAGAAAAAATTGGTGCTTGCCTTGCATCCCTTCTTGTTTGCTTACTACACCAAAGGATTCATTTCAAAAAGGATGAAGTGGTTTTTCAAGTACAAACATCCGGTAGAGTTGATTAAGGATTCATCACTTGCGATTACTGAATATAAGTTCTTAAATAGAGATGGTGAGGAGATTGAGTTAGCTCAAGAAAAGAGCACGCCAGTGTTAGCTGGGGATTGAAATACGCTTTCTTCTTTTTAGCAAAAGGCTTCCTAAAATTGGAAGCCTTTTTATTTCGACTCCTGCCGTTGAAGAATTTACTTGAATCTTATCTTCTCAATCAAATCCCCGAAATAATCTGCCGACCAGATTTCCAATGCTTTGTCATCTCGAATAAACCGAACAATATCTTCTCGAATGGCCTTGAATGAGACATTCGTAATTTTATCTTCAATTAGTTGGGTGAATTTATTTTGGGTAATGGTTTTCTCATCCCAATCGCCACTATTGCGAGCTCGTAGGAGAAAATGATCTAGGTGCAATGGCACCCCCTTTTTTATATACCATTCCATATCATACCAATCTCTACCTTTAACGCGTTGCTTCCATTTGCGAAAAAGAAGCGCGTGCATTTTACCGGCAAAAAGATCAGGCAACTTGAAACACTTGACATAAAAAGAAAAAGGCTTTAGTAAAAGCTTCTCTTCTGTTTCAAAGCCAAGTGGTGGGTGGGTGTCTACCTCTATTTTGATCTGGATACCAGGGCGAATTCCAACGCCCGCTTGTGGTACTACGCCTTCCACTATTAGTTCTTTCCAAACCGTATCTGATTTAAGAAATGCAGAGTCGATATTGGTTTGCTTTGTTTTTACTTTCTCTTTCACACTCACCTGCATGCCCAGTGCACTGAATTCGGTTATGACCCCTTCCAAATAAGGCTTCAAGGAAAAGTCCGGGTTGACTTCCAATAATGAAAAATCCAAGTCTTCCGAGAATCGGTCAAGCCCATAGAATAATCGCAACGCTGTTCCTCCATAAAAAGCAGCCTTCTCAAAGAAACCACTTCGTTGCAAACCCGCTAACGCGATCTCTTGCATGATCTCTCGAAAAGCTTGCTCAACTTGTGCCTGCGTTTTGGGTTCATATTCTTCCAACCATTCCTTCATCATAACTGCTCTAGGGTTTTAATAAGAATTTCAAGGCTGCTTCTTTTAGGTGCCTCTTTTATCCATTCGCTTATTTTTTTTGTATTCAACTTTAGCAACTGATCTTTTTCAATACGTAAGTCGTCTACAAGAAATTCCATCACTTGTTTGGAACTGCGAAGTAAAATGCCAGAAGAAGCAATGATCTTATCACACAATGCTTTCTCTGGTGTGGCAATTAGCACTCGTTGCTTTTTTGTTAATTTTAATTGTTGAATACCAAAAGAATAATAAGGCAACGGAAGATGCACGTAGCTAAATCTCCCCACAGTAGTGTCATACGTTTTGGTGTCTTGGGTTGTCGCTGAACTCACCTCATGCACCTTCTCTGGAATGAGCCCCCAATACGAAAGCGCGGCTTCGAAAGAAACATAACTAGGACCCAAAAGATGATTGGCCAAAAGAAATGGTTCAGGTCTGTTAACATTGAGGCGAGAGCCTGTTACGTAAACACCTCTTTTTACAGGTTGTAGTATGTGTTGCTTTACCAATTCATTTATTTTGTCGTACGGCCTTTTGTAATCACTTAACAAGCCAAGCAAAACTTGCTTGGTGATGGGCTGCTCTTCATATCCCCTTATAGCTTCCAAAATCTCCATTTATGCAATATTTTAATTGATTCATCGGAATTATTCCGATCAATACGTACAATTTTAGCATTTATATGTTAGTAATTTTAATATTTATCGGAATATTTCCGATAATATCTAAATAAAGTCACAATTCAAGAGTGCCATTCAAAATCTTCCTGCCACTCTGTCATTTTCGCAGGTTGGAACAATATTTGAAAAGGTCGCACTCGTTTAAAAATCAATCTATTATGCAAGAAAAAGGCAGTATCTCCATCCATACCGAGAACATCTTTCCCATTATTAAAAAATTCCTTTATTCCGATCACGAGATCTTTTTGCGCGAGTTAGTGAGTAATGCAGTCGATGCGACCCAGAAATTAAAAAAACTGGCCTCCATGGGTGAATTCAATGGCGAGTTGGGTGACTTGAAAATTGAAGTAAGCTTCGATAAAAAGAAAAATACCATCACCGTAAGCGACAAAGGCCTTGGCATGACGGGCGAAGAGATTAAGAAATACATCAACCAGATCGCTTTCTCAGGAGCCGCAGAATTTGTTGAGAAATTTAAAGACAAGGGTGATGCGAAGGATATCATCGGAAAATTTGGACTGGGCTTCTACTCGGCTTTTATGGTTTCTGAGAAAGTAGAAGTGATCTCCAAATCATACAAAGAGGGGACTGAAGGTGCTCGTTGGGAGTGCGATGGATCCACTGAATTTGAATTGAACTCGGATAGCAAGGAAACAAGAGGCACAGACATCATCCTCCATATCAATAAGGATTCTGAGGAATTCTTAGATGAGTTCAGGCTAAAAGGCATACTTGAAAAGTATTGCAAGTTCTTGCCCGTTGAAATCAAATTTGGCACAAAGGATGAAAGTGTTGAAGATGGTGTTGACAAAGACGACCTGCCTACCGGACAGGCAGGCAAACCGAAATACAAAACCGTCACTACTGATCGCATTATAAACAACACTTCCCCTATTTGGGTGAAAGCACCAGTAGAACTAAAAGACGAAGACTATTTAAAATTTTACAAAGAGCTCTATCCATTCTCTGAGGATCCTCTTTTCTGGATTCATTTGAATGTAGATTACCCATTCAATTTGACAGGAGTACTTTACTTCCCTAAAATCAAAAATGATTTCGAAATCCAGAGAAACAAAATTCAGCTTTACTCTCGTCAAGTATTTATTACCGATGAGGTAAAGGACTTGGTACCTGATTTCCTAATGTTGTTACATGGTGTGTTGGATTCTCCGGATATTCCATTGAACGTATCGCGCAGCTACCTGCAGACGGATGCAAATGTGAAAAAGATTAGCACGCACATCACCAAAAAGGTGGCCGATAAGTTGGTGGATATGTTCATCAAAGACCGCAAGGAATTTGAGAAGAAGTGGGATGATATCAGCGTGTTCGTGCGCTATGGTAATATCAGTGATGAAAAATTCTATGAGAAAGCAAAAGAGTTTTCATTACTCAAAAACGTGGATGGTCAATACTTCTCTTTGAATGAGTATGCAGAGAAAGTAAAGACAAACCAGACCGATAAGGAAGGACAGGTGATTTATCTCTACACCACAGATAAAGCCAAACAAGATGCTTTTATTCAGGCAGCTAAGGGAAAATCATACGATGTACTCATGATGGATGGCGTGTTGGATAGCCATTACATTGGTAACCTTGAACAGAAGTTAGAAAAAACACAATTGAAACGAGTTGATAGTGATATTATTGATAAGTTGATTGTGAAGACAGAGGCGATGGCCAGCGTGTTGAGCAAGGAAGAGGAAGAAACGGTTAAAGGAATCTTTGAAAAGGCGATCAACAACAAAGCAATGACACTTGCCATAGAGTCGCTTTCTCCTGACGATCTCCCTATCACGATTACCATGAGCGAGTGGATGCGTAGGATGAAAGACATGGCCAAGACAGGAGGCGGAGGAGGCATGAGTTTCATGGGAAGCATGCCTGACAACTATAACGTAGCAGTAAACGGCAATCACCCGATTATACAACGCATATTGAAAGCCGAAAGCGAAGATCAAAAGACTAAACTTGCTAAACAGGCCTACGATTTGGGATTGCTATCGCAAAGCATGTTGACAGGAGCGGATTTGACTGCTTTTATCAAGAGAAGTGTTGAGTTAGTTGGCTAATAGCTTTGTGGCAT
This sequence comes from Cytophagales bacterium, assembly GCA_020402945.1. Lineage (GTDB taxonomy): Bacteria > Bacteroidota > Bacteroidia > Cytophagales > Cyclobacteriaceae > ELB16-189. Next base: position 21,631 of record JADBYQ010000082.1, on the reverse strand, counting down.
TTTGCGAAAAGGGTTTCTTGTTGCGAGAAGCCCTTTTTTATGCAAAATATTTTTGCGTTACCTTCGTTAAACAACTATGAAATTTTTCCTTTTCTGTTTTGCTTTTCTTTCCTATTCAATCCTTTTCGCACAAGGCACCGAACCCAAGGTGCAAGAGGGACAGTTTACATTTGATACCGACAAACCTTTTACGCTCCTAGAATTGGAAAAAGAAGAAGAGCCCATCGTTACCAAAAAGAAAAAGCCAAAACGAAGGGTATACTACGGAATCAAAACCAAGAAGGCATTTACACGAAAAGGTTTTGGGGAGAAGGTGACACTTGAGTTATTCTATGTACTCAAGAAGCCTGATGTCCCAAATACGTTTGCGAGAGACATCTATTACCTTGATTTTGCACAAAGGCAGATTAAGAAAACGGAAAGATTCGACCTTAAAAAGGGAGTGCTTTTGCATGGGCCCTATAAAAAAATGGTTGGACAAGCAGTAGTAGAAGAAGGCATCTACTTCAAAGGAACCCGGCATGGCCGTTGGATGCGACATAACTTACAAGATTTGCTGGAGGACAAAGAGAAATATTATAAGGGCTGGCCAAAGGAATCACGCATTACCTACTACGATCCTGCCGAACGAAAAAAACTGAAAGAGATTACACCAGTAGAATACGGAGAGAAGGAAGGGTACTATTATCTACTCCATGAAAATGGGCAAGTAGCAGTGCGTGGTGAATATCGGTTTAATGAAAAAGTAGGCGATTGGATTGAGAACTATGCGAATGGGAAACGCAAACGAATCATCAGTTATCCCAAAGAGCCATTTGAAAAAGATAGTAAGCCATACATTAGAAAAGAGTGGGACGATAGGGGAAAGGAAATTTATGCTAAGTGATACTGAAGTATGAGGTAAGCATTACGATTAGCGAAGGGAGATCAATCGTAAATCGTACTTCGCAACTCCTACCTAATAAAACGCATCTTCAATCTGAATAATTTCCGTTTGGTCTTGTTGTAAACGAATAGACACGATATCATAGCGTACGTTTCCCTGCCAATTTTTGTCATAGGTATATTGCTCGGCACCGTCCACAATATTTTTTGCTTTTTTATAGTCGACAAAATCTTCGGGATAGCCATAGGCATCAGAAGACCGCAATTTTACCTCGACAAAAATGAGCCAATTGTCTTTTTTCACTATCAAATCGATTTCTGATCTCTTGTGGCGATAGTTGCGTTCCACAATTTCAAAGCCTTTGTCGATAAGAAAACGGGCTGCCATTTCTTCGCCCTCTCTTCCTTTTTTGATTTTATCGCTCACTGGAAATAATCTACCTTTGATCGAAGATACGAAAGAATGAAAAAATTAATTGAAGGCTTTACACTGCAGCTCGCCAGCGCACTAAAAATTGGTCAATCTGTAGACTTGGTACGCCCGGGTAGCGACATCCGAAATGTCTTGATAACTGGCATGGGCGGATCGGGCATTGGCGCGAACTTAGTAGAATCGCTCACGTTCGGGCGCATTCCGATTCCAATAGTAGTTTCAAAAGGCTATAACATTCCGCAATTTGTGAGCCCTCATACACTTTTCATTGCCTGTTCTTACAGCGGTGATACCGAAGAGACGCTGTCGGCAATCAATAAAGCCATGTTAAAGCGCGCTCATATTATTTGTATTACTTCTGGTGGAAAAATGCTGGAGCTGGCAAAGGAATATAATCTGTTTTGGATTCAGATTCCCGGAGAATCTTCAAGTGCAAGAGGGCAACTGGGCTACATGATTGTTTCACTCATGTATGCGCTCTACCACACAAATTTGATTGGTGCAGCTTTTATCAAAGAAACCGAGAATGCCATCGAATACCTTAACCGTGGCCAAAAAGCAGTTGAATCAGAAGCGGAGCTGATCGCAAGAAAACTGAAGGGTAAACTACCTATTATCTATTGCGATGAACGATTGAAAGCAATGGCCATCCGTTTTCAAAACCAAATTAATGAAAACGCAAAACAATTGGCCCACGTCAATACATTTCCTGAAATGAACCACAATGAAATTGTGGGCTGGCAGTTTCCGGAAGCAATCTTGCAACACGCGCAAGTGATTTATTTGTATTCAGATCATGACCATGAGCGTGTAGAAAAACGAATGGAAATTTGCCGCCCTATTTTTGAGAAAAGGTCGAATCCTATTATTGATATTGTTGCGGAGGGAGCTTCGTTACTCGAGCAATATTATTACCTCATTCACCTGACCGATTGGATCTCATATTATCTGGCAAAGGAAAATGGTGTGGAGTCAAATACGATTGAGGCGGTTGACTACCTGAAGGAGGAGTTGAGTAAGTTAAAATAGTTAAAGGCCATACGGTTTTTAGATTGATTTAGTTTAAATTAGAACTATGGAATGGAGAACAAAGATAGTTTCAGATAATAACATACTTGCCGGAAAGCCAATTGTGAAAGGCACAAGACTTTCTGTTGAGTTTCTATTAGGATTGTTTGCTGATGGGTGGAAAGAAGAAGAAGTATTGGCTAACTATCCCACACTTAAAAAGGATGATCTTCTGGCCGTATTTGCCTTTGCCCAAGATGGATTAAAAGAAGGATTACTCTTCGAATCAAAATTGTCGGTATGAATAAGCTCCTTGCTGATGAGAATTTTCCCATGGCAAGTGTCGATCTACTAAAAGGCAAACAATTTGATGTGGTAAGCATTTTAAGATCTTATCCGGGAATTTCTGATGAAGAGGTTGTCCATTTGGCAAATCGCGAACAAAGACTAATTCTTACTTTTGATAGGGACTTTGGGTTGCTCATTTTTAGAGGTGGATTAATTCCTATCCAGGGCGTGTTCTATTTTCGACTATCTAAATTTTATCCCTCGCAGCCTGGAGAAATTGTAGTAGATCTTCTTCGAAGGGAAAACTTTCATTCGGAAAATGCAATCACGGTTATTGAAGAAAATTTTATTAGGCAAAAAAAGTTTTGAATCCTCATATCAATACAACTACCCAGTTCATCGATCTCGGCTTGATCGACTACCAACAAGCTTGGGATTATCAAACGGATTTGTTCAACAAGAATTTGGAGATCAAAAAGCAAAATCGTGATCTTCCGAGCAACGAACAAAGGATAACGAACAACCATTTAATCTTCTGTGAACATCCCCACGTCTACACCTTAGGAAAAAGCGGTGATGAAAAGAACTTGTTAATTAAAAAAGAAGACCTTCATACCATCCAAGCAAGCTACTATGCCATCAACCGAGGTGGAGATATTACCTATCATGGCCCTGGTCAGTTGGTTGTTTATCCGGTGATTGACCTGGAGAATTTTTTTACGGATATCCATCAATACATGCGACTGCTGGAAGAGGCAGTTATTCAAACGTTGCAGGAATTTCAAATTTCGGCAGGGCGCATAAAGGGTTTGACAGGTGTTTGGATAGATTTTGAGAATGGTGCGCCCCGAAAAATCTGCGCATTGGGAGTAAAAACCAGTCGATGGGTAACCATGCACGGTCTTGCCTTCAACGTTAATACTGATTTAAATTATTTCAATCACATTGTTCCCTGCGGAATTGATGATAAGGCGGTGACCTCCTTGCAAAAAGAAATGGGAGCGCGACTCCCGATGGAGCAAGTAAAATCGATCCTAAAAGAAAAAATTATTTCACTTTTCGATATGAAAATTTGAGGCATCCTTTTTATTGCGGGGAAATTGTGATTTTATTATATTCGCTTTGTAATGAAACTTGCTTCCCAAATCGTGACCTTGTTTTTGCTGATGATCCAATCCTCGGCAATGGCTCAAACCGATTCAGTGTCATTTTTTAAAAAATACGAATTGGAAACAATTTATCTAAGTGGCAACGGGTACATCAAGAATAGCCAATCATTCAAGCTACGAAATCTTTCAAACGAATTCAATTTTACCGCTCAAGGGTTAGAAGCTTATCGAGGATATCAGGCAGACAGAAAGAAATTCATTGTTACTTATTCGATTGGTCTTGGATTGTTTTTCGGTGGCTTACTTTACTCAAGGGATCAGTTCAACCCAAATGTAGTACTAGCGACTTCTATGGCTTCATTAGTACCTCTTAGCTTTAGTTTCCATTTTGCTATTCGGTCACAAAATAGACTTTCAAAAGCAATTTGGATTCGCAATCGAGATGTTCTATTGGTAAAATAGAACGATGAAGAGTGCCTTCCTTTTTATTTTTGCTTTATTGTCGTTCGCATTACTCGCTCAGGACGGTAAAAAACAAAAAGGTGTTTGTTGGGTAGGTGGGCGACAAGAAGTGACTGAAAAGGAAATAGCTATTCTCAAGAAGTGCAATATCAATTGGATATCGCAAACTCCCTTTGCTTTTCAGCGAGAACCAAACACTTCCAGTATCCGTACTGATTTTAGCGCTGGAAAAGTTTGGTGGGGCGAGTCGGATGAAGGCATCAGAAAGACTACTGAGTTGGCGCGTAAGGCAGGCATTCATACCGTCTTAAAACCTCACATTTGGGTGGGCAATAGTTGGCCGGGGGAAATTGCGATGAAAAGCGATACTGCCTGGCAGCGTTGGTTTCGGTTGTACGAGAAATTTATTTTGCATTACGCTGAGTTGGCGGAGCAGAACAAGATTGGGCTCTTTTGTATTGGCACTGAACTTCATCAAACCATTGGAAAGGAAAAAGAATGGCGTGCGATCATTGCCAAAGTACGATCCGTCTACAAAGGAAAATTAACGTATGCCGCCAACTTTCATGAAGAGTATGAGCAAATTGCTTTCTGGGATGCGCTCGATTTTATTGGTATACAAGCTTACTTCTCTCTCACCACCGACAAGAGCCATTCTGTAAGTGAATTAAAAAAAGGCTGGGTTTTGCCTATCAAATCTATCGAGCGAGTACATAAAAAATTTATGAAACCTGTTTTGTTTACGGAGATAGGCTATCGCAGCGACACGAAAGCTGGCATTGAGCCCTGGGTATGGCCCAAGGAAGATAGTGGCGCGGAAATTTCGGATGCATGCCAGGCGAATTGTTATCGCGCATTTTTTGAAACCGTTTGGAAACAGCCATGGATGTCTGGTGTTTATTTTTGGAAATGGTATCCACACGGCCCGAGAAGAATGGCTAAATTAGATTTTACCCCCCAAAATAAGGAAGCGGAAAAAGTTTTAGCAAACGGGTTTAAAGATTAGCAACGCTCTTGAAAGTTAAGCTGCAAGCTCTTTAAGTGCTTTCACAAAAACATCTAATTCAGCCAACGTAGTATATACATTTGGTGTAATGCGACAGCCTTGCACATTGGCGCTGTCGATCGCCACCGTCCAGATTTTATACTTTTCCAAAAGCGTTTTTGCCAAGTCAGCGGGTTTCATTTGCTTAACACCCACGTTGGCGATGCCGCAAGAACGTGCAGCATCTGTTGGTGTATTTAACAAAATATTCGGCAGACTTTTCACGCGACTCGTCCAATAGTTTTGCAAGTAGCGCAAGCGCGCTTCTTTGCGATCAGCACCAATGACCTGGTAATAATCGATCGCATTTAATATGGCTAAGTCGGTAGCCACCGGATGGGTTCCGCGATGTCCCAGGTGGTTGATATCGTCTTTCATTTCCCAATCGGCCATCAACGACCAGAGGCCTGAGGCTTTTCCACTGCGCACATACAACAATCCTGCGCCTAAGGGTACGCTCAACCATTTATGCAAACTGGCGCCATAATAGTCGCAACCTAAATCCGGTATTTTAAAATTCAAATGCGCAAACGTGTGGGCACCATCCACTAACACTTCGGCTCCAAGGCTATGGGCCATGTCACTAATTTTTTTGATGGGTAGTATTTGCCCTGTGATGTTGACCATGTGACTCACTAAAATCAATCGGGTCTTTGGGGTCATCGCCTTTCGATAGAGTTCCACCACTTCTTCATCAGACGAAGGGTGGTTAGGTACTGAGACAGTCTTGCGAACAATGCCATAGCGATTTTCCATCAACTTGAGCATGTTCACGATAGAACCATAATCTTGCTCCGCCATGATGGCTTCATCGCCAGCTTTCCAGGAAATGCCATTGATCACGGTATCCAGAGACTCAGTGGTGTTGCGTGTGATGGCAATTTCATCGGCCGAACAACCAGCTACTTCGGCCAATTTCGCTACAACTTTTTTCTTGTTATCCCCCTGCACCGTCCGCATGTAATACGATCCCTGGTAGTTTATTTCGCGAACATGGTTGATATAATTTTCGAGTGTTTCTTGTGGAAGAAAGCAGTAGTAACCGTTCTCAAGATTTATGTAGTCGGGCTTTAATCGATATCCTTTTCGGACGCCTTCCCAAAATGCTTCATCGCCTGCAAGTTCATCAGCCGTTTTATGACTGAACGTTTGCACCCAATTTCCAAAGGCTTCTGCCGGTAGTAGGCCACCCAGCCCGAGTGTAGCTACGCTTTTTAAAAATCCACGCTTGTTCATAGCTCCAAGTTAAAACGTAAATGGGGAATAGAAAAACAATTAATTCATTTCGAATCCAAACCAACGGCTGGCATCAAACCATTCCGCAAACCAAATCTCTCAATTATAACCAGTTTTTGCCTATTTTTAAGCTTAAAGCTCGTGTTATGCACTGTTAACTTACTAAAAGATAAATACAACTATCCCGAATGGCATTTCATTGAAGTGGCAAATGACATACGCAATATCAAAAATCAGTTAATCGAAAAGATTCAGGGCATTTAAAATGAAAACAGAAGAAATTAAACATCTGTTTACCCAATTTGAGGCTGCCGCCACAATCGCGCAAGGTGTGGAGTGTTGGAGTGCGAGAGAGCTGCAAAACCTATTGGGCTATAACAAGTGGGAAAACTTTGAAAAAGTTATTCAGAAAGCGAAAGATGCGTGCGCTAATGCCGGAGAGCTAGCAGAAAACCATTTTCCTGACGTCAGGAAAATGGTCGAGATTGGCTCTGATACGGAAAGACCAATCAATGATATTGCACTTACAAGATATGCCTGCTATCTGGTTGCTCAAAATGGCGATAGTAGAAAGGAAGAAATTGCTTTTGCACAAAATTACTTTGCCGTGCAAACCAGAAGAGCCGAGTTGATTGAGCAAAGACTTCTGGAATACGAACGGGTGAGAGCGCGCGAAAAACTTAGTATTACAGAGAAACAATTATCGGGCATATTGTACGAACGTGGCGTTGATGGGCAGGGGTTTGCAAATATCCGTTCCAAAGGAGACCAGGCACTTTTTAAACTCAGCACCCAAATGCTGAATAAAAAAATGGGTGTGCCTGATAGCAGACCTGTGGCAGATTTTTTACCCACTATCAGCATAAAGGCAAAAGATTTAGCTGCTGAAATGACAGGGCTGAACGTGCAAACCAAAGACTTAAAAGGGCAACCCAAAATTGAAAAGGAACATATTGATAACAATTTGGCCGTACGTGATATGTTGACAAACAGATGTATTGTACCTGAAAACCTACCTAAAGCCGAGGATGTAAAGAAAGTACAAAGAAAGCTGGAAGGCGATGAGAAGAAAATACTGAAAAAACCGAAGAAAAAATAATCAGACAATGGCCAAGAATTGATTTATTGATATCATGAAATTCTATTTAGGAGTAACGGACAATAATTGGTTCAAATATTTGAGTAACATTAATCCAGAAGACATTAATTTCTGGCAGCCAGGTGGTACGGTTACTTTTAAAGTCATACAAGCTGGAGCGCCATTTTTATTCAAACTTAAACGCCCACTTAGTGCCATTGGTGGGATTGGCTTTTTTTCAAGTCATACGTTTTTACCAATATCAATTGCTTGGGATACATTTAGAAACAGGAATGGATGTGGTACTTATGAGGAATTTAGGAGAATGATATTAAATTATCGAACTGATAAACAAAATATAAATCCAACAATAGGTTGTATCGTTCTTACAAATCCAATATTCTTCAAACGAGAAGATTGGATTGCAACTCCAATTGATTGGGGCAAAAGCATTGTTCAGGGTAAATCTTACGATTCTAATGATGCAGTCGGAAAGGAAATTTGGAGTAAAGTTGAAATACTATTAGAAAAATATTTGCACATCAATTCAATTGATGAAGGTAAAAGTCAGTTCTTATTGGAAGAACCAGCATCACCAGCATATGGAAATTCCATTCTTACTAAAGTAAGATTAGGGCAAGGTGCATTTCGTGTTTTAGTAACTGATGCTTATTCAAGAAGATGTTCAATTACAGGTGAGAAAACCTTACCAGTGTTGGAAGCTGCTCATATAAAGTCTTATGCCGAGTCTGGGCCGCATTTTATTTCTAATGGATTATTACTTCGTTCAGATATGCACAAACTTTTTGACGGTGGATATTTAACAATCACAAATGATTTAAAGATAGAAGTTAGTCCTAGAATTAAGGAAGAATTTCAGAATGGTAAAGAATATTATCAGTACCATGGTAAAGAGTTACTTTTTCTACCAAACAGGGAGATAGACAAGCCAAATGCAAAATACATTGATTGGCACAATACTAATATTTACAGAGGATGAAATCAGATTTATTAGAAATCATTACGGAAATAAAAAAATTCAGAGATGAAAGGGATTGGAAACAATTTCACGATTCAAAAAACCTTGCAATTTGTTTAAATATCGAGTCGGCTGAGTTACTTGAAACCTTTTTATGGAAAAAGTCTGAAGATGCGAATATTGAACAAGTGAAGAATGAACTTGCAGACGTATTTTATAGTGCGTTTTTACTTGCTGATAATTATGGATTTGATGTAAAAGATATGATTTTGAATAAATTGAAAATTAACGAAATAAAATATCCAATAGACAAATCAAGGGGTTCGAATAAAAAGTATAATGAGTTTTGAAAGCGACATAGAAGGCGCCACCCAAACCACCAGCATGGGCAAGTTTGAAGTAACCAAATGCTGTATGGTCATATCTCACATCCCATCGAAATAAAAAAGAAAGGGCAGAAGATAGCGGTGAGGGTTATCAGTCAGTTTGGGGAAGAGACAACCAAGGTGATTGCGTTATAATGGATAAATCGTTAGCGGGTCGAAACATGGCAAATTGAGAAACGAATAGGTTTCGATAAATACGAGCCGACTCTGTTTCATTGCCGGGTGTTTGCTTCCAGCCGCTGCTGGCATTACCTTACGGAAAAATTGACTTTCCATGAAGAAATGTTTGTGTCTATGCCTCGTTCTCTTTGGCGGGGCTTCATTTGCCCAAAAAGGCCCTCGAGAAAGCTATCAGCCCACTGTGCCCATTGTAATAGATGGTGATCCAAGCGAATGGACCACGGAATGGTTACTTGACCAAGACGGGAAGTTTCTCTACAACGTGGGGAATGACGAGTCTAATCTTTATTTCCGGGTAAAGGTGACTGATGATATCACGCAACAAAAAATAGCTTTTTTTGGATTGATTTTAAAGCTGGACGTAAATGGAAAAAAGAAAGGCAAGTTTGGGCTTAAATATCCTGTTGCCAAGGATCCAAAGCAGATCAAAAAGGAGCAACAGCCGTGGCCGCAAGATCCTACCGAGCGAATTGCCGAAAAAAAGAGAATACTGGACGAGGTCGAAATTCTTGAGTTGATTGGTTTAGCGAAAGACAACATTGTTTCCAGCCGACTAGGGTTAATGAATGGTATTGAAGCGCTGATTACAGTAGCCGCAGATGGTGCCTATCTGTACGAAGCGAAGATTCCGTTTAAAGCATTTAAAATAGACAAAGCAAGTGTTCCGGTACTAGGTGTAAGTTTTGAAACAGGCAAATTTGATATAGGTAAAGCGCCAACACCTGCACCTGCTGGAGGGCAGGCAGGCAGAAATTTTGGCGGAAGCGTTGGACAATACAACCCGAATGCAGTACCCGCCTATATGTGGGTGGCGGTAAAGCTTAACTAGAAAGAACTATTTTACCGTTTTGTACCGATGACATTCCACCAAGTGATCATTTACTAGCCCACATGCTTGCATGTGCGCGTAGATAACAGTACTACCTACGAACTTAAATCCGCGCTTGATCAAATCCTTGCTCAGCGCATCTGACTCTGGTGTGGTGGCGGGCACTTCTTTCATTGTTTTGCGCTTGTTAACAATGGGCTTGCCACCTACAAAGCCCCAAATGTATTTGTCAAAACTGCCGAACTCTTCTTGCACCTTCAAAAACTGTTTGGCGTTTGTCACGGCTGCAAACACTTTTAATCGATTGCGCACAATGCTGGGATCTAATAAGATTTTTTCTAACTTCTTGTCGGAAAAACGAGCTACTTTGTTGGGGTCAAAATCCGCAAAGTTCTTTCTATACCCTTCTCTCTTTTTTAGTATGGTAGACCAACTGAGCCCGGCCTGCGCTCCTTCAAGGATCAAAAATTCAAAATGGATTTTGTCGTCATGCACGGGCACACCCCATTCTTCGTCATGGTAGGTTATGTATCGATCGAAGCCTAAGCACCACGGGCAGCGTACAAGTTCTTTCATAAAACTATCTTTAGTGTATCCAATTTAATTATGTATCTTCATTACTCGATACAGACATGAAATTTCTTTTATTTTTTGTTTTGGTTCATTTGCTCCAGCCGGCATTTGGTCAGTTTAGAGATAAACCTCCGGTAATCAAGTATGAATTTCCGGCCGTTGTGAAACCAAAAGCAGTGTCTTTTGCTCCTTTCGGGCTTGTATCAGATGAGCCACAAAACTATCAGTATTCATCTCCAGCGTTGACATGGTTGCCTGGCGATGCATTCAATTCTTCATCTTCTTTTTGGATCGGCAACGTCTCTTCCCAATCTTATAACAACGGTAGATTTGGAACCTACTACTATTGGGATATTCAAGGGAACCTGAAAGGTACGCGCGGATTTTTGGATCTTTCGGGAGGGAAAAAAAGAGGCGTGAAGTTGGTTTTTCCCTGGCGTTAACCGGTTGGTTCAAAAACATGTTTGAGGAGAAACAACCCGGTAAGAAAATCCAGTTGTCGCCCAAAGAAGCGCTCGTCAAAATTCAACACTATTGCGCTTACCAGGAAAGATCACACAAAGAAGTAAAAAATAAGCTCTTTGAATATGGCCTCTTTGCCAGCGAGGTAGAGGAGATTCTCTCCCAGGTAATAACTGAAGGTTTTTTGAATGAAGAGCGCTTTGCGAAGGCGTTTGCCGGTGGAAAGTTCAGAATCAAAAAGTGGGGGCGATTAAAAATCAAGCAAGAACTGGAGATGTTAGGTCTGACATCACGGTGTGTCGCAAGCGGACTGAAAGAAATAGATGCGACCGACTACAAAAGAACCCTTAAAGAACTCATTCGAAAAAAGGCGAGTCAGGTAACAGAAAAAAATGAATTTAAAAGAAAGAGCTTGATTGCTCGCTTTGTCATAGGCAAAGGGTATGAAGCGGAGGTAGTTTGGGAGATGGTGAAGGAATTAGTCGAATAGAGAGAAGGTTTCTGGTTGCTAGTTTCCAGTTCTTGTTGTAATAGAAACCAAGAACAGAGAACTGGTAACATTTTAAAACGCTACCACCTCTGCACCCCTTGGGTTCTGTAAGTAAGAGTTTACTAAATTCTGTACCACGCGATTGTCTTTGCTTGGCTTTATAAAATTACGTGCAAGGTCAATGGAGTTGATGGATTCCTCTTTCGGTACGAACCCAAAGCCTATGTAATTTCCATTCTCAATGAGAACCAGAGATTTTTCTCCGCTCATTCGGCCACTTCCAATAATTGCTACAGACTCCCCTGCTTCAAAGAAAGAATCAATTGCTTTTTGTGTTCGTTTGTTATACTTCTTCACAGATTCAACCTCCTGACAGGCACCTTTGCAAGCACCCGATTGGTGACTGAAACATAACCCCTTGGCAAGTTGAAGTCCACTCAGTTTAGGGCATAGGTCAAAAGCCTTTACTTTTTCCCACATAAAATTCCAGGCGTCACCCTTTGAACTAAACGTAATCAAGGGTTTGGTTCCTTTTCGAATAAGGTTTACACAAAAGCGCAAATAGCCATTGCGATCTTCATAGTCGAAGATACCCCACTCCTCTACTTTGTATTTTTGAGCCAGATTGTACTTTGGCCAAAGTCTTCGTATTTCCTGCGATTCCAGAATTAGCGCAATCAATTCACTTCCCGTTAGCTCATAAGTAACGTGATGAATTTCATTCCGAATGTTCGACCGATTCCATTCACGCGCCTCACCGGTGAAATGTCCAGCTATCCTTTTTTTGATATTTAATGCTTTACCAACGTAAATAATCTGACCGTGACCATCTAAAAAGTAATAAACTCCCGCTTTAGCTGGCAGTCGATCGAATTCCTCTTTTGGCAGATTTGGCGGCAGAATGGTTTCGCCCGAGTTTCGTTTTAGCGCCTTCGCAATGACGCCATCTTGGTCACGTTGAAGCAGTAGCGAAAAAATTCGGGCAGTAGCCTGTGCATCACCCCCTGCTCTGTGCCGATCAGGGATTCTAATCCCCAGGCTTTCCGCCAAACGACCAAGGCTGTAGGACTCTAAACCCGGTATAATTTTTCTACTTAACCGAACGGTGCAAAGTTTTTTCGTCTGCCAGTTAATTCCTACTTCTTCAAACTCTTTCTTCAGAAAACTAAAGTCAAACTGTGCGTTATGAGCCACAAAGATTCGATCCCTTAACCAACTCATAATTTCTTCGGCAACTGTTTCGAAGGCGGGCGCTTCTTCCACCATTCTCGAAGTAATTCCCGTTAGTCCGGTGATGAATTGCGGAATCTTCCTACCAGGGTTTAAAAGTGTGTGGTAGTGATCGGTGATTTGTAGGCCATCATGGTGATAGATGGCTATTTCTGTAATGCGGTGATGATCTGCGTAGCCCCCGGTAGTCTCGATGTCAACAATGGCATACATGGCTGCGAAGGTAATATTTTCTTACCTTTACTGAGCCAAAAGAGTTTTTATAAATGAAAACCTACATCCTTAAGATAGAAGAATCACAAGAAGATTTACTGAACGCATTAGTTAAAACCTTGCAGATAGATACTGAGGTTTTCTCTGAGAACGATGAAGACGTTGCGCTCTCAAACGCAATAGAAGATGGCAGAAAGTATGGCAGACTAACGGAAAAAGAGACTGCTGATTTTCTTGACGAACTCGGTAAATGATTGTTCTGGTTGATAAAAGTTTTGAAAGGGATGCAAAAAGACTTCCCAAGGACGTGCAGGTGAGAGTAAAAGCAAGTATTGAAAAGCTAAGAAATTCATCGCTGCAAGAGTTAAATCTGACTAAAATGGAAGGTGCGAAAAATGCCTTTCGACTGCGAGTGGGTGACTACCGAATCGGACTCTATTTGGAGGGAGATAGTGTTGTTCTCTCAAGGGTTTTAAATCGCAAAGAGATGTATCGATATTTCCCGAAAAAATAATGAATCTCATCCTTCGATTTCTTCTCAATGGCTTGGCTGTGTTAGCCACAGCCTACCTGCTACCACACGTTGATGTCACCGATTACCAAACAGCTTTGCTCACCGCTTTGCTGTTGTCCATCGCCAACGTGATCATAAAACCGGTACTCATCCTATTTACAATACCTATTACGCTCATGACACTTGGGTTGTTTTTGTTGGTCATTAATGCTGTTATCATTTTGTTGGTTGATCATTTTGTTTCAGGTTTTTCGGTGGATGGTTTTTGGTGGGCGCTTGCTTTTAGTTTGATCATGTCTGTTTTCAATAGCATTATTGACGATATTTTGAAGGATAAGAAAAAGGCGAATTAATAAAGTAGTTTTGTGGCGTGAGTAGCGTCCCCAACTATATTGCCTCCCTCCCCCGATCACAAGTGCAAATCATGTCTGTTTTAAGGAATATGATTTTGGATGTGGGACCACATATTCAAGAGAAAATCAGTTATAGAATTCCATTCTTCTATTTCCACGGGCCTTTGTGCTACTTAAGTCCGACTTTTGATGGAATGTATATCGGTTTTGTAAGGGGTCATCAATTATCCAATGAACACGGACTGTTGGAAAAGAAGGATAGAAAGTTTGTAAGATCTATTCACTTCTATAGCCTGGCAGAGTTAGAAGAAAGGGAAGAACAGATTCGACAAATTTTGAACGAAGCAGCGATTTTGAATGAATACCATTATCGACAGAAGAAAAAAAAGAAACAAACGAAATGAACGTGATAGAAGAGCAGGAAGAAGGGGATGATGAGTTGTTTGAACACCACCGGATCGTAGCCGATCCGGGGCAAAGTTTGCTTCGAATTGATAAGTTTTTAATGGATCGATTGCCCAACGCCACCCGATCAAAAATCCAGATCGGTATCCATGATGGTTTTGTCAAGGTAAACGACAAGCCGATTAAGCCCAACTATAAAGTACACCCATTGGATGTAATCACCATTGCGTTACCAGAGCCGCCACGCGATACAGATGTCAAACCGGAAAATATTCCGTTGAATATTGTCTTTGAAGATGAGCACTTATTGGTCGTGAATAAGGAGGCGGGTATGGTGGTTCATCCTGCTTATCAAAATTGGAGTGGCACATTAGTCAACGCACTTACCTATCATTTTCAAAATCTTCCGGAAATGAAAGGAAATGCCGGGCGGCCAGGGCTGGTACATCGAATCGACAAGGATACTTCTGGCTTGTTGGTTATTGCCAAAACGGAGTTGGCGATGACTTCATTAGCGAAGCAATTTTTTGATCACAGCATTGAAAGAACCTATAACGCCATTGTTTGGGGAGTACCCGAACCAACGGAAGGAACAATCAACGTAAATGTAGGGCGCAGTTTAAAGGACAGAAGAATAACTACAGCTTTTCCCGAGGGTGATTTTGGCAGAACGGCCATTACGCACTATAAACTGTTGAAAGATTTGCGCTATGTTTCTCTTTTGGAATGCAAATTGGAGACAGGTCGGACACATCAGATACGTGCGCACATGAAATTTATTGGCCACACACTTTTCAATGATGCCACTTATGGAGGGAATGAGGTATTGAAGGGCATCGTATTTTCGAAGTACAAGCAATTTGTCGACAATTGCTTTAAAATTATTCCACGCCAGGCGCTTCACGCAAAAACGTTGGGTTTTATTCACCCGAGCACACAAAAATTTCTACAGTTTGATTCGGATTTACCGGCCGATTTTATGGAAGTGTTGGAGAAATGGGAAAATTACGTCAAGTTCAATTAGCAAGAGAGCCAAACGTGATGTTTTGAATTCCTACTTGGCTACTTCAAATTGAACGTCAAAATAAACTTCCTGAAGGGGCACTTCTTCACTAAGAGATTCGATTAGAACCGTTTCGTTTGCGTTGGTAGTTTCTGTTAACAGCCAACTTCCATTTGGTTGCTTTACAAATTTTTGCAAACGGCATTCAAATGATGATATGACCCAATACTCTTTCAATGATTCAATAGAACGATACCGCATAAACTTGCCGCCTGTATCGTAATCAGCCGTGGATTTGGAAAGCACTTCGCAGATAAAAGCGGGATTGAGCAGTGTATCAAATACGTCATCCAAAAATTTCTTTTCGCCACAGACAACGCTAATATCCGGGTAGGCATAGAGGGAGTTGATGGGTGTGTGAACTCGCATGTCCGATCCGTAAGGCCTACAACTCTTGCCCTTCAGTTTTGACATCAAGAGAGTCAAAAAATTTACGGTAATCATATTGTGCGGATTCGATGATCCCGCCATGGCAAAGATTTCACCTGCAAAAAATTCACTTTTATATTCTGCCTTTCGCTCAAGCTCTAGGTACTCCTGCTCCGTATGTTTTCTATTTTGAATAGTGGGTGTCATAACAAAGACAAAGTTAGTAAACTTTTCTTTTGCAAGGTTTTTCTATTTGCTATGTGGTTGATCTTAGCCTTTTCTTATGTATTCGCCTTTTCTCGCGTTCTTTGAATTGATTAAAGCTACCCAAACAAGCTATTCAACTCAAGATCTACTCGACCTACAATTGTTGAAAAGTCTTCAGCATTTTCTACAAAGTCAATTTTGTTGACATCAATGATTAGAATTTTGCCGTGTTTATATCCTCCTATCCATTTCTCGTAATGCTCGTTTAGCGTTTTTAGGTATTCCAACTTAATGTTGAATTCAAAATCCCGATTTCTCTTTTGAATTTGCTGAACGAGTTTTGGGATATCCGCTTTTAGATAAATTAGTAAGTCGGGGGGCTGCACAAAACTTGTCATAGAGTTGAAAAGATCGAGGTAACTCTGATAATCCCGGTTATTTAGATGCCCGCTTTTGTGGAGGTTGGCTGCGAAGATGTGAGCGTCTTCGTAGATGGTGCGATCTTGAATGATGGTTTTTTCGCTTTCGCGAATTTGCCTGACTTGGTTGAAGCGACTGTTCAAAAAATAGATTTGCAGATGGTAAGCCCACCGGGTCATGTCCTCATAAAAATCGCGCAGATAGGGATTGTGATCCACCGATTCATAAAGGGGAATCCAATTGTAATGTTTGGATAACTTTTCTGCCAGTGTAGTTTTGCCGGATCCGATGTTGCCGGCAATGGCAATGTGTTTCAGTGTAGCCACGAGTTGTTCAATAATGAAGGGGCGAAGGTCGCCATTTTTATCTGATTTTGGGCAATGGAAAAGGATACAGTTCGTTTACAATTATGTAAAATTCTGAGCATCTTCGCAGCAGATATTTTCTATGAAAAAAACCGTTTGTTTACTTTTTGTGATTTTGATTTTTTTGGCTGCCTGCGGACCTGAAAAGGAAAAGAAGTGTGCGTTTCAGCCTGAAACATCTTCTATTGATATCCAACTTGATTTTAGATCGTTCGAGGATTCTATTCCCACCATTAAAACCAAACAACAATTGGTCAGTTTCTTTACAAGACATCAAGCGATGCGCAATGTGTTTTTTCATCATCAGGACTACCCCAATGACTCTATTTTTATCAACGAACTCTATCAACGATTTACGAGCCCATCATTTGATACGTTGTTGATGGAGACGAAAAAAGTATTTGGAGACGGATCGGCCTTGAAGCAAGAGTTTACCAAAGCATTTACAAACTTGAGGTATTATTACCCGACAACCTTCAAAGTCCCACGCATCGAAACGGTCATTACCGGTTTAGAAACGGACTTGTTTGTGAGCGACACATTGATCATCGTTGGACTCGATCATTTTTTGGGCAGAAGTGCTAAGTATAAACTCAACATGTATGAGTATATGGCGCGCAGGTATACCAAGGAGTTTGTGGTGCCTTCGGCCATGTTATTGTACGGTATTGATAGCCGGATCAATCGTATTAACCCAGACGATAAGACAGTTTTGGCAGACATGATTGCCTATGGAAAAGCTTACTACTTTGCGAAGCAAATGTTGCCCTGCGTGCCTGACAGTGTTTTCATTGGATACACGTCCAAAGAAATATCAGGCGCACGCGAAAACCAAGATTTGATTTGGAGACACTTGGTTGAAAAAGAAGTATTCTTCAATACGTCAAAACTTGTAAAGCAAAAATACCTGGATGAAAGGCCCACGACCGTTGAAATTGGCGACCAGTGTCCGGGGCGAATTGGTGTTTGGATTGGCTGGCAGATTTTCAACAAATTTGCCGCACAAAACTCAAAAGGAAACGACTTGCCTAAATTGATGAGAAACAACAATCCGGAACGAATTCTAAAGGATTCAAAATTTAGGCCTAATTAATAAATCCATTCCAACCCTCTAGAAACTGTTTGCAATCATTGTTTTGCATTTTTTCGCCATCTATATTCGCACAGTTTAAAATCAGTCTAAATAACGATGGCTAAAAATGTAGCGGAAATGTTACCCGGAGAAACAGCCATTATCGCTGGGTTTGCTGACGAGCAAATAGGTCTCAAACTGTTAGAGTTGGGTTTATTGCCAGGAACAGCCATCCGTTTTAATTTTACTGCGCCCTTTGGCGATCCTGTTTGTGTTAGCGTTTCTGACGTTGATTTGTCGTTGCGCATTGATGAGGCCTCTACCATTTCTGTTATCAATTAATGGAAAACGGCCGCATTCGAATTGCATTAACCGGTAAGCCCAATGCAGGGAAGTCATCTCTTTTCAATCACCTTACCGGGCTCAACCAAAAAATCGGAAATTTTCCGGGCGTGACTGTAGACAAACGCATGGGCTATTGCCAGTTAGACAACAACACTCATGCAGAAATTATTGACCTACCCGGAATCTACAGCCTCTACCCGCGTACGCTCGATGAGAAAATCGTTACCGAAATTTTCTCCGATCAAAAGAGTGAACTCTACCCTGACAAAGTTGTGCTGATTGCAGATGCGACCAACCTCAAGAATTGCATGTTGCTGCTTACGCAGTTGATCGATTTGCGGATTCCAACGGTTGTTGCCTTGAACATGATGGATCTGGCTGCCAAATCAGGATTGAGTATAGATGTAAAACGCCTTTCATCACTGTTAGATGTTCCTGTTGTGATGATCAATGCGCGAAAGGGACACGGCATCTATGAATTGAAGAGACTTTTGGCGGAGCCGCTTTCCGCCTCCAAGAAATCAGTTTTTCAAATTGAGGACGAGATCAAGCCGGTTATTGCAATCATTAGAAATCATTTCACCCTAGCTACTGACTACGAAGCGTATCACTTTCTACAGCAAACCGACAATTTGATTTTTCTTACTCAAGAGCAACGCGCATTTGTTAAAGCGGTTGCTAAGGAGCATCAGTTCTTTCCACACAAATACCAAGGCGCAGAAACGGTGATGCGGTATGGGTTTATCCAAGAGCTTTTGAATAAAGCGATTGTCAAACCATCGCATCGCGATTGGAAAAAAGTGTCGCACGGAATCGATCGGGTGCTCACTCACAAAGTGGGCGGCTATCTTATTTTTTTCGGGGTTCTATTTCTAATTTTTCAAGCGATTTTTGCGTGGGCCCAGATACCGATGGATTTTATTGATTCATCATTTGCGAGGCTCAGTAACAATTTGTCGAGGGAACTGCCAGAGGGGCCCTTTTTTGAATTGATCTCGCAGGGAATTGTGCCTGGCATTGGTGGGATTGTAATCTTTATTCCTCAGATCGCTATCCTCTTTGCCTGTATCGCCATACTGGAGGAAAGTGGCTATATGGCACGTGTGGTTTTCTTGATGGATAAGGCCATGCGCAAGTTCGGGTTGAACGGGAAAAGTGTGGTGCCTTTAATGTCGGGATGGGCTTGTGCCATACCTGCTATCATGGCTACGCGAACTATTGACAATTGGAAAGAGCGACTCATTACTATTTTTGTAACTCCTTTCATGAGCTGCTCGGCTCGACTTCCTGTGTTTACAATATTGGTGGCGCTCATCATTCCTGATGTGAAGCTGTTTGGATTTTTTAATTACCAGGGCTTAGTACTAATGGGTCTTTATTTATTGGGTTTTTTAGCTGCCATCTTCTCGGCCTGGGCGATGAAGTTTATTCTAAAGACAACGGAGCGGAGTTTTTTGATGATGGAATTGCCCACCTACCGAATGCCACGTTGGCCCAACGTAGGTTATACAATTATAGAGAAAACAAAAACTTTCGTATTCGAGGCTGGACGAGTTATCCTGGCAATATCCATTATTCTCTGGGTACTTAAGAGCTATGGTCCGCTCGATGAAATGAATGATGCAAATAGAGTAGTGAAAGCTGAATCGAGTTCTCTTCAACTTTCGGAGGCCGAGATTGACAATCGTGTTGCCGCTTACAAACTCGAGCACTCGTATGCAGGCAAGTTGGGGAAAGGCATTGAGCCATTGATACGACCTTTGGGATTTGATTGGAAAATAGGCATTGCCCTAGTTTCCTCTTTTGCAGCCCGCGAAGTTTTTGTGGGTACTATTGCTGCAATTTACAGTATTAGTAGCGCTGAAGATCAGCCGACCATTAAGCAACGCCTT
Organism: Cytophagales bacterium; assembly: GCA_020402945.1. Taxonomy (GTDB): domain Bacteria; phylum Bacteroidota; class Bacteroidia; order Cytophagales; family Cyclobacteriaceae; genus ELB16-189. The sequence continues at coordinate 1,740 of JADBYQ010000082.1, read as the reverse complement.
CGCTCGGAAATCAACCCCGAAACGGGTGGCCCCCGCTACACTCCCGCAGTTGGAATGTCTCTCCTCATTTTCTACACTTTTGCCATGCAATGCATGAGCACCCTGGCGATTGTGAAACGCGAGACCAAGGGTTGGAAATGGCCACTTATACAGTTGGCTTATATGACCGGACTGGCCTATCTATCTGCCTTCATTGTTTATCAGGTAATGTCCTGATCAAAATAGAATATTTTCTTTTTGTTCTTTATCCTATATTTCCGACACAAATAAATCTATGGATTCACAAAGAGACTATCACCTGGGACTTCTTTATCTAGTCCATTTGCTAATTGGAATAGACGGAATGGTCGATGAACATGAGCAGAAGCAGTTACTTAAAATTCGGGACGCGGAGGGAGTCGCTGTTGATGTGTTTGAAGAATTTGAGAATCAGGTGAGCCAACTGAAAAATCGTGATATCTACCAGTTGGGGATAGAATATATCAACAAATGTTCTGATGAAAAAAAACTTGATGCTTTTGTTCATTTGTATAAAATGTCAGAAGCGGATGGCACCTTTCACGTAAAGGAAGTAAGGCTTTTATTATACTCCATTAAGCAGGCCTCAATAGAGTTTAGTGACGTTATTGCGCGCGCAGCAAAATCATAGCGCACGGTTTTCTTAAAAGCGTTAGGCAATTTTCCCGAGGCTGATGAAGCTACACAAATTTCTTTTTGGTTTATCTATTGCACTGGTTCCTGCAGGATGTAGCACCCCTACAAACAAATTCTCAGACTCTACGATTGCAGCTATCGCAGATTTTCAAGACCATCGGCAAACAGATAGTTTAGTTCGTCAGTTGCTTAATACAAATTCCATTTATCGGATCGAAGCGGCCAAGGCATTGGCGTCCATTCAGGATTCTACGGCCTCTCTGCAACTGGGAACCATGTTGCTGGAGGATCCAATTAAACAAGCCAGGATGGCGGCAGCGTTTGCTCTAGGGCAAACAAGTGGCACGGCTTCGGTAAATGCACTCATTCCTGCGATGGAAGATATCAACTCAGAAGTAGTCGCAGAGGTATTGGAAGCCATTGGCAAAACGATTCAGCCAACAGATTTACCACTGCTAAATAAGTTTAAGCCAAAAGACTCCATCCAGCAGGCGGGTCAAGCATGGGGATTTTATTGGGTGGGTTTGCGTGGCATAGCGGATGATAAAATAGTTTCCAAGCAACTGGAATTTTTAAAACAGAACTATTCAACACAAATCCGTCTGGCAGCAGCTCATTTTTTCAATCGAGGAACAAAATTTACTATTGGCACTGGCGATGAACTAATTGCTGCGGCAACAAATGATCCGTCCGCTTATGTGCGAATGGCTGCGTCCGCTGGGTTGCGTAAATTAGATTCTACGAAAGTTATCCCTGTGCTGCTTTCCATTTTAAAAAGCGAAGCAGACTATCGCGTTCGAGTTAGTGCAGCTAGATCATTAACCAACTGGTCCAACAGTCAAACGCTTGGGGGAATAATTCGGGCTTTAAGAGATAGTAGCGAACACGTTGGCATAGCTGCTGCAGGCCGATACCTGCATTTGGACCTGCGTTGCAGGAGGTCGCGGAGTCAACCAAAAGCAACCGAATTAAACCCAGATTACGCATTAGAGAATTGAAAGGGGAAGGAGACTGAATTCGATTGGTTCCAAAGTCCCTTGCACCATTCCCTTCTTTTCATGTTCAATGCTAGTTTGAGAGTGAATT
>JADBYQ010000081.1 GCA_020402945.1 Cytophagales bacterium | reverse complement strand
CCCGAGCCTACAACAAAATGTTTGCGCAATGGTGCGTTGACGTGTAGCCCAAAGTTTATATCTTCGTTCAACGTTTGGTGTCGGGGACAGGACGCGGCTTCGAAACCGCACCACTGCGCAAACACAAACGTTAGCAACAATGCCCTTCCGTGTAACCCGACAAATTCTCCACGACAACAGAACAACGTTCGACATCCCACCTATCAAACTTCTCCACGGGGACAAGTAAGTGTACCTTTAGACAACGGGGACTTTAAAAAGAAACAAAAAGAACTGGGACGCGATTAGACTGACGAACAAGGACTCGTCTGACAATTGCCCACCGCACGGCAACCTAAAAAGATTCTCCCCCACGCTTTTGCCACTTACCATTGCCGCTCATGCCACCGCGACACCAAAGCAATGCCAAGAGCCAAATACCCCTCACCCCAAAAATCAAAGTTGATTCTTAACATTGGAGAACATAAATTGCACTCGTGATCAAGAAACTGACGATCTATACTCTTTTGTTAAGTATGGCATTGCATTGTATATGCAGGTTAGGCGTTCTTGACATGCTATACCGACAACGACATCAAATAGCCTATGCCATCGGGTTTATTGAAGAAATGCCAATATCTGTGTGTAGCCACTATTATAGTTCCGACAAGGGCCTAATATTGGAAACCCGCCAGAGCGAATCCACTTTACCTTCAGGTTTTTTTCAAGCGCAAGAAATTAAATTATTTTTTAGCACGACCGCATTGAGTATCAATTCGGACTATCAGTTATTGACAAGACCTACTTGGGTAGACTTCTTTATCATAAAATATACCTCCCCTTTTGCTGCAATATTTCATCCTCCTTCGTTGATTTCTTGATTTCATAATGCTCTAGTGCATTATTTCAGAAATTCAGCGGTCAGCACCGCTGGGATTAATTTCCATTCATTCAACTTCAATTCAACAAGATGAAACAATCACTGCCTATTTAATCAGTCATTGACATCGCTCTAAACCTTCGGTATAAACATCCAAACAATATGAAGTACATACTTTTTCCTTTCGCTCTCGCCTTGTTTGCGTGCAGCGACAAGCCATCGCATCAACATAATCCGGCCAAAATTGATCGAATGTCTGCAGCCGACTCATTACTGCGCGACAGTTTGCCGTCAGAAATAGATGCTGAGAACCATTCAATAATAATGGACATGATTCTTGGTAAGCCGAAGCAATCGATAAAATCAATTGGTATTTTAGTCTACGATGGTGTAAACGACCTTGACTTTACTGGGCCTCGTTATGTTTTCGGGCAAACTGGAGCAAAGGTTCTATTGATTGCCACAAAGCCCGGGCATATCAAAACTGCAATGGGCGTTGAAGTGGTTCCCAATACGGTGATCGATTCGGTGCAGCATTTGGATATTCTGGTTATCCCCGGAGGTGCGCGGGGCACAGTGCTCACGTCTTACAACGAAAAAGTTTTAGATTGGATCAGGAATATCGATAAGCAAACTATTTATACAACATCCGTCTGCACGGGAGGATGGATACTGGGTTCAGCCGGCTTGTTGGAAGGTAAGAAGGCTTCCACCAATTGGTACTGCGAAGAAGAGTTTTTGAAAAAGTACGGAGCCACTCCCGCCAACGAACGCTTTACCCACGATGGAAAATATTGGACATCGGCAGGTGTAACGGCTGGAATGGATATGTCAATCGCCATTGTACGCGACAACTGGGGAGATATGTTTGCGCAGGGTGTAATGTTGGATATGGAGTATGACCCCGCTCCACCTATAGAAGGAGGTAGTCCAGAAAAAACCAACTGGCTCGTGGAGTGGATGATGAAGTCGATGTACGATGCCGGAATCAATCCAATAATCGACAGCCTTGAAAATGAAAAACCAAAATAGATTGTTAATCATGATTTCATCAGCCAGGCAAGAATCAAAAAGGTTCCATAAAATTTTGATTACGTTGAATTTGATAATTCTTTGCAGTTGCTCATCTCGCCTTGACCAACCACCCGTGGTTGTCAATTTCAATTCACCTGCTGCATCTCCAAGTGCTGAACCTCATTTGTTCACAAGCGATGATGGCTCGGCATATCTCACATGGGTGAAAGATTTTGATAATAAAAGTGAAATGTACTTTTCTAAACTGGACGGCAATACATGGACACAGCCTGTGCTGATCGACTCCGGCAGTAATTGGTTTGTTAATTGGGCCGATTACCCTATGATGGTAAGTAATCAAAACAACTTCATGGCATCGTACCTCGCCATGAGCGGGCCTGGCAAATATTCATATGATATAAAAGTAACCTCTTCCGCGGATGGTGGCCAAACCTGGATGAAACCCTTTGCTTTGAATGACGATGGCAAAGAAGCCGAGCATGGGTTTACATCCTTTGTGCCATATCAAGAAAACTTTTTTGTTTCGTGGTTAGATGGACGCAATACCATTCCGATGGAAACGGACGGGCATCATCACGATAGTCACCCAAGCATGAGTTTGCGCGGAGCCATTCTTAGCAACAAAGGCGAAAAATTAAAGGAGTGGGAGCTCGACAATAAGACCTGCGATTGTTGCAACACTAGCTCGGCAATTACCAATCAAGGGCCTGTGGTGGTGTATCGAGACCGTTCCGACAAAGAACTACGCGACATATCTATTGTGCGATTAGTAAATGGCACATGGACTTCTCCACAAATAATTTATGAAGACAACTGGGAAATCAACGGCTGCCCAGTCAATGGCCCGCGCGTAATTGCCCAAGATAAAAATGTTGTTGTGGCTTGGTTCTCCATGCCCAACCAAGAGGCCCAGGTGAAAGTAGTATTCTCTGATGATGCCGCAGAAACCTTCAGTAAACCAATTCGAGTTGACAAAGGCAAACCTATTGGCCGCGTGGATTTGGAGTGGTTGGATGACGATGCCGTGTTTGTGTTGTGGATCGAAAACTCTTCCATCATTGGCGCACGCGTTGAGCGCGATGGCGTGGTGTGGTCAACTACGCTGAGCTCATCTTCTGAAGCACGCTCCAGCGGATTTCCACAAGTAACACGCGTTAGTAAAAATCAATTGGTTCTCGCTTGGACAGATGACCAAACGAAGCAAGTAAAAACTGCAATAATTAACCTTTAATAAACTATGAATACAATTTCACGCATCATTAAAATTCAATCTATCGTCCCCAATAAAAAGTGCGGTAAGTCATCAGCAATGTTTTTTGCCTATGCGCTGCTATTCATAATTGCGAGTTGCACCTCAAACGACAAATCAAAAGAAGAAGCGTTGTCGCTATACAATGAATCCATGAAACTTCATGACGAGATAATGCCCCGCATGGATGATATGTTCAAACTCGAAACAAGCTTGAAGTCATGGAACGATTCGCTTGCAATAGATACCGTGGCCAATGCCAATAGGCTGTTTGAAGTCAAAGCCGGCCTATCCGCTTTACAGAAAGCGGGCAACGACATGATGGATTGGATGCACAACATTCAAGATGTGCCGGGAGCCGAGGAAAATAAACACAGTCATCACAACAGGACCACCAACACCGAAACGTTAACAGATGAACAAGTGCTGAAAATTCAACAAGACCAGAAGGTATCCATCGAACAAATAAAGACTGCAATGGAAGCAAGCATTGAGCAAGGCAAGGCGTTGCTTACAAAAAAATCTATTTGAGGAAGTTTGTCTCTAGCATGGTGAAATAATGCATCCACAATTCGTTTCTCCCCATCTGGTACCTTTGTACCTGTGACTTCAATTCTTGCTACCAATCATCGAATTTGACCAGATTTGGACATATCTAACCCGACAGTGAGGCCGACCCAGGCAGCACACTTGCCAAAAGCCGCACATCCAACCACACAATCCAAAGCCTTTGCCAAGAGTGCTGCACCCACACACCAATACTGGACAGATTAGTAAGAGCAAACTAAAAGATTCTCCAAGGTTGCCCCCCGCGCTCGTACGGTTTCACAACAAAATTCTGTTGACAAATAACAAATAAATAACAAACGGACAACAATGTACCGTGACAATCAATTCTATTACATGACACCTTGACGACACACTACCGACTGACTTACAAGCTGAGAGAAGAAGGGCACATGTTGCTAACAATGTATTTGCGTCAAGCGGGGTTGACGCGTAATCCAACGTTTTCGTATCTTTATTGCGTTCGTTGTCGGGGACAAGGCGTGGCTTCGGAAGCCCCGCTCGAACGCAAATACTCACGTTAGCAACAATGCCCTTCCAGTAACCCGACAAATTCTCCAAGACGACAAAATAACGTTCGACAATCCACCATATTAAATTTCTCCACGGGGACAGGTAAGCGTTCTTTTAGACAACGGGGACTTTAAAAAAAATGAACTGGGACTGGACTCGACTGACGAACAAAGACTCGTCTAAAATTTCCCACCGCACGGCAACCTAAAAGATTCTCGCCCTTGCTTTTGGCTCTTGAAACAATTGGTTTGAATGTAGCATGAATTACTTTAAGAAAGGCGTTGTCTAATCACGCTATTCAATGAGTTTAATCATTTCTTTTACAGTGGTTTCTTATCACATTTAGTAAAAAAAAACTATGGACCAAGTACACATTCATCTACTAATAACCCATCTTCCGATTTTCGGATCTATTTTGGGCGGTTTTGTGTTAGCATACGCGATTTGGTCAAAAAGCGACCAAACGAAAATTGCTTCCTACTATGTATTAATTATTTCTTCCATAGGAGCGGTCATTTCCTATCTCACTGGCGAAGGAGCAGAAGAAGCGGTTGAAGACATTCAGGGAGTTGCAAAGAACATGATTGATCAGCACGAAGATTTTGCAATGTTTGCGCTGGTGGGGCTAATAGCGGTTGGTGTTATTTCGATCGCTGGACTTTACCTAACAATCAAGAAATCTTCACTAGCTAATATCGTTGCCACACTCGCGCTGGTAATTACCCTCATCAGTTTTGGACTGGTAGCAAGAACGGGCTATTTAGGTGGACAGATCAGGCACACCGAAATAGGGACAAATTCACCTGCTCAAGGGGAAGGTAACAACGAAGATGATCAAGGAAGTGATGATTGACCAAATGGTGAAGGTGCCAAGTAAAACTAAAAATCAGTTACAAAAGGATGATTCAGACGTGATAAATTCATAAGTGCTTTAGCTATACTTACTTGACGACATTAGTTATTATTTTCATTTGCAGCTATCTGGCGTTTTCATTAAGCGCTATCTGTGGCGGTGGAGCGGGATTAATTCTAATGCCTATTCTTGGTGGTCTGTTACCAATTGGTCAGGTTCCGGCAGCTCTTTCTATTGGTACATTTACCAGCTCCGCTTCTCGCATTATTATTTTTTATAAGAGCATTAGTTGGCAAGTTGTCAAGTTCTTCGTACCAGCTGCTATTCCAGCCGTATGGCTTGGTGCATGGTTGTTAAAATTCATTAACCCATTGTATCTGGAAATTATTATGGGACTATTTCTGATTAGCAATCTCCCTTTTGTCTTCCGAAAACCAAAAGAGGTGAACTTTTCAGGTAAGCGATCAAACTCCTTGTTGATGGTTATTGGTTTCTTGGCAGGTTTGCTATCAGGACTTACTGGTGCTGTGGGTCTCTTGTTCAATAAATTTTACTTAAGGCATGGTCTCTCCAAAGATCAGATCATTGCTACAAGAGCGGCTAACGAAATTATTCTTCATTTGATCAAGATCGTTCTCTATATCTTATTTGGGCTTATAACCACTAAAGTAATGACTATAGGATTAGTGGTAGCAGCATCAGCGGTACTTTCGTCCATTACAATGAAATGGATTTTGCCTAGACTAAGTGAAAACATTTTTAAAAAAATAGGATACCTCGCAATGGTTATCTCTGGGGTTGTAATGCTAACCCAATCAGGCCAAAGTGTGCTATTGGCCAATGAGGGAGCTATTTCCTCAAAGTTCATAGCTAAAGGCGTTGAGACGAGACTTCAATGGCAAAACGCTAACTATGCACTTGAGTTTGCTTACGATGAAGGATTCGAATTTGAACTAGTAATAGGACTTGCAGACTTAAGTGATACGCAACAGCAATTTGTTCTCTCGCAAAAGGGAGATGCAAGCAGGATAATTATAGAAGAGGTTTATACCCTAAATACGAAGTACTATGAGGCCTACTTCTTCAGGGGCAACGTCCTAAGAGATAAGATTGACTTCGACTAGAAAAAACTGCTTTCAGAAAAAGTAAGAAATGACCAACAATACTGGGCAGAGTAGTAGGAACAAGCCAACAGATTCTCCAAGGTTGCCCCGCGCTCGTACACTTTCACAACAAAGCTTCAGGGACAAAGACCAAATAAATAGCAAACGGACAACCATGTACTATGACAATCCATTCTTCTATAACATGACACCCCAACGACAACATAACGACCGACTTCCAATAAGAGGGAAGAAGGGCACATGTTGCTAACATTGTATATAAGCCATAGCGCTGAGGGATTGTTAATTTTTTATTTTTGTCTCAGCGCTACGGCTTATATACTTTCGTTGGTGGCAATGCCGCAAGACATGAAAGTATATGAATTAAAATCTGACGGACAATTGACAAGAGACCTCGTTAACGAAGTTGGTGACGAATATTCAATTTCAGAGAGACTCAAAAACAAAATATTTGGCGTTGGACAATTGAGATTTACTTCGGGCAATCCAATACTTGACGAGTTTTACGACCGACACAATCAAACAATAAAAACTCATTTCGACTGGACGAAGAAGGGAGCCGTTATTCGCATACGGACTATGGCTAACCTTTACGCAATCGGACTGGACGACAAAGGATTTGGTAAAATCAGATTGATAAAGAATCCAGACTATATCTACGCAATGCCACTATTTCCATTTTGGATTCTTTTAAAACTTGGGACTCCAATAAGAACTGCAAAATGGTTTAGAATTAAGGGTGACAAGTATATCAAAGGAAAATGTGAAATAGTAATTGAGCACAACGACAGTATTATAAGATTTGAATTAACAGGAGACATGTGGACTGACTGTTTAACTACTCTAGCAATTGAAAGAACAAAGGACAAACTAACAATTGAAGATAAAAGGACTTGGGTAACTGACAATGGATTTAAAGTGAATGGCGGCACAGCCACCAACAATGTATTTGCGTCAAGCGGGGTTGACGCGTAATCCAACGTTTTCGTATCTTTAATGCGTTCGTTGTCGGGGACAGGACGCGGTTTCAAAATCCCCGCTCGAACGCAAATACTCACGTTGCCAGCCATAGGGTCGCGACAAATTGGTTATCAAACAAAACGGCTGACGAACTACTAACAAAGATTTCCTGCGTGGACTTTTGAACGGCTCCGCAGACAACTTGGACTTTGAAAAAATAAAATATTGGACAGGTTAAAAAATAATACAGCCGACCCTTCGCTTTTTTAAAAAAGATTGTGCTTCGAATTGCCCCGCCCATTTGGCACATGCCATAGCCGCGCAAACCCACCGCGACTCCAAAGCTATGGCAAGAGCCAAATCCCCACGCGCCAAGGACAAACCATTAAAGATTTAGCCCTATATTTGAAATAAACCTCATTTACTCGTTTTAACCATGACAGAACTCATCTGGGAAGGCAAATACAAAGACGGAAAAAAAGTTACCCCTGTACGCATTGCCCTGCCCTTTCAGACGATTGAGACCGTTAATGAAAGTGCTCAACAACGACAAAAGACTCTTGACTTCTTTGCAGCCGAACCAACCGCAGACTTCAATAATAAAGAATGGCGTAACCGTCTTATTTGGGGAGACAAAAAATACGTGCTACCAAGCTTGTTGCCGGAGTTTGCAGGAAAAGTAAACCTCATTTACATAGACCCGCCTTTTAATGTAGGCTCTGACTTTTCCTTTACTGCAACCATAGCCGATAACCCAGACAGTGAAGAAGATGAAACAACTGAGTTTGTAAAACAACCGAGTATCATTGAACAGAAAGCCTATCGCGACACGTGGGGCAAAGGACTTGATAGTTACATGCAGTGGTTTTACGAAACTGTATTATTATTAAAAGAACTTCTTGCCGAAGATGGAAGTATTTATGTGCATTTAGATTGGCATGTATCACATTACGCAAAAACAATACTAGATGAAGTTTTTGGATATGAGAATTTTAAGAATGAAATCATCTGGCAAAGAACCACAAATACAGGTAGTAGCAAAGGAATGGCCAATAAGTTAAGCAATGATACTGACAGTATTCTTTATTATACCAAATCAAATAAATCTGTATTCAACAAACAATTCAAACCCTACTCACAAGAATATCTTGATCGATTTAAATTCGAGGATAGCAAAGGAAAGTATCGTTGGCAATACATGGCTACATACTCTGATAAGAAGTTAAAAGAACTTGAAGCCCAAGACATGATTCGATGGCAAAAAGGTTCAGCAAATCCTGAATACAAGCAATACATAGAAGGACTGAAGGGCATTCCGTTGAACAACTTATGGTCAGATATTTTTCATGTAAATCCAATGGCTTTAGAAAAAGTGAATTATAATACTCAAAAACCAGAGCAATTATTGGAACGAATAATAAATATAAGTAGTAACGATGGTGATTTGGTTCTTGATTGTTTCTGCGGAAGTGGAACTACCGCAGCGACATCAGAGAAGCTAAATAGAAGATGGATAACCTGTGACTTAGGTAGGTTTGCAATTCATACTGCCCGTAAAAGATTTTTAGGTATTACGAATGTTAAGCCATTCATTGTGCAAAATCTTGGAAAGTACGAACGTCAGCAATGGATGAACGTAGAGTTTGAAAGTCCCGAAGACAGGTTCGAGCAAGAAAAAACATACAGACATTTTATCCTTGAGCTATACCATGCCAAATCTTTAGACGGTTACACATGGCTTCACGGTGCAAAAGCCGGAAAGATGATTCATGTTGGTGGCGTGGAAACTCCGGTAACAGTTGATGATATTAAAGCTACGATAAAAGAGTTTTGGAAATTAGTAGGCAAAGAGAAGTCCGTTGAGAAAAACCATATTGATTTTTTGGGTTGGGACTTTGCGTTTGATGTAAACGAAACTGCCAAACAGTTTGCTGCCGAAAACAATGTACAGATACACCCTATAAAAATTCCACGTGAAGTATTAGAAAAGAAAGCCGTAGATCAGGGTGATATTAAATTCTATGAACTTGCCTCCCTTGGCATAAAAACCAAAACTAATAAGTTAGCGGTAAGCGTCACCCTCGATAACTTTACCATACCTCCAGATGATGTGCCGCAAGATGTGCAAGGAAAGATTACGCATTGGAGTCAGTGGATTGACTATTGGGCAATTGATTGGAACTATCGTGACGATACGTTTCACAACGAATGGCAAAGCTACAGGACTAAGCAAAATCCAAAAATTGAATTAGTAGCAGGTTATGCTTATGAGAAGAAAGGAAAGTATACCGTGCTCGTAAAAGTGATTGACATTTTGGGCAACGATACCACCAAGGCTATTGAAATTACGGTTTGATGGAAAGCCAAGTAGAGATATACCAGACGAAGGATAAGCAAGCTGAAATTGCGGTAAAGTTTGAGCAAGAGACTGTTTGGCTTACCCAACAGCAAATGGCATCTTTATTTGGTCAGACCAAACAGAATATTAGTTTACACATCAATAACTGCTTTAAAGACAAGGAGTTAGATAAAAAGTCAGTTGTCAAGGATTACTTGACAACTGCCTCCGATGGAAAGCAATACAAAACCAGTCATTATAATTTAGATGTAATCATTTCAGTAGGTTACAGAGTAAAATCAAAGCGAGGCACTCAGTTTAGGCAGTGGGCCACCCAAAAATTAAAAGAACTTCTGGTGAAGGGATACATATTGCGTCCAGTACGTTTGCAAGAATTAGAGCAAAGTATGCAGCAACTGGAAGCTACGGTTAAGCAAATCCAACTTGTCGGTAATTCAGAACAGTTGACCCTAGTAGAAGCAAAAGGCTTGCTGGAAATCATTTCGAATTATACGCAAAGTTTTGTACTGCTAAATCAATTTGATAGCGGCAATCTATCTGTTCAAAGGCTTAACGAAAATGTCACCTACGAAATCCGATATGAAGAAGCGGTTTCGGCAATTGCAGAATTAAAGCGGCAGCTTATTGAAAAGAAAGAAGCAAGTGAACTTTTTGGCAACCAGAAAGATGACAGCTTTGCAGGTATTCTCGGGAATATTGTACAATCTTTTGGTGGCGAGTATCTGTATAAAAGCATTGAAGAACAGGCCGCGCACTTACTTTATTTCATCATCAAAAATCATCCGTTCAATGATGGCAACAAACGGATCGCAGCCTTCCTTTTCATTTGGTTCTTAGAAAAAAATAAGCACCGTTTTAAAAAATCAGGTGAATTAAAAATCAATGACAATGCACTAGTAGCCCTAGCACTATTAGTGGCACAGAGTAATCCGTCCGACAAAGAGACAATGATTAAACTCGTTATCAATCTCATCAATGGCTAAAAAGAAAACTGAATCGAAGCAAAAAGACCTGTTCAATATACAAGAGCAGTTAAATACTGCCGCTTGTGTTCCCGCCATTCGCGAAGCTGTAAAAGCTTGGCGAGCCGATAAATATAAGGGCATTACAGCAACCACCAGAGAACTGCTGAATTTTTGGTTTCACACCGATCACGTGTTGCCCAACGGCCAAACCTTTCGCTATCATACTGCTCAACGCGAAGCAATGGAAACGTTGATCTTCATTTTTGAAGTGAAAAAAATAAGGAACCGGAAAAACCTTTTGGAAACCTATGCCTTTGATACCAAAGAACTGCGTCTTCCACCCTATGATGAGTTTGCTCGGTATTGCGTGAAGATGGCCACGGGCAGTGGCAAAACAAAAGTAATGGCCATGGCTATTGTTTGGCAATTCGCCAATGCCGTGAAAGAAGACGACACACAGTTTGCCAAGAACTTTTTAGTACTTGCCCCAAACGTAATTGTGTTCGACCGCTTGCGAACTGATTTTGAAAGCGGACGAATATTCAAAACTGATCCGATTATTCCAAAACATTTCTCGTGGTGGTGGGAAATGGAATATTATATGCGTGGCGACACGGAGAGAACAAATAGTGAAGGCGCATTATACCTCACCAACATTCAGCAGTTTTATGAACGAGGCAATAAGACAGCCGATGACGAACCTGAGATAATGACTTCCATGCTCGGTTCAAAACCTCCAGCCACCAAAACAGAAATTTCAGATTTTGATGAACGCATTGCCAAGCGTGACGGGTTGACTATGGTTTTGAATGATGAAGCACACCACACACACGATGAGGAAAGTGAATGGAATAAGTTTATTAGACGATTGCATACCCAACGAGCTCTTTCCTTACAGTTAGATGTTTCAGCAACACCTCGTTACAGTAAAGGCTCTTTATTTGCCTGGACAGTTTTTGATTATCCGCTGAAGCAAGCTATTCTTGACAGGATTGTAAAACGACCCATCAAAGGGATTTCTAAAATTGATGAAGCTAAATCAGATGTAGCCAGCGTTCGATATAAAGGTTTTCTTACAGCAGGGGTTGAACGTTGGAAAGAATATAATGACCAACTAACTCCATTAAAGAAAAGGCCAATTCTGTTTGTGATGATGAGCAACACAGAAGAAGCAGACGACATTGGAGATTGGTTAAGAACGAAATACCCGAATGAATTTGGTGGAGACAAAACATTAATTATCCACACCGACAAATCAGGAGAAGTTTCCAAGAAAGACTTAGATGCTGCGAGAAAAATGGCTCGCGATGTTGACCACGAAAAAAATCAAACCAATGCCATCGTTTCAGTTTTGATGTTACGTGAAGGTTGGGACGTGCAAAACGTAACCGTAGTTGTCGGATTAAGACCATACAGTGCAAAGGCAAACATTCTTCCCGAACAAACTATTGGCCGCGGTCTTCGATTGATGTTCCGAAATCAAGGAGATAATTACACCGAGCGTGTTGATATTATAGGCAACGGGGCTTTTATGGAATTTGTGGATGACCTCGAACGCTTAGAGGAATTGAAGTTTGATACATTCCAAATTGGAAAAGACAAACTAAAGATAATTACCATTCAAGCAGTTGAAAGCAAGAAGATATTTGATATCGGGATCCCAGAAATATCACCCGTACTAGGAAGAAAGAAATCCCTTGCTGAAGAAATTGGGGCAATTGATGTAATGAAATTCAACATCAATAAACTTCCGCTAAAGGGAAAAGACATTCAGGAAATAAAATCTTTTGTGTACGAAGGCCGCGACATTCTCACAGACGAGAAACTTTTAGAGCGGGAGTACAAAATTCCACCAGCCCAAACCGCAGAAGAAGTAATTGGATACTATGCAAGGCAGATATCGCAGAACATAAAGTTACCTTCTCAGTTTGCTGTGTTAGCACCCAAGATCAGGGATTTCTTTGCACGAAAGGCATTTGGTCAAACAGTGGACTTAACTGACAAGAATGTAATACTTGCCATGAGTAGCAACATCGCAAGCTTCGTGGTGATAAAGGAATTTGAAAAAGCGTTGCGCGAAATTGTGATTGAACACAAAGAGCCTCAATTGCTTTCTGCCAATCGTTTCCTGTCAACTACACCACCATTTCCAACTTCCAAGAAACTGTTAGAGGCAAAAAAGACGGTATTCAATTATACCGCTTGCGGTAATGAGTTCGAATATGATTTTGCCAAGTTTCTCGAAAAAGCAGAAGACGTTAACGCATTTGCCAAAATCCCAGACCAGTTCGGATTTTGCGTTCAGTACACAGATACGATTGCAAACATTAGAAACTATTTCCCAGACTTTATTGCCGTTGCAGAAAATGGTACGAAATGGATTGTTGAAACAAAAGGACGCGAGGATATTGAAGTAAGACTGAAAGACAATGCAGCCATGAATTGGTGCAAGGCAGCAACCGAGTTGACAAAAGAGGAATGGAAGTACCTTAAAGTTCCACAGAAAGAATTTGAAGGACTCCATCCAGACACCTTTGAAGAACTAATTGCAGGAATAAATCCACCGACATTGTTTGATTAAGTCGCACACGCATTGTCTGGCCGCGCATGCAACCCACATCCAAAGCCAGTCAAAGAGTGTGCTCAATGTAGTGTAAGTGGACAAAGTGGTCAATGAAAAAAGCCCCACCGCACCTCTGCTAATAAAAATTGGTGTAAATTAACGGGTGACAGGAATGCTGGCTACGAATGAAGTGAGGAGAATGACCCTACGTCTGGCAACAAAATGTTTCTTCAATGGTGCGGTGAGGTGTAATCCAAAGTTCATATCTTCGTTCAACGTTTTGTGTCGGGGACAGGACGCGGCTTCGGAAGCGCACCACTGAAGAAACACAAACGTTGTGTGCCATTAAGTTTAGACCTATGAAGTATTTACGACTGACAACTTTTTTGACTCTCGTTTTATTGACATGTTGCAGCAAGAGCAACAAGCAGCAAGTGTTTATACCGACACTTGAGAATTCTATATACGACAGCGCGAAGCTGTTAAGCAAACCGCAAGCCGACAGCGTTCTCCGATTAATTCAAGAATTAAACGCAAACATTGGCTCACAACTGGCAGTCATAACAATTGACACTCTAAACGGACAAGAAATCAACGACTATTCAATCAATCAAGCAGAAAGACTACAAATTGGCCGCGCTGACTATGATGATGGAATTCTGCTAACAATTGCGGTGAAAAATAGAGAAATGAGAATTGAAGTTGGACTTGGACTTGAATTGATAATTAAGGATGAAATAGCATCCCGTATAAACCGACAAGTCATTGCTCCTGAGTTTAGAAAAGGAAAATTTGGACTCGGAATTTACAAAGGTCTTGACAGCATTAAGTATTTGATTGAACGGGACAGGGATCTTGTTGGAAAGAGACCAAAATAGTTAACGGCACACAACACTGTATTTGCGTCAAGCGGGGTTGACGCGTAATCCAACGTTTTCGTATCTTTATTGCGTTCGGTGTCGGGGACAGGACGCAGCTTCGAAAGCCCCGCTCGAACGCAAATACTAACGTTGGCGGCAAGCGGTGTGCTCTGAATGAACTTGCAGACGAAAGTTCGCGAGTTCAATGTTGTAAGTAAGATGATGGTAGGCCCATCGTTAGCGTTGTGCAGGCAACGCTAACAAACCACCCCTCGGTGCTAAGCGGGCAACTGCGCGGTGTTGAACGGAAAGGGGAAAAGGCATGGTTGAACGTGTCAGGTGAGAATAGAAAAGATGAATGCAAATGAACCCCTGTTGAAATGTCGAGAAAACGCACTTTCTGTCAAAACCATTGGAGGCTTGCGCAATGGGATGAGTGTAGCAGACGTCCTGAATCATACTGGCTATACGGCAGACGTCACGAAGGGGGCATGATTTCTATTTAGGCTTATTTATGGAACAGAGGAAGTCGTACACAGATGAAAAGAGAAAAGCACAAGCAGGAGAAAGACCTGTGAGGCTGAATACCGAAGCTGTGTATGATGACGGACTCAGTCGTAGTAGTGAAGAAACTTCTGTAATGGGGGTGGAGCGAAGGACTGAGGTTGTACAGTTGGAGTTAGGCTTGCCAACCCCGAACAATCGGGGGATGAACAGCACAACCCCAGCGAGAGGTATACCAATTACCAAACAAATGGTTTGGGAAGCTTACAAGAAAGTACGTAGCAACCAAGGATCAGCTGGGATCGACAATCAAACCTTAGCGGATTATGAATTAAACCTTTCGGGGAATTTATATAAGCTATGGAACAGGATGAGTTCGGGCAGTTACTTTCCGGTTGCGGTGAAAGAAGTAAGCATTCCCAAGACAGACGGTAATAGGCGCAAGTTAGGCATTCCAACGGTAAGCGACCGAATAGCGCAGGAAGTTATCAGGCGATATTTAGAACCGCGACTTGAGGAAGAATTTTCGGAACACTCATACGGGTATCGCCCACTGAAGAGCAGCCATCAAGCAGTAGCGCAGGTGAAAAAGAATGTGCTTAAATACGCTTGGGCAATCGACATGGACATACGCAGTTTCTTCGACAACATGAGCCACGACAAGGTGTTGTTGGCCTTGGAGCGGCATGTGGGGGAGAAATGGGTGATGATGTATACGAAAAGATGGCTAACTGCGCCCATGATGGACAAAGATGGTAGGTTGACAATACGGGAACGAGGCACACCGCAAGGTGGTGTAATAAGCCCGTTGTTAGCGAACCTGTTTTTGCATTATTCGTTCGACAGATGGTTTGAACAACACTATCCTGAACTAAGCTTTGTCAGATATGCAGACGATATTATCGTACACTGCAACAGCGAAGCGGAATCACTGGAAGTTTTGGCAGCTATTAAAGAGCGCATGATCGTCTGTGAATTAAGTCTCAACGAAGTGAAGACGAAAATTGTGTATTGCAAAACAGGTAACAGAAAGTTGGGATTTGCAATGATTAAGTTTGACTTTTTGGGATTTAGTTTTCAACCACGACCAGCGAAGAACAACAAGACGGACAAACTATTTTTGAGTTACGACTGCGGTATCAGCAGGAAGAGTGAAACGGCTATTGCGGAAGAACTTCGGCAAAGCAAGTTTCACCAATGGACGGGCAGTACGATAGAAATGATAGCTGCGATTTTTAATTTACACATATTGGGATGGTTGAAATCCCACGCCTTTAGGCGGGAACTTTAGTATATTGGAGGCATGGATTATCGAGCTGGGTCTCATAGCCGTTATGATTTAAAGGTACATATTGTATG
>JADBYQ010000080.1 GCA_020402945.1 Cytophagales bacterium | reverse complement strand
GACATGACGAAGAGGCCTTACATCCCACAACAAGATGTATCGTATATGGCGGGGTATGGTGTTGCGATCAAGAATAGTTTTCTTAACTTAGTTCCTCCACGTGGGACAGGTTGGCGTTTCAAAAGCCCGCCACATCCGATACACACACGTTGGCAACAATTGGGTCGGCTCCGTGGACAGTGACGTGTAAACCGATAACACGGTCGACAGAAATCAACAAGGCACGATGAAAGACATTATTATTGACTACAAATTACGGACGGACAATTCCTGGAAAAGTGTCGTAATAAGTCCTGAAGACTACTTGGACAAGGACGACTCGGGGTTTTCAATTGACTCGATAGAGAAATTCTTCTTGGAGCCTCGCGACTACATTTCGGTTGAAAAAAGTGAAATCGTATTTCTAAACTTTGACAAATCGGACGACTTGGGCAATAGACGGCTGACGAAATTTACCTATTGGAAGGACGGGCGTAATCAAATTCAAGACCACTATGAGTACTTGAACGAGAAACTTACATACAGGACGATTATCCAAAGTGTAGAACTGACAAATGGTGAAATTTTGATTTTACGACTTGAAGAGATTAACGGACAACTTGTTCCAATAACGCATTCAATTATGGACAGTGAAGAACAGTTTACTCAGACAAATGATTTGTCGGTATTTCGTGACTTTAGAGTAAACTTTTAATTTACGACATACCCAACTGTTGCCAACATTGTATATAAGCCATAGCGCTGAGGGATTGTTAATTTTTTATTTTTGTCTCAGCGCTACGGCTTATATACTTTCGTTGGTAGCAATAGGGCCCGGACAAATTTGTGTTCCAAAAAACGGGCGACACTTTACAAACAAACATTTCCCACGGTGACAAGTGAACGGCTTCGCAGACAACTTGGACTTTGAAAAAACTAAAACGTGGGACAGAAAAATTAATACAGCCGACTCTTCGCATTTTTAAAGAAGATTGTGCTTCGACTTGCCCCGCGCATTTGGCACATGCCATAGCCGCGCAAACCCACCGCGACACCAAAGCTATGGCAAGAGCCAAATTGCCCAAACTGCTAACAATTCATTAAATTTGAACAGAGTGTAAATTAGAGTAAAGGTCAACCTCAAATCAACTGAATTATGGAAAAGTTAAGCACAAAAACTTATTACATTTTTGCGATTCTCTTCACTGGTTGTATCGGCTACGCCATTAACCAGGAATTTCTAACACCAGCATCATTGTCTGAATCTCTATTGATTATCTGCGGTCTCGGCTACATAGTCAGTAAGTACTATTCCAGCAAAATCATTCAAAAATATCAAGACAATAATTACCAGCCGACAAATTCTACAAGACGGAGAGATGATTTTGCTGTAGGCGTTTACACGAAAATCATCATGCCCTTAAGCCTTGATTTTTCATATTCTGCTCTTTTTTTGTTTGGTCTAAAGTTCATAATACCTCTCTCAATGTTCCCGCTTATTGGCAACTCTATATTCTCTTTATATGATTTAAATAAAACGTATATCAAAAGCCCCACAACCTTTTTCTTTATTATTTTGGCGATTTTGGCTTTGACTCAATTCATAACATATTCGAGCCGAAAACAAGTAAAGAAAGTGTGGAAGTTAATTTCATTTCCGTTCAAACTTGCCTCAATACTTATCTATTTTCTCCAAGCAGATGATGGAGTTGCAAGTAAGATAATTGCTTTCTCAATCAATAAAGAGCCCGTAACGGGGAATCAGTTAACCTTTGCAACACACAATTATTCTTACACAAAGGCAATAGATCATCAAGCAGAAAAGGAGAATCAACAAGGCGACAATAAAGAAGAAGATGAGGATAATAGTAATGATTTAAGCTTCCCATTAAAGCCATTAGTAAATCAATGTATTGAAAAATATATTGATTACGTCATCGCGCAGATGGAATCTGGCAGCGACCCTGAATCTTCAGGCTCTCCTCCGAGTGGTAATTTATATGCAAGTCTGGAAAGAATTTCTGGAGTAATTCAAAAGCTGCCTGCGTTAGAGAATGAGGTTTTTGTGAATTATAAGAATTCGGATGGAGGTGAGGTGGAATTCATAAATAACTTGGAGAATTTCCGTAGCAGCGTTTTACCACAAAAGGTCATCAAGGTTGAAAAATCGGTTCCAAATAATCTTTTAACAATACTAAAATCCAAGGATGAGTCATTCTTTAGAAATTTTATTAGCTTAATGGAGAGTGAAAGCGAAAGCATCAGAGAACCTAAATACAATGAGCATACAAAGATCATGAAAGAATTACTTCGTAAAGCTTTTGGTAAGTATCTTCCTTTTGATATGGTGGAAAGCTTTCTTCCTTTTCATCAATTGGTTAATGGTCCAATTGTGGATGAATTACAAAATAAAGTAGTTAATTCCTTCTACTATCTATTGAAGAAGCCACAGCTAGCTAAAAAGCACTTGTCTGACATTTCTATTTTTTTGAAGCACAACCTTGACAAAAAATACATTGCCCTTAAGAAAGGGTTAGACAAAATGTCTGGAGCCTTTAATAAATACTATTCTACTCTAAAAGAAAGTACTTATAATTTTTTCTTTTCAAAGAAGGATACTGAAAAGTCGGCTACCGTACTATCGTATGAAGAAGGATTGAAACGAAGAAAGCAGGTGTTAGTGTACAAGATAAATAATTTTGATAGAGAGCAACTTAAGAAGCAAATGGCAGAGCAGATTCCGGACGTAACAATAAATGAAGAATCCATTGCCTTTTACGAGAATCAAATCAAATCGAGTTACTCGGAGAAAATTAAACGGATTGAAGAAGTTTTGAGTGATAAAAGTCTTTTGCAAAGCTATGATCATGCTAAGAATTTTCAGTCACCAGGTGGCATTTTCTTCGGAATGGCACTCAAAGACGCTGATACATATTTTCAGGAACATGATTCTCCAGATAATTCTGGATGGCTTGATCCAAACAAAGTAGTCTCAATTGCAATTGTTGCTAAAGGTACCAATCAGTTTTTGTTAACGCTTTATTCAGTTGATCATACAGAATTAGTACTTAAAGAAGCTGTAAACCCCAAAACATTTCTTGCCGCATATAGTTTTATTAACGGAACTGATCCCTATCCTACTGTCGTTGACGGTTTTTTTGACGAGGCCGATCGAAAGGTATTTTCTTACAATCGTAACATCCTTTACGACCAACAAATAACAAATACGGCTAAAGAAGCTGACGAATTTATATTCGGTGTTCTCACTGAAAAGATATCAGGTAATGAATTGGTCAAAAGATTTAGATATTCCATTATAAATAATAAATCAAAAACTGAAAGAGTGGATTTTTCAAGAATTTTTGATACGCATCATTGTTTGTTTATGCATGATAACAAAACAGTAGACTTCCATTCAGATATCAAATTCAGTGTCGCAAGAAATGGCAAAACTGGAATTGAAGAAGTAGAGTCACTTTCTCAAGAGTTTAACAAAGAATCTGAGTGGATTTTCCAGAATTATCACTACTTGAATGAAATGCGAAATTTTGCACGCTACCAAGCACTTATTCGGACATTGGAGAAAGACAAGATAGATTTACTTGATGCAATATTGGCTGAACTTTAATCATTCTAGGCAACATCAAGATAGTGAACATCTAAACACAATAATATGTACTTGTCATTTATCCATATTGAAAATTACAAAGGCATCAAAAACTTGGATGTTTCATTTCAGAAAGATATAAATGTAATAATAGGTGAAAACGGAAGTCACAAAACAGCACTAATTGATTCAATCAGGCTGCTCTATAACTTAGGGAAGCAACAAAGAGAGATATATGTAACAACTGAGGACTTTTACGTAGGCGAATCAGTTATAACGATTACTTATGAATTTCGTGGATTAACTCCTGATCAAAAGGGAGCATTCTATGAATACATCGTCCTTGGAGAAAATGAAGGCGAAGATTTTGCTCGAATCACTATCTCGTATAAAAGAGAAAATCAACGCATTTATTTTAGTTATTATTCGGGGGAAGTTGAAGGACAGAAAGCTGATAATGAGACTTTTCAATTTTTTATACATTACTATCTTGGCGCCCTACGGGATAGCACAAGGGACCTGCTGACTCCCCGCAATAATATTCTTGGTAATTTGATAAACAGGCAAGTTGAAATTAATAAAAGCCAAGACAGTTATGAGACCCTAATCAAAGAAGCGAACGAAGAATTACTAAAGCTTAAAGAGGTAGTTGACTCTCGACAATCAATTAATTTAAATCTAACAAGCATTTACAGGCAATCTGTTGAAAATCAAATTGGACTTAGAATTGAAGAATCACGAGCTGAATACATTGTCAATATCATAAAGCCATACTTGCCATATGACGTGACTACGCTTACTGGAGAAGGATTTAATCTCAAACAAAATAGTCTTGGGTTTAACAATCTAATTTATATCGCAACAGTCTTGGGCGACATAAGTCAGCAGTTGAAAGGTGATAGCACTTCCCATTATACCCTTCTTATAGAGGAGCCGGAAGCTCATTTGCACCCTCAGTTGCAATTGAATCTCTATGAGTTTTTGAAACAAACCAACAGTCAAGAAAACTCGCAGTTGTTTATTACTACACATTCGCCTACACTAACCTCTAAAGTTCCATTAGATAACCTAATCCATTTATCAAAAGGAGGCGAGGCGGTAAATATCTATAAGTGTTTTGAAAAAAGAGAGTCTGTTACTATTTCAGAGCCAGATGAGGAAACGTATCAGGACGACCCTATGAGTAGGAAGAGTCAGTTGGAGAGATATATTGATGTTACTAAGTCTCAATTATTCTTTTCGAAAGGAGTACTCTTTGTTGAAGGTATTTCAGAAGAACTGTTAGTCCCTGTATTTGGGCAGATACTGAACAAAAAACTAGAAGACTACAAGGTTGAATTAGTTAATGCTGGCGGCACTTCTTTTTATCCTATTATATATCTATTCAACTCAACCGAGAAGCAAAGAACACTACCCATACCACTTGCGATACTAACGGATGACGACAGGTATCCCGAATCTAAAAACACGGAATACAGTTTCAAAAACCTAAAGGATGACCTTGTCAAGACAGAGGAGCTATTTCAAAAAATAAAATCCGCCCGTCATTCGACACGAATTGGAAATATTCAGGAAATCATTAAATCTACCCCCACGAAAATATCGCTGAACTATTCTTTTAAAACCTTTGAATTTGCTGTCATTCAAGCCAACATAACTAAGTCGAAAACTCAAATAACGAACAATCTGCTTTGGAAATACCTTTCCGAAGAGAAAACAATGACTAAGAAGTTCAATAAGATTAAATTATATCTTGATGGAATCTCTGGTGCTGATTTAAGTGAAACTGAATTAGGCAATCTCCAAATTCTCACTTGGAAGGCGTTACCAAGTAAATCTGAGTTTGCACAAAACTTGTCTTTGTTTCTCCAAAAGAAATTAGTTGATGCACGAACACACTTCAATGTACCAGAGTATATCGAAAGGGCAATAACTCATTTAACCACATATAAATGAGCATAAGCATAACTTTGTCGGATGAACAAAAGGAATATGTCAAATCTTCTGGCAAAGTTGTACTTAATGCATGCCCTGGAAGTGGTAAAACCACGACTGTTGCTCATAAGTTGTATTCATTAGTTGATAATTGGGACAGCAGATTTATGGCATCCGCGGGGGCAGTTTGTTTATCATTTACGAATGTGGCGAAAAATGAGATTGCAAATAAATACAAGGAGATTAGCGGATTTTCATTGCCAACCCCTCATATTGTTTCAACGATTGACAGTTTTGTAAATTCTTACATTACTCTGCCCTTCGCTCATAAGTTCAGGGACGTTGGTAAACGTTATCGCATTGTTGATGACATGGGATACTTAGATAATGTTTTTCAAACAAACTGGCAGTTGATGAAACAGTTTGGCGCTACCATGTACCAATATGCGCCAAGTAAAATAGATTTTACGCTTAATAACGGCTACTCATGGGACGGCCATGACAAAAGCACTGATTCAGGTTTCATAAAATATGGTCAAGCCATTAAAGAAGCTCAGATACAAATGGGACTCCTGAAGACTAGTGATTCAGCCTTTTTCGCTTTAAATCTGCTTAAAAAACACCCTCGCATAGCAAAATACCTAGCATTCAAATTTCAGTATCTCATAATTGATGAAGCTCAAGATACATCTGAAATGCAGCATTCCATTTTGGAAATTCTTTATCAGCAAGGATTGAAAAACATAGACCTTGTTGGCGACCCCTATCAATGCTTATATCAATGGCGAGATGCAAGTCCACAGCTATTCTTACAAAAGTTCGATGACAAGGAAAACTGGAACGGAATCTATCTAAGTGAGAATAGAAGGTCTACAAAAAGGATTATTGACATTTTTTCTACGTTAAGGAGAACTTCTGAAAAAGCGATAATTGCAATTCAAAATGAAGACATCGACCCTCCTGTTCATGTTATCAAATACAGTAGTTCTGACTACTCGCAAGCAATTAAGCACTACGAGACCCTATGCTCAAATAGAAGTCTTTCCTCAAATTGTATACTTGTAAGAGGTAATACTCTAAGGAATTCTCTCCTAGGAAAAGAGTCTGAATACTCACCTTGGAACGATTCAGTTCCTTATTCGTTGATTAACGCCAAAATTCACATGCAATCAAACGAGATAAAGGAAGCTGTGAAGACAGTGAGGCGAACCGTTATTCAATTCTGGAATCTTAAGGCTTCTTATTCTGAACTAAGAGAAAAAGAGAATGAATTAAAGAATGATAAAGACTTGAACGGAATAGTATTTAATCTATTAAGAGACTTGCCTGCCTTTAACTTACCCATCAAAGATTGGACTATTAGGACTCAAAAGTATTTAAAAGATAATCTAGGACTAGATAACGAACCAGATTTCAAAATCAGAAAGAAGAATACAAAAACCTTTGACAAGACGACTTTGGACAATCCAGTAGATAAGTATTTTAAGAAATTCGCTACTGACAATAATATCCCCGTTACGACAATCCATCAAGTAAAAGGTATGACCTTTGATTCAGTCTTTCTGTTTCTAAGTGCCGACAGCAAAGGGCAGAATATTTCTCTAAATGATTTTGTCCGAAAGGATGAAATGCCCTCTGAAAAGCAAAGATTAATCTACGTTGCAATATCTAGACCTAGAACCCTTTTATGTATTGGGGTTCCGGAGACTGTGGCAGATGAAACACTACGTGAAAAATTTGGAATTGACGTTGTTATCATTTGATTTAATTACTACTACTAAATCGCACACACATTGCCTTGCCGCTCATACAGCCCACATCCAAAGCCAGTCAATAAGTGTGCTCAGTGCAGTGTACGGGGACAGTGCAGTAAGTGAAAAATGCCCCACCGCACGACTGAATAATAAAGAGAAGTGTAACATTAGCGGGTGACGAAAGACATGTCTACGAATGAAGTTTGGAGAAGGGCCCTACAGCTACCAACAAAATGTCCTATGTATATAGGCTAGCAGCCAGAGAAGAAATAGAAATTACTTTTGAAAGCAAGAGGGTTTTATAGCCCCCCTGCCTTCGCAAGTTATTCCGTTGGTCATTTAAAATTACTTTTACG
>JADBYQ010000008.1 GCA_020402945.1 Cytophagales bacterium | reverse complement strand
TTTTCGTCTTCGCGATCAGTTCGGTCAAACCTTCGTGATAGTTACACATAATCAAGAATTGGCCTCTATTACCGATCGCAGACTGGAAATTAGAGACGGAATGATGGATGCCTAAAGTCTACGTTTACTGTAGCTCTTCTGTGCTTTTAGGCCATGCTTGGTAGGTCCGTTTGAACCATAGGCGGGGCATTTATAGTTTTCAAACGCACATGAGGAAAGAGTAGCTGCAACTAGAAGGAACAGGATTGATTTTTTCATGGTTTTTGTCTTTTTGTTGAGACAAAAGTAGGGCAAGCCGTTGGGCGGCATTTTTCGTTGACTGGTCGGATTAAATGAGAGTAAGCAGAATTGCGAGTATTGTAGAAAACGGCAAAAAACAGCCGAATAGTTCACGGTTGGATGTAAACCTTACGGACTTCTGTACTTTGAACGACTAACTAAAGGAATACTTTAACCTAGAAATGGACGAAAACTTCATTTTCCGCGTCTTCAACCTCTACTGTGCCATTAGAATCGATTGACAGAAGCTTCACTTTTCTTAGCTCGCTAATCAATAATGGGTCATAAACTGCGTTTACGCGGATGTAGTTTTCAGTGAAACCGTGCATTTTTCCATTCTCGATGTCATTTTCAAAGAGTACGGTATACTCTTTCTGCAAATTCTGCTCATAGAATGCTCTCCTCTTCTTGTCAGATAAGCCGTGAAGCATTTTAGACCGATCGCTCCTGACATGGGGTAGAACGCGCTGTGGAAGAGTTGTGGCTAAGGTATCATTGCGCTCAGAGTAGGTAAAAACATGTAGGTAAGAAATGTCTAGTTCGTTCAGAAACTGATAGGTTTCAAGGAAATCTTCATGTGTTTCGCCCGGGAATCCAACAATCACATCTACGCCAATGCAGCAATGAGGCATCGCCATTTTTATTTTCTCAACGCGGGCCGTATACAACTCGCGTTGATAGCGTCTCCGCATCAACTTCAGTATCTTGTTTGACCCCGATTGCAATGGGATGTGAAAGTGGGGAACGAATTTTTTTGAATTTGCTACAAATTCGATGATTTCGTCTGTGAGAAGATTGGGTTCAATAGAGGAGATTCTAAAACGTTCTATTCCGTCTACTTCATCCAGTGCTTTGATCAGGTCGATCAAACGCTCCTTTCGTTCTCCCTCTTGAATTCCAAAGTCTCCGGTGTTGACTCCTGTTAATACAATCTCCTTCACATTTGTTTGCACGATAGATTTGGCAGTAGCAACGATGTGATCAATACTATCGCTTCGACTTGCCCCCCTCGCGAGCGGAATGGTGCAAAATGAGCACGAGTAATCGCAACCGTCTTGCACCTTCAAAAAAGTTCGGGTGCGGTCATTCATCGAATAAGAAGTGTTGAAGCTGGAAGCCATTTCAATATCTGAAGAAATAACAATTGGCTGGCTTGGGCGAACAAATCCGTCTAAAAGCTCGGCTAACTGAAATTTCTCTGCTGCACCCAATACCGCATCAACGCCTGGTATTTCCGAAATCTCTTTTGGCTTAAGCTGTGCATAACAGCCGATGATAGCGACATAGGCATCAGGTGAAATAGCCCTCGCTTCGCGAACCACCTTGTGGCACTTCTTGTCTGCATTTTCTGTAACCGAGCAGGTATTGATAATGAAGATATCCGGACGATCGGTGAAATCTACCTTTCGATAGCCCTTTTTCTCAAATTTTCGGGCGATGGTTGATGTCTCCGAAAAGTTTAGTTTGCAGCCAAGGGTATAAAAAGCGACTTTCTTCATACAAGTAGGCACAAAGTTAAGGAAGAGAATTCAAGAACTAAAAAGGATGCGAGGTTCAGACGGAAGGGTTTTGAATCATCCTTCGGTGGTAGTTGATTTGGCCCAAGTGATAGCCGAGATGGGCTGTCAGGTGAATCAGAAAATACTCGGTGGTCATGGGTGCTTTGAAAACTTGTTCAGGATAGGGCATGGAAAGCACGTTTTGCTGTAAGCTGCCTAGTGCAAGAGCTACTGAATTTTTCGCTTTACCAATTTCGTTCAATAACTCAATTCTGGGCATGCTGTGTGCCGCAAATTCATTGTCACGATTTCGAGTGTAGCCCGAGTGCCCTAACACGGTACCAATATAATGCCGCAGGTTTCCACACAGGTGAACACTCAAGTTGCCTGCTGAGTTCTTGATAGCTCCGGTAGTCGCCCAAACCAGCTGGTCCGATGGGTAAAGTGCAATCTCTTTTTCTAGTACAACGAGGTCTCTATCAATTATTTTTTGGATGGATTGAATAAACGAACTCATGGGATCAACTCCTTTTCGATGACATTGATGATTGTATCTAATTGTTGGGAGACCGCATCGAACTCATTTTTTGAACCCAATTTTGCCTTCACACTCACGTAGAATTTTATTTTTGGCTCCGTACCAGAAGGGCGTACGGAAATTTTGTTTCCTGTTTCGGTATAGAATTGAAGAACATCAGAGGAAGACAGATCAATAGATTTCTTTTCGCCTGAAATCAAATTCGTTTCTTCCCTCAACTTGTAATCTAGTTTTCGTACAACTCGCTCTCCACCTAATGTCGAAGGCGGGTTTTTACGAAACATTTTCATCAATTCTTTGATTTGCTGTTCACCTTCTGCCCCTTTGCGCACCAAGGTAAACAGGCCTTCTTTGTAGTAGCTATTTTCAATATACATTTGAAGCAGCCAATCGTAGAGTGTTTGCCCTTCTTGTCTGGCTGCAGCGGCCATAGAAGCAAAAAAGGCGCAGGCGGAAACGGCATCTTTATCGCGAACGAAGTCACCCACCATGTAACCGTAGCTTTCCTCGCCTGCTGCAATAAATTTCATCTTACCTTCTTGTTCACGCATTAACTCGGCAATGTATTTGAAGCCAGTTAATGTATTGAAGCATGTTACGCCAGCCTGACGAGCCATGTCATCAATCAACTCCGTAGTAACTATTGTTTTGGCGATATACGAATCAGTTGTATCTCTTAAGTTTTTAAGAATAAACCACATCATCAAACTGAATGCCTGATTACCATTCAACAAGAAGAATTCACCGTTATTGTCTTTGATGCCTATTCCGACTCGATCAGTATCGGGGTCGGTTGCCATAACCAATTCAGCGTTTAGTTTTTTCGCTTTTTGAAGAGCCAATGTCATAGCCGATTTTTCCTCTGGATTGGGTGATTGAACTGTTGAGAAATTGCCATCCGGTATTTTTTGTTCCTCCACTACTTGCACGTTTTCAAAACCAAGTCGCTTCAAGCATTCGGGCACCATGGTAATTCCCGCGCCATGAAGGCTCGAATAAACGATCGGTATATTTTTTTGTTCTTTAATACTGTCTTGTTTTGGAATCAACCTTTTTACTTCCTCATAGTACGCGTCTTCAACATCGGTGCCGATTAATTTAATTTTCGATGAATCAGCAGTAAATCTAATCTGGCCAAAGTCGGTGATCGCGTTTACTTCGTTGATCACATTTTTGTCGTGAGGCGGAACCAGTTGCGCGCCATCGACCCAATATGCTTTATAGCCGTTGTATTCTTTCGGATTGTGTGAAGCAGTAATGACCACACCCGACTGGCATTTCAAATAACGAATAGCGAAAGAGAGTAGGGGAGTTGGTCGTAGTTCGGGGAACAAATGAACTGTAATTCCATTAGCGGAGAATACATCTGCAACAATGCCTGCAAAAAATTTACTATTGTTGCGGCTATCGTAGGCGATAGCTACCCGAATTTCTTGAGAAAGGAAACTTTTCTTGAGATAGTTAGCGAGCCCCTGCGTAGCAGCACCAATCGTATATTTATTTATACAGTTGGCACCTACTCCCATGATACCTCGCAAACCTCCAGTTCCAAACTCCAGTTCCTTATAGAAACTATCAATCAGGTTTTTTGTGTTGCTATCTGCGAGAAGTTTATTGATTTCTTGTTTGGAGGCATCGTCTATGGCAGAACTGTTAAGCCATTTCGCTGCTTTCTCTTTTGATTGCGCAAGTAAATCCATTTGTTTTTTTATTTTTTGTAGTCCTCACGGACGGGGTAAAACACATCTAAAATTTTGCAGTCTGTTATGGCCCTTCCCGAATGCCTGGCGTTTGAAGGTATAGGCAATACCATGCCATTACGAAGATGATTTGATTCACCTTCTAGCACCAGTTCAAATTCTCCTTCAAGCATATTGACAACCTGCTCATGCATATGTGAGTGTTCGGGCAATGAACTTCCTTGTTTAATCTCCCAATAGGCGAACGTCATGTTATCGGTGTGGACGAATCGCCCAAAAAATCCGGGCATTACTTCCCGGGGTTCTAGCATTTTAATATCGTTGATCATTATTTGAATGGGTTTATGATGGTTACGGAATTTTCTACAATAAGTCCGTCTTGCATGTCTTCCGAATAGATAATGGAGCAATTATTGAGGATTGCTGTGGCTGTAATGATTGAGTCCCAAGAGCTAAGCTGATATTTTATTGAAATTTCAAAACTCTTCAATAACGTTGCTTCTGTGATTTGGAGTATTCTGAATCTGTTTAGTATTCTTCTTGCAAAGTCAAAAGTGGTTTCTTTGTTTAAATGTAATTTCTTTAAACAAACATTTACATTCTCTGTAATTACCTGAGTGCTTATAAAAAAATCAGGTGATAAGAAGTCTTGAGCCTTTTTTGTTTTTTCTTTTGATCTATTATCAACAAGGTAAACTATAATGTTGCTATCAATAAACACCTTAAGCTCTGTCATAGAGTTCGTCTCTGTTAAACTTAAAATTGCTCAGATCAACATTGAATTTTGAGAATTCCTCCACAAGACTTTTTCTCCACTCTGCCAACTCGGTTTTACTTATTGCTTTTTCATCTTCTTCGGTTGAGGGCAAAATAATAACATCAACTTCTTCTGCCTTAAAATCATCAGGAAGTTCGACAGTTACTTGCCGTCCAGTTCTTCGCACTCTTTTCTTTCTAACAGCTTCCATAAATCAAAATTACAAATTCCCCCTTAATTCCTGTTCATGCTCGATGGCTTCAAACAATGCTTTGAAATTTCCTTTGCCAAAAGACTTGGCTCCATTGCGTTCAATGATTTCAAAAAATAAGGTTGGTCGATCCTGGAGCGGTTTCGAAAATATTTGCAAGAGATAACCTTCTTCATCTCGATCGATGAGGATATTCAGTTTTTGTAGTTCTTTATAGTCTTCATTGATTTTCCCTACACGTTCAATGACTTCAGTATAATAAGAATCTGGTACGTGGAGAAATTCAACACCCCGCTTCTTAAGTTCACCTACAGTTTGGAAGATATCGTCTGTGGCAATTGCGATATGCTGCACGCCTGCTCCTTTATAAAAGTCAAGGTATTCTTCTATCTGTGATTTCTTTTTGCCCTTGGCAGGTTCGTTGATGGGAAATTTGATGTATCCGTTTCCATTTGAAACCACTTTGCTCATCAGCGCACTATATTCGGTGGAAATGTCTTTGTCATCGAAGGTGATCAGCAACTTGAAGCCCATGACGTCTTCATAAAACTTCACCCACTTATTCATATGTCCTAATTCCACATTGCCCACGCAATGGTCAACATGTTTTAATCCAATGGAGGTAGGAGCAAAACTGCTTTTTACAGCTTTGAAGCCAGGCATAAAGGCACCTTTGTATTTCTTTCTTTCAACAAAAGTGTGAATGGTTTCTCCGAAGGTTTTAATACCCGATAAAACAACTTCTCCATATTCGTCTTTTATTGTCTTTGGTTCAAAAGCAACTTCTGCTCCACGTAGTACCGTTTCTTTAAAAGATTTTGTGGCGTCATCTACCCAGAGCGCTAGCACCTTGACACCGTCCCCATGTTTTCTTAGATGTTCAGAAATTTCAGAATCAGGCTGAAGCGAAGTAGTTACAACAAAGCGTATTTTGTGTTGTTGCAGCACATAACTAGCTCTGTCTTTTACTCCTGTTTCAGGGCCAGCGTAAGCCACCAGTTCGAAGCCGAAGCAATGCTGATAAAACAGCGAGGCCTGTTTGGCGTTTCCCACATAAAACTCAATGTAGTCGGTGCCGTTGATGGGTAGAAAGTCAGGTTCCATTGGAATGTTAATTTAGTCTGGTAAATTTAAACATTCCGCTTGTTTTTATTTTGACTTTGGGCAATCTTGGCAAAAAATTGGATTATGGATTTGAAAAAATTGGATCTGGCCGTTCAGACAATCGCACTTAGAAGAAATGAGTTAAAGAAGCTTGACTACAATAATCCCAAATATGACGATCTGGAAGAAGAATTGCATGATTTGGAAGACTCGTTGCTTGACGAGTTTGGCAACTACCTCGAAGGGGTGTTTCAAGAAATTCATGACAAGTACTGCCCCGATACAGATGTTCTTTTGCCCATTGCCTACATGGCCAAAACATACACGATTGATCAAAGCAATGAGTTTTCAGTAAGCCAGTTTGAAGGCGTGTACGTGGAAGTAGATTCACTTCCCGCCAAGGAAACGAAATTGGTGATGATTCCTAACCCGCTCCGAGTGGTCTTGAATATCGGGCAAGAGCAACAGCGTTTGGTTTGGGGCTCAAAGTGAATTGATATCCTTTAGATTTGGAAATCCGCTGGGTCGATGCGGGTAACTATTCCCTATTTCGTCTTACATTTGCCACCCTGCTATCACAAAACAATTCTTCGGTGAACTTTTCCGTTCAATTAGACACAAATCTTGCCTTTAAGGCTGTAGCTCAAGCTGCCGAAGAGCAGGGTGTTGAGGCGTATGCGGTAGGCGGCTATGTACGCGACTTGATTCTTCAACGACCGAGTAAAGACGTAGATTTTGTATGTGTTGGCAGTGGCATTGAGCTGGCTAATGAAGTGGCCGCTATTCTGGGTGAAAAGCAGGTTACTATTTTTAAAAATTTTGGAACTGCGAACATCAGGCATGGTGATCTGGAATTGGAATTCGTAGGTGCCAGGAAAGAATCCTATCGCAGTGAGTCGAGAAAGCCAATCGTGGAAGATGGAACCCTGCAGGATGACCAACGCAGGAGGGACTTCACAATTAACGCGCTGGCGATTAGTCTTTCAAAAAATAACTATGGTGAGTTAGTTGATCCATTTGGGGGAGTTGAACACCTTAAAGCAAGATTGATTAAAACACCGCTTAGCCCAGATATAACGTTTTCAGACGATCCGCTTCGCATCATGCGTGCGATTCGATTTGCTTCTCAATTGAATTTTGACATTGAAGCAGATACGTTTGAAGCTATCGGTAGAAACAAAGAGCGTTTGAAAATTGTTTCCATGGAGCGCATTTCAGATGAACTCAATAAGATCATCCTGTCTCCTGTTCCTTCCTATGGATTTAAGCTCCTTTTTCAGTCGGGAATTCTTAAACTCATTTTTCCGGAAATGGTGGCGTTGCACGGAGTGGAGTACCAGGATAACAAAGCACACAAAGACAATTTCTTTCACACCATTCAGGTGTTGGATAATGTGGCAAAAGTATCAGCCGATCTTTGGTTGCGTTGGGCTGCGATTTTGCACGACATCGCTAAGCCTGCTACAAAGCGGTTTGACAAAGATGCAGGCTGGACTTTTCATGGGCACGAAGACAAAGGCGCGCGCATGGTACCGGGCATTTTCAGGCGCATGAAGTTGCCCATGAATGAAAAGATGGATTTTGTTCAGAAGTTAGTCCGACTTCACCTAAGACCAATTGCCTTGGTAAAGGAGGTTACAGATTCCGCCATTCGCAGATTACTTTTTGAAGCCGGAAACGATGCCGATGCGTTGATGATTCTTTGCCGTGCGGACATAACTTCAAAAAATAGTGAGAAAGTGGCAAAGTACCTCAAGAACTTTGAGAAAGTTCAGCAGAAGATGATTGAGGTAGAAGAAAAAGACCAGGTGAGAAATTTTCAGCCACCTATTGATGGCGATGAAATCATGACTATTTTTGACGTTCAGCCTGGCAGGATAATTGGAGACATTAAAGATCAGATAAAAGAGGCCATCTTAGATGGGCAAATTAAGAATGACCGACACGAAGCGTACACACTGATGCTTAAAATCGCCTCGGAAAAAGGCATTCACTTGAAAATGAATACACCCTGAAAAAATAAAACTTGTTT
Source organism: Cytophagales bacterium (assembly GCA_020402945.1). Classification (GTDB taxonomy): domain Bacteria; phylum Bacteroidota; class Bacteroidia; order Cytophagales; family Cyclobacteriaceae; genus ELB16-189. Next base: position 3,528 of record JADBYQ010000008.1, on the reverse strand, counting down.
ATGAAAATTCGAATTTACTTGTTGATCGTGTTTGTGGGAATTTCATCTGCTTCTTTTGCCCAAAGAAAAAAGAAAGGAGAGGAGCAGCGGAAAATGGATCCAGAGCCAGCGGCAGTAACGACAGCTCCAGCACCAAAGGTAGAATCTGTGAAGAAAGACACACTTCCCAGAATCAACCCGTTAACGCAGCATTTTGCTCGTAAATACGCGGCTGCACTTCAGTGGAATGACTACGAAGTTGCCAAAGATGCGCTATACGACCTTATCATTGAAAACCCTGGCAATGACTCAATTATTTTTGATTTGGCTGTTTATTACTTTCAAAACCAGAAATCAGCCTCAGCTGTATTAGTCGCGAATGAGTTATTAAAGAGAAATCCGAAGAACGCGGGTGCGCTGGAGGTGGCTGCTGGTGGGTACGAGGCATTGGGTGTTCTTGATAAGTCTATCCAAAGTTATGAGAGTCTCTATTTGTTGACTGACAACATTACTGCGCTTTATAAAATGGCGTTTCTTCAGTATCAAATGAAACGGTTCAAAGAGAGTGCGAACTCTGCGGAAATTTTGCTCGCCAGAAAGGATCTTGATGGCGTTAAAGCTTCGTATAATGATTCCAAAGGAAAAGCCAAGGAGTTTCCGGTAAAAGTGGCGGTCGTCAATTTGAAGGGCATGCTTGCACTCGATCAAGGAGACAAAATAAATGCGAAAAAGTACTTTCAGGAAGCGCTTGTAATTGCCCCGGACTTTGCGTTGGCAAAAGAAAACCTGGCAAAGATCAAGTAGTATGCAACCTTGTTATCTTTACTTGGTCTTTTGACCAAGTAAAGGTTATTCGTTGGAACTATCGATACCACACATCCATCAGGAGCTAATCGATCGTTGCCGAAAAGGCGACAGGAAATCCTATTACCAGTTGTATAAGTTGTACAGCAAAAGCATGTATAACGTTGGCTACCGGATTGTTAACAACGAAGACGAGGCACAGGATGTGCTGCAAGAGGCATTCATCAGCGCATTTTATAACCTTGAAAGTTATCGAGGTGATTCTGCATTTGGCGCGTGGCTAAAAAGAATCGTGATCAATAAAGCGATTACACACGCTACTAAGAGGCGGTTTGAGCGATTCCCTGAACACGAGGACTGGGATGTAAAGGAAGAAGAGTCGGCTGATATTTTTGAGGGCTTTCCTTTCACTGTTGAGAAGGTGAAGAATGCTATTCAGGCTTTGCCTGACGGCTACCGAACTGTTCTTTCGCTCTATTTATTGGAGGGTTATGACCACGGAGAGATTGCTGAAATAATGGGCATCAGCGAGTCCACGTCCAAATCCCAGTTTAATCGTTCAAAAAAAAAATTGAAGGAATTACTTGAACTTAGCATGATATGAAAGATGCATTAAAAGATTTTGTTAGTCAGCACCGAGACGACTTTGATTCGCAAGTGCCTCCTCGGGGAACATGGGAAGGAATTGAAGGCCAGCTACCTTCAAAATCTGTTTCCCTATGGAACTCAGTGATCTTGTGGCGTGCCGCTGCTATCATTCTTTTAGGGGTATCCTTGTTTACCGTTTTTTCAAGCCGTGATCTCCCAACCGATAGGGGTGAGCGCGCAAAGTTCAAGGGAGAGTTTATCGATCTAGAATCTTACTATAGCAGTCAGATCACAGAAAAAAAACTATTGGTGACTCAATTTCAATCCGATACAGGGCTAACAGAAGACGAGGTAACGCAAAACCTTCAAAAATTGGAGGCCATGTATCAGGTTTTAAAGCTAGAGATGGATAAAAGGCCATCAACAGACGTAAAAGACGCACTTGTTTTAAACCTACTCGTTCGAATAGATTTGTTGAATCAGCAATTGAATAAACTGGATAAGCAACCCGAGAAAAAGGTGCCGGTTCGCTCTTAGTATAGTTCAGGATTTAACTCAAATTCTTGAATGCTTGAATCCAGGATTTTACCTTCATCGCATTTAAGCACCCGAGCCGGAAACTTTTTGATGAGTCCATAACTGTGGGTGGCCATTAAAACAGCGGTTCCGCTTTTGTTAATTTGCTGAAATATTTTGAGTATGCCGTGAGAGACTTCAGGGTCGAGGTTACCGGTAGGTTCATCGGCAATTAACATGACAGGTTCGTTGATGAGTGCACGGGCAATGACGACCCGTTGTTGTTCTCCTCCTGAAAGCTGGTGCGGTAATTTTTTCTCAACTGCGCCCAGGCCAACTTGCATCAGCACATCAGCTAAACGATTTTTCATTTTTGCGTTTTCTTTCCAACCTGTCGCACGCATTACAAAAAGCAAATTCTCGGCAACGGTTCTATCTGGCAAGAGTTGAAAATCTTGAAAAATAATGCCCACTTTTCTGCGAAGTAGGGGTACTTGGTGATTTTTGATTTCGCGAATGCTAAAGCCGGCTACACTAATGTCTCCCAGGCGAAGGGGCAAATCTGCATACAATGTTTTCAGCAGAGAGGATTTTCCGGATCCGGTGCGGCCAATGATAAAAACAAATTCGCCCTTTTCCATTTCAAAACTGATGTTACTAAGCACCGGGTTTTGCTCCTGAAAGATGGTAGCTTCTTTTACGCGAAGGACGGGGTCTGTGGAAAACATGCAGCTAATTCAATGTTCAAAATTCAAGATTAGCCATTTGCTTTTTTGTGATCTGCTAAGAATTTCTCTAAGCCACTATCAGTCAAAGGATGCTTTAGCAAAGCCATGATTACATTCAGTGGGCAAGTAGCTACATCCGCGCCAATTTCCGCACATTTGATTAGATGGATTGTGTGACGAATACTTGCTGCAAGGATCTCAGTTTGGTAGCCATAGTTATCATAAATTAATCTGATCTGCGCAATCAACTCTAAACCATCTTGTGAGATATCGTCTAGGCGACCAATGAAAGGGGAAACATAACTCGCGCCAGCCTTGGCTGTTAATAATGCCTGACCTGACGAAAACACCAAGGTACAATTCGTGCGGATTCCTTCGCTGCTAAACTTCTTAATTGCTTTTACGCCATCTTTTATCATTGGCACTTTCACAACTATTTTGTCGTCAATCTTAGCCAATTCTTTTCCTTCTCTAATAATCCCATCAAAGTCGGTGGCGATCACTTCGGCACTCACGTTATTATCAACAATGTTACAAATCGCTTTGTAGTGAGCCATTACTTTCTCTTTACCTGCAATGCCCTCTTTTGCCATCAACGATGGATTGGTAGTGACTCCGTCAAGGACGCCTAGATCATAAGCTTCTTTTATCTCATTTAGATTGGCAGTATCAATAAAGAATTTCATAGTGATTGATTATATAGTGGTTTGGCTAGCAAAACTAACTAAAAGCCATCAAAGAATGATTGGCCATTGATGCTAAATTCGGCCTTAATTTACACATATTGGGATGGTTGAAATCCCACGCCTTTAGGCGGGAACTTTAGTATATTGGAGGCATGGATTATCGAGCTGGGTCTCATAGCCGTTATGATTTAAAGGTACATATTGTATGGATAACAAAATATAGGAAG
>JADBYQ010000079.1 GCA_020402945.1 Cytophagales bacterium | reverse complement strand
GGCGGACGGGGGTTCGAAAGGAAAAGATGAAGAAATAGAATAATTAGGCGCGGTAGCCTGCCTGCCGGCAAGGCAGGCTCAGGTGGTTAGAGTTGGATTCATATCCGCCCGAGGCGGACGGGGGTTCGAAAGGAAAAGATGAAGAAATAGAATAATTAGGCGCGGTAGCCTGCCTGCCGGCAAGGCAGGCTCAGGTGGTTAGAGCGTTGGATTCATATCCGCCTTTGGCGGACGGGGGTTCGAAAGGAAAAGATGAAGAAATAGAATAATTAGGCGCGGTAGCTCAGGTGGTTAGAGCGTTGGATTCATAACCCAAAGGTCGGGGGTTCAACTCCCCCCCGCGCTACTTTTAGAGTCCATGTTTGTTGTTTATATTTTGTTTTCCGCCCGTTTCAACAAAATCTATATTGGGCAAACGGGTTTCTTGATAAGCCGTTTTCATTCTCACAACTCATTAGCAAAAAAAGGCTGGACAAATAGCTTTCGACCTTGGGAAGTTGTTTACACGGAGTTTTTCGAAACAAGATCGAAGGCGTTGAAACGAGAGAAAGAGCTCAAATCAGGCAAAGGACGCGCATGGGTTAGGGAATCATTGGAGCTACAATATCTCACAAGAGGATTCATATCCGCCTGAGTTGCTTTTCATCCTGCCACTAATTTTTATTCATCAACCAATTAAACTGGCGCTATTTTTGAGTTAAGTTGCGTTTGTTGGGAAAATGAAAAAAATAGACAAACTCATCATCGGCTCGTTTGTAGGCCCTTTCATCATCACTTTACTGGTAGTAGTTTTCATTTTGCTGATGAAGCAGATGCTTATCTATTTTGACGATATCATCGGTAAAGGTTTAGAGTGGGGTGAGTTAGGGTCTTTGCTTTTTTACTTTTCAATATTCATGATTCCTCAAGGGCTCCCCCTTGCTGTGTTGATGTCTTCACTCATCACATTTGGTAATTTGGGTGAACATTTTGAACTGACCGCGATCAAGAGTTTAGGTATTTCTCTCACACGCGCACTTGTGCCCATCTTTGTTTTGGTTGTTATGATCACAGGGTTTGCCTTCCTGGCCAATAACTATATGGTGCCTAAGGCGGCACTTGAAGCCTATAGCCTTATGTATGATATAAAGCAGAAGAAGCCAGGCCTCGATATAAAGGAAGGCTCATTCTATAACGGGATACCTGATATTAGTATTAAAGTGAACCGAAAATTCAAAGACGGCATTACTCTGAAAGGTGTAATCATCTACGATCACAGAGGCAGAATTGGGAACAAACAGGTAATCGTGGCTGACTCGGGTAAGATGTATACCATGCTAAACGATCAATACCTAAAGTTAGAGTTGTTTGATGGGTACGATTACACGGAGGGGAGCGGTTCGGGGCAAGACGAAACAGGACGACCGACTACAGAAGAAACCTATCGCAAAACAAAATTTTCGAAAATGCAGGTCGTCCTTGATCTTTCTTCATTTGGAATGAATCGAACGGATACCAAATGGTTCAAGGGGAATCGCATTATGCGCAACGTTAGCGAGCTTCAAATGGATCTAGATTCTGTGAAAGGTGAATTGAATACTCAGAAAATTGGCCTCTATTCCAACCGTTCATCTTTTTTTAGCCTTCATTTCAAACGTGATTCCATCATACTTCCTAAAGAGCTGCAAGATTTTAGAAAGGAAAAAGATTCAATCTATCGGGCAAAACTGGCGTCCGTCACGGCCACCCCCACTTCTACGTTCACAGTGCCTAGCTATAATCCGGCTATCCCCAGCTTCAACACAGTGGGTTATGTTAAACTTCCTGATTCTATCACCAGAAAAGAGCGTCACCTGTCAGATAGCCTCTATTCATCCGAGACAAGAGCGAAGGCTGAGATCGCAACCGCGCTTAATAGGGTAAGAATGGCTAAAAGTCAACTTCAGAACTACAATACGAACACCGATACACAAATATCTGAATACAAGGTATTTAGAATTCAATGGCATAAGATCTTTGCCAACTCTATTGCATGCCTTGCCATGTTTCTGATCGGTGCGCCACTTGGCTCCATCATTAAGAAAGGCGGGTTAGGCGTACCCGTTTTGGTTTCTATTCTGTTTTTTATTCTGTATTACGTCCTCGACTTGATGGGGACTAAATGGGCAAAGCAAGATGTGATATCGGTTCCAGTTGGGGTTTGGATGGCAAACTTCATTCTTTTCTGGATTGGAATGGTGTTTTTGCGCCAAGCGCGAGTTGATGCGCGGCTTTTTGATGCCGATTTTTACAATGTAGTCGTAGATAAGGTCAAAAAGCGGATTAGTCTCCTAAAAGGGCAACCAAAAGTTGCTTAGCTCTTTGGAATTTAAGCTCAATTCCAATACTTTTGCGCGATTATAAAAAGATAAAAAGAAAAATTTTAAGCGATGCAACTCACCTCGGAAAAAAAACAAGAACTATTCAGCAAGCACGGGTTTGCTAAAAAGAAGACAGACACAGGCTCACCGGAGTCTCAAATTGCGATGTTTACTACTCGCATCAATGATCTGACAGAACATCTGAAAGGCCACAAAAAGGACTTTTCAACGCAGCAAGGCCTTGTGAAATTGGTTGGACAGCGTAAAAGACTATTGAACTACCTCCAAAAGAATAATATCACCCGCTACAGGTCGATCTTGGCGGAACTAGAGCTCAGAAAATAAGCGAATGACAGTGATGAAATAGGGAACCCAAAAAATGGTTCCCTATTTCATTTTTTATAAATCTGAAGAAGTAGGTTTCAATCTGCATTATTCATTAAAATCCTAAATGATGTACTGTCACTGCCAGACCAGCTTCACAAAAAGCACGTGTTAGTTTGGGGCATAGCATCTTAAACATTAAAAATAAAACGATGAATTCAACAATAATAACCAAGACATGTAAGCTTCCTGATGGACGTGAAATTACTGTAGAGACAGGAAAGCTGGCTCGGCAGGCAGACGGAGCAGTAGTAGTGCGCATGGGCAACACCATGCTTTTAGCAACAGTGGTAGCCAACCAAACCCATAAGGATGGAACAGATTTTTTGCCAATGTCTGTAGACTACCAGGAAAAATTTGCCGCCACCGGAAAGATACCAGGTGGATTCCTCAAAAGAGAAAGCAGACTTTCGGATTATGAAATACTAATTAGTCGGTTAATTGATCGTGCTATACGCCCCTTATTTCCAGATGATTACCATGCGGAGACTCAAATAATGATTCAGCTGATTTCTGGCGACCCAAATGCGTTGCCGGATTCATTGGCAGCTTTTGCAGCTTCAGCAGCTCTTTCTGTTTCGGACATACCTTTCCAGGGGCCAATATCAGAGGTTCGAGTAGCTCGTGTTGATGGAAAGTATATTATCAACCCAACTTTGGAGCAAAAAGAGAAAGCTGATTTGGACTTTATCGTAGCTGCTTCAATCGAAAATATTTTAATGGTAGAAGGCGAATGCAAAGAGATCAACGAAGAAGACATGTTGCAGGCCTTGAAATTGGCGCACGAAGCCATCAAGGTTCAATGTGAACTCCAAATTGAATTAACTAAGGCCACCAACAAAACAGTAAAGCGTGTTTATAACCACGAAGTTAAAGATGAGGCTTTTAAAGCAGAACTTCATTCGTTGTTGTATGACAAGGTCTACGCTGTGGCCCGCCAACAGTTGACCAATAAACATCAGCGCTCCGAACTATTCGGTAAGATCGTTGAGGATTATGTGGCATCATTACCAGAAGATACTACTGTAAATAAGGATCTTGTAAAGAAGTACTACAAAGACATTCAGAAGAAGGCTTGTCGCGATTTAGTATTGAACGAAAAGGTTCGTCTAGATGGTCGTAAGACTAACGAAATCAGACCAATATGGTCTGAAGTTGACTACCTGCCAATGGCGCATGGCTCAGCTATTTTTACTCGTGGAGAAACACAGTCGTTAAGTACGGTAACACTAGGAACAAAACTTGACGAGCAGATGATTGACGGTGCCATGTTCTCAGGTAGCAACAAGTTTATATTGCATTATAATTTTCCTTCCTTTTCAACGGGAGAGGTGAAGCCAAATAGAGGCCCAGGCAGGAGAGAGGTGGGGCATGGCAATTTGGCTATGCGTGCACTGAAGCAAGTATTGCCAAACATGACCGAAAGTCCTTATACAATTCGATTGGTTTCGGATATCCTGGAATCAAATGGTTCTTCGTCAATGGCTACTGTTTGTGCCGGTTCATTAGCTTTGATGGATGCCGGTATCAAGATTTCAGGGCCGGTATCAGGCATTGCCATGGGCATGATCTCTGATAGCGCTACAAAGAAGTATGCCATTCTTTCGGACATCTTGGGTGACGAAGATCACTTAGGAGATATGGACTTCAAAGTAACCGGAACCGAAAAAGGAATTACCGCTTGCCAGATGGATTTGAAAGTGGATGGTTTGACCTATGAAGTACTAAAGGAAGCATTGGATCAGGCGAAGGAGGGAAGAGCTCATATTCTTAACGAAATGAAGAAAACGCTGGCTGCGTCCAAGCCGGATTTGAAACCGCACACACCGCGTGCAGTTACCATTGTTATTGACAAAGAGTTAATTGGCGCGGTAATCGGCCCAGGCGGAAAAGTGGTTCAGGATATTCAAAAGACGACTGGTGCAACTGTGGTTATTGAAGAAGTAGGAAATAAAGGTATCGTCAATATCTTCGCTAATAATCAGGAAGTTATGGACGCTGCTGTAAGGCGTGTAAAAGCAATTGTTGCTGTCCCGGAAGTAGGCGAGGTCTACAATGGAATTGTAAAATCGATCATGCCATTTGGGGCTTTTGTAGAGTTTATGCCAGGTAAAGATGGCTTGCTTCACATTTCAGAAATCAAATGGGAGCGATTAGAAACGATGGATGGCGTGATGCAAGTTGGTGAGGAGGTAAAGGTGAAATTGGTTGAGGTGGATAAGAAAACAGGTAAGTTCAGACTTTCTCGAAAAGTGCTTCTTGCCAAGCCTTCAGCTAAAGAAGAAACACCATCGGCCTAATCTTTGCTAGTGCTGTTTTTTGGAACTAATTTTTCATTTTTACGTGTTGAAATAGGCTATTAGAAAGAACACCGATGAGACAGTTAAAAATAAGCAAACAGATCACCAACCGTGAAAGCCAATCGCTTGATAAGTATTTGCAAGAGATTGGTAAGGTTGATCTGCTCACTCCCGATGAGGAGGTAGAGTTAGCCAAGCGGATTAAAGAAGGAGATCAAATAGCATTAGAGAAACTAACAAAAGCCAACTTGCGGTTTGTCGTTTCGGTAGCAAAACAATACCAGAACCAGGGGCTTTCTTTGGGGGATTTGATTAATGAGGGCAATTTGGGGTTGATAAAAGCTGCGCAGAGGTTTGATGAAACTCGTGGATTCAAGTTCATCTCTTATGCCGTGTGGTGGATTCGCCAAAGTATTTTGCAGGCACTGGCTGAGCAGTCTCGTATTGTTCGCTTGCCCCTAAATAGAGTGGGGTCTTTGAATAAGATATCGAAAACTTTTTCTGAGTTAGAGCAAAAGTTTGAACGTGAACCTTCGCCAGAGGAATTGGCTGAAGTACTTCAAGTTACAACCGCTGAGGTGGTTGATACAATGAAGATATCTGGTCGCCATGTATCGATGGATGCTCCATTTGTTCAGGGCGAGGAGAACAGTTTGTTGGACGTTTTAGAAAACGACAGCGAAGAGAAACCCGATTCTGGTTTAATGACCGACTCGTTGCGAAGAGAAGTGCAACGCGCGTTGTCAACATTGACACAGCGAGAATCGGATGTTATTACGCTGTACTTCGGTTTGAATGGCGAGCATGCATTGACGTTGGAAGAGATTGGTGAGAAATTCAGCCTTACCCGAGAACGCGTTCGGCAGATTAAAGAAAAAGCAATTCGAAGACTACGTCATACGTCCAGAAGCAAGGCATTGAAACCTTATCTGGGATAATGTAGATTTTGTAATAAGTACTACAGAAGGTCTCGATCGCGAGACCTTTTTTTGTTCAAATTTTGTTTCTTCCTTATGACAACTGAAAAAGTAAAAGTTTTAATTATTGGTTCCGGTCCAGCTGGTTATACAGCAGCAATCTACGCAGCCCGTGCCGGCCTAAAGCCAGTTTTGTATACAGGAGGACAGCCAGGCGGACAGTTAACAATTACCAATGATGTGGAGAACTTTCCTGGGTACCCCGATGGCATCAACGGACCACAGATGATGATGGATCTTCAGAAGCAGGCCGAACGATTTGGAACGAAAATCCACTATGCCTTGGCGACTGCTGTTGATTTCTCTTCATACCCATTAAAAGTAACGATCGATGAAAAACATGAATTGGAAGCAGAGGCAGTAATTGTTGCTACAGGAGCCACGGCAAAGTACCTCGGCATCCCATCCGAAGAAAAATTTTCGAATCGAGGTGTTTCGGCTTGTGCTGTTTGTGATGGATTCTTCTACCGAGGCAAAGAAGTGGCAGTTGTGGGGGCTGGAGACTCTGCTGCTGAAGAAGCTACTTACCTAGCGAACCTTTGCCCGAAGGTTCATTTGATCGTGAGACGTGAAGAGATGCGCGCTTCTAAGATCATGCAGCAGCGTGTGAAAAATACACCGAACATCGAGATTCATTGGAACTCTGAAACAGAAGAGATACTAGGCGATGAAAGTGGTGTAACCGGTGTTCGTTTGTTGAATACAAAGACTGGGCAAAAGAAGGATATTTCTGTGAGTGGATTCTTTTTAGCCATTGGTCATAAGCCCAACACAGAAATTTTCAAAAACCAGTTGACTATGGACGAGGCGGGCTACGTCAAAGTAATTCCAGGAACCACCAAGACAAATGTTCCGGGTGTGTTTGCGGTAGGCGATGTGGCGGATAAAGTTTACCGTCAGGCAATCACAGCTGCCGGCACGGGATGTATGGGCGCGTTGGATGCTGAGAAATTTATTGTGGCCAAAGAACAGGAGTTAGTAAGTCATTAAATTCGTTGTTAGTTATTCGTTAATGGTTGTTCGTTCATGACAACTTAAAACACAAACGAACAACCACCAACGAAAAACGATTTTGAAATGAAATTAGACATTCTCGTTTTTGCTGCGCATCCGGATGATGCAGAGCTGGGTTGTGGTGGCACGATAGCAAAGCATGTTAGCTTAGGGCATACTGTTGGTATTGTTGATCTCACCAGAGGCGAGTTAGGCACGCGTGGCACGATTAAGACACGAGCCGAAGAGGCAGCTGAGTCCGCTCGTATTCTTGGCGTATCGGTGCGCGAAAATCTTCAACTGCGTGATGGTTTTTTTCTTAACGATGAACATCATCAGTTAAAGTTAATTGAAGCGATCAGGCACTATCGGCCCGAGATCGTACTGGCCAATGCAATACATGATCGCCATCCTGACCATGGCCAGGGCGCGCAGCTAGCAGCTAAGTCTTGTTTTCTATCGGGATTAGCAAAGGTAAAGACGAGACGTGGGGGCGAGGAACAAAAAGCGTGGCGTCCACAACATGTTTATCACTACATTCAAAGTGCATTGATTGTACCGGACTTTATGGTTGATATTTCTGCTTATTGGGAAACAAAAATGAATGCTGTAAAGGCGTTCAAAACACAGTTTTTTGATCCATCCAGTCGAGAGCCGGAAACGTTTATTTCTAAACCAGGCTTTCTTGCTTTCTTAGAAGCGCGTGGAAGAGAATTTGGCCAATCTATTGAGGTAGCTTTTGCCGAAGGGTTCACAACCTCGCAAAGACTTGGTGTCGATGATTTATTCAAGTTGCGGTAAACAAAAAAAGCATCCATTTAAGATGCTTTTTCAATGAGCCCCCTGCCGGAATCGAACCAGCGACCTACTGATTACAAGTCAGTTGCTCTACCAGCTGAGCTAAGGAGGCTTTCTCTGGTGTGTTTTATTCTCATGTAAGCCTACTCATTACAAGTTAGTTTCCGCCAACTGGTGTTTTAGCCCTGCCTGTCAACAGGCAGGTTAGGAGGCTTAAATGAGGCGCAAAAATACGGTAAGTATCGGGTTTTACAAGCCTTGTGTAGGATGATTTAACATTTTTAATTGTTTTTTCAACTGAACTAAATGTTCCCCAGCCTCTTTAATCTTATTGCCATATTCAGCCTTTAATACGCCTGCGTTTTTCGCTCGATCAAAAAACGAAAGGTTGTTCTGCAAAACAGCAATGTCGTTTTCAGCCTTCGATATTTGTTTACGGATCGTTTGCTCTTTGTGATAGATTTTTCGTTCTGCGTCTGGATCGTTTTTGAGTGAGCTTAACTGTATCTCCAACGCTGCCTGTTCTTTGTCGTTAGTACTCACATTCTCCATGGATGAAATGGCTTTGCTTACCAATTCGGTGAAGCGAGATTTGATCGATGCCACCGCTCTTTTTGGAACGAAGCCAAGTGTGTTGAATTTGTTTTGAATCTCTCTTATCTGTTGCAAGGTGCCCGTCTTTTCTGACGAGATGCGCTCAAGCTCTGCAAGCAGAGCTTCTTTTGCAACGAGATTCAACTCCTGTTCCTGATCAGCTTTTTCCAACAACCCTCTACGCTGTCCAAAAAAGTGATCACATGCTTCTTTAAATTGTTGGTATATTTTCTCGCGCCATTTTTCCGGTACAGGCCCCACTTCTTTCCACTGCGATTGAAGATTTTTCAATTCATTGGATGTTTTTTCCCAATCTTGATTCTCTCTTAGCTCAATCGCTCGCTGTACAAGCGCCTCTTTAATTTTTAAATTTTTTACGCGCTCCTCATCCAATTTTTTGAAGAACACATTCTTGTTGTGAAAGAATAATTTAAAGGCAGTCCAAAATTTCTTGTTGAGATCACGCTGGTGGGCGCGAGGCGCAGCACCCACTGCATCCCATTTTTTCTGTAACTCTAAAATGTCTTTTGTCTTTTGGTTCCAATCTTTTATTCGATCAGAGTTAAAAGTTCCGAAGGCACTCACTTCTTCGTTTAACAAAATTTTTGTTGCCTCGTTTTGTTGAAGTGTCAGGAGAAGATTTGCTGTGTAGACATCTCTTTTTGCATACACCGCATCAGAGGCTGCTTTGAATCGTTGCCACAAAGGTTCTTGTTCTTCTTTCGGAACGGGGCCGATGTGTTTAAATTCATGATGCAGCTCGTTGAGCTCTTTAACGGCTTCGTGAATCGACTTGACATCTGCCAGCTTTTCGGCTCGTACGCACAATTCTTTTTTCGACTCGAGATTCTTCTTTCGGTCTAGTTCTTTCAGTTCAAAGTAGATGTTGCGATGGTCATAGAATCGGTCAATGATTGCGTTGTAGTTTGCCCAAAGTGTTTTTAGGTGAGTAACTGCGACCGGTCCGCTATTCTTCCATTCTTTTTGAAGCTCTTTAAACTGATGAAATGCCTGAGGTGAATCTTCTCCATCCACAAGCGCTCTCAATTTTTCGAGAATATCATTTTTATGCTTTAGACTTTCGTTTTTGCGATCCTCCAGGCTCTTGTAGAAGCTATTTCGCTTGTCTTTGATGAATTTGAGTGTGGCATCATATAATTGGTCGAGATCGTCTATTCGAAACTCGAAATCTTCTTTTACCCCGCCTTCACTCAAGTACTTTTCAAGAGCCGCTTTTCTTTCATGTTCGCGAATCTCGTCATACAATGGCTTGATTTCTTTCAACAGGCTATCGATTCGCTTGAAGTTGTCTTCTTTGGAAAGGTCTTTGACCAAGTTGACAAAGTCTATCTTCTTGTACGTGGTAAAATCAATAGGCTTTTCTTCGGCCAGATCATTGACTTCAATATCTGCATCCAGATGAGTACCAACGGCTGCTTCTGTTTCCTCCATTAATTCGTTTGTCATGATCTTGTCGTTCTCTTCGGGCAACTTGTTTTCATTTGTCATACAGCACTTTTCCACATAAGTGGTCAAAAATACAAAATTTGCTCAATTCATGCTTGGGTCTATCGGGTAATTGGAGTAGACCGAAAACCGCCCACCCAGCTGCTGGAGTGATTTTTTCCACATTGTCTCTGGCGGTGTTTCAAAGATAAGTTCTTGGCTAACCCGATCACTAAGGATCCACGAGTCTGCTTTTATTTCTTCTTCTAACTGACCGGGCGACCATCCGCTATATCCCAAAAAAAACTTGATGTCAATGGGGTCTATTTGATTCGTTTCAATGCGAAGCATAAGCTGTTCAAAGTTGCCACCCCAGTAAATCCCTTCTGAAACTAAGATGGCATCCGCCAAATCTGGGATGCGGTGTAGAAAGTGAAGTGTATCTTGTTGAACAGGTCCGCCAATGCAGACTTTTGATTGGAAATTTTGAATACTGTCCATTACTTCTGATACCTCGGTTTCAGAAGGCTTGTTTAATATAAATCCAACGGATCCATCATCGTTGTGTTCGGTCAATATAATAATTGTACGTTCGAAGTTAGGATCAGGTAGATATGGCTCGGAGGCCAGTATTCTACCTTTTTCAGGGAGAAGTGTGTTTTTGTATTGAAAAAATTCCATAATACTTCGATTTACTTTCTTAAGCAGACAGAAACAAAGTTGTTCAACTCCGCTAAAACCGAAGCCAATAAAGTATAGGTATTGCTTAGAACCAAACGAATGATTTGTTAATTTTTCAAAAAAATGCAAAAGGGTATGAAAGGAATGGATGAATTACGAAAAGAGTATTCAAAGGCTTCGTTAGATATCAGTGATGTTGACAAAGATCCGATCGGTCAATTTGATAAATGGTTTAAAGAAGCGCTTGCGGCCGACATTCCCGAACCAAATGCTTTTACACTTTCGACAATTTCTGAGGGCGGGCGGCCTTCTGCACGGATTGTTCTGTTGAAAGGATTGGATCAACGGCAATTCGTGTTTTACACTAATTTTCAAAGCCAGAAAGGGAAGGAGTTGGATAGTAATCCAGCTTGTGCATTGACTTTTTTTTGGCCAGAGTTAGAGCGGCAGGTGCGAATTGAGGGCATCGCCACCCGCGTCCAAGAATCAACATCCGAGCAGTATTTTCAAAGCCGTCCGCGAGCGAGTCAAGTAGGAGCGTGGGCCTCTCCGCAGAGTTCGATCATCGCCAGTCGTAGCATTCTCGAAGCACGTGAACGGGAGATCGAGAAAAAATATGAAGGCATGAGTCTGTTACCCAAACCAAAGCAGTGGGGCGGATTTTCGATTACACCAGTTGAAATTGAATTTTGGCAAGGGCGAGCAAGTAGGCTGCACGATCGGGTTGTCTATTACTTAGCCGATGAGAAATGGACAATTCACCGACTTGCACCGTAGTGATGATTCGAAATGCGTTTCAAGAGGTGTGACGTTGCCTGATAAAACAAACTTGCCACGAATTCGCAAATCAACACGAATTTTTTGTCGTATCTATTTGTGCCTATTCGTGAATTCGTGGCAATAAGGCGAGGCTTTTGAGGATTTTAATGTCTGCCACTAATACACGATTTTACACGAATATTTTGTGGTGCTTATTCGTGTATTAGTGGCGATGAAATAGGACTCGATAGTAGCAAAAAAAGATAGCCTTCCAATTAAGCAAATTACCTTGAATTTTTTGCCGTATTTATTAGTGCCCATTTGTGAATCTGTGGCAATGAAATGGCTACTGGGTAACTCTGCAATTAATAATCTCCCAACGTCTCCTCTAACTGAGCCAATGCTTTTGCCAACTCTTCGTCATTGGGGGCTACGCCATGCCATTTGTGTGAGCCCATCATATAGTCTACACCAAAACCCATTTCCGTCTTCATCAAATTCAAAATCGGCTTTCCTTTCCCTGCCAGCGTCTTTGCCAACGAAAGGCCATTGACCACATCCTGCATACTGTTGCCATTAAATTCTAACACTGTCCAGCCAAAAGACTCCCACTTTGCCTTGAGGCTTAGCAAAGAAAGAATTTTATCCACAGGTCCATCAATCTGTTGACCATTATAATCAATGGTAGCAATTACATTATCCATCTGGTTATGAGCGGCATACATAGCTGCTTCCCAGACTTGTCCTTCCTGCTGTTCACCATCGCCCATCAGCACATACACCAGATGGTTGTCCTTATTCAACTTTTTGGTTTGCGCAGCCCCTAATGCTACAGAAAGTCCCTGACCCAATGAGCCCGAGGCGACACGAATGCCCGGCAGGTGTTCATGAGTAGCAGGGTGCCCTTGTAGTCGAGTATTCAAGAATCGAAATGTGGCTAGCTCTTTCTTGTCAAAATAACCTGCATGAGCAAGCGTGGAATACCAAACCGGAGATATGTGACCATTCGAAAGAAAGAACAAATCTTCTCCTTGGGCATCCATTTTGAAACTTGGGTTATGACGTAGGTGATGGAAATACAACGCCACGAAAAAATCGGTGCAACCCAATGATCCGCCTGGGTGCCCGCTCTGACAAGCATGTACCATACGCACAATGTCTCTTCTGATTTGGGATGCGGTTCTCTCGAGTTGCTGAATATTGGGTAAACTCATTGTTAAAATTTTGGCGAATATATTATTAATTTATCAAGCGATAAATGGCAACAAATTAATAACCTACGGCCTTATCATCTCCCCGGGTATAATCAGCAGCGCCTTCCAGCTTTCCGTCTTTTCTTACAAGAATGGCATCCACCCGTCCAAAGCCAGTTCCCTTTATAAACGTAAATCGATGCCCCATTCCGGCTAGCATTAGGCTATCTTTTTCATTGAGCGCGCCTTTTTCTGGAAGAATGGCATCAGGCAGCCATTGACTGTGCAGGCGCTTTGCGTTTACGGCTTCCTGCATTGTCATATCAAACTCAATCACATTCAAGATGGCTTGAAAAACCCCCGTGATGATTTTGGTGCCACCGGGCGTTCCGACCACCATGAAGAGCTTTCCATCTTTTTCAACAATGGTGGGCGACATTGCACTGAGCATTCTTTTATTGGGTTCGATTTTGTTCGCGGCACCACCAATGGCTCCATACATGTTTGGTACTCCTGGCTTCATACTGAAATCATCCATCTCATTGTTCATAAAAAATCCTGAGCCATCCACGACCACAAAGGAGCCGAACCAACCATTTAAGGTAGTCGTAACCGCAACTGCGTTGCCGTTTGGATCAACGATGGAGAAGTGTGTTGTTTCTTCTGATTCATAGCCCGGGATGGAGCCTGATTTAACTTCTGAACTAGGCGTGGCCTTTTCAGGATCAAAGGATTTCATCCGGCTGTTGATATAATCCTGTGACAACATTTCCGTGCTTGGCACTTTGAAAAAATCAGGATCACCCAAAAACTTAGCACGGTCTGCAAATACTCTTCGTTCAGCCTCAGTCATCAAGTGAATTGCTTTTACAGAATGAAAGCCCCATTCTTTTAGTGGGAAGGGCTCTACCGATTTTAACAACTGCAGCAGGCAAATTCCACCACTTGACGAAGGCGGCATTGAAATAACTTTGTAATCTTTATAATTTGAAATCAATGGTTCGCGCCAAGAGGAGTGGTAGTTTTTCAAATCTTCAAGTGTGATCAATCCTTTTCCTCGTTTCATCTCGGCTACCAGAAGTTCAGCGGTTTTGCCTTCATAAAATCCCGCTCTTCCATTATCACGAATTAGCTCAAGCGTAGCAGCCATTGCCTCCCAACGAATGGTGTCTCCACTTTTCCAATTATCTCGAATAAGAAAACCGGGCTTTATCGAATTGTATTTTTCAAGATTTTCTTTTGCCTGATTGAACCAACTGGCTTCACGTTCTGTGAGGGGAAATCCTTTCTTTGCCAGATCGATGGCAGGCTGAACCAGGTCTTTCCAGGGTAATGTGCCAAATTTCTTATGGGCCTCTACCATACCATCTACTGAGCCGGGCACGCCCGATGCCAAGTGCCCCTTTAAACTTAAATCAGGAATGACCTCGCCTTTTTCATCCAAATACATATTAGTCGTTGCAGCTGCTGGTGCCTTTTCACGAAAGTCTAGTGTAGCCGTTGTCCCATCCTTTAATCGTACCACCATAAAGCCTCCTCCGCCAATATTTCCTGCGGCCGGAAAAACGACTGAAAGAGCCAGGTGGGTGGCAATGGCCGCATCGACAGCATTTCCTCCTTTTTTCATAATGGCAACTCCCACCTCTGAAGCTAACGGATGTGCCGAAACAACCATCGCGGAATCTGCCATTACTCCTGTTATCCGCGGTTGATCTTCTTTTGGTTTTTGACACGCAACGAACAGAGAGGTGACTAGCAAGAAATACAGGCTCTTCATGGATTTAGATTTTGGTTTTGTAGTTTAAATGTATTATTTCGGATCGAACTTTACTATGAGTCTACGAAAAGAAAAAGCAGCCATCTTAAAACTGGCCATATTGGATCACACCATCAAAATGATTGGAACTAAATCGTTTGACAAAATTCATGTCGATGAGATTTGCAAGAAAACAAAAATATCTAAAGTAACTCTCTTTAAGTACTTTCCACAAAAGGAAGATCTGCTTTTGTACTATTTTAGAGTCTGGAGTTTAAGGCGCTTAGTGGAGCTAAAGGAGAAGCCGCGAGAGGGCTTGGCTGGTATTCAATTTTTGTTTGATAAAATTAGTGAAGACTTTGAAGCTCACCCAGGCATTATTTTAAGTTGGGTGGGCTATCTCTCGGATATGGGAAGAACGATAAAACCATTTCCGCTAAAAGCAGAAGAGAAAAAACTATTGTTTCCTGAAGTAAAAGATATTCAGTTGATTGAGTTACAATCGCTGGATCAGATGATCGAGAAGTTTTCTTTGGAGGCCATCTTCAAGAAGGAAATAACCAAAACAACATCTACCCGCGATATAACCAACGCATTTATGGCGCTCTTCTATGGGTCGATTATTAACGCCTATATTAATCAAGTAAATCCAGCCAAGATGTTTTTCCGTAAGAATGTGGAGACTCTGCTGAAAGGACTGAGTTAAGAACAATTATTTCATCCGGGTGGCCTTCACTCTCTTGCGCTCTAGCAAACGAATATGCCGATTGCCGATGGGAATATCTATACGATACTTATTCCCTTTTGCCCACACGTGATGATAGCGGGGTTTGACCACCTTTTTGCTTGATGATGAAGCGCAAGACGCGAGTATCAGTAAAAGAATAAGTGCGTATTTCACTAACTGTTAAAGCTTTAAAAATAAGCACTTTTTTTGATAGTCAGAGGAAATAAACTCGTTTTGATCTCACTCGCTACAGTCTTTTAGCATCGCTTCGTTATGCTCTTGTCCCCAATACGGTTTTCGTATATCATTCTTGCTTTCGTTCTTAAAGTACTCTTCCGCTTTTTCGAAATAGATGAGTGCGTTTTTTTTGCCGCCTCCATATGCTTCGGGAGTATAGAACTTACTGATGCCTTCGATGTAATAGATTCTGGGATTTTCTTTTCGAAGTTGCTTGGCCTTGCGTAGGTTGGCATTGTACACTTCCATGTGTTTTTGCCACGCCTCGGGATCGAGTCCAATGCGATTGCTCGAGATCATCGCCAGTAGTGCGTAGACTTCATCGTTCTCGGCAGCTCCGTTTTCTTTGGCTGCCTCTAGACTCTTTTCCGCTTCGTTAAAAAACTGAGCTTTCTTCGCTACGTCCGTCTCAGTAGCACCGGCTAATGTTTTGGCATAGGCGGCATAGTAATGCGATACCCAATCGGTATTCCACTTTTTGGCAATCAGATCAAAGCGATTGACTGCCGCCATTGTAGCGGTACGATCTCCGGGGTTAAACTGACTTAGCGTTGTTTGAATCGCTTCTTCGATAGTTTGTGAGTAGGCCATCGTTGTGAGTGCGAGAAATAGTAAGATCATTAGCTTTTTCATAGTGTTAAACAGTTAAAGTGGATATTGATTTGTTTGGCGGTTGCTTAAATGTTTTAAAGTTCATCTCGGTTAAAGGCAGAGAGCGAAAAATTCATTCCCACAAAAACGGAGCGGTAGAGTGCAGGCTCGATCGGAAACCGCTGAGTGCCATCGGTCGAATAGCGATAACCAAAAATATTCTTGCGATTGGTCACATTATCTACACCTGCATAGAACACCGCAAACACTTTTTTGATGGTTGTAACATAGCTTATATTCAAAGAGATATTTTCGAAATACGGCACACGATCATTCAGAAACTCAGTGCTGTTGGGGTTGTAGTAGGGCCTGCCGGTTGCGTAGGTGTACGTGGCTGCTATGTTTACTTTCAGTGGTTCAATAAAGTACTTGGCAATCACGTTGAGGTTGTGATCAGATATGAACGTGGGCGTGGCACGGGCAGTAAAATTTTCAAATAGCCGCTGAGTGTCCACCCAACTATATGAAATCCAGTAGTCGAGGTTCTTCACCAGTTTACGATCTCGCCAAAAGACATCAATACCTTGTGCAAAACCACTTCCGGAATTGTCAATGTCACCCGAGATGAATCGAAAGGCATTTGGATTAAACGGCACGTTCAACTCTCTCACCAGACGATCATATGATTTGTAATACCCTTCTACTCGAAACGTTTGCTTGTCTGTAATCCACTGATAGTTGGCGATGTAGTGGATGGCCTGCTGAAAATCTGCGGACTTGTTTGCGAGTAGATATCGGTTGTTCGGATTCTGATAAAAAACACCACTGGCAACAGATACCTGACTTTGTTTACCCACTTTATACGCAGCCGACAAACGGGGGCTGAGTGCAAATTGATTGAGCAGATTGCTGTGCTCTCCACGCAAGCCCGACTTCACGCCAAATTTGCGCGAAGGTTTCCACTCAAGCTCTGTATAGATGGCTGTTTGCGTTTCGTCAAATCCTGAGTTGAACGCATCAAATCTTCGTTGCACGCTAAAACGTTGCCACTCTGCTCCGGAAAGGAGTTGAAGATTGTTGTTGATTTCAAAACCTAACTCCGTCCGGCCTTGCAAACGCCATTCTTCCGTTTTAGAAGGAGTTGTTCCGAAGGTTACGTCATCTACATTTCTACCGAACGAAACAGCCGAAAAGGAATACACCTTGTTGTTTATGTTTTCGAAATAAGAAGCATTGGAGTAGGTATTATTGTTTTCGATTCCAAAACGAGAACGCTGACTCGCGTTATTGATGTCTGGTATCTCTGTTCCGCTGCTAAATCCACCATGACTGAACAACAACTTGAAGATACTCTTATCTCCGTTTTTGTGTACCCATCGCGTTGAGCCGGAAACACCCTCGGGTGCTTTGTAGAAATCGAAATTGGTGTTCGCCAGATTATAGAATGGAGCCACGTTGATGTAACTTCCCGTTACCTCCAACGAATTTTTTTCAAACACTTTTGCCACCGAGCCAAATAGCCCCGACATGTTAAGGCCAACATTCACGTTGCTTTTAGCAGGCATGTCGTTGGTGCTTAATTCCAGCACAGACGACAACGCCTGACCATACCGCACACTGTAACCACCGCTGCTAAATGAGGTGCCTTTGAATTGAAAAGGAGAGAAGCGACTTCGTTGGGCAATGCCAGGTACATCACTAGTAAAGAAGTTTTGCACAATCATGCCGTCAATGATCACATTTGCCTCGCTGGCATCACCACCACGCACAAACAAACCTGTTTGTTCACCTACTCGCGTAGTGCCGGGTAGTGTTTGTATGGCGCCAATGATATCTCCCGCAGCACCTGCGGTGGTTACAATATCCAACGGGCGGAGCACGGCTACCTTGCGGTCGTTGGTAGCTTCTATTGTTCCCGCAGAGATGACGACCTCATCCAACTCACTTACTGCTTCTTTCAATTTGAGATTGAGGGTATATATTTTGTTTTCAAGTGTAATGGATTGGTTGATGCGTTCGAAGCCAATGCTTGAAACTACCACTACCTGATTTCCTTTTTCAGAAGTAACGAGCGTATAGGTTCCTTCGGCATTCGCGGAAACGCCATCCAGTGTATTAAGAATGTAGATGCTCGCACCTGGAAGGGAGTTGCCCAGCTGATCGGTAACCTTTCCAGTTATGGTTGATTGACTCACACAATCAAGACTAGCGATGATGAACAGCAGAAATGAGATCAGTAGCCGCATGGTATTTTAGTTATGATTGACTGAGGTTGAGTGGAAGAGTTGTCGGGAATCAGCTATTTTTTGCTTTAGTGAGCAACGACTTGGCGTAGGTAAAGCCCGCTTCAGCCGCAATGGCTTTTTCGAACGTAGCAATTGCCTTTGACTTTTCACCCGCCTTGGTGTAGGCTTGCCCCAGCAGCGCGAGGGTATCTAAGTACAACCAGTTTTTTGAGATGGAAGTTGACTCAAACAATGCAATCGACTTTTCCAATGCAACAATGGCTTCTTTGATATCACCTCCAAAAGTGGAAGGTGTGTAAAACTTGTTGATTCCATAAAACCGCCAGGCTAGGGGAGAGGTCGGTGCCAGTTCCTTCGCTTCTGCTGCGAGATTACTGCTTTTACCACCCAACAACATTCCCTTCATTGGACTATAGGCCATTTGCAATCCTAAAACGGCCGATAACAATCCTTTGCCTTCAGCAGCGGTTGAAGGAAGTTCAATGATTTCTTTGAGCCGATCTTTGGTAGCCGAAACATACTCATCGAATAAATCTTTATCTTCAGTACTCATCGTACTTAGCAACAACCCATAATGAGCCACTCCTAACTTAAGGTGCGCATGAACGTCCGTTGGTTTTTGTTTGAACTCAACTGTGGCGAGTTCTACACTCTTTTTCCATAGTTCTTTTTTCTGTTTGATGTAGGCCTGGTACATCAGGTCGTTGACGGGTTGGCTCATCGTAGCTGCGCTAATGAGTGTGGAAATGATGAATAATGAAATTGAAACGATTAACTTTTTCATAATTGTAAACAGGTTTATAATGTAAACTAAATGAACAAAAAAAATTATTTGATATAGGTTTTTAGTGAGTCGACATAGTCTTCAAATGCTTTAATGCCTTTCTTCGTGATCCGGCAGGTAGTCAATGGCTTTTTTCCCTTGAATGATTTTTCGACTAGTATGTACCCAGCCTCCGAGAGTTTATCCAGTTGCACACTCAAATTACCTGCAGTAGAGTCTGTCTTTTCTTTCAGAAAAACAAAGTCAGCAGAATCTAATCCAAGTAACAACGACATGATGCCAAGCCGGAGTTGTGAGTGGAGTAGGGGATCAAGTTCTTTGAACATAGTTATCGCTTCTGTGATTTTAGCAAGTAACCCGGAACAAGATAACCCAACGTGATCGCTAACGCGGAAAGAAGCGATTGATACTCATTTGAAACGAAGAAACAAGATAAGCCGAAAACAAAGAAGATAACTCCACCGATCATCAACGGCTTAAATTTTAGAATAACTCCCGAAGCCAATGTTGCCATACTTCCAACCAGTAGAATGATCGGATTGATTTGATAATTGATGAAGCTGCCAAAAAATGGAATGACAACGGCCAGCACCCCAAAACTAACCCACAACGTAATGTTGACCCTTTCGAGGTGCGTAGTCGTGCGTTTCTGCTTATTTCTTTGCCGTGATCCATAAACAAATGAGATGATCCACGCAGGTATCACAATTAGCCATACCGCAAACGGGTAGTCAAACTGTATCTTGATTAAGGTGAAACTTCCGATGTGAGCGACTATCAATACCCAACCCCAAAAGAGGTAATAAAAGGAATTGTCGCGCACGTTGCCCTTTGCCTCGTTGATCATCGCTTGGATCAAATCGAGGCTTTGCTGCGGGCTCAGCTTTTCGTTTTGTGTTTGCATACTTGCTAATAACGGAACAAATATAAAGTAGTTTATAATATAAACCAAAAATTTCACTTTTATTTTTTGATTTCGTTTTTTCAACAAAAAGGCATTTTGATCCCTTCAAATCAAAGTACTACATTGCATCACTACCTAAATCATCTGTTATGAAAACGTTGTTTACTGCTTTTCTACTCTTTCCCTTTCATTTCTCAACCGCCCAACTTTCACAAAGTAAAATCGACAAACTCAAGCAAGAAGTAGCGGTGGAAGTCGAAAAGAATGCCGCGCTCGGACAGCAAATCAATGATATGCTTTTCAGTTTTTCCGAACTCGGATTTCAAGAAGTAGAGACGTTTGCCTACCTGACAAATCTGTTGGAAAAAAATGGCTTTGCAATAGAAAAAGGTGTTGCCGGTATACCGACCGCATGGATTGCCAAATGGGGTAATGGTAAGCCCGTAATTGCTTTGGGTTCGGATGTTGATTGTATCCCTAAGGCCTCACAGAAACCTGGCGTAGCCTATCATGATCCAATTGTGGAAGGTGCTCCGGGCCATGGCGAAGGTCATAATTCAGGTCAAGCGTTAAATATCATTTCTGCCCTTGCCTTAAAAAAGGTTATGGAGCGAGAAAAAATATCTGGTACGCTCATGTTGTGGCCTGGAATTGCTGAGGAATTGGTCGGTACAAAAGCCTACTACATACGTGCTGGGTATTTTAAAGATGTTGATGCTTGCATATTCACTCATGTTGGCGACAATCTAAAAATTGGATATGGCGATAATGGTTATAACGGTGTGGTCTCCGTAAAATTTAGTTTCGAAGGACAGGCGGCTCACGCAGCTGGTGCTCCATGGAGGGGTCGCAGTGCGTTGGATGCAGTCGAGTTAATGAATATAGGTTGGAACTTTAGAAGAGAACATTTGGAGCTAACACACCGATCTCATTATGTGATCTCTGATGGGGGCGATCAACCGAACGTGGTACCATCGAAAGCATCTGTTTGGTATTATTTTAGGGAGCGTACCTACCCGGCCATAAAAACACTATTCGATAAGGGCATCAAGACAGCAGAAGGAGCTGCACTAATGACCGATACAAAGTTCACCTATGAGATATTAGGCTCTGCGTGGCCTGCTCATTTCAATAAACCAATGGCTGAAATCATGTACCAGAATATTAAAAAGGTAGGTTTGCCAACCTGGTCAGCCGAAGATCAGTTGCTGGCAAAAGCAACTCAACTTGAAATGAAATCTACAAAAACAGATGGGTTGGCATTGAAACTTGACACAATCGGACTGCCAAGCTCTGTAGGAATGGTAAATGTAATGGGTAGGCCAATGATGATGATGGGCGGAGGATCGGATGATATCGCTGACATATCATGGTCTTTACCAACGATTAACTTAAACTATCCATCCAACATCCCCAATTTGCCTGGCCATCATTGGTCTAATGCAATCACAATGGCTACACCAATTGCGCACAAAGGAATAGTTACTGGCGCAAAAGCGGAAGCAATGACACTCGTAGATTTGTTTACCAAGCCAGAAGTTTTGAAAAAAGCGTGGGAGTACTACAGAACCGAGCAAACGAAAGAGATACAGTATATTCCCTTAATTGGCGAAAAGGATAATCCAGCGATTACGCTCAACACCAAAATCATGCAAGAATTTGCACCCAAACTAAAACCATTTTATTACGATCCTGCCAAGTATAAAACCTATTTGGAGCAATTGAATATCAAATACCCAACGCTAAGACCTGATCAGGTAGAAGCGGTGGGTAAGTTGAAAAAATAGTTTCTAGTTGCCAGTTGCTTGTTCTGGGAACTTGAAACCAGAAACTGGAAACGGTAAACAAAATATCAGTCCGATAACAATGTTCACAGGCATCATCGAATCAGTAGGAACTCTTTCACGAATAGTGGAAGAAGGAACGAACAAACATTTTCTTTTTGAAAGTGAAATTAGTGCTGAGCTAAAAGTAGATCAGAGTGTAGCCCACAATGGGGTGTGTCTAACCGTTACAAAAATAGGAGATAACCAACATTGGGTTACAGCTATTGATGAGACATTGCAGAAGTCAAATCTTGGAACGCTCCAACCGGGAGATGTCGTGAATTTAGAACGGTGCATGTTGGCCAATGGAAGGTTTGACGGGCACATTGTACAAGGTCATGTCGATCAAGTGGGTGTTTGCAAATCGGTGCAAGAGGTAGGAGGGAGTTGGTTATTTGATTTTGAATATGATTCCAGATTCGGAAATGTCACGGTCGAGAAAGGCTCTATCACAATTAATGGCGTTAGTCTAACTTGTTTTAACTCTGCATCTGGGCGGTTCCGTACAGCTATAATTCCATATACTTTTGAGCATACGAATTTTAGTAGGCTGGTAGTGGGCAGTTTGGTCAATCTGGAGTTTGATATTGTTGGAAAATATGTTGCGCGATTGTTACATCGGGTATAAAAGTTTCCTGCTGGAATGTCCACCTTTTGGTCTCTTAACCGCTAGATCGTGGTATTGCTCGAGATTCAAAAATCATAATCTTGCGAATACCCTAATAATTTGATTGCGCAATTACCACCAGCGAGGTTCTACAACTGATGATTGCTCTGGGTGATCGTCTAAAAAATGGAGAAATAAAAAACCAAATTTTGCGATGCCGGTTGATGTCTCCACACTAAACTAATGGTCTGTCTTATTCGTCAATCGTAGCCGAGGGGAGGATACCAATTTATCGGAAATTGGTGGTGATGAGTCAGAACTGGATTTTGGACGCTGCAATTTCGGCAGTGGCTTTTTCAAGTATGCGACAAAACGATTCGATCGACCTATGAAACTCTGGCAAAACTTGCCTCGTCTTAGCGATACTTTCAATCTCAGCCGCCAATTCTTTTGCTTGATGTATGCCCAACAAAGTGATAGAGGGTTTTAATTTGTGGGCTGCACGCGATAGATTCTCAAAGTCATTTTGTTGAGAAAAGGTTCGTATTTCTTCAATAATCCGTGGCATGGTTTTCAAATAGGTGTCAATCATTTCGTTCATAAAATCTTCGTTATTGTTCGAAACACTTGCTAAATAACTCAAGTCGAATGAGGGCCGAACTACATTTTTTACCTCCGAAACTTTTGATTTTCTTACTACCACCTGGCGCTTAATTGCTTTAAAAAGATCGTCAGGAGTAAATGGCTTTGATATGCAGTCGTCCATACCTGCTGCCAAGCATTTTTCTACATCTTTCCTGGTCGTGTTGGCCGTTAGCGCAATAATGGGCAGTTTACTTTTGGAGTCGTTCAACTCACGAATTATCTTCGTTGCTTCAAACCCATCCATAACGGGCATTTGAATATCCATTAGCACTAAGTCAAACGAGTTAGCTTTTACAATTTCCACCGCTGCGGCCCCGTTCTCTGCAAATCGTACCTTGCAGCCCCACATTTTTAGAATACTCCCTGCATAAAGTCCATTAATCTCATTATCTTCAACAAGCAGTACATTCAATCCGCTAAACTTCTGTTGCGTGCCGTTGCTTGTGGTATAGCCGGGTAGATTGATGGATTTTGCGTCACCTTTTTGATAGGGGAGTACAAATGAAAAAGTGGATCCTCGGTCTAGTTTACTATGGACACTTATTCGACCCCCTTGAAGTTCCACCAACTGTTTCACAATAGTAAGCCCGAGTCCAGTACCTCCATACTTCCTCGTGACGCTGGAATCTGCTTGACTAAAGCTCTCAAAAATTGTATGTAATTTATCTTTTGGTATCCCAATCCCTGTATCTGTCACTTCAAATTGGATCTGGAATTTTTTTCCTTTGTGACTATAGACTTTGCAACCCAGATGAATCGAACCGGTATGGGTAAATTTGATGGCGTTACTAATCAGATTTACGAGGATTTGATTCAATCGTACCGGATCGCCTACGAAAATTTGGTTTGCCTCTGATTCAAGATCAAAGTGAAACTTTATACCTTTCTCTTTTACTTGATGGTTGAACGTACCGACCAACGACTGAAGTAAATCATTCAGGTTGAAGCCAATTTGTTCAAACTTCAGTTTTCCTGATTCGATCGAGGCGATATCAAGAATATCATTTATAATAACTTTAAGGTTATCCGCTGCACTTTTGATTGCACTTAAATAAATCGCTTGGTCAGTTTCGCTCGGCAGCTGACTCATTAACGTTGCCATTCCGGAAATCCCGTTGATAGGGGTGCGTATTTCGTGGCTAATGTTTGCGAGAAATTGCTCTTTGGCTTTTTGCGCCCGTTGTAGTTCCGCAGCATCCTTTTTTCGCTGTGTGATGTCGCGGCAGTCGAGGATGTGACCCTCTATTTTTTCTTTATGCTTGAGATTTATCGAATTAAACTCCAAGTATTTATAGGTTCCATCTTTGCATAAGAATTGAAATTCGATCGACTCTGCATAGACTTTTCGCTTGATTTTCTTAAAGATGGAGATTAACTTTGGAAGATAGGAGACCGATAAAAAATTGAAAAAATTCTTTCCAATGAGACTGCTCGGTCGATAACCTAGTGTTTCTTTAACAGATGAATTTACATACTCAATGTTACCATTGTAGTCGATCACAAAAATTAAGTCTGAACCATCTTCAACAACCGCCTTAAAGAAACCTCCTCTTTTAACGTATTTTTTTAGTTCACTCATAAGCTATATCCCCGCTTGTTCCATCTCCTTTAAGTACCTGTAAATGGATGACTTGCCAATGTCTAGTCGCCTGGCCACCTCAAGCACATTATCATCGTATTTTTTCAAAAAGCTCCTAATAATGTGGTAGGTATACGCCTGCAAAGTCATTTCCTTCTGCATAAAATTGTCAGTGTGTATCTGACTGTTAAATGAGATATCTTCTGCCTTAAGCTCCCGGCCATCGCTCAGTACTGCCGCCAATTCAACAATTGCTTTTAGTTCCCTTACATTACCAGGAAAAAGATATCCCAACAATTTTTTTCGGGCATCATCGCCTATTTTCATTTTAGGCATTTGATTCTCTCTGGTAAATTGATCGAGAAAATGCTTGCCAATCAAAATGATATCTTGGCCGCGTTCTCTTAGAGGGGGTAGATGTATAGGCAGACCAAGTAATCTGTAATACAAATCTTCCCGGAATGATTTCGCGCGTACTTCGTCCTGAAGATTTCGGTGGGTGGCTACTATAATGCGTACATCTAATTTCTGAACCTGATTGCTGCCTATGCGAGTAAGTTCTTTTTCTTGCAAAACCCGTAGTAGTTTTGCCTGAAGGCTGATATCCATTTCTCCGATTTCATCCAGAAACAAAGTGCCACCTTCGGCCTCTTCGAATTTTCCGATTCTTCGTTGCAATGCGCCTGTAAAAGCTCCCTTTTCATGACCAAATAACTCGGTTTCAATCAAATTCTTTGGTATCGCAGCAACATTGACGGCTATGAACGGCTTGTTCTTTCTTTTTGAATTGAAGTGAATGGCTTTGGCCACCAGTTCTTTCCCGGTGCCTGTCTCACCAGTAATTGAAACGGTAATAAGCGTTTTTACGGCTCTTTCAATATTTTGAAAAACCTTTTGTATTGATGTGCTATTTCCGATAATGCTCTTCTCGAAGTCATATTTCACAGAAATCTCTTGTTGGAGACGGCCAATTTCACGAATCAGCGTTGTTTTATTCCTCGCATTCTTGATCGAGTTGAGTATCCGGTCTTTGGCCTCCTCGTCTTTGGTGATATAGTCAAAAGCACCTGTCTTCAATAGCTCAACCGCAGTGCCAATCTTATCCTGAGCCGAGATAATGATTACGCTTATGTCAGGGTTGAATTCGCGAACGGCCTTCAACACTTTCTCTCCCGGCAGATCAGGCAAGGTGTAGTCTAGCGTAATTACTGAGGGCTGTTTGTAAAGATTATCGATGCAATCTTTGCCGCTGGCATAAAATTCTGTTTCAAAATCAGGATTTAGCGATAGCACATACCTCAAGAATTGGGTGTAAGTTGGGTCATCTTCAACGACAAAAATTTTTATTGGGTCTTTTTCGTACATCCGGTTGCTCTTTGTTTAAAAGTAATCGAAAACACTTAGTTATTAAGACAAAAGTTGCAAATTTTATACTAAATTCGAACCACACCTAAATACTATGACGCGAGAACTCAACAAGCTTTCCCCTTCCGAGGTTGATTTGATGCTAAAAGCTCCGTTACTTGTTTGCATTCTGATTGCGGGCGCTGATGACGATATTGATCGAAAAGAGATCAAAAAGGCTATTCAGTTGGCGCAAAAGAATCAAGGCAACGGGAAATCAAAGATGATGGAATTCTATCGGATTATGGCTGAGGACTTTGAGGATAAATTGAAAGTTATCATACAGTCACTTCCGCCCAAAGCAGCCCAGCGAGAACCAATAATTGTTGATGAACTTACTGGTTTGAATGATGTTTTTTCGAAGATCGATAAGGAATTAGCCTTTGAGTTTCACCGAAGCCTGCTTGAAATTGCAAGAAAAACAGCGGAGTCTTCTGGAGGCCTTTTGGGTCTCAATTCGGTCGGGGAAGAAGAGGCAAGGTTCGTGAACCTTCCTATGCTAAAAATCCCAACGCAGAAATAAAACACGTCCAATCAACTTCTCAAGTTGTAACAAGGAGGATGGCAACAATCTAATTTGTATTTTTCGGGGTCAATTTTGAAATACTTTAATGCCCCAAAATAGAAGTGTTTTTGATAGTTCAGCTATCCCATTCAGACTGGTGTTTGTCATGTGGTTATCGTTCAGTATTCAATTTTTCTACCAAATTGATTTAGGTTTTTTAGGAATCAAACCACGGAGTTTTTCCGGCCTAATTGGCATCTTAACTGCTCCTATGATTCATGGAAGCTATATGCACCTGCTGTCGAACACATTTCCGTTGCTATTTCTGGGCACTTTGCTTTTTTTCTTTTATGACAGAATTGGCGCCATCGTATTCTTTCGATGCTACCTTTTCACCAACCTGCTTGTTTGGATTTTTAGCCCTCGCGTTTCCTACCATATTGGAGCCAGTGGTTTGATCTATGGGCTAGCTGCATTTCTAATTGTTTTTGGATTCTTGCGCCAGGATTTTTTGTCCTTGCTTATCTCTGTTGCGGTGGTTATTGCTTATGGTGGTATATTTTATGGCGTTATGCCGATGGACCCACGTATATCCTGGGAGTCCCACTTGGCCGGTGCATTGGTTGGAAGTGTAACGGCCTTTAATTTGGCGGACAAAAAAAGAATTCGTTGATATGGATGCCTCTGCAAAGAAAATAGTTGATCGGCTCAAGGCGAAGAAGTTTGACCCTGTGTATTTGTTACAGGGAGAGGAGACTTATTATATTGATCTGATTTCCAATTATATCGAAGCGCATGCATTAAGTGAGAGTGAAAAAAGCTTCAATCAAATAGTTCTCTATGGAAAAGACGCACCAGTTAACGTGATATTGACGAATGCTAAGCGTTTTCCAATGATGGCAGAAAGACAGGTGGTCATCGTTCGTGAAGCACAAGATATTCCAGATTTGCAAAAGGAATCGGGAACCAAACTATTGCTGGACTACCTTTCTCGGCCAGTCCCTTCCACCATTTTGGTTTTATGCCACAAGCACAAAACACTTGACAAGAGAAAAGAATTAGGTAAAAAGGCAGAGCAATTGACTACTTCCGCCACGTTTAAAAAGCCATATGAAAGCCATCTGCCTGAGTTTGTTGCAACTTATGTTAGCGACAAGGGCTTTCAAATGGAAGATGGAGCTATAAGGGTTCTGACAGAGTACGTGGGAAACGATTTAAACAGATTAGCTAACGAAATCGATAAAGTTCTTATTGGTGCCACGATCAATGAAGTGATTACTTCGGCAAAAGTGATGGCGCTAGTCGGCATCAGTCGAGAGTACAATATTTTTGAATTGCAGAAAGCGTTGATTGCCAAAGAAACGTTGCAACTGACCAAAGTACTAAACTACTTTGAGGGGAATGTTAAGAAGAACCCAGGTATTCCGCTCGTTGCTTTTTTGTTTTCCTTTTTTAGCAAATTGCTAATTGCTGTTTCAACGCCTGATCGAAGTGAGAAAGGTCTCGTAACGGCATTGAAGATTAGCCCTTATGCTGTTAAAGACTATCTGAGCGCACTGAGAAATTTTCGTCCAGATCAAATTATCAGAAATGTTTCGCTCCTAAAACAAGCCGATCTAAAATTGAAAGGTGTAAATGTGGGGAGTGAAGATGAAAGTCAGATTTTAAAAGAGCTGGTTTTTAAGCTGATATTCTGATAGTTATCTTTATTCGAATCAACTGAAAGTTCGATTAACTATTTTTTCTTTTATTGAATATCTACTCTCGATTGTTCTACTAATTAATAAGTTATTGGTAGCTTTGAACTCGTGTAGCTGAATTATTTTTTGCACGCAATGATATTTTTTAAACGGAGTACTATACTAAGCACGGCATTTTACTGTTTTGTGGAAAAGCTTTTCATGAAAGTTGTTTGCGCCCTTGCTCTCAGTCTATTCCTATTTCATACTTCGGGTGCACAAGACCTTCTTTCGCAGCAGAAAATAGAAAGAACCTATCAAATGGGAATTGACCAAATGGACAGAGGACAGTTTGGTCCGGCTCGCGAAAGTTTCTCTGAATTGCAGATGCTCCTTACGCCAGGTGATCTACGCTTTATAGATGCCGAATACTACATCGCTTACTGTGCTCTTAATTTATATCATTCAGATGCGGAGAAGAGATTTTCAGATTTCGTAAATGCCTATCCAAACCATGCGAAAGCAATCGTGGCGAATTTTGAGCTTGCCAACTTTTTTTACATCGAAAAAAACTACAAAAAATCTTCCAACTATTTCAGCAAGGTTAACTTTTCCACACTCAGCGTTGAACAACAAAACCGCGGTAGATTCCGATTTGGCTACAGTTTGTTTAGCCAACGTTCATTAGTTGAATCACTTGATCAATTTAACTTTATTAAATCGCAAGGAGGGCAGTATGGCCCTGCTGCCAGCTACTATTCCGGTTTTATCGAGTATGGAAAAAATGACTTTGAAAACGCGCTTTTAGATTTGCAACGAGCTGAGCAAAATGAGGCATATGGCAAAATTGTTCCCTACCTATTGGCGAACGTTTATTACAAGCAGAAAAAGTACGATGAGTTACTAAGTTATAGTGCTCAATTGGCCGATAGGCAAGGGGTTAATAATGTGGACGATATATCGCTATTGGTTGCTGAAGCCCATTTTAAGAAAGGGAATAACAAAGAGGCGTTAGCCGCCTACACAACTTATTTGAATGGCAAAGAGGATACTGCCGAAAAAGGCATTTTGCTACGGGCTGGCTACGCAGCTTTTATCATAAATGAAGATGACATCGCCCTGCGATATTTAAAATCTTCATTTAGCGATACCGATTCAATAGGATGTTATTCTGCCTACTACCTGGGGTCTCTCTACTTAAAGAAACAACAGAAGCCGATGGCTCTTACATCATTTGACATCGCCCGAAAGTTTATATCCGACAAAAAGCTAGTGGAAGAGGCTACTTTTCAATTTGCAAAAATTGCCTACGAATCAGGTCGGGCAGATCAAGCTATTAGTGAGTTTGAAAATTTGCTAACTGCTTTTCCACAAAGCGCCTACTCAAACGAAATCAGAGAATTGCTTTCGCAAGCCTATGTAAACGCCAGCAACTACAATAAGGCAATAGCCTATATTGAATCGTTGCCTTCACGAAGTGTAGCCGTAGATCGAGCGTATCAGAAAGCAACCTTGCTAAAGGGCCTCGACCTGTTTAATCGAGAAGACTACCTCCAAGCGAGTCACTATTTGGAGAAATCAGTTCAGTATCCGATTAATCAGGACTATGTGGCTGAAGCCAATTTCTGGAATGGCGAATCGTTGTCATTACAAAAGCAGTACGAACAAGCTGCAACCTTTTACTTAAGCGTAGTAGGGTTAACCGGATATTCCAACATGGATGTTTTGCTGAAAGCAAGGTACGGACTTGGCTATTCCTATTTCAATCTGCTGCAATACGATCGTGCACTTTTTAATTTTAAGGAATTTGTAAATAAGGCACCCAAGAGTCAGTCAAACTATGCCGATGGCCTATTGCGACTGGCGGATTGTTATTATGTGTCAAAAGAGTATACCGATGCGTTGGCAACATACAAAAAGGCGATTTCTGCCAACTCGGTTGACGCAGATTACGCACATCTTCAGGCGGCTGTTATCTCGGGCGTTTTAAGAAAGTATAATGAAGCCTTTTCAGAGTTTGATTTTTTTGTGAAGAACTATCCTAAGTCAAGATTCGTGGACGAAGGACTTTTTCAACGCGCTCAACTGGATTTTGAGCAGGGCAATTATGCTGCCGCAGTAGTTAACTATTCTAAAGTTATTGCATCATTTTCCTCGTCCAGATTCGCACCCTATGCTTTTACTCGTAGAGCGGCCTGTTACTATAACTTGAAAGACTTTGGTAAAACATCAGATGATTATATTACAGTGTTGGAAAATTATCCTACTCATCCTGCCAGTTCAGACATATTGCTACCACTTCAGGAATCATTGAACCTGGCTGGTCGATCGCAAGAGTTTGACAAGTATCTGGCAGACTATAAAAAATCCAATCCAGAGACAAAGGGCATTGAGTCGGTTGAATATGAAACAGCAAAAAATCTCTACTTCAATCAGGACTATACGAGAGCCATTCAACGCCTCACGGCCTACACCAACCAATACCCTACGAGCCCGCGAGTGACCGAAGCCAATTATTACCTTGCCGAGGCTACCTATCGTTTAAAAAATTTCACAGACGCACTTCGCCTCTATTACTTAATCAATCAGGACCAAGCCTTTGCTTTCGCCAATAAAGTAGTCGCGCGCATTGCGGAGTTAGAGTTCAAGCAGGGCACTTTTGACAAAGCTGTTCCGGCCTATCAACGACTTTCTAAAATCGCTTCAAACAAAAAGGAACAAAATGTTGCCTGGAATGGGCTGATGGAATCCTACTTCTTTTTGCAGCAATATGACTCAGCTAAATCATATGCAGAAACAATCTTGCAGAGTGGGGGTGGCAATGCAGGAGCAATCAACAAGGCATCTTTATACTTGGGTAAAATTGCCAAAGCGCTGGGCGATTTTGAGTCCGCAAAGGATGAATTTATCGCCACGATAAATGCAGCCCAAGAAGAGCATGGCGCAGAAGCAAAATATCTCCTTGGCGAGCTATTCTATCTCACCAAGGAACACAAGCAGTGTTACGAAACGCTGGTAAGCCTTAACACTGATTTTGCAAACTATCCGGAATGGGTCGGCAAATCATACCTCTTGCTGTCCGATAACTTTTTAGCGGTTGGTGACCCTTTTAATGCTAAAGCTGTGTTAAAATCACTAGTAGACAATTTTCCCATTGAAACGATAAGGCGCACTGCTGCTGAAAAGTTGAATGCGTTAGATCAAATTGAAATTCAACGACTGCAGAAAATGAAGTCTGATACGTTAGAAAATGAACAGTAGGTAGATGAAGAAATTAGTGCACGTTTTTTGTCGAGGAAGTCACCCTGTCAAGGCTACATTAGCTATGTTGTCTTTTTTCTTTTTGACAGGTAACACTCAAGCACAAGATCAAGGAGAAATTGAAAAAGTTGAAATTCAAATTGTAAAAGACAAACAGATTGTGCTGCCAAAGGTTGATCGTAACTTTGAAAAAGTTCCACCGAGGCCTGCCGAACCAATAAAACCGGAAATTACTTATTCGTTTAAGAAAGTGGATTTCACAACACCCGACTTTAGTCCGTCTATACGCCCGCTCAAGTTAAAGACGGAGCCGATCAGAAAATTGTATGGGAATTATGTGCGTGTTGGCTATGGTAGTTATGCTTCACCGCT
Source organism: Cytophagales bacterium (assembly GCA_020402945.1). Taxonomy (GTDB): domain Bacteria; phylum Bacteroidota; class Bacteroidia; order Cytophagales; family Cyclobacteriaceae; genus ELB16-189. The sequence goes on along the minus strand of JADBYQ010000079.1, from coordinate 43,550 downwards.
TATTGAGGGCTACCTTACCTCTAAACGCGATAGGAATAAATATTATGGGCTTAAAGTATCGCATCATAGTTTTGGAAGCGGCCCGGTAGATGGCGGGAATTCTTCCAGTGGTTCAACGGCTGTGAAAATTTTTGGCAATACTTTTGGCAAATCGTTTAGCTCCGGTGCATTCCTTTCGTTTGAGAACTGGAACAATAAATTCTATGGCACGCTGCCTGTTGTTTTTAAAGGAGATGCGTCCGCTCAATCGTATACTGTTTATAGTCTAGGTGCCGATATTAGCAACTTGACCACATCCGATTTCGAGTATAAGTTGGCAGGAGGATTTTCTTACCTAACGGATCGTTTATCCTCGAGCGAAAGCGAAATTAATTTGAACCTTACCAGTGCTTATAAACTCAAGAAGTCAAATCGAATAAACTTAAATGCGGATTACTTCGTAATGGCCAGAACATTCGAACCACAGGGTGCAAGATCAAGACATTTGCTAAAGATCAGACCCTCTTATCAGTTTTCGCCAATAGAGAATCTGACATTGACGATTGGAGTGAATACTGCTTTTCAAAATGATACGTTGGGAAACATTAAATCAGTCAACCTCTATCCGAATCTTTTAGCTATTTATGAGCTGAGTCAGTCTGTTCAAATTTATGCCGGCCTTACCGGAGATATGGACAAAGTCTCGCTGCACTCACTGTCTCGTGAAAATAGCTGGATTCGGCAGAATGTACTTCTCAATCATACCAACCGTACAGTGGAATTTCTGGGAGGACTCAAAGGTAAATTGGGGGGTAAAGTTGCCTTTCATACCGGATTTGGCGCAGCGAATTTGAAGAACCTCTATTTTTATCAAAACGATTCTGCAAAAGCCCAACAGTTTGCGGTAGTAGTTGATCAGGGGAATACCCAGCGCGTTAACTTATTTGTAGAATTAGGCTATTCAGCAGCGGAAAAAGTCAGAGCTTCCGTTCGGGGAGACTACTTTGGTTACTCAACAGACAAAATAAAAGAGGCATGGCATCGGCCAACCTATCGAATTGGATTTCAGGCTTCATATAATATCTACAATAAAATCTTGCTGGATGCGGATTTCATTTTGCAGGGCGGCATGAAAGCATTGTCCATTGATGATCCGATCATAAAGACTTATAAAGCGATTACGATATCGGAAGCCACCGATTTAAATTTGAAAGCAAGCTACTTAGTATCGGATCAATTTTCCTTTTTTATAAAGGCGAATAACATCTTGGATAACCAATACCAAGTGTACTTGTGCTATCCCGTTAGAGGCTTTCAGGCGCTGGCAGGGTTAACTTGGAGCTTCTAGGTGGCTTATTTGAGAGAAATTGCGTTATTTGTAGACTTATATAAAGTTAAACTTCAAGCCTATGTCATTTAATAAGGAAGACGAGGAGAAAAAAAATTCAGGCCAAAGCGAAGATGATTTCGGATTACCTGACCTTGATTATAAACCCCTTGATAAACTAGAAGGAAATACAGAGGAACAGCCTAAATCTGGGATGTCTCCTTTGATGGAGGAGTTTTTAGATTCCGCACCTTCTCAGAAAGAGACTATTCGGGAGGAAGTTAAATTCCAGGCAGAAGAAGAGCCAAAGTCAAAGGCTCCGATTTTTATCGCGTTGATCATTGTTGTTGTTGTTTTAGCAGCTGGGTTCTTAGTTTGGAAATATGTGATAGTGCCTAGCAACGAAAAAGCTAGACAAGAGCAGTTGGCAAAAGAGAAAGCACTGAAGGCGAAGGAAGAAGAGGCTAGACTCGCAAAACAGCGGGAGGAAGAGGAGCGGCAGCGACTTGCAGCAGAAGAAGCTGCAAATGCGAAACCTGCTGAAGGCGCTATCGAGGTGTTAGAAAATCCAACAAAGAGATACTACGTGGTTATAACAAGTGCGGTGGACGCGGATTTGACGATGGACTACGCTAAAAAATTGAGTGTTAAGGGCGTCAGTTCAAAGATTATTCCCCCATTTGGAAAGTGGAAATTCAATCGATTGGCGATTGCTGACTTTGATAATTTTCAAGCAGCGCAAACGCAGGCCGATGCAGCAAAAGCTGAATATGGAGATGCCGTTTGGGTGATAAGGTATTAGCAATACCAGCCTATTTTGAACGTTTCTTTTAAACTTATTCTTTAGACATTGTTAATGACACTTGCGCAAATAGTAACACAACCGGCTACAAAAGATCAGACCATTTCGATTATGGAACTTGCTCTGGCAGGTGGATGGCTGATGATTCCCATCGTACTTTCTTCCTTCGTGGCAATCTACATTTTTGTTGAGAGGGTGATTACGATTAACAAAGCAAACGAGAGTCCGGATGCATTCATCGGCAAGATCAAAGAGCTCGTCTTAAAAGGGGATATTACAGCAGCGAAAATGTTATGCAATCAGCATGATACACCTGTGGCGAGAATGATAGAGAAGGGTGTCTCTCGAATCGGAAGCCCGTTGAAAAATATAGAAGCATCGATCGAGAATGTAGGGAAAATTGAGCTCTTTAAACTGGAGAAAAATCTATCAGTATTGGCAACGGTGTCCGGTGCTGCACCAATGATGGGTTTTCTAGGCACCGTAATAGGCATGGTGCAAGCTTTCATATCTATCGCACAAGAGGAAGGATCCGTAAGTCCTAAGTTATTAGCAGATGGTATTTATACAGCTATGATTACTACCGTTGCCGGTTTGATTGTAGGAATCATTGCTTACCTCGGTTACAATTTTTTAGTCACCCGTGTTTCGAAAGTGGTGAATAAAATGGAGTATTCAGCGATTGAGTTTATTGATCTGTTACAAGAACCGAGGTAGTCATGAATTTACAAACAAGAAATAAAGTTGATTCCGCCTTTAACATGGCTTCGATGACAGATCTTATTTTCTTGTTGCTGATATTCTTTATGCTGACCTCTTCTTTTGTTACGCCTTCTGGCCTGCCGGTGAATTTACCTACCAGCAAAGCGAGTACGATTGAAGTACAGAAGGTGTCAATCACCGTCACAAAAGATTTGCAGTACTTCATTAATGAAGAGAAAGTCACCAGGAATTCGCTAGAGACTGAGTTGAAGAAAGAATTATCCGGAATCAGTGGAGTCGTCATTTTACATATCGATGAAAGTGTGCCGACCAAAGAATTAGTTTTTGTAGCTGGTATTGCCACTTCGTTAGAGGCAAAGGTCTCGATAGCCACCAAGCCAAAATAGAGATGTTAAGCCCCACGAATCAAGAGAAGAAAAACAAGCGGATTGCATTCGTTTCCTCATTCGGTATTCATGCCCTTCTATTGATTGTTTTTATTTTTCTGATCGCATGGCGAGCACCTGATCCACCACTTCCTGAATTTGGAATTGAACTCAATTTTGGATTAGAAAGTCAGGGAGATGGCGAGCAGCAACCTGAAGATCGCCCCGGTTCAGAGGAGACTAACGCAGAGAGCCTTCAACCAGCAGAGACACTCCCTAAAGAAGAAGTTGTTGAAGAAAAGGCAGCGGAAACTCAGGTTGTTTCAAAATTGGAGAGCCCGGTGGTTGTGAAGGAAGAGAACAAAGAACCCGTTGTTGAGAAGCCAAAAGAGAAGGTTGAAAAGACGGAGAAAGTCAGTCAGCCTGTCGAGAAAAAAGAGGACACAAAGCCCGTGGTTGCCGAAACCGTGAAAGGCAAGGACACGCCCAGTCATGGTGATGATCCGGGAAAAACAGGAGATAAAGGAAGTCCGCAAGGCAAACCAGATGCGAAAGCTCTTTATGGAAAACCAGGAGGGGGCGTAGGTGGTGTTGGCATTTCGCTGTCGATGTCGGGGTGGGAGTGGGCTGAACAACCAAAAATTCCAGAACTGCCAGACAATGAAGATGGAAGAATTGTTTTTGACATAGAATGCGATGAAGAAGGGGAGATCGTTCAAATCACGACCACGCAGCGTGGACTAAGCCCAAAGGCTGAGCAACTTTTGAAAGAAGTTATCCGAAAGAATTCGCTGGTGCGGACCTCGTCAGGAAGAGTGCCTGAACGCTCGAAGGGAACGATTGTGTTTGTGCTAAAAACCAAGTAGAAAAACGACTCTCTTCTTACTAAATTACTTTGTCTTGTACAGCCCCTCTGCTATTTTTTCGGGTATTGCTTTTGGCATAAAGTAAGTTAGCTGAACGGATATCCAGTTTACAAATCCAGGCAGTATTTCCGCCTTGCCTTTAAACATTCCATCTATCGCTATTTTCGCAACCGCTTCAGGTTTCATACTAAATTTTTCGGCCTTTTCTTTCATCGATTCCATTCCAGCTCTATCGATAAAGTTTGTTGACGTGGCACCTGGGCTAAGGCAGGTCACTGAAATAGGAGTGCCTTTCAACTCCATTCTTAGTCCTCGTGTGAAAAGTACAACAAATCCCTTTGTAGCCGCATAGGTTGCAAGGGTTGGCACCGCCTGATAGGAAGCTGTGCTTGCCACATTTAGAATATACGATTTCGAATGCCGCTTCAATTCAGGAATCATTGCGTGGCACAACTGAACGACTGCATTCATATTCAGTTGCATCATGTTGTCTAGTTGATCCCATGGCGTTGTCTCCACAGCGCCCCACAGGCCATAACCTGCATTGTTAATCAATATGTTTACAGGAAATGATTTTTCAGCGAGCCACCTGGTGAGAGTGATTGCAGCATCCTTTTCACTTAAATCTAAGCATAGGTATTCAACTCTAATTCCAAATTCGCTGGCGAGTTGTTTGCTCAGTTCTGAAAGTCGATCCTGAGATCGGGCAACGAGCAGTAAATCAATTTTGCGTTCGGCCAATTCTCTTGCCATGCAAAGACCAATGCCCCCACTTGCTCCTGTTATTAAAGCGTAAGGCATTTGCTACTTATTTGTAAGTAGACCCGCAAATCGCTGATAAAAGAGCGGCTTACTGTTTTCTGTTCTTGGCTTAAACTTCCCTGTGATGATTGGGATGTACATCACTCTTCTTCTACTTTTTTCGCCAATAAACGGAGATCTAGCAACGCGGTGCCATAGGCGCCCATCATGTACGGTGAGATCTCCTGGCTCCACATTCAATCCAATTTCGCTTTTATCAGGCTTATGACTGATAAAATAAAACTTTTTGAAAAGCAGTGTCCTTAGGCCCTGATTGTGAGTGCCTGGAATTAGGCGAAGGCCTCCATTATCAGTAGTAGACGTATCCATGTGTATTCCTACATTCAGCATGGGTAATATTTTTTGGCCTTGAAACACATCTCGAAGAGCGTCCGTATGCCAACCCAGCTGGGTATAATTACTTTCCTCAGTATTGATGTAGTGATTAAAGACAAGACCATCTTTCTCAGTCTCACCAATTCTGCAGTCTTCGGTTCCAATCAGGCTAAATAATGCCTTTAGTCGAGTGTCCTTCAGTAAATCTGCAAAAACAGTACTGTGCTGATTTAGAAATGCAAATCGCTGAACGATTGTCTTGCCAGTAATATCCGTGCCGTATTTGATAGGTACGCCATTTATCATTTTGTACCCTTGACTAACCCACTCATCCTGAATCTTTTCTGCATCTCTTAGCAGAATCTCTACCATTTCTTTTGAAATGAAATTCTTAAAATGGATAAAGCCATTCTTTTCAAAAAACTCAATTTGATCCTTCGTAAGACTTTCGCCTAAAGTAAATTCCGGATAAGGATTCTTACTCGTCAATGCGTGCTTGCCATTCTTGGCTACGCCATTCACCTCCATATTTTAGTATTAGCTTAAAACAACCCCAAAGTTACATTATTTTTGTCTAATTGGTAAAACGTAGAAATAGGTTTACAGTTAGAAAAAAGCCTCAATTTCGTTTGGTTACCCATCAAATTCAATTCCGACCAAATGACAACCTATTCAGAGCCACAATGCCTTTATAAACAGCAAAAGTCACCAATAGTGCCCCGATAACATCTATCGTGTAATGAACCCGTTGCCATACCAACAGTATTCCTATTAAAATAGTAGACAATATGAGTGCTATTCTTAAGCCAAGCCTCTTTTCAGCTAAAGAAATAATGAAAAGTGTAGAAGTGTGTCCCGAGAAAAACAAGTCCTTTGTATAGGCTGCATTTCCGCCATATGCCACTTTTTCCAAAAAGGGGTCAACGAGTGGAATAATTCCTTCAGGGGTCTCCAACGTGAAAAGATATAAAGTGATAATTCGCAAGAAATTGACAACAACATAACACTGGAAAATCACCAATATCTTTTCAGGACTGGAAAAGTTGGCAAAAAGGAACAACGCTGGAGCCCCAAACACCAGTGCAAATATGACGGGTGACCAATCTTTTGGTGCCAAAAACCGAAACGCAAAATCGTCCAACCTGGGCCCCGGTTTATTCAAAAGCACATTATTGAAGAAATGGGGAAGCACCGCCACGAAAACGGCAAGCCCAACCAGCCAGAAAAACATAAGTAATACGTACTTTCTGTTTGAGATAGCTTCTTTCCAATTGAGCGGCATGAATTAGGGTGTTACTTCAATCAAATAATGATTTCTCTTTCCCTTTTGTGCCAGTAGAAACTTGCCGTGTAGCAGTTCAAAATCAGGTCTACTAGAGGGATCGGCCACTTTGTTTTTATTAATGCTTACGCCCCCTGCCTGAATCATTTTTCGTGCTTCTGCTTTTGATGGAAAAATAATTGATTGAGTGTGAACAGAAAGAAGATCGGTTACATTCGGGCAATTTTGCCAATCAGCCCGACTGATTTTTGTAAGCGGCACTCCTTCCATCACGGCTAATAGTGTTTCTTCATCTAGTTTTTGCAGATCTTCGGTTGCTGAATTGCCAAACAGTATGTTCGAAGCATTTACTGCTGTTTCGTAAGCACTTTGTGAATGCACTCGGATGGTTATGTCCTTTGCCAACTCTTGTTGGAGCTTGCGCAAATGAAGGGCCTGTTGATGTTCAGCTACCAGCTGTTCTATTTCCGATTTTCCTTTTTGAGTGAATATTCGAATGAAGTTGGCAGCATCTTCATCAGAAGCATTCAACCAGTATTGATAGAATTTGTAGGCTGATGTTCGCTTGGGGTCTAGCCACACATTTCCTTGTTCGGATTTCCCAAACTTACTCCCATCTGCCTTTTTGATGAGTGGGGTTGTGAGTGCAAATGCTTCGCCATCTTCTTTCCTACGAATCAACTCAGTTCCTGTTACAATATTGCCCCATTGGTCAGAGCCGCCCATCTGCAACTTGCAGTTCATATTCTTGTACAGCCAGTAGAAATCATATCCTTGAACCAATTGGTAACTGAATTCAGTAAATGAAAGACCCGTTTCGAGTCGATTCTTAACCGAATCTTTAGACATCATGTAGTTGATGGTGATGTGTTTTCCTACGTCCCTGATGAAATCAAGAAAACGAAAATTCTTGAACCAGTCATAATTGTTGACCAACTCAGCTTTATTTTCCCCCTCCTGGAAGTTTAGAAACTTAGCTAACTGGCTCTTCACACAAGCTACATTATGGTTCAACTGCTCTTCGGATAAAAGATTGCGTTCTGCTGATTTGCCTGAAGGATCGCCAACCATCCCGGTAGCACCGCCCACCAGCACCACTGGTTTATGGCCCGCTGCCTGAAAATGGACTAACGTCATTATCTGCACAAGATTGCCAATGTGGAGTGAATCAGCAGTGGGATCAAATCCTATATATCCGGCCGTTACCCCTCGGCTTAACTGAGCTTCCGTTCCCGGCATAATGTCATGGATCATCCCACGCCACTTGAGCTCTTCAACAAAATTTGTCATCGCTTACTAGAAAAATTGAGCGGCAAATATAACCTCAAAAAGCAACTTGAGCGCATCCTAAACTTCAATCATTTAAATCAAGGTAGCCCATAAACCTCTATATAATAAGTTATTATACAAATTCAACTGAAGTAATTATTCGTGTTTTGAATTCAATTCATTTTTCATTGTTTTGATGCTTTAACACATCGACCTATGCAACAACCTGATTCGCTCAATCTTGTAGCTGATTTTCATCGAACCTTCAAGCACCCCATTCTACCAGCGCCAGCAATCCCAGATGAAAATAGGTGTAAGCTACGTGTGGCACTATTGGCCGAGGAATTGAAGGAGCTCGAGGTGGCAATTCTCAACAACGATATTGTAGAAGTGGCCGATGCATTTTGTGATCTTCAATATGTACTATCGGGTGCAATTTTAGAGTTTGGCCTTGCCGAAAAATTCAAAGCTTTGTTTGAAGAGGTACAAAGGTCAAACATGAGTAAGGCGTGCTTAACGGAAGCTGAAGCAATAAAAACGGTTGATTACTATCGAGAAAAGGACGGTACACATTGCTACTATAAAGAAGAAGCGGGTAAATGGCTGGTATACCGCTCCAGCGACAACAAAACGATAAAGTCCATCAATTATTCACCTGCAAATCTGGAGAAGATCCTCAAGTAGATCAAACGAAAAATTCTAACTGGAATACGATATCCTGTCCGCGCTGTTGTATAGGATTGACAGCAATTAGTCCTAAATCATTAAAGGCCTTTATAAACTCCGTACGGCTAATTCGTAGCTTGCTCACCCCGGGCCGCACTTTGTGATATTGCATGCGCCCCGACTTATTGGCCGTGGCACTGTACATATAGTCATATTTGATTGGGGTGGGAGAGGGGATGTATTTCATTGCTGCCTCAAGCGTAACACTTCACAAATTCAAGGTGTACAAAGGTATTTTGTACAATTGTATACTGGTTTAGCAAGGCATAAGCCCAATCTGGCACATAATTAAATCGCTTTTCATACTCTTCAATCTTCGAGCATAACTCGCTGATATAGAATCTTATCTGGGCAGCATTTCGACAATTACTTGGCTTCTCAAAGTTCCTGGCTGTGAAGTTCCTTAACTCCATTTCCACTTTTCTCATTTCAAAATCGTTCATATAATTGTGTATTGATACACAATGATATGTAATTTATTAAATTTAAACAACACTTTAATGTGCAAAATTGCACCAATTTTTTAAAACCTTCGATATTTGGTCAAATTGCCACATAATAGCAGTCTACTACAACAGCAAAATATCTCTATATTTAAAAAAAATGGGTAAACGTTATGAATGAGAGTTCTTTCCTAAAGGTTTGGTACAGTGTGATGTCTATTGGAGTGATTGTAGTGGTTGCATTATCAATCATTGTCTATTTGGTCTATAAAATGCGCGTCTCGTCTTTCACAGACAATAAGAAGAAGCATGACTTTATTAACTTAAATGAAGTTAAGTGGTATAAATGGTCTTACTTCCTGTTGGGTATTGCAGTCGTCTTTGCAATTAATCTTTATGGCGAAGAAAAGTATAAGGATATTGGCCTTTGGTTTTTTGTACGATTCTTTGTCTCTCTGTGTGCGGCTACGTTGGTAGGCTATGTCGCCTCCCTTGTTCTCGATTATTACTACCCCTCCGTTTTAAACGCGAAACTTAGAAAACTACGCTACTCACCGAGAGTTAACCCTAAGACAGGCAACAAGATGAAGCTGCTAAGCGAATCGGAAGAAGATGTTCATCTCGATGAGGGAATGCAGGCCGAAGAAAGCTTATTTTCAATGGATTACGATGTTTGGATTGATGAAAAGACGTCTGATATAAAGATTGAAAAGTACAATGGGCATTTGATTGCGTTGCAATGCAATAATTGTGGATTCTACACGATGAAGGTCAAACGTGAGGAGATTACTGAACGGCATGAAGATGGCTCGCCAAAGGAGCTTTTAAAACACTATCAGTGTGCTTATTGTGAGAACGTTAGATCCACAGTTTTTAACGTTTCTAAAAAGGAATCGGAAGACTATAAAGCACAAGGGTTGCATGTAAAGGCAGGTACAAAGAACGTGGCATTGGTTAAAATCGATCTACACTCAAACTTTGGCAAAAAGAAATCGTTTGAATTCTCTTCAGTGGAAGAAGCGCAGAAGTTTCTGGCTGAATTCGATTTTGATAAGTTGGCATGATCTTAGAACTCTTTTTTTGAATTTTACCATTTTTACATGAGACTTACGCTGTTTGCCTTTTTTTCGTTCATTTCATTTTTTGCCTATTCGCAAGTTGTTCCAAAGGACACCGTTATTGCCGCTAAACCTGTTTTCGGGAAAGAGGCAAAATTGATTGCTGAGATTCTAAATGCCAATCACTACCGGAAAATCAAACTGGGTGATTCGTTGTCGTCAGCTATACTTGACCGTTTTGTCACAGAATTAGACAATAACAAATCCTACTTTCTGGAAAGCGACATTAAATCATTTGAGAAATACCGTTTGATAATTGATGACTTGACAAAGAGTGAAAATGTGTCACCAGCTTTCGAGATTTATCGGGTTTTCAAAAAAAGGTATACAGAGCGGATGAATGTTGTGCTCGATAAATTGGTCGGCTCAAACTTCGACTATTCTGCGAATGAGTTTTATGAGACAAATAGAGAGAAAGAACCTTGGGCAAAATCGACTGAGGAGCTTAACGACATCTGGCGAAAAGTGATAAAAAGTCAGGCGCTAAGCTTGAAATTAGCAGGAAAGAAGCCCGATGAGATTAAAGAGACGCTCAAGAAGCGCTATGAGCGATCAGCCAAATCAGTGTCGCAATTCAATTCAGAAGATGTTTTTAGCCTTTATATGAATTCTATCACAGAGGCTTTCGATCCACATACCAACTATTTGTCTCCCAAAGCTTCTGATCTATTTAAACAGGGGATGAGTTTATCTTTAGAAGGTATTGGAGCACAATTGCAAACCGAGAACGATTTTACAAAGATCGCGAAGATCATCCCGGGAGGTCCTGCCGATAAATCCGGACTTTTATTTGCCAATGATCTGATCACCGGAGTCGCGCAAGGCAAAGACGGAGAGATGGTAGACGTCATTGGCTGGCGTATCGATGATGTTGTCAAACTGATTAAGGGGCCAAAGGGAACAACGGTTCGTCTTCAAATACTTGCCGCCAAAACTGGTGTGAGTGGCGCTTCTAAAGAAATTTCGATTGTTCGTGAAAAAGTAAAGTTGGAAGATCAGGCAGCCAAGAAACAAGTTGTGAACTATCAACTTGATGGGAAGGATATGAAAATGGGGGTGGTCACATTGCCTAGTTTTTATATGGATTATGATGCTTATCAGCGAGGCGATCAAGACTTCAGAAGTACAACCCGCGATGTTAGAAAGTTAATTGGAGAATTGAAGACAGAAGGAGTTGATGGACTTGTTATGGATCTTCGAAATAATGGAGGCGGGTCACTTCAAGAGGCGGTAGACTTGACTGGGCTATTCATAAAGGAGGGACCTGTTGTGCAGGTGAAAAATTCCGCCAATCGTGTAGAAGTATTACCCGATGACAATAAAGAGGTTTTTTACGATGGGCCACTCGTTGTGTTGACGAATCGGTTCAGTGCGTCAGCGTCTGAGATATTTGCCGGAGCCATTCAGGATTACCAAAGAGGTGTGATCGTGGGTGAATCAACCTACGGAAAAGGAACCGTTCAATCGGTATTGGATTTGAATCGATTCTTAAATGAGAAAGAACCGGTAGGCGAATTAAAAATTACCTTCCAAAAGTTTTATCGGGTTACCGGAAGCAGTACCCAGCATAAAGGTGTCGTGCCTGATATTTTGCTACCCAGCGCATTGGACGCTGCTCGTTTTGGAGAGAGTGCAAGCCCAAGTGCTTTGCCATGGGACGTGATTAAAGCTGCTTCTTTTCAACGTTCCATTGATGTCAATGAAAAGACGATTGCCAAACTCAACCGTTCGTATTTGGATCGTACAAAATTTGACACGACCCTAAAAAAGTACATTCGTGAAACAGAAGAGTTAAAGATCAATCTTAACCAGTCCAGGGTTTCATTGAATGAAGTTACCCGCAAAAAAGAATTGGAAGAGATTGAAAAGAAAAAGCTGACCGATAAACTGGATACTAAACTTCCAGTAAGCAAAGAAGGATTGCCAGTAACGGACTTAACCAAACTCCAAGACGAATTTCTACGCGAGGGTCTATTGATTCTATCGGAACTGCTATCCAAGCGAATTGGATAAGGAAAAGACGAACTGAGTTTGTCTTTTTAGTAACCAGTATCGGATGAAGACTTTACCCTTTGCTTGTTAGCAACATAAGTCGCCCTTTTTTACGGATTGGGAGGGAACAAACATCACCATTATTTACTCAAAACAACTGACTTACCGGACAATCCGTATAGAACTTATCGTTTTTAACTATAATTTGCAAAAGAAACCTGTTTATCATTTAATCAATGAGCGAAGAGCTTTTAAAAGCTGTTATCCAATTTTTTGCCATCGTTTCGAAAGAACGGATCACGGAAGATGAAAGAGCGATCATAAAAGAATTTTTGTCGCTTCATTTGAACCAAGATGGCACTCGCTATTACCTGTCTCTCTTTGACGAGTTCTGCAAAGACAATAAAAGATTGGCCAATGGCTCTCTGGAGAATCTGGATGAAGCCACACAGGAATTTGTGGATGATTGGGCTCAGATCATGCAGATTTCTAAAAAGGTAAACCAGGCGCTCACGACCCAACAAAAAGCCGTTTTGGTCATCAAGATAATTGAGCTTGTTTTTGCTGATGAAAGCCTTTCAGAGCGTCAGAGTAATTTGATTTTTTATATCAGTGAAGCGCTTAAGATTTCGCCAAAGGATTTCCGGGCCATGCGGTCGTTTGTATTAGGCTACGACATTGATGAGTTAGCATCAAAAAATATCCTTGTCATTGACGAGGGTTCCGATGAAGTAAATCACCCTGGGCCTCGTATTATAGCACGTAATCTTACAGGATTGATTGCAATCCTTCGGCTTCAGGATACGGAGACCTATTTTATTAAGTATCTCGGCATTACTCCACTGACGCTAAATGGAGTTACACTTAAGAGTCGAAAAATTGACGTATTCCCCACAGGTAGCACCATTCGCGGTTCTAAAATTGAGCCCATCTATTATAGCGATGTGGTTGGAAAATTTCTATTTGAGGAGAGCGATAATGAAATAAGTTTTATTGCAGATCATTTGTTTTATCATTTCAAAAGTGGACGGGCTGGTTTACAAAATATTAACATTGCCGAAACGGGTGGCAAGTTGATTGGGTTGATGGGAGCGAGCGGTTCGGGAAAATCGACATTGCTAAATGTGTTGAACGGATCAGAGAAACCTTCGAGTGGGAGGGTTTTAATAAATGGGAACGATATCCACGCTCATTCAAAAAAATTGGATGGAGTTGTCGGGTTTATTCCACAAGATGATTTACTGATCGAAGACCTTACTGTGTTTGAAAATTTATACTACAGCGCCCGTCTTTGTTTCGGACATTACACGCGCCAGCAACATGCCGAGTTAGTTGAGCGAGTGCTGCTTAGCTTGGGCTTGTCCGAGATTCGAAATTTGAAAGTGGGTTCTCCCTTAGAGAAAACCATTAGTGGTGGACAACGAAAGCGGTTGAATATTGGACTCGAGTTGCTGAGAGAGCCCACTATTCTTTTCGTGGATGAACCGACTTCCGGGCTATCGTCACGTGATTCGGAAAGCATCATGGATTTACTCAAAGAGCTAGCGCTTAGGGGAAAAATGATTTTTGTAGTGATTCACCAGCCTTCGTCTGACATTTTTAAAATGTTTGATACATTGATCATTCTGGATGTTGGCGGATTTCAAATTTACTACGGAAATCCGGTCGAGTCTGTCAATTATTTTCAAGACATCATCAATGCGGCCAATAAAACACCTGGCGCTTGCCCCGAGTGCGGAAACATCAATCCAGAACAAATTTTCAATATTATAGAAACGAGGGTTGTCAATGAATACGGCCGGTTTACTCATAACAGAAGAGTATCTCCGGGGCAGTGGTATCAGTACTTTAAGCAGAAGATGCGGATTCCAAAAGTAGAAGAAGTGAACGATCCTTTGCCCGTTACACAAAAGATTCCTAACCGGTTTAAGCAATTATGGGTTTTTATTATTCGCGATGTATTGTCAAAAGTTGCCAACCGCCAGTATGTGGCCCTCAACTTATTACTGACACCCACATTGGCTCTTTTCATCGGTTTTTTTGTGAAATATTACGAAGCGGTAGGTGTCGAGAATCCCTCTTACACGTTTTTTAACAACGACAATATTCCCGTTTATTTTTTCATGAGCATTGTGGTGGCATTGTTTGTAGGATTGATTGTCAGCGCTGAGGAGATTTTCCATGACCGAAAAATTCTAAAACGAGAAAAGTACCTTCACTTGAGCAACGGCAGCTATCTGACGTCTAAAGTGATCATCTTGTTTGTGATATCGGGTTTTCAGACATTTACTTTTATACTGGTTGGCAACTGGTTGCTGGAAATACCTTTTAGTGAAATTCGCTACTGGATAATCTTGTTCTCATGCTCATGCTTTGCCAATATGCTCGGATTGAATATCTCTTCTGCCTTCGATTCGGCAGTTACAATCTATATCATAATTCCCATTTTGATCATTCCACAACTGTTGCTGAGTGGTGTGGTTATTAGCTTTGACAAGTTTAATCCAAAAGTCGGTTCCCCCAATGGAATACCCATAGTAGGTGAGCTGATGGCATCGCGTTGGGCTTTTGAAGCGTACATGGTGACGCAGTTCAAAGACAACCCCTACGAGAAACAGTTTTATCAGCTCGACCAAAAACGCGCCATTGCCGACTATAAACGAATTTACTACTTACCTCAGCTGGAATCGCAGTTGGCATATATTGTCAACCACCGCAGTGAGTGGCGAAACACCAGCCCAACGAATACTACAGGTCAGGCGATGGACTTATTGCGAAATGAGATAAACGCTGAGTTAAATTCGATTGGTCATGAAAGGTTTCCCGATGTCGAACAAATTGCAATCGGCAAGTTTGACTCTGTAATGTATGAAAAAGTACGCCTGTTTCTGGGAACCTTAAAGGAGTACTATGGCATTCGCAATCGAAATGCAACTTCAGAAAAAGAGAAGCTAATTGTGGAATTGACTGACACGCCTGAAAAAAAAGTAGCGTTTGATGATCTAAGAATGCGGTACCAGAATCAAGCTGTAACGAATTCAGTAGAAAATACAAATGCGGTGGTGCGTATTGCATCCTGGAAAGGCGAGTTGGTTCAAAAAATATATCCTATCTACTTTGACGATCATCGCCCAGCTAATCAATTTGATTTTAGAGAAAACTTTTATGTGCCCACGAAGCTTTTCATGGGTAAGAAATACGACACGCTCTATTTCAACGTAGCCGTTATCTGGGCGATGACCATATTCCTTTTTATAACATTGTATTTTGACTTGTTGAAAAAAGCCATCCACAGCCTCGAGATGCGCAGAAAGTATAAAGGCAAAGGATGAGACGATTTTTTAGTTTTAATCACATTGCCATTTGCCAGTTGCCTGTTATCTTTGAAGAAAATACCAACTATGAGAATTAGTAAGTTATCGTACTTTTTAGTACTGATGTTTTGCGGCATGCTATGCTGCACTTCCAAGACAGAAACCACCGAAGCAACTGAATCATCTTCCGCTGATTCGGAAGAGTGGAAAGAGATGGATTCTTTTCATATGATAATGGCCGAAGCCTTCCACCCCTACAAGGACTCGACCAATTTAGCACCTGCCAAGAAGCTTGCTGAAGAGATGGCCGCTGAGGCGGAAAAATGGGCAGCCGCAGAGTTACCTGAAAAAGTAAACACCGATGCGGTAAAGGAGAACTTGCAAAAATTAAAGACAGACACAAGGGCATTAGCCGACCTTATCAAGAGCGGAGCGGATGATGCCGTTATTGGCTCATCACTAAACGCGCTGCATGACAGCTTTCACTCTATCATGGAGGCCTGGCACGGAGGAGCAGAGAAACATGAACATGAAGAGCATTGACCTATCATTACCAATACCAAACCAGAAGCGGGTTGATTTTTCAACCCGTTTTCTTTTTCTAGAAAACACGATATGCTAAAGGTTGCTTGGGCACAATCGTATGTGTTGCCACTGCCGGCCAATCACCGGTTTCCAATGAGCAAATATGAAGTGTTGCCGCAGCAGTTGCTCCACGAGGGAACTCTTGTTCAAGAAAACTTTTTTGTGCCGCAGCCACTGGAGCGCAACCGCATTCTGGCTGTGCATGACGTAGACTATTGGAATCGGCTAGAGCAACTGACACTTGAGCCAGCCGAAATCAGACGGATTGGATTTCCACTCACCGGGGAATTGGTTAGCCGAGAAATTACAATCGCAAATGGAACAATTCAGTGCTCACTTTTTGCGCTGCAACATGGTATAGCGATGAACATCGCTGGCGGTACACATCATGCGTTTACTTATAAAGGAGAGGGGTTCTGCCTTTTGAACGATATCGCCATTGCTGCACGTTATTTATTAGACGAGGGATTAGCCAAACAAATATTGGTGGTTGACTTGGACGTGCACCAGGGAAACGGAACAGCTCAGATTTTTCATGAAGAATCTCGCGTCTTCACATTCAGCATGCATGGCCAAAACAACTACCCGTTACATAAAGAGCAGTCTGACTTGGACATTGGACTAGCCGATTTTACCAATGATGATTTTTATTTAAATACGCTGCGCATCAACCTCGATCTTTTAATGGATCAAGTACGACCCGATTTTATTTTCTTTTTATCAGGTGTGGATATTTTAAAGACGGATAAGTTGGGGAAGTTGAGTGTAAGTAGGGAAGGGTGTAAAGAACGGGATCGCATTGTATTACAGGCCGCTAAACAGAGTGGAATACCCTTGGTGGCAAGTATGGGTGGCGGCTACTCAACCGATTTTCGCGATATTATAGAAGCGCACGCCAATACATTCCGATTAGCCCAGGAGATTTTCTTCTGAGTCTAAGAATTGGTCTTTTTGATCTCAGACCTGAAGATAATATCCCACAACACAGACGTAACGCCATATCCATGGTCGGAGTCAGTATAGTGGTGAAGCATGTGGTGCTGCTTTAACTTCTTTAAAATAGGATTGGAAAAATTGCCGTGATGGAAGGCATAGTGAAACATGTCGTAGCACAAATAGCCCGAAAGGAATGAAGCAAAAAAAGTGGGGAGGTAAGGGGCTGGTATCACCTGGCTAAGCAGGAAGTAAAAAAGCACCGCCAATGGAACACTCACCGAGGGGGGCAACACTAGGCGTAGTGCATCGTTAGGGTAATCATGGTGTACACCATGGAATATAAAGTGCAACCGCTGGCCCCACTTTGACTTGGGCATGTAGTGGAAAATGAACCGATGCAGTACGTATTCAGTCAACGTCCAGAAGAGTAAGCCGGCTGTAATCGAAAGAATGATCTCTAAGGCAGACACATCTTTAACAGAGAAGCCCTTCCAACCGAAGAATGCTATTGTCGGGATATAGATAAACAAGGGTACCGAGAAATGCACCTTTGAAAAAATCTCTAAAAATCCGCTTTTGAACATGCGGGTTGATTCTGTTGAGTTAGAAACGAAGTTCTTCATACGCCACGTGTGATCTCTTTTTGATGACAAAGATAAGGATTTGATTTTTGTTTGCGAGAAGCGCAGGTGGAAGCGAGGTTGCTATAAAACCAGGTATTTGAAGTGTAAAAAGGCTTATTTGGACGGAGTAGGCCAACGTAACTGACTGACAAATATGTCCTTAGTTAGTTTACTTTCAAGACCAAAAGTCTGAAATTATTCAAATTTCGAAACTTTTTGGACAAATTTAAATGTCAAAACGTGCGATCTAAGGTGTATAATCTGCCTGGCTCACTGTCGATACGGACGACTAGAAAAACAAATGTACCGAAAAAAGGTCCCGCCCTAGAAAGCCAGATTGGGCAGTTTCTCCATAATGTCAGGGTCAAGAATAATTTTACTCAGCTGGAAGCTGTCCGTCTCTCAGGGCTTCACAGAAATACTGTTTCAAAGATTAAAGGAGGTGCTGGCGCAACTCTGTCAACACTCGTTCAGTTACTTCGAACGTACAAATACCTTCACCTGATCGAGCCGATGAAACCTCTTCCCATAGAAATAAGCCCAATTCAATTATGGAAGCTTCAGCAAAAGAGAAGAAGAAATGTAAAACATCGAGTTAAGAGTTGACTCGCTACTTCAAAAGAAATTTTTAGGTTGGGTAGCTTTGTTGTGCGTCAAGCTTGATTTGATTCTTAGCTTGATTTGATTCTTTCATAGCGATAGGAATTTGAACCAGCAAGGAAAAATCGCTCTGTGCACCATCTGACCCCCACCCATTTGCTTATCTCCCTCATTCTACTACATCTTTGCAGCCGATAAAAAAAAGGGAAGCATATGATGAACAGGGTAAACATTGGTTTAGGGATAGTAAATGTCTTGATCATTAGCCTTTTAATTGCCTGGTTTCTCAACAGCCGCGATAGGATGGTATATGTCGATTCTAATAAATTGGTCAATGGCTACAAAGGCATGCAAGACGCCAAAAAAGCATACCAACAAAAGGCCACTCAATGGAAAGCCAATGTCGATACGCTCACGTCAGAACTCCAGGCGGCCATCATGAAGTATGAAAAAGAGGTAGGGACTATGACCCCTAAAGAGAAATCTTTGTCACAAGAGCTTCTAAGACAAAAACAAAAGCAGTTGGGAGAATTTCAACAAGCAATGAATACCAAAGCACAACAAGAAGATGGGCAGATGACCACACAAGTGATTACCCAAATCAATGCGTATCTAAAAAAGTATGGGAAGAAGAAAGGATACCGCATCATCTTCGCGGCTACAGACTATGGCAATATTGCCTATGCCGAAGACGATATGGACATTACAGAAGAAGTGTTGGAGGGTCTTAACTCGGAATACCAGGGAAAGTGACCAAGCGGATTACAACCTCTATCTACACTCCAATGACTATCGTCTATCGACCATGAACTATCGACCGACTAAGTAATCCACAAATGATAAGTAAGGTAACGCTATTTTTACTGATAGCACTATTGGCTGGCTGCAAACACAAAACCTTCTCGACCGAGAAAGAATTGATCGCATATATACAGGATGAAAGCAATGGATTGAAAATTACCAACGAAGTGGGCGATTATAAAGTAGCTGTTACCTACCGCCCTACCGATTTGTTGATCAAACAAGAGGTAGGGGAGAAGCCCGCGAAAGAAGCCATTGAAAAAGCAAGGAGTAAATACCAAAACTACTATTACTTCATACTTAGCCTCTCTAAATCGGGTAAAGAAGCACTCGATCAATCGCAGGGCTTTGGCCAGTACAGCGAAATGGTGCAACAACTTTCCTTTAGGGTGCCGGAGTTTGTAAACATGACCACCAGTACCAGTGACACCATACCTGTAGCCGATTTTATTTTGAACCGCACCTACGGATTAAGCAGCTCAACAGATGTACTCGTGGTCTTTAATAAAGAGAAAACCATAGATCAAAAATGGGTTCAATTTAATCTCAATGAATTTGGCATGAACCTGGGCAATAGCCGTATGCGGTTCAAAGTCAAAGATTTAGAGGGCTGCCCTAAGTTAACACTTTTAGACATGTAAGTTTTGTGTACCTTTTTGGCAAAGTTTAACCTATTAATTTAATGGAGTTTTATTTTATTGCTTTACCAAAAGCCGAAGCCCTAAATGATTTCCTCACTCCGCAAACTAGCGCGCCCTTGGGCTGTTGTATTTATTCTTGCCAACCTTCTCAATGTTTTAGCACCTACGATTTCATTGGCCTTGACTTCTGGGCCTACTGCTCCTGAAGCTACTAGTTTTGAGCCAGTTGATACTACGGATATGGTGAACTTAGCTACAGGTGATTTTACGTACAATGTTCCTTTGCTCGAAGTACCAGGCCCTGCGGGTGGGTATCCTTTATCATTATCCTATCATGCTGGCATACAACCCAATGAAGATGCTAGTTGGGTGGGGTTGGGTTGGACGCTGAATCCTGGGGCAATAAGTAGATCGGTAAATGGCTACCCGGATGATCAGTTGGGTGCTGTAAGAAAAAGAAACGATTACAATGCCGGTAGTGAGAGAAGCACATTCTCTGTTGGTGTTGGTGTGGCTGGGGCAACATTCAATCTATCAATTTCGAATGACAGTAATCTAGGGCTAGGCGTTGGAACCTCTATGAGCGTTGGCACTTCATTTGGTGTAGGCGGTAAGCATGGGGGAATAGGAATAAATGCATCGGTCGGTGCCGGAAATGATGGCTATGGAAATTCGTATGAGTATGGAGATGCAAATGCGGGTGCTACGTTTGGGGGCAAGGGATGGGGTGGAGGCATTGGTTTTGGCACTAATGGCGCCCAGGGTCAAATAGGCCTAACGGTAGCGAAAGGTACTAATAGCGCATCGGTGGGTGTGTCAACTAACTTTCAAACTGTAGGCGGTTTTGCAGGTCTTTCTAATGGCACAACTGGTGTTTCGATTTCATCAAATGGGTTGAAAGCTTCGTTGAGTGTAGCAGGATATTCCATACAAACAAATAACAGCCGTGCGGGAAATGTTACTACAGAAAGTTGGGGCATCTCAACTCCCCCAATCCCGATTGGGCCATTTACGTTGACATTGGGCTATAACTACGTTCGCTATTATTCTGATGAAACCAACAACGTGAATGTAATTGGCACCTTGAACGCTTCCAGCACAAATGGAAAAAATCCCGATGATTGGTCCTTTGACTCCTATGCTCTTTTAGACCCAGATGCTGAGGGGGGCGTGATCAAGAACAACGACCCAGACAAATCAAAAGGCGGCAGTTTTCCCGCGTACGATTCTTACCAAGTAAATGCGCAGGGGCTTGGAGGAAGCATTCAACCGTATATTTTTGACAAAGGTACCTTGTTCAGGCAGAACCTAAAAAAGTCAAGTGGTCCAGGGTATATTATCAAATTTTTGGGTCCGTCAGCGACAAATTATTTTGAATTCAACAACCCTGTGAAATTTCGCTTCAAAAATGATTTTTCAAATTCTCTAAGTTATGAATCTGCCAACTTAAGGATTAATTCAATTGGTGGGATCGCAGTGCAGACAGAACAGACTGTTACGCCTGCTGAAGGCTATAATGCAGGGACATCTCATCTCGCAGGGTCAAAGCACGTAGAATATTTTACTACTAAACAGATAAGAGATGGATATGCGAAAGATAGAGGTTTTCTCGATGTAAGGCCACAAAACGAAAGAGTCACCGTAAGCTACTTAGGCAATGGCACATTTGACATTTCGAATCAAATTGGCGGTTTTATGGTCACCAACGAAAGTGGTGTTTCTTATCATTACGCACTGCCCGTTTATGCATATGGACAAGAGAGTAAGTATTTTAAAACAGGAAAAGAAAATTCGGAATATCAAACAAATACCGAAAACCATCCTTATGCTTATACTTGGTACTTGACAGCCGTTACAGGCCCTGACTATGTGAATAGAAATTCAGCAGGAGATGGCACGATAAGTAGAGATGATTGGGGGTATTGGGTAAAATTTGCTTATGGCAAGCACTCTGATTATAATCAATCGGCATATTACAATCAGGCAGAAGATTATATCTGGAGGAATCCTATCGAAGGCACGAATAAAGATATCGATCAAGAGGTTGAGAGCTATTCTTATGGTAAAAAGGAGTTGTATTATTTGAGCACGGTAGAAACTAGTACACACGTAGCCTATTTTGAAACTAGTACAAGATTGGATGGTAGAGGGGTCATTGATGGCAAATTAGGTGGTTTCAATCCTAAATCATATCCATGCAACTGTGCGGTGGTTGACGAGAACGGAACGGTCAATTGCAGTTCGACTTGTTACACATACCCCGCAACAACAAAAAAACTCGACCGAATTTATTTGTTAAACAGAAGTGATTATGATGACAATGAAAGCTTTTTAGCGCGCGCAACCAAAGCCATTAGGACAATTGAGTTAGGTACCGATTACTCCCTGGCACCTGGCACAACAAACAGTTTTTCAAATAGTAACGTCAATGCCAAGTTTGGTAAACTCGCTTTAAAATCTGTGAAGTTCAGGGGGAAGTCAGGGGCTGACCTAATCCCGCCCATGAGTTTTCAGTACGAGAAAAACCCTGCTTTTAATAAGGATGCTTATGATATTTGGGGACATTATAAATCTGATTTTGTTACGGGTCTAAATGATAACTTAAAAAACTTAGTTACCCCCAACTCGTCATTAAATGTTGATGCTTGGTCGTTGTCTCAAATTGCCTTGAGCACTGGTTCCCAAGTGTCAGTAAGATATGAATCAGATAGTTATTCAACCGTTGGATTGTCAAGGAATCATTTAGCTAGAATAAAAAATGTGATTCATCAAGGTGGCTCACAGTTTAAAGTTGAATTTTTTGATAGCCTAGATCCTTTAAACCCATATCTCCAGCAAAATTACTACATTGACATGTCTATTATTGGTAACTATAAAACAAATGATAGATCTTCTGTGTCATGTTCGCCATGTACTCCCTTCAACTATAGTCCTTCTGCCTATCTGCCTTATTACTTTTCTCTGAGATCTAAGATTGTTGAGGTTCAGCTAAGTTCAAAGTCAATTATTGTTGATGACTTAGATTTTCTAAACAAATTGAATTCTGAAAAAGAATTTAGTGGAGTGACTGCGAAGAACGGCCCATGGAGAGACTGCCAAGTTCAACAAATTGCTTGCACTTTTACCTATAACGGTTCATCAAATAGATGGCCGGCATATTTTGTTGGTGGAAATATCTTTACGCCAAGGACTGAGATTTTCGGGGGAGGTCTTAGAGTAAGGTCCATCAAGATCAATGACTCAGCTAAGAATCTTGAGACCAGTTCGAATTATCATTATCTAAATGGGGTAACACCTTACGAGCCATTCGGGATATTACCGCCCATTGTAAACCCTGATTTTTTAAGAGATAATCAAGGCTATGCGACTAGTACGAGAGCTCGATTAAAGGCTCTTAACGAGGGTAGTTATTCGAAGCTGATTCATTTAGCCCGTGAAATCCCAGCTCCAGGTGTTATCTATAGTACAGTTGTCGTGGAGGAAGAAATCCTCAATGAAGGAGAGACCATTCCCACCAAAATCCCTGGAAGGAAAGTCTACGAGTTTCAAACATTTGATGAAGAATTTATCAAACGTATAGGGATTACTTCTTTGCAAGATCCACCTTACACTGCTAATTGTGTTTCCGTGGTTACAGGTCAATCGGTTGGCACAGGTTGCCCAAGTGGATCAGTGCCGCCTTTCCGGTGTTTTGACCAATATGGAAATCAGATAGGTTGTGGTGTTGTTCCATCAAGAGCTCTTTCTCCATTAACACTTAAGGATTTTTCCGCTTGGGTAGGTGCATTGAAAAAAGTCACTACCTACGGAGCAAACAATCAAATTTTGAGTGAAGTAGAGAACCGTTATCTCCATGACAATAAAACAACAGATCAATTTGCGTCTGATCTAAAATCTAAATTCAAAAATCAAGGTGTAGTCTCGCAGGTTTTTGGCGAATACAGGATTGCCGATGATGTCGCCATGCCAATTGTGAGCAGGCGCGATGAATACCCATTGGTTTCTATAGGGCAAGAAAGTAGGGATTATAAAACAGGCATCACCACATCTACAGAGAATCTAGCATTTGATTTTTATACTGGTAATCCCACAAAAGTTCTGTCAACAGATGGATATGGAAATTATTACGTGGCTGAAACCATTCCCGCCTACTCAATACCAGAATATTCAGGGATGACAGCGTCTCAAATAGCTGGTAACTTTTCTGGAATGGGATTGAAAGTAAATAACCCCAAAAACAAAAACATGCTTACGCAATCAGCAGGCAGCCTTACGTATAAAGTCAATTCAAATTACAGGACAAACCAGACCGATGCCAACAAACTCGCCCTCGTCTCGGCCAACGCCCAAACATGGTCAGATCAGACTTATGTTTTAGGTACTGATAATTTAAAGCAGGCAGGCATCTGGCGAATGAAATCAAGCTTTAGTTTTATTGGTGGAGATCAAAATGTACCCCTTGCTACAAATAGTGATGGACTACAACCTATGACGGCTTTTACTCCTTTCAATGCATGGAGTGGCAATGCTATCGTGCCTTCGGGCTGGCAGAAAAATGGAGAGATTACTAAATATGATTACTTCTCTCACGCACTAGAGGCAAAAGATATCAACGGGCATTTCGCGGCTTCTTACATGTCGGCAGATCAAACACAAGTAGTAGCCACTGCGGCCAATGCCAGCTATTGGGAGGCTGTTGCTTTAAATGCGGAGGACACACCAGTTAATGATTACTTTGGGGGAGGTGTTTCATTGGCAGGAACCTATTCTATAGCTACTGGCATCGCCCACACAGGTAGTAAAAGTATAGCCGTACAAAACGGAGACGCTGTTATCCTTCATCATGCTTCGTCAGGGCAATTGAAAGCGAGTGGCGTTTATCAGGCTACTATTTGGTTAAAGAATAGCAATGGAGTTTTGCCTACAGCAAAGTTTGGCGCTTCCGCTGACGGTGCATTGAACGAAGTGCAGGCCGTTGCTACAAAAAAAGCAGGCGACTGGTATCAGCTACAACTCTTAGTTTCTGTTCCACAATCATACAATGACATTTCTTTGTATATCTCAAACGTTGGTGCATCAAGTACCGTTTATTTCGATGACTTCCGCATCCATCCTTACCAGGCCGCTATGACCAGCTACGTCTACAACAATTGGGGCGAGCTTACATACATCTTAGACAACAACAACCTTTATACTGAGTATAAATACGATGGCATGGGTCGGTTGACGGAAACATATAAAGAAAGTTTTCAAGCCAATACTCAGGGTGTGTCTAAGATTAGTGAGATCAATTACAATTATGGATTGAAGAATGCCACGCCTTTCAAAGTTACCATTTCAACAGAGGTGGCGACCAATACTTCAGGAGTTCCACAAATAGGCGGCAGTGGGGTGATAAGCCCAACTGTGCAAGTATTGCAGGGTGGTAATGCCACCATTAGCGCAACCAATCGATGCGACAACCTGACCACGCGCTTCTATGCAGATGGCAAATTGCTTTTGAACACCTACGGCTCTATGGTTACACTTTACGATGGAGCCAAAGCCTACATAGATGGAGGCGTGTGTAAACTCACTGGTGTACAAGGCGATCACACCGTGAAGGCAGAGTTTGAAGGCCCTGAACCTGCTCCTTTGATCCTTCACCAGGCGGATTGTGAGATGGACGGTGAATGTTATACTGGTATGTACATCTTGTCCACTTGGAGTAACGAATGTGGAATCTTCGTACGAGAGCCGGGCTTAAGGATTAAGTCCCAGCTCCCGGACGACATAAGAAATACAGTGAATGATTGTACCAATTCAAATAATTCGGGTTGTTCAACGAGAGAAAGGCGATGAGAGCAAATATCTTTTTTTCCTTTGCGGTAGCCCTTTTGATAGCGGGTCTTTCCCCTGACACGTTGGCCCAATGCACGATCACGCCAAGTTCCGCCACCATGTGTGCAGGTAAGACTTATGGATTTAGTACCGATTCGGATGGTAGTGTTTTCACCTGGTATTTGAATGGCACTCCTGTGCCGGGCTACACCAGTTCCTTTGCCTATATCACCTTCCCCAACACTTCTGGTAACCAGTCTTATCAGGTATCTGTAGCAGTCAGTGGTGACAATGGGGGAGGAGGAGATGGCGGAGATGGGGGTGGCCGTGGAGGTTTACAATTACAAGCTGTGAGGTTTTTTACTGACTACTGCACTCCACCAGCCATCAATGTAAATGTATCGGGTAGTTATTCTCCATGGCAAGCTACCGCGTCAACATCCGTTTTATATGGATTGGGCGATGTCACCTTATCCACAAACACTGCGGTGCCTGCCGATCAACATCAATACCTTAGCTGGCGCTCCAATCCAATCGGCAATTGGGCATCCGGCCCCACATTTACTGCTACAGGCATCACCACATCCACCACATTCTATTTAGACTACAATGGCCCGGAGTGTTATTTAGGCTCACAGGTATATGTTTCAGTAGAGCCACCCCTTTGTCCTATTACAACCAACGCCACTTCGTTTTGTGTGGGCAATACCTATTTGTTTGATACTTCAGCCACGGGTTCCTCTTATACCTATCGTTGGTATGTGGGGGGGGTACTAGTAACTAACGTTGCCACAGGCTATAACACCGGGTCGTCTGCATCCATTACCTTTACTCAGGCTCTAGCTGGAAACCAGACCATTTCAGTAATCCCAATCGAAGACACCGGTGGTGGTGGTGATGGTGGTGGTGGTGGCGGTGGTGGTGGTGATGTCAGGAGTATCGCACAATTTGCTGTACAAAGCACCGGCCTCAACTGCACTCCTCAAGCGATTACCGTTACTGTCAACAATGCAACCACTCTCTCAGCACAGGCCTCTACAACAAACCAAGTTGGACCAGGTACTGTTCGTTTATTTACCCCAACAAATATTCCGGGAAGTGAAACGAGTTTCCTGAGATGGACATCCAATCAAAACCATTCCCTTCCAGCTGGTCAAACAGGTGTAGATGCTTATGTCGACAAAACCACAATTTTTACTTTATCTTATATCGGTTCTGGCTGCTATACTGGGCAGTCAATAACGGTAAATTACACCGACCCACCTTGCACCATTTCATCGAATGTCACCTCATTTTGTGCGGGAAAAACGTATAACTTTCAAACTTCTGCAAACGGAAGCGCTTTCAGATGGAAAATAGATGGCGTTGATGTACCTGGCTACACTAGTTCTTCTTCTGCTTCAATAAATTTTCCAAGATCTGGCACATTCACAATCTCGTTTGAAGCAAACAATGATGGTGGGGATGGAGGGGATGGAGGTAGAGGGGGGGGCGGTGGCAGAAATAGGCTGGTGGCTACCACGGCTTCGAGTCTGGGATGCGTGCCACAGCCCCTGACCGTCAACGTAAATCAAAGTTCTCCTTTACAGGCAGAGGCCTCAAAAACAGTCATCTATGAAGGGGGAAGTGTTGACTTGTCAACATCTGCTCCAGTGCCTGATACTTACCTGAGTTGGCGCTCGACCCCGTCAGGGTATTATGCTCCCGTCCGTACATTTACAGCTACTAACCTTAGGGCATCCACCACTTTTTATCTTGATTACAGTGGCCCGGAGTGTTATCTCGGCTCACAGGTGTATGTTTCAGTAGAGCCACCCCCTTGCCCGATTACAACAAGCTCCACTGCGTTTTGTGTAGGCAAACCATACACTTTTAGCACCTCTGCCACAAGCACTTCTGGAGCCCCTTATACCTATGCTTGGTATGTGACTAATACCGCCACCGGCACAACAACTTCCGTTTCGAATATTAACACTGGTAAAAACATTAACTCGACTGCGTCAATTACATTTACTGGGGCTGGAACCCAGACCATTTCAGTAGAATTAATTGAAGACTCTGGTGGAGGAGATGGTGGTGGCAAAGTAAGAAATACTGCAAGACTGGGTGCGCAAAGCATCTTCACAAGTTGCACCCCGCAGGATATTGCAGTATCGGTCAGCAATACTAGCCCTATTAGGGTTGAAGCCTCTACAACAAACAAAGTTGGGCCTGGCACTGTAACGCTCTCAACTCCAGATGCCGCTTCTATCCCTGCTGATCAACAACAATATCTTAAGTGGACGTCAAGTACTGGACAAATAAAAACAGGCGCTATCGTGGATTTTTACGTGAGCAGTACAACCACATTCAACCTGAGTTACACCGGCAACGGCTGCTTTTCCCCCGGATCAGGTTTGACCGTTACTTATTCAGATCCACCCTGCTCTATTGAAACTGATGCTAACAATTTTTGTGTGGGAAGGGAGTACACTTTTTATTCTAACCAAAACGGTGGTTCGTACACCTGGTCTTTGAATGGGGCTCGTATCGGGAACGATAACAGTGTTGTAACACTAACTTTTTCCACGAGTGGGTTTCATGATTTGGAAGTTGCGTTTGACCCTAGCGGTGGAGGAGATGGTGGTGGTAGGGATGGAGTCAATCGAATTCCAGGCCAATCACAAGTGACGACCGCCTCCAGAAGTGAATGGTGCCGTGTTACCCGAACGATTGCTGTAGGAGAACTTTTGCCTGCGTTAGATTTATCCTCCTCTGCGAACGCCTTGTGCGATGGAGGCAGCGTAACGCTATCAGCTCCGGCATTAGGCGCAGTTCTAGATCATATAAAGCAACAATACCGCTGGAGATCTGTTCCTGCTGATTCCCGATTCAACGGCACTGGCGCCAGCCTTCAAGCAAACGGGTTAACCCAAACCACAAAATTCATTTTGGAGAATGCTAACATCTGTATTTTACCGGCCGAAAAAACAATTGAAGTGTACAACACCAACGTTAGCCCGCTGAGGGTAACCAATGGAGAATACCGCAATTCAAAGATAATCGTTCAGGCGCAAGGCAATGACTTTCAGCGTCATTATTGGCAAATAGCCCCCAATGCGAGTAGCCTCAATGGCACCGCTACTGACATGCCACTGCTCTCCGTAGTGGAGCCCTACAGCGCGAACGCCTCAGGCTACTATTATATCCGATCATATTTGCCCCCAGCCATTACAGGCACGACTGGCTGCTGGACGTCCCCTTCCAACGTGCTTCAGGTGCAAGTGGGTGTTGCTCCTCCACTTGCCAAAATATCTCAGATAAAAAGGTTTGGGTACAACGAATTGTACCTCACCAACGATGATGCCGAGCGAATCAGGCAATTGGCCACCTATCATTTTGTTACGGCAAGCGGCAGTGTTCTTAGCACGTTTTTGGATAAAAGCTCTATGTACGAAGAAAAAACGGTTTTCATCCGGGGTATCGACAACGCCAGTCAAACATGGGGCCCAATATTGCCGTTAACCATTCTATTTCGGGGAGACAACGACTTGAATTGGGTTCATACTAAAAGTTATGATGGCCTTGGCTCGTCCGTAACCAATGTCTTATCGGAAAGCAAAAGCTATTTTGACCAGCGAGGCCAATCCCTGCAGTCGCAAACAAAAACCTTCCATAAGCAAACGAGCACAGATGTATACAGACCTTATGTGTTTGCCTCGCAAGCTTTGAAAGATAAGTACGACAGAACAGTGGGTGGTACATTGTCGGCACCTATCGCATTGCCGGATTTTAGATACAGCTCAGGGTTTGCATTGAACACCGAGGGCAAGCCTCTCACCTACACTGATTTTGATAAGGCGGCTCCACTGAGCATCGATAAAAAAGGTACACTCGGTAATTATTATAGCGCGCAAAACCAATGGAACGAGAAGGATGTGCCAAACGCCAAGCGTTTATTTTCCCGTACCGATTTTTATGAAGACGGAACAGGGGAGGAGCGCAAGTCTGCACAGCCTGGTGATACACATTTTATTGGATCGGGCAGAGAAGTACTGAAGGGAACTTTCCCAGTTGGGAATAGCGATGCATCCGGGGAAGACAATGAGCTAACCGATTATTTGAATAAGCGTGCCATCATTTTTGGAGGTAGCGCATTAAAGAAAATCGAAGGTGTGCAAACGGTGGTACGCGATGAAAACGAACGCTTCGTTGTCAGCATAACAGATAAATCCGGCAAAGTTTTGATGACGGCAAGGAAGGGAACAAAGCTGACGGATGATTTCCCCTCTTCAATTTCATCAGATAAGATGTCTTACTTCTATGTGTTAGGTGCGCCTAATGCAACTACCCAATCAGTAACTATTAATGGCACTTCTGATTATGCTCTGGAGAATACCATTAGTAACACAACTGTACCGAAACTTACTTCGCCACTTCCGCACACATACAATTTGCAGGCGGGCTATTATCGCGTATTGCCAACTTCCGGCACGGTTAAAGTTTCGTACACTAATTACTTCACCGATATCGCTTATCAGTTTTACAACGATGCGGGCAGATTGGTGGTAAGTGTTTCTCCGAATGGGTATGAGCAGTGGCATGCCGCCATAGGGACATCTGATCCGAATAACTTAAAAGCTATAGCGGCCTACCCAACGATTGATAAGAGTACCCATACTTACAACCACCAAGGCTGGTTGCTGTCTATGACTGAGAAAGATGCAGGCACGACCAACTATCTCTACCGCAGAGATGGCAAGATTCGCTTCTCGCAAAATGCCGAGCAGTTGCTCACCAAGAAATATTCTTACACCAATTATGATGATCTCGGACGGCCTATTGAATCGGGCGAGTCGAGTTACCAAACGGCTAACTTCAATGATCTGAAAGTCAATTTAGAGTCCATCGGTTCTGTTTGGATGGGCACGGGTGCTGTAAAAAAAGATTGGGTACAAACAGGTTATGATTTCCCAGTTACCACTCCAGACTTTTCACCCATTCCAGGATTTGCGCAAACATATGTGAGAGGAGCCGTTTCCTATACAAAGAATGCGAACACCAAAACTTGGTATAGTTATGACGAACTTGGTCGTGTCGTATGGATGGCGCAACAGCCTACCACATTTCCCTATGCCTTTGTCACTCAATATGTATATGACTTTCTAGGTAATGTGTTGACTACCTCTACCAAGGCATACAGCGGCAGTACTTCTCGTGATGCATTCTTCCATCATTATGAATACGACAAAAACAAACGGCTGTTAAAAGTCTATACCAGTTTAGATGGCAACAAGAAAACACTGCAGGCAGAATATTTTTATTATCTGCATGGCCCGCTAAAGCGCGTGGTACTCGCCACCAACCTACAAGGAATCGACTTTGTCTACAACATCCACGGCTGGTTGACTCAAATCAATCATCCTGAGACCAGCAAGGATCCGGGAAATGATGGGGGGAGTGGAAGTTCAGTTCGCAAGGATGTATTCGGTATGGTGCTGGAGTATTACGAACGAACGATGATCCCTACTACAGCATCACTTGATCCGAATCAGTTCCATAAAATCAAAATACCAAATGCACAAGACGCTGCCACCGTCCAGACAGCTGTGATGATGGATCCCATTGAACTATACCGGGCAAGTATGCGGCATGGAATTGAGGGGCTAAGGGACATGAATAGAAGTGCTGTGATAAGTGGTGGATCGGGGGGTGGGCAATAATTTTTAATTATGAAAGCAAGCATTATCACACTATTTCTTTTTTTTATCAGTCTGGTAGTCTCTACAGCGCAGATTTCAACACGCACCATAAAATGGAAAGTGAGTGGTGTTCAGGATGTCGTAGCTGGCAGGCCAACGGATCACTTCAAAGAACTGATTTCGACTCCAACAAAGGTTGATTTCATTTCAAAGAATGGTGTATTGGCAGCATCAATCGCGGTGGTGGGAAGCAATGGCAGTTGGGATAACATAGATCAAGATGGCGGGGCTACACTAAAGATTGAGTCGGGGGCACAAAAAGGACAACTTATTTTTAAGAGGACAGGCGGAAAGCTTTTTATCACGATGATTATTTTGGAAGGCGCATCGAGGTCAATCTTTGATTTGAGCTGTAGTGGTTATGAGTTTATGACACCTTAAAAATAGTGTGAGATTAGATCAACGCGTTTTAGAAGTAAAAGAATGGTTAGCTAAAGAGAATAGTCGCCTTATATGAAGCACGCGATTTTTTATTTCGGGAAGTTCCCGTTGCAGCGGCATCAGTTGACAGCGCTGATCGTTGGCATTTTCTCTTTTTTTTATTCATCAGTGCTGTATGCTCAAGTGCCTGCAGCTCCGACAGGGCTTTCTGCCACAACGAACTCGTCCACCCAGATCAATTTGACGTGGGCCGATGCGTCCACAAACGAAACGGGCTTCCAGGTCGAGCGGTCGCTGACAAGCGCAACAGGGTTTACGTTGGTAGGTACAACTGCAGCTAATGCGGTGTCGTTCGCTAATACAGGGCTTACCGCGGGCACCCGATATTTTTATAGGGTTCGATCCATCAATGCGAGTGGTACTTCAGCCTACACGGCTGAGGCGAATGCCACCACAGCGGTTGCTGCGCCTGCAGCGCCTACTACGTTAGTAGCAACAGCAGCCTCCAGCACCCAGATTAATTTGACGTGGGCGGATGCGTCCACAAACGAAACGGGTTTTCAGGTAGAGCGGTCCACAACGGCAGGCAGTGGCTTTGCACTCATCACGACTACAGCAGCCAATGCGGTATCATTTTCCAACACCGGCCTTACCGCTGGCACCCAATATTTTTATCGGGTTCGATCCATCAATGCGGGTGGTACTTCAGCCTACACGGCCGAAGCGAATGCCACCACAGCGGTTGCTGCGCCTGCAGCGCCTACTACGTTAGTTGCAACAGCAGCCTCCGGCACACAGATTAATTTGACATGGGCGGATGCGTCCACAAACGAAACAGGTTTTCAGGTAGAGCGATCTACAACGGCAGGCAGTGGCTTTGCACTCATCACGACTACGGCAGCCAATGCGGTATCATTTTCCAACACCGGCCTTACCGCGGGCACCCAATATTTTTATCGGGTTCGATCCATCAATGCGGGTGGTACTTCAGCCTACACGGCCGAGGCAAATGCCACCACAGAGGTTGCTGCTCCGGCAGCGCCTACTACGTTAGTAGCAGCAGCAGCCTCCAGCACCCAGATCAATTTGACGTGGGCGGATGCGTCCACAAACGAAACGGGTTTTCAGGTAGAGCGGTCCACAACGGCAGGCAGTGGCTTTGCACTCATCACGACTACGGCAGCCAATGCGGTATCATTTTCCAACACCGGCCTTACCGCGGGCACCCAATATTTTTATCGGATTCGATCCATCAATGCGGGTGGTACTTCAGCCTATACGGCCGAAGCGAATGCCACCGCGAGCTTAATTGCCCCGACCACGCTGGCAGCTGTTGCGGCATCACCGACTCAGATCAATTTGACATGGGCCGATGCGTCAGCGAACGAAACGGGTTTCCAGATTGAGCGCTCGCTGACAAGCTCAACAGGGTTTACATTGTTAGCGACTACTGCCGCTAATGTGGTGTCTTTTTCAAACACCGGCCTGACGGATGGCACAAAGTATTTCTATCGTATCCGTGCGATTAATGCCACGGGCATTTCTGCGTACACAGCCGAAGTGAATGCGACCACCACCCAACAGGCCCCGACCACACTGGCAGCCGTTGCTGCATCAGCGACTCAAATTAATTTGACTTGGGTCGATGCCTCTGCAAACGAAACAGGTTTCCAGATCGAGCGGTCGCTGACAACCGCGACAGGGTTTACATTGGTAACGACTACAGCCGCTAATGCGGTATCTTTTTCAAACACCGGCCTGACGGATGGCACTAAGTATTTCTACCGCATCCGTGCAATTAATGCCACGGGCACTTCTGCGTACACAGCCGAGGTGAATGCGACCACCACCCAACAGGCACCAACTACGCTAACAGCTACGCCCGCCTCTACGACACAGATTAACCTGACATGGGCAGATGTTTCTTCCAGCGAAACAGGCTATCAAATCGAACGCTCACTGACAACAGCAACAGGGTTTACCCTAGTTGCCACCACGGCCGCCAATGCAACCACTTTTTCCAACACCGGCCTTACAGCGGGGACACGTTACTTCTACCGCATACGCGCTACCAATGCCAATGGCAACTCTGCTTACACCGCAGAAGCGAATGCTACTGCCAGCCTGATCGCTCCGACCATATTGGCAGCAGTTACGGCATCAACTACCCAGCTCAATTTAACATGGGTGGATGGTTCAAGTAACGAGACAGGCTTTCAGATAGAGCGATCACTTACTAGCGGTACAGGCTTTACGTTGTTAGCTACAACCGCAGCCAATGCGGTATCCTATTCAAATACTGGCCTTGCGGCCGGTACTAAATATTACTATCGAGTACGTGCAGTGAACGCGACAGGTATTTCTACTTACACGAACGAGGGAAGTGCGACCACGAGCCTGATGGTGCCCACTTCATTGCTACTAACGGCTGTCAATACCACTCAGATTAATTTAACTTGGGCGGATGGCTCAATTAATGAGACTGGCTTTCAAATAGAGCGTTCGTTGACAACGGGGACAGGCTTCACCTTGGTCACTACAACAGCCGCAAATGCGATTTCCTTTTCGAATACAGGCCTCACGGCAGGCACTACTTATTTCTATCGCCTGAGGGCTATCAATGCCGATGGTACGTCTGCCTATACTGCGGAGTCCAGCATGGCAACAATAGCCGCGGGTGGCCCAATACCACCCACCACTTTAGTTGCCACTACAGCATCAACTGCACAAATCAATTTAACCTGGGTGGATGCATCCACAAGCGAAACAGGTTTCCAGATCGAGCGATCTCTAACAACAGCTACTGGCTTTACGTTGGTAGGCACAACTGCTGCCAATGTGGTATCATTTTCCAACACCGGCCTTACAGCAGGCACACGTTATTTTTACCGCATCCGTGCCATCAACGCCACAAGTAACTCTGCTTACACGGCCGAAGCAAATGCCACCACCAGCTTAATTGCCCCAACCACATTGACAGCCGTTGCTGCATCAGCGACCCAGATCAATTTGACGTGGGCTGATGTGTCCACAAACGAAACAGGTTTCCAGATCGAGCGGTCGCTGGCAAGCGCAACAGGTTTTACGGTGGTAGGCACAACTGCTGCTAATGTGGTGTCATTCGATAATACAGGGCTTACAGCCGGCACACAATACTTTTACCGCATCCGTGCGATCAACGCCACAGGCAACTCTGCCTACACGGCCGAGGCAAATGCCACCGCGAGCTTAATTGCCCCAACCACTCTGGCAGCCGTTGCTGCATCAGCGACTCAAATTAATTTAACATGGGTGGATGCCTCGGCAAACGAAACAGGTTTCCAAATCGAGCGGTCGCTGGCAAGCGCAACAGGTTTTACGGTGGTAGGCACAACCGCAGCTGATGTAGTGTCGTTCGCCAATACAGAGCTTACTGCAGGCACCCAATACTTCTACCGCATCCGCGCTGTCAACGCCACAGGCAACTCTGCCTACACGGCTGAGGCAAATGCCACTACGAGTTTGGTTGCCCCGACCGCGCTGGCAGCCGTTGCTGCATCAGCGACTCAAATTAATTTGACTTGGGTCGATGCCTCGGCAAACGAAACAGGTTTCCAGATCGAGCGGTCGCTGGCAAGCGCAACAGGCTTTACGTTGGTGGGCACCACCGCAGCTAATGTAGTGTCGTTCGCCAACACAGGGCTTACCGCAGGCACCCAATACTTCTACCGCATCCGCGCGATCAATGCCACAGGGAACTCTGCCTATACGGCCGAAGTGAATGCCATCGCTGGCTTAGTCGCCCCAACCACGCTGGCAGCCGTTGCTGCATCAGCAACACAGATCAATTTGACGTGGGCTGATGTGTCCACAAACGAAACGGGCTTTCAGATAGAGCGGTCGCTGACAACCGCGACAGGCTTTACGTTGGTAGGCACAACCGCAGCTAATGTAGTGTCGTTCGCCAACACAGGGCTTACTGAAGGCACCCAATACTTCTACCGCATCCGCGCTGTCAGCGCCTCAGGCAACTCTGCCTATACGGCTGAGGCAAATGCCACCACGAGTTTGGTTGCCCCGACCGCGCTGACAGCCGTTGCTGCATCACCAACCCAGATCAATTTGACGTGGGCTGATGTGTCCACAAACGAAACGGGTTTTCAGGTAGAGCGGTCGCTGACAACTTCGACAGGCTTTACGTTGGTGGGCACCACCGCTGCAAACGCAGTGTCGTTCGTCAACACTGGGCTTACCGCAGGCACCCAATACTTCTACCGCATCCGCGCTGTCAACGCCACAGGGAACTCTGCCTATACGGCCGAAGCGAATGCCATCGCTGGCCTAGTCGCCCCGACTACACTGGCAGCCGTTGCTGCGTCAGCAACCCAGATCAATTTGACATGGTCCGATGTGTCTACAAATGAAACTGGTTTTCAAGTAGAAAGATCGACCACCTCGGGCACTGGCTTTGTGTTGATTACTACTACTGCAGCCAACGCGGTCTCATTCTCAAATACAGGTTTAACAGCAAACACCAGATATTTTTATCGGGTTCGTTCGGTGAATGCCGTTGGTACTTCTGTCCCCACAGCTGAAGCAAGCGCACTAACGTCAGCACCTGCTGCACCCACAATGTTGACAGCCGTAGCTGCTTCATCCACACAAATAAATTTAACATGGGTGGACGCATCTACTTCCGAAACCGGGTTTCAAATTGAACGCTCATTGACTTCCGGCTCTGGGTTTTCTTTGATCTCCACGGCTGCTGCCAACGCGACTACGTTTTCCAATACTGGATTGACCGCTAATACCGTTTACTTCTACCGCGTACGTGCAATCAATGGATCGATCACCTCAGGCTATGCGCCACAAGCTACTGCCAGCACATCCGCACCATTACCGCCAACTACTTTAAATGCATCAGCCTTTTCATCTACTCAGATCAATCTTACTTGGGTTGACGCATCCAACAATGAGACTGGCTTTCAGGTAGAGCGATCCACTACTTCAGGTTCTGGCTATACGCTAGTGACAACCACTGCTGCGAATGCCACTTCTTTTTCAAATACGGCACTTACAGCAAACACATCCTACTTCTACCGGGTGCGAGCCGTCAATGCGGTAGGTAGCTCAAACAACTCATCAGAGTTCTCTACCAGCACAATGGCACCAATTATACCAACTACATTGGCTGCAGTAGCCACTTCCACCACTCAGATTAACCTAACTTGGGTAGATGCCTCGAACAATGAAACCGGTTTTCAGATTGAAAGATCGACTATTAGTGGGTCTGGGTTCACACTGATCAACACAACGGCCGCTAATGCCACTACTTTTTCTAATACAGGTCTCACAGCCGGTACCAGGTATTTTTATCGTATCCGATCAACCAATGGAGTTGGAAGTTCGCTCAACACGCCAGAAGCAGTTGCTGTTGCCAACTTAGTTGCGCCAACTGCGCTGGCGGCCACTGCTGCTTCGCAAACACAAGTCAATCTTACGTGGACGGATGCATCAGCGAACGAAACAGGTTTTCAAATTGAACGCTCGTTGATAGCCGGTACTGGTTATGCTGTAGTCGCTACAACGGCTGCCAACGTAACTTCGTTTTCCAGCACCGGACTTACCGCAGGCACACAATACTTTTACCGTGTTCGGGCGATAAACAACAGTGGGACAGGATTATCTGCCTATACAGCAGTGACTAGTGTCACAACTCTAGAGTTGGGCAATGTGCCTGACCAAGTGGAGTTCAATGCCCTCAAAGACTTGTTCACCAGCACCAACGGTGCCAATTGGGCAAACAAAACCAACTGGCCTACTACATGGCCGGCAACGGCAACTAGTGCACAGTTTGGAACGTGGTTTGGGGTGACGGTTGCGAACGGAGACATAACTGGGTTGCATTTTCAAAGTAATTTGCTAGTCGGGTCGCTTCCTGTCTCATTGGGTAGTCTGCCGTCATTGACAACAATTAACCTGCGACACAACACCTTAACTGGGACGATCCCACAAAGCTGGCAGAGTCTTACAAATCTCAAATCACTTGATCTAGTGGGTACAGCGATTTCTACACCTATTCCTGCCTATCTAAATAGCTTTACGGGTCTAACCTCTTTATTGCTGCAATCCAATAACTTTTCGGGGCCAATGCCCGAGTTGGGAGCGCTTGTCGAGTTGAATTTCCTTTGGATAGAGGGAAACTTCGAACCAGGCCCAATTCCTAATTGGGTGAACAACCTAAACAAAATCCGACATTTCGTGATGCAGGCGAGTAATAGGACAGGTATTCTGCCCAATTGGTTGGCTCAAAAATCAACGTTAACCGGCATCTACCTTTCGAACAACAACTTTGTTGGTGAAATTCCTTCTTCAATTGGTTCGCTGCCAATACTGTCCGGCATTTATTTGGCGAATAACCAACTCACTGGAGTGTTGCCTAGTTTTACAAGCCCATATCTATTAGAACTCGATTTTTCAAATAATCAACTCTCAGGTCAGGTAAACAGCTCATATGGCGCGATGGCGAATTTAAGCGTGATAAAGTTAGGTCAAAACAACTTCACCTCCTTCCCCGATCTCTCCCAGCACCCCAACCGCCAAAATTTGTCGGTCGACATAAGCAACAACAAGTTAGGCTTTGAAAGCATCAAGTCGACTGTTGGCAAATTCGCTTCGTTCAACTACACGCCTCAGCAATCAATTTCTTTTTCTCAGGAAGTTAGTCAAGCCGTCAATTGGGTGGAGCGTACAAACGTAAACATAACCAAAGCTTCTATTTCTCGCCAAGGCAGTGCAACAGATTCTTGGGATGCAGGCGCGTTTTCATCGGAGCTGATTGCTGATAATGCTGAGGGATACATCGAGTTCGCGGCAGGAGAGACCGAAACGTACAAAATGATCGGCTTGTCTACTGTAGAAAGAAAACGAACCTATCCATATACAAGCGGTTTCCCCAATACCAACTATTCAATCTATTTTCAAAATAGCGCTGCGCTTACTGTTTTTGAGGGGGGAGTTTTTGTTGGCCATCCAGTCATAAAATATTCAATAGGAGACCTGTTTCGAATTGAGCGCAAAGGATCTTCTATTTTGTATAAAAAGAATGGTGTAACGTTTTACACTTCGTTGACCCCTTCATCGGGAAAGCTCTTTGGCGATTGTTCATTTTATACAGCTTCGTATTCTGAGAATGGCACGATCAATAACGTATCACATACAAAGGCACTTGGCGTCACAACTTCCGGCTTGCTTATTTCGCCCACTATATCTCCAACAGCAACGGGTACGTTTGTTTGGGAAAAGCAACAGACGAACGGTTCGTGGCAAAATGTCAATTCACTCAACCAGGATGCCACCCAAAAAACATTTAAACGCACCACGGCAACTGTTGGCGATGCAGGTACATATCGGTTGACGATTACCGAGGGTACGATTGCCAATTTAACGCTACAGTCCTATCCGACAGTGATTCGTTTTGAAGGAGCTGTTCCCGATGCCATCGAGTATCGCGCACTAAAAGACTTATTCACCAGCACCAATGGTGCCAACTGGGCAAACAAAACCAACTGGCCTACCACTTGGCCTGCCACGGCCACTGCAGCAGAGATGGGGTCGTGGTTTGGAGTGGGTATAGAGAATCAGGATATAACCTCGCTCTATTTTGTAGGCAACAATTTAAATGGACTATTGCCCTCTTCATTAGGCAATCTTACCAGTCTCAAGGTTTTGAATATGAGGGCAAACAATGTCAATGGTCCAATCCCTTCTCAATGGAGCACACTTGTCAACTTAACAGATTTTGAATTTTCGCACACCGCAGTCTCTGGCAATTTGCCAACCTACTTCAAGAATTTCCCGAACCTGGTTTGGCTGTCTGTCATCTCAGCGAATTTGACTGGGGACATACCTGATTATAGCGGCCTGAACAACCTTCGTGTGTTTGGGCTTGCTGGCAATTTTACTCCAGGCCCCATTCCAGATTGGATTGGGACACTGCCCAGCCTTGCCTACTTTGGCATGACGTATGCCAACCGGACAGGATCCATACCTGCATGGGTGGGAAACAAGCAGACACTCATAGGCGTTTCATTTGACACCAACCAGCTTACGGGAGAAATACCTACTTCCATTGGAAACTTGGCATACTTAACGGGTTTGAACCTAAACAACAACCAACTTTCTGGAGCTCTCCCTGCCAATTTTTTGAATGCCGCCAACATTCAAACACTCTTCGTAGCTAACAATCAACTTACTGGGGCATTGCCCAATAATTACTTCGTAGGCTGGAACAAGCTTACTTCCCTCAACCTAGCGGGTAACAACTTCACCTCAGTACCAAACTTGGCTACCAACCCCAACAAAGCAAACCTCACGGTGGCTGTTGAAAATAACTTGTTGGATTTTTCAACATTGGAGCCTATGGTAAATAAAGGCCTACAAGCATACACTTACGCACCTCAAAAAAACATAAGCGATGTGTCAACCATTACCTTTGGCCTCACTAACTTAACTATACCAGCTCGTCCTTTGACAGTGAACTCCATCATTGTTTGGGAAAAACAACTGCCTAACGGTACATGGCTTAACATTAATGCACAGAACCAAGACGCCACGCAAAAAACATTTACCAAGAGCAACCCCACAGCAGCGGACGAAGGCAATTACCGATGGAGCATGACCAATACGTTAGTCACTGGCATGACATTACAATCTGCACCCATCCAAGTCAATCAACTATCGTCCCTCACCTCTGCACCCGTTCTCTATAACGGCCTAATCACCACCGCTCGCTGGCGAACCGACAAAGCCTATGGCACTACCGACAGCGAACTCAGCGGCATGTACCTCTACGACTACGATGAAAAATACCAGCTAAAGGAAGCCGTTTTTGCCAGACAGAATTCTTCTGCAAATGGGTACGTACTGGATGGAAACAACTACCGCCTCTCGGGTATGACCTATGACCCTAACGGAAACATAAAGACACTTAAACGCTATGGCGATAAGGGGCAACTGCAGCATAACTTTACTTACACGTATGATCTCACCAAAAACAACAATCAGCTGAAGAGTGTAAGCGGGTATGCCAATAATTATGAATACAATAAAATCGGCCAGATGATTGCCGTTGATAAGACAGATGCAAACGAGAAAGACCAATGGGTAGACTACGATGTAACAGGCAAAGTAGTAGCGGTATATGAAGACGTTGGTAAAACAAAACCCACCGTGCGATATACCTACGATGATCGCGGCTTCCGTTTGACAAAGGTGGCCTATCCGCCTGCCTCGCAGCCCAGTGGTGAAATCAAAACCACCTGGTACATCCGCGATGCCAGCGGAAATGTCCTCAGCATCTACGAGCAGACACTCGATAAAGAGAAGAATGATGCCTCATCTCTTTACACGCAAACGGAGGTTCCCATTTACGGAGCCGGCAAACTGGCCACCTACTACCCGGCACATTCCATAGCAGCCGATCAGTCAAATACAGATGCAGGCTCAACAGCGTATGAGATCACCGACCACCTGGGCAACGTGCGTGCAATAGTGCGTATCCATGCTAACGAATACACCGCCACCATGGAAGACGATGGCACAGCCACCTACACCAACCCACGTGTGCGCGAGAATGTGTATTTCAAAAACCTGTTTGAAACAGAAAGGCGCGATTTGCAGATGAACCATACAAGTAACGCCATTACCGCTGCCCCTTCGCGTGCGGCCAACCTACATTGGATATCCGGCCACCCCGATCCGAATTTCGCACCCGATAAAAAATCCGTAGGGCCGGCCATTGCCTTGAGCGTGAGCCCGGGCGACCAGATTGACTTAAGTGCCTGGGCACGCTTTAAAATCAAAGCCAGCTATACCAACGCACCCATCAAGGCAATCATT
This sequence comes from Cytophagales bacterium, assembly GCA_020402945.1. GTDB lineage: Bacteria > Bacteroidota > Bacteroidia > Cytophagales > Cyclobacteriaceae > ELB16-189. Next base: position 2,200 of record JADBYQ010000079.1, on the reverse strand, counting down.
GCCTCGGCACTAGCAGGCCAATATGTATTTAGCAATGGATTGGAGAGTATAACCCAAGCTGCCACCGCACTAAATTCTGGTGTGCTGGCCGCAGTGCCCAGCAACCAAGACGACCCCAATGCGCCCAGAGCCTACATCAACTACGTGGTGTTCAACAGCAGTTACCTGGTGGTGAACGGTGGCGCTCTGCAGGTGCCGGCCAGTGCAGGCTTTGAAGAAGCGCAGCGCAACAACCCCTACACCAATGCCAACCTGACAAAATTTGATAGCCCTATCACCATTGCACAGCCGGGCTACATCTACGTGTGGGTGAGCAACGAAAGCGAAAACACCGAAGTGTGGTTTGACGATGTGAGCGTGATCCATCACAAACCATTGGTGGCGCAGGCAACGGATTATGAAGCTTGGGGCGGGGTGCTGAGGGAGCAGAAGTGGATCGATCTCGATGCGAAATACCGTTATGGGTATCAGGGGAAGTATGCAGAGAAGGACGATGAGACCGGTTGGAATCACTTCGAGTTACGCGAGTATGATCCCGTTATTGGAAGGTGGACAAGCAAAGACCCAGCAGGGCAGTTCTATTCACCTTATGTTGGAATGGGGAATAATCCGGTGAGTGGGGTTGATCCAGATGGGGGTAAGTTTTTCGATTTTTATAAAGAGATTGCAACAGGCAAAGTGAGTTGGATAGATGGATCGGGGAAAATTGATGGATTTGAGCACCTATCAGAAAATAAATACGATGCTTCTGTTCTAAATGCGATTGGAGCAGATATAATGAAGGGTGGTTGGAATACTTTCATTGGGTATATAGAGAATAAAGATTTTGGGACAGATTGGTTTTTCAAAGCGGCTGAAGCATTTCCGCACAACGCATCAGGTTTTATGGGAGATCTTGTTGCGAAAGACCCTAGACTTGGAAATGCGATAAGCCTATCAATTATGACCCATGATTGGGTTGCCAAAGGAGGCAGTACAGAGCGCCTCAATACCCTTGAGCACCATATGGGTATGTTTCTTACAGCTGAAGCATATGGGCCTGGATTTGCCATGAGTATAGGTGATGCTAATGAACTTCGTGGGCTCTTCATCAATGATTGGCAAAGTGGAAATTTTTGGAATGCTTTGTTCAATCGCCCAGCAAGGGGAGGAGGGCCAACAGCCCACGAGTGGAAGGATGTTATTCGAAATCACGAAGGGCTTAATAAATGGAGAGCATACCATGGTTTACCGACTACGTTGCACTAATAAATACCAGAATTATTTTTTCTATCCATTGATATTCATAGTGGTTTTTTCGTTAACTATTTCTTGTAATAGATTGACAAATTGGATTTGCGGAGATCTTGGAAAGTATGAAAAAGAGGCAATCATTAAAGTACAAAACTCTTTTGGTAAGATTGTCTCTATTGAGCCTATACCGTGCGAATTAATTTATGTAAACATGGTTTTAAAGTCTAGTTCAATTGATTCGACATCTGTCTCTTTGATTCATAAAATCATATATGATATTGAAAATAAAAAGGGATGGCAGACAATAAATGTTTACGATAGGAATAGAAAATATATGTACTCACATCATTACTCTGGAGAAATTAATGTCCATAGAGACGAATAGCTTAGTGTAGAAGAATATCTGTTTATTCTCCGCAGAGTCATAACTCGGACTCTGCGGCAAAAGGAGAAACTTAGGGCTGGTGTTGGGTGATTCATTTCTTGACTAGCAGGGTGACCAAAAACTGAATATCTCTCTGGCCCTCGCTTGCAGCGCGTTGGCGGAGTTGATAAAATCAGAAGCCCAATCAAATAACTCGGTTGGGCTTTTTTGTTTTATAGGGCGTCCACTATTTTTTGATGATTCCCAACAGGCCCAGTATCTGTTTATCGGAGATGTCCCCGTGCTCTGATTTGTCGTAGATGGCAAGGAGGTAGACGAGCTTCCCTTCCACGTAGATGTGGGTGATGATCCTTGCGCCACCGCTCTTGCCTTTTCCCTTCGAGGCGATGGCCAAGCGTATCTTGTAACAGTTGTTTCCCAAAGGTGTGCCCTCGGTGGGCGCATCGGCCAAAAGTTCCCCGAGCTTTGCCACCTCTTTCTTCAGCGAGGGGAATTTTTTGATCAGCCGCTTCAACTGCCTGTCGAACGGAGGAATAGTGACGATGCTATAGTTCATCGAGCAGTTCGGTGAGCGGTTTAGGT
>JADBYQ010000078.1 GCA_020402945.1 Cytophagales bacterium | reverse complement strand
TACTTTGAAAAAATAGGGGGCCAATTCACTCTCAAACTAGCATTGAACATGAAAAGAAGGGAATGGTGCAAGGGACTTTGGAACCAATCGAATTCAGTCTCCTTCCCCTTTCAATTCTCTAATGCGTAATCTGGGTTAAAGCCATAATTATCAGTATCGTGCAAAATAATAAAACATAGCGGAAGTTTCTTCTAAATCAAATACCAGCCCTTTAATAATGGGCATAATTACCATTCTTGGCTAACCAATATTACAATTCTCAGCAATTTAACCCCGTTTTAGTCCCAATAGTTGATGATTGGGGCGGGTGGGTTTGGCTCTTGCCATTGCTTTGGTGTCGCGGGGGCTTGAGCGGCAATGGCAAGTGCCAAAAGCGTGGGCGAGAATCTTTTCAGGTTGCCGTGCGGTGGGGATTGTTTACACTAGTCTTTGTTCGTCAGCCGAGTCCAGTCCCAGTTCTTTTTCTCAAGTCCCACGTTGTCTAAGGAAACGATTAGTTGTCCCCGTGGAGAAACTTGTTAGGTGGGTTGTCGAACGTTATTTATTCGTCTTGGAGAATTTGTCGGGTTACACGGAAGGGCATTGTTGCTAACGTGAGTATTTGCGTTCGAGCGGGGCTTCCGAAGCCGCGCGGTGTCCCCGACACCGAACGGAATAAAGATACGAAAACGTTGGATTACGCGTCAACCCCGCTTGACGCAAATACATTGTTATGCACAGTGCCTCACGCTACAGTAAAGTCGTACGACTTTGTAATTGGTGAGGTTTGGCTGAAATATGTTGTCTATCAGTCTAATTTTTTCTGTTGGTTTCTAGATTAAAGTAATGCGCAAAGAGGATATTTATAACTTAACAAAGCGTAAAACAAACTGATTGGTTGAAGTATTGACTTTTAAGAAATACATCCCAGAAGGCAAAGACTTGATATCAATCTCAAAGCCATTTAAGTGAGTGTTTACTAATTTTCTTCCAGTAAAATCAGTAATTTCAATTTGGAACTCTGAACTATCAAGATCTGTATCCAAGTTAAGTTTATCGTTTGCCGGATTAGGGTACACCTTGAATTTTATCTTTCCACTTGAAGAAACACTAGTGACTATTGGGGTAGCAGAACCAGATTGTTGGACGTTTACTCTTATTATAATTCCTAAGTCAGAAGTTGCAACAATAACTCCTGACCTTGGAGTTGAATTATTAGCTTTAGCAGATAAAATGACCTCAGAATTACCTTTACCCTTAATGAAGTTTGTTGAAAGCCAATCAACATTGCTTGAAAGTGTCCATCCTTGATCGGTGAAGATCTGAAATAGCTTGATTAGGTCTTTGTCAGCTTCAATTTGAAAAGAAGACGCTGACAACTCAAACAAATTCTCCTTTTGATCTCGGATTTTACAAACAAAACCTTGACCAAAACTAAATGGGCGCTGATACTTCCCGAAAATTGCATTCTGTCCACCCGCTCCTGCTAAATAAAGATTATTCTTATCATCTTTTAGGATTGAGGTTAAATAGTCATCGAAATTCGGATCACCAAAATGCTGTGCCCACAATAGCTTTCCAGTCGCAGCAAATTTTGCAATGACCCCATCATTAAAAAAATTAGAGTTTGTAGGGTCTCGATATGCTCCAACGGAAACCCCATCAAATCCCAAACTTAACGGCCCTATAACTCCCCCTAAATAAATGAAGCCATCTTTATCAACTATTAACTTATTTCCAGTTTCTGTGAAGCTAGCAGCGCCACTCCATGATCCCATTTTTTTTACCCAAATAAGATCACCATTAAAAGAATATCTAGCTAAAAATATATTTTGATCATCTGATTTGATTACACCACTCCCAAAATCACCGCTTACAAAACTACCTGTTACATATAAACTATTAAGATTTTTGTCTTGCGCTATGTCATTCCCTGACTCTTGAGTATTATTATTACTAGCACCAATTTGCTTTAGCCAAACAAGCTTTCTAAGCGAATCAAACTTAGCAATGATAATATCTTCCGATGAAGACACTTTACTCACTGATTCAATATTTCCATAACCATACCAAGAACCGGTTATATAAATGTTTTTGTATTTATCAACTTCTAGGCCGTTAATCCTTAGATCATAACCCTGAGACAAACTTTTCACCCATTTATACTCGCCTTTACTGCTGTACTGAGTAAAATATGCAAAACCAGAGTTGATAGCTCCAATTGTCTGAACTTTTGTACTCCCACTATAAAAATCCCATGTGCCATTGCCAGTTCCCGCAAAGTTGATATTGCCTTCAGTGTCAATTTTCAAATCGTTAACTGCATTCGCAAATGAACTCGTTTTAATTAAACTGTACCATAGCAATTTTCCTGTGGTGCTAATCTTTGCAATCAATAAACCATATCTAGGATCAGATTGGATACCGGGTATTGTAACCGTTAGAGAGTCAATGGTTATAGAATTTGCAAACGATCCGACAAGAATAATATTATCATCTTTATCGGTTTGAATTTTGGAAGGACGAAAGCTACTACTCGTACTGCTCCAGCTCTTAATGACTTTTCTCCATTTTATCTTATAAGACGTATCTGATTTAATTAAGTATGAATCAAAAGAATACCCGGGGAATAAGCTATAATTAAAATAATGCCGATCCAGACCTCCATAGTTGGCCAGTTCGCCAGTGAAAAATAGGTTTCGCTTTGAATCAATAGCCATGGAACTGGTGATAAAGCCAGCTCGTATTGGTTGTGTCCAAGAAATGTTACCAGAACCTCCAGGATTAGGTAGTGGCGAGGCTTGAGTTACTGTAAATGGGCTACTACCGGTATAACCTTTAACAGTAATTGAAATATTTCCTGAGCCTATTGAAGCACTGTCTGGAACTATTACCTCCAAACTAGTTGTTGACGAAAGGGCAACGAATGAAGATTTTCCATTAACAGACACAAAGTTGTTCGTTGGAAGTGGATTGAACCCTGTTCCACCGATTTTAATACGCGAACGTGGTGGAGCTTTATCAGGTACGAAATAATCGATATTTGGTATGATCGATAACGTATCTGTTGTGCTTGCAAATTGGCCGTTTACTGAAACTGAAACAGATGATGATACTGCTCCAGGTGGTATTATAAAAGTTAGGCTGTCGTTCGTTGATTTATTAGCAACAGCGCTAACACCCGACAAGTAAATACTATTTTCGGACGATGTACTACTAAATCCACTTCCCTTAATGGTGATTTTTGACCCAATAGTTCCTGCCAGCGGTTTTATTGAATATATCGCAGGAAACTTTAATAGGGGTTGCGAAAAAAAACCGCTTGCAGAACTTACAAACACTTTGGCGTTGTTAATAAATACATATTTATTAAATGAACCATTTAAAACGATACTCCAAGAGCCACCATTGTTCGTAGAAATATAAACATTGTTGGAGCTACTGGCAAATAAATAAATTCCGCTTTTGGAAAGACTGTAAATATTGATTGGGAAATTTGTGTATTCATTTAACAAGCCAGCATTGATACCTTTCCATAAATTGCCATTATCCTTGGATAAATAAACACCCCTTTGGGTTGCGACATACAAATCGCCTCCACTAACATGAAATCCGGTGACGTTAACATCTAGTCCTGAATTCATTGCAACCCAGGATACTCCAGAATCGGAGGATCTAAAAACCCCGGAACCTATTGATCCTGCAAAAACATAACTTCCAATTGTTGCCAAACAATTGACACCGCTACTTGGAATACCATTGTTAGCAGCTGTCCACGTTGCTCCACTATCAGTCGATAGAAAGATTCCACCCCCAACGCATCCGAAACAGCCTTCAGTAGCCACAAATAAATTACTCCCAACGCTTATTATTGATCTTACAAAAGGATTGGTTAATCCTGTACTCACCTGGGTCCAAGACGTTCCATTATTGGTTGATAAAAATACACCTCCACCAAAAGTTCCGGCAAACAAATTACTGCCAATTACAGCAAATGATCTTACATCTTGATTTGTAAGACCCGTGCTACTCGGAGTCCAGGTAACTCCATTGTCGCTAGAAACAAATACTCCGTTTGTTGTAGTGCCTACAAGTAGCTTAACTCCAATCGCTATGTGAGAATTTAAAAGAGCTCCTCCAAAAGGGCTACTTGAAGCCCATTGCCCTTGAACACTAATGAAAGCAAAAAGATAAAAGATGATAAAAACTCCTCCAGATAATCTCATACTAAAACTATTAAAACATGTTTAAAGGTAATACCGTTTAACTAATTGAAAAATAGTATCCCCTTATCCTTCGAAATTAAACAACATTTCTAAAGATTTTATAAATCTCGTTCCTTACTTTAGACCGGAAGAATTGAATCTTTCGCTTGCTTTTGTGTATGGCAAGAATGTGCTCTAAGCGAGTGCGCAATTGTCCAAAGTACCTAGTTCGCCCCATGGCATTGTGCATAACGTGAGTATTTGCGTTCGAGCGGGGCTTCCAAAGCCACGTGCTGTCCCCGACACCGAACGCATTAAAGATACGAAAACGTTGGATTACGCGTCAACCCCGCTTGACGCAAATACATTGTTGTGCACAGTTTTTTAATACTCGATTGTTAATTTTAAGTCCGCAAAATACTCTCTGTGTCCTTGTTTGTTATTGTCAAATGTAAGCGTCATTCCATAGTCCTCTGAAACAGTAAAGTCAATATTTGATTCTTCGCTAAAAAAGTTAAGATACTTGTCTGTCTGCGAGTTTTTGTAATTGAAATTCACTTTCGTCAATCTCTTTATTCCGTTCTTATGATTTTTTGGTTCTTTTTCGTTTTTCTTTTGTCCCTTAAACGGCAGTCTAAAAGTCCATGGTAGCTGAGGTTGATTCTCATTTCTAAGAATTTCAATTGTCATACCGTTTGGAAAATAGTCCGGCTGATATTCAAATGAATTTTCAAACAGTCCGTTATTGTCGTCACTTTTTACGATGCAAAGTCCGTACGGTGAAAACTGGTTTCTTTTATAGTCAGCGCGTTGCCAAAGTCCAATAGGCTTAACTAAGTCACTTTTTATTTCTTGCTCGTTGTGAACCCAAAGTATTTCCAGGAAGAAATTGTCAAAGTAAAACTTTCTATTTGTAGTTCCTTGTCCCACGTGAACTCTATTGCTGCCCTCAACGAGTCCAAACTCTACAAGTTTGTCAGCAATTTTGCCGTTGTCGTCTGTGAATATAAAAATGTGGTCAATGTCCATTTATAGTTAAGTCTACTCGTCAATAAAAAATTGTGCACAACGTTTGTGTTTCTTCAGTGGTGCGCTTCCGAAGCCGCGTCCTGTCCCCGACACAAAACGTTGAACGAAGATATGAACTTTGGATAACACGTCACCGCACCATTGAAGAAACATTTTGTTGGTGGCTGGCCGTTTCACAAATCTTGATTGTCTTTACCGTCAACTGTGGAGATGTCACTTTGTTAGTCTGTCATAGTTCGCCAAGTCAAGTTGGTAAAGCCAATACCTTTTTCCAAGTCGGGGCTCAAGTTCTCTTGTTTGTCTAAAACCAAAACTCTCATAAATATGTCGCGCAGCATCCATAAACTCAGATGTGTGTAAAGCAACAATTCTTTCCTTGCTATCCCAAGCAAAATCAAGACACATTCCAGTCAACGTCTTGGCGATTCCATGTCCGGTAAAATTGGGATTTACTCCAACCATTCTGATGTAACTCCAGTCCGCCTGAAAAATCTCTGTGGGATTTCCCTTAGGAACAAGAAAGGCCATACCAATTAGTTCATCGTCACACTCACAAATAAAACATCTTGATATTTTTAATAAGTCCGAATACGAATTCTCTGCTGTTAGAAACAAGTTTAACTTGTCCCAATTCTCTGTTGTTAGGATATTTTTGAATTCTCCATACGCCACAAGTCCCAAAGTTTAAAGCTCTTTTTTGTCGTCATTAGTCCCAGCTCTGTATTTTAACTTCATTCTCTTTTAGTCGGGTTGTTGACGTTGAATTGTTTTATTAGTCGTTAGCATATGTTCACTAATTTGTCGAAAGACTGAGCGTTGTTGCTTGTCGCACGGCTTGCCACCAACGTGAGTATTTGCGTTCGAGCGGGGCTTTCGAAGCCACGTGCTGTCCCCGACAGCGAACGGAATAAAGATACGAAAACGTTGGATTACACATCAACCCCGCTTGACGCAAATACATTGTTGGCGGCTGTAGCATTTACATAGTCAATATTCTTATTGGTTTATACTCAGAACTCACAAAGCCTGTCATTCCTTGAGTGTTAAGTTCATCATTAAGTCTTTCGCTAATGAATACTCCGGGTGTTACTTTGTCCAAGTCGATTATGTCAT
>JADBYQ010000077.1 GCA_020402945.1 Cytophagales bacterium | reverse complement strand
AGAAGAGCTACAGTAAACGTAGACTTTAGGCATCCATCATTCCGTCTCTAATTTCCAGTCTGCGATCGGTAATAGAGGCCAATTCTTGATTATGTGTAACTATCACGAAGGTTTGACCGAACTGATCACGAAGACGAAAAAAGAGCTGATGTAATTCTGCTGCATTTTTTGAATCGAGGTTACCACTTGGCTCATCCGCCAGCACCAACAATGGAGAATTGATCAATGATCTAGCTACTGCCACCCGCTGCTGTTCTCCTCCCGACAACTCAGAAGGTTTATGATTTTGCCTTTCTGCCAATCCAAGTAGTTCTAGTAACTCGAAAGCGCGCTTTTTCACTTTGCCTTGGCTAGTTTTGGCAATAAGGCCGGGTATCATGACATTTTCGATGGCCGAAAATTCCGGCAGGAGATTATGAAATTGAAAAACAAAACCAATACTGCTGTTCCTGAAAGCGGCCAACCCACTAGCGGTTTGCCGAAAAACATCTCGTCCATCTATTTCTAATGAACCTGCATCTGGCACATCCAATGTTCCTAAAATATGCAAGAGTGTGCTTTTTCCTGCACCAGAGGCACCAACGATGGACACTACTTCGCCTTTATTAATCTGAATATCAACACCCTTCAGGACTTTTAGATCCCCGTACGACTTCTGAAGGCCTCTTCCTTTTAGCATACTATCTCGTTTTATTTTGATCGTTGTCGGTTAGCAAAGTAATGATAATAACACTGCCAGATAGTTCTGCATAAAAATAATTCCGCAAACTGCAACGCTAAAAAACACCCACTATGTAGTGAAATAAGCATTAAAAAAAGTAGCTTGCTTGCAAAACTGACAATCATGAATATTCACGAGTACCAAGCCAAAGACATCCTTAAAAAATATGGTGTTGCCGTTCAAAGAGGTATTGTTGCAGACACTCCCGATAAAGCGGTGGCGGCAGCTAAAGAAATCCAAACCGAAACGGGATCCAAGTGGTTCGTGGTGAAATCACAAATACATGCAGGTGGGCGTGGAAAAGGAACGGTGAAAGAAACGGGGTCAAAAGGCGTTGTGCTCGCGAAAAGTGTGGACGAAGTTTTTGAAAAATCAAAAGCGATATTGGGCGGAACCTTGGTGACCATTCAGACCGGTGCTGCCGGGAAAAAAGTGAATAAAGTATTGATTGCAGAAGACGTCTACTATCCCGGAGCAACTGAACCGAAAGAGTACTACATGAGCATCTTGCTGGATCGCTCAACGAGCAAGCCCGTAATCATGGCTTCTACAGAAGGTGGAATGAACATCGAAGAAGTAGCTGCCACTCATCCTGAAAAAATTGTGAAAGAATGGATCGATCCTACCATTGGGCTTCAACCGTTTCAGGCTCGTAAAATTGCGTTTTCACTTGGCTTGGAGGGGAATGCATTCAAGGAGATGGTAAAGTTTGTGAATTCTCTGTATACCGCCTACATGGGCTTAGATGCTTCCATGTTTGAGATTAATCCTGTTTTAAAAACGTCTGACAGCAAGATACTGGCGGTTGATGGAAAAGTAAATTTAGATGACAATGCCCTCTACAGACATAAAGATTTGGAAGAGCTGAGAGATATTAGTGAAGAAGATCCATTAGAAGTTGAAGCGGGCAAGTCCGGCTTAAACTATGTGAAGTTAGATGGAAATGTAGGCTGTATGGTAAATGGTGCCGGCCTTGCCATGGCAACAATGGATATCATAAAACTCTCTGGTGGCGATCCGGCCAATTTCCTGGATGTAGGTGGTGGCGCCAATGCAGAAACCGTAGAGGCGGGCTTTAGGATCATTTTGAAAGACCCTAATGTTAAAGCTATCTTAATCAATATTTTCGGTGGTATCGTTCGATGCGACCGGGTGGCATCTGGTGTGGTTGAAGCCTACAAAAAAGTGGGAGACATTCCGGTGCCAATCATTGTTCGCTTACAAGGCACCAACGCAGAAGAGGGGGCAAAAATTATCAAAGAATCAGGTTTAAAGGTTTTCTCTGCCATACTGTTGAAAGAGGCTGCCGAGAAGATCAGGGAAGTTCTAGCTAAGTAGTTGGTTTCCTTATTGATAGAAATTCTATAAATTAGGAATTTAAATGTTGGCAAATGGGTAAAATAGTTGGCTCGGTAATCTTACTATTGACGATTTCTTCTTTTACGGAGGCGCAGAGTTTTTATTCAGCCAGAAGAGAACGCTCTTTGATTCTCAGTGGAGGTCTGGGCACATCCACCTATTATGGTGATTTAGCTAATTCGAATGCCTACATCAAGGCAAACCCTAATGTCAATGCTGCACTACAGTATTTCCTAACAAACAGAATAGGAGCTCGGGTTGAATTGAACTGGTTTACATTAGCCGGAGATGACAAAGATGCAAATGGTGGTGGAAGAGTTGAGCGTAACCTTTCTTTCCAATCCAGTAACTTTGAGCTTAGTGCCGTAGGTATGATCAATCTGTTTACCCACGGTGATCGGTTTTATCGCAGGCCTGGAATAAATATCTATGGTTTTGCGGGAATTGGTCTTCTTTACTTTAACCCAAAGGCAACCGATCAGCTTGGTAATTCTGTTTCTCTGCAGCCACTAAAAACCGAAGGAGTCGCTTATAGTCTGGTTGCACCAGTTATCCCCTTTGGCTTAGGTATTAGATTCAAGGTAAACCCAATGTTTAATTTGTCTATTGAAGCCGGTTTTAGAAAAACATTTACTGATTACCTCGATGATGTAAGTACAACTTATCCGGGGGCAAGTTCCTTCAATGGAGACGCTCAGGCAATTTACTTTTCTGATCGAAGGGTTGATCCAGCCCTTAACGGAACCGCAGGGGGTGTTCGTGGAAATTCAAATAGTCTGGATTCTTACCTACTCCTTAACGCAAAAGTTGAATACTATCTGCCATGGGCTTTTGGTGGTGGGGATCGGAAAAAATATTCAAAGAAAAGAGGTTCATTTAAAAGAAAAAGGCGCTAATGTCCTAAGGTTCAGTCAAACCATTACTTTACATCTAACATTTCATAGCGAGAGTAATTGCTTTTATACTCGGGAACAAGCTCCTTCATTAATGCAACCATCTTTAATTCATTCTTATCATAAACAAGGTCGTTGAACAAATCGACATAGCGATTTATCTCTTCGTAGGGATACTCTTTCACTTTGGCAATCATGATTTTCGCATGATGGGTTGCCACCGTATTCTCGCTCTTGGTGAGTAGTTCTTCGTATAATTTCTCTCCTTCCCGAAGACCCGTAAAAATAATGTCTATATCTCGACCTGGTTCTAATCCGGATAAGTAAACCATTTTCTTAGCTAGGTCAACGATTTTGATGGCCTTACCCATATCAAAAATAAATATCTCTCCCCCATTTCCCATCGTACCTGCCTCTAGCACGAGTTGACAAGCCTCGGGTATAGTCATAAAGTAACGGGTCACTTCCGGATGAGTAACGGTAATAGGCCCACCCGCCTGGATCTGCTTTTTAAATATGGGAATGACCGATCCGCTTGAACCCAACACATTTCCAAAACGGGTGGTCACAAAAGAGGTTGAAATTGCGGCAGCACCACTTAAGAATTTATTGTACGACTGAACATAAATTTCCGCAATTCGCTTCGAGCAGCCCATAACATTTGTGGGATTAACTGCCTTGTCGGTGGAAACCATAACGAATTTGGAAACACCATATTCAACCGAAAGATCAGCCAGCAACTTGGTGCCCAGTATGTTACAAAGCACCGCCTCTGAAGGATTGCTCTCCATCATGGGCACATGCTTGTATGCAGCCGCGTGATAAACAATCTCAGGCTTATGGTAGTCAAAAATGGCCTTCATCCGCTCGCGATTAGTGATATCAGCGAGATATAGGGTGATGTTAGCTCTTGAGTCTATTGCTTTGATTTCTCGTTCAATGGCATACAGATCGGATTCCGCCTGATCGATTAAAACCAAACTTGCAGGATCGTACTGAATAATCTGCCTTACCAATTCACTACCGATCGAGCCCGCTGCACCTGTTATCAGGATTCGTTTTGCCCGCAAGTTATCCTTCACATTCTGACGATCTAACCTGATGGACTCTCGCCCCAACAGATCCTCAATATTTATTTCCTTTATTTGGTTGAAGCTGAGCTCCCCTTTTACCCATTTATCGACCGGTGGAACAGTTCGAATCTTCACCTGATTTTGGATACAGATATCAACCAGTTCGTTCTTTTTCTCGAGAGACATGTCACGAACCGTAATGACGAGTTCATCAACACCGATTTCCCTGATCAGCCGTTCCAGATCATCCGTATCTGCTTTATAAATCTTCACGCCATCAAGCAGTTTTCCGGCTTTATTTTTATCATTCTCAAAAAAGCCCACCGTTTGCATGCGCGGAGAAGAATCAATGACATGTCTCGTAATAATACCTGTCTGTCCTGCCCCATAAATAACAACGCGGGATTTTTTAACTACAGCATTTTTGTAATAGGCGAAAAAATACTTGACAAGTAGTCGGTAATTAAAAAGTAATAGTGATGACGAAAGGAACGTGATAACAATGACCGAATAAGGAATGAGGTTGATCTCAAAATTATAATGAGTGACCAAATTAGCCACAGACGCGAGTAGCGCATTTAAGAAAACCATCGTGATAATCCGCGCACCATCTTGCAAGCCAGTATACCTAATGATACCCTTGTAGCTACTGGTTGCAAAAACCGTGATTGCACCTAAAACGGTGTATGCAAAAATACCTTTAACAAAACCGCTATGATCGAGCTCAGGAAGTGAGAAATTAAACCGAAGAAAATACCCAAGAAAACAGGAAAAAGAAATAATAGAAAGGTCAATAAAAACAATGACCCAACGGGGAAGGATTTTGATCGTTCGAATTAAGCCAACAAACAATTAGAGATTATTTTTTCTTTTGGACATCATTTTTTTCAAGCCCAATGCACCACCTAAGCCGATCAAGACTTCAATGCCGGTTATCGGTACTCCTGGCTTACCCCCACCTCCTGGGTTTCCAGGTTGGGCTGAAATTACAAACCCTATAAGCAATAATGGAAGAATAAGCAGAAACCTAATTAAGAAAAAAGCCTTCCTCATCTTTTGACTATTTTGTGAACCGATGCGCCATTTGACCTAAAAACTTTAACAATATAAATTCCTGTACATCGAGAGCTCAGATCAATTGATATCTTATCTGAAAAAGCTTCTGGTAAGATACTTTCCAATAAGCTTCCTCTACTGTCTACTAAGTCAATTTGTTTAATTGCATTCTTTGACTTTTGATCTAACTCCACAATCAACTTATCAGCGACCGGATTGGGATAAACCTGAACGAGTTCATTTGCTTCATCTTCAATCGCTGTTGTTAAATTAGAAACATCGATGCGAAGCGAGAAGCGATCGTTTCCAAATGTCTTGGCATCTGAGGAAACAGCAAAATTATACTTCAAGCCATTTACCACCTCCACTTCCTTCGAGGCAAACTTGTCAATCAATACAATTTTATAACCCAATGACAACGTCTCTAGCTGAGTAAACTCAAGTGTATGATTACCGGGAACAACATCTTCCATACTCAATTTCACTACAGTTGATTTTGTGAGATGCGGCATTGTGTTAATCGCCAGATTTCTTGTGCCGTCCTCGGTGATACTTGAAAGATTGATGTAGGTATTATAGCCTAAACCAGTCGGATCTCCATTTTTGCGTTTGGTAGCATCCCGTTTATCGAAGTTGGCCGAAGCCTGCTCTTTAAATGCAATAATCAGGTCATCTTTTTGAGATGACGAAACAAGGGTAACCCGAAACAGATTTGTGGGAGTTTCTTTTCTCAGAAAAGTGAAACCATTTGTAGTTTTTACATTCTCATCAAGTGCTAAACTGGCTGCACTATTTACATTTTCAATCCAAAAAGATTGCCCTATGGCAATTTCTCCAGTCCACCCAGTATCAAATCCACAGCCCGTACAAGTAAGCGGCCCCCCTTGACTATACGATGCTACAGTGCCTCCGCTTGTATAAGGTGGAGGATTTGACTGACGAACGTAAATGGCTGCGCTACCTATGGCAGTGAAATCGATGTTATCCGAATCTATGGTAGAAGGATAGGGGTTGGCTATCAAGTTCCACTTCCTGGTATCAGAAACACTAGGAGTACTGCCCAAGGGAATAGAAATAGGTCCCTTATTGATATTTCCACTAACTGATACTACAAAGTCTCCGCCAGCACCGTCATACGCATAAACAGCATACCCTTTTCTAAAATCTAAGCCAGTAGAGGCGACTGAGCCCCCGTTGCCAATAGCCACGAAGTCTCCAGTGGTCACAGCGTCATATTCATAGATGGATGCTGCAGTATTGTCAACAATTATTGTTCCGTCTTGAGGACTTGGATCCGTGAAGTTTCCACTTACAGAAAGCCCACCATTCTTCCAATCACCTACATTGCCTGAAGCAATGGGCATGGAAAGGTATCGCCAAGATTCGTCACCGTCAATGTATCTCTCGATCGTTACATTCCCAGTAAATTTTGTCGGGTCGGGCAAGGTTTGAATACCCCCTCCAGTCGTAGACGAGGTCGACCTTATTGTGGTCACCCCCGAACCAGGTCCATCAGCATCAAAACTTCCACCAGAGCCACTAT
The DNA here is from genome assembly GCA_020402945.1 of Cytophagales bacterium. Taxonomy (GTDB): domain Bacteria; phylum Bacteroidota; class Bacteroidia; order Cytophagales; family Cyclobacteriaceae; genus ELB16-189. Next base: position 1,122 of record JADBYQ010000077.1, on the reverse strand, counting down.
ACAATCGAAGCAGGCCGTTGACGTTTACGGCTGCTGAGGCGGCCAGGGTTACATTTGTTCCACCCCCTACTTCCAAGTCAAAAACATTTAGTGCCCCAGATAAAGTTGATGAACTTCCATTGAAAGTTAAAAGACCACTACCAGAATAAGTGAAAGTGCCTCCTGTATTTACGGTAACATTGCCACTGACATTAGTAACCCCCCCGAAGCTGGTGAAAACACCGGTATTGCCTACAGTAATTGAACTAGGACTCACTGTGTTAGTGTTGTTTAAAGTTCCATTTACTATATAGGCACCCCCAGTTAGCACACCATTGTTTTGCAAAGTTCTAAACGCATTTACAGTCACTGTCCCAGTAAACGAGGGCGGAGGGAATAACGCCCGTACTGTTATAGTTCCTGCAATTACCACATTGTCAGTACCTGACGGAACAATACCACCAACCCAAGCATTTGTCTGATCCCAATTCCTTGGGGGACTAGCAACTGACGTCCTTGTAGCCTGAGCAAATGTGACATGTAAACTTAAAGTAAAAAAAAGAACAAGAATGCCTTTCATATCAAATTTTCAATAAGTCCACCTTTTCACAAATCTACCTAAATACTATTAAAATTCTAGTCTTTTTATTCACAAAACTACTGGAAGGTAACTGGCAAGGATCAGGAAGCCACCATCACAAATGCCTAATGCAATTCAACATTAGGGCTGTCAACATTTTCAATTCGTCAACTCCTAGCCCCGATCCCGAAGGCAAGCAAAGCCCCAGTTCAAACAGTTTTTCGCTCACTCCTCCCCCCCTGTTATTGTTGGTCGCCTGACCAACAATCTAAATCTCAATGTTGTTGGTCGGGCGACCAACAACAACTAGGTCGCCTGACCAACAATCTATATCTCAGTATGATGCGTAAGAAATCCAAACTCATCTAACCCTGTTTCATAGAATCTTGCCGAACTAAAGTGATAGCTTTCTGGCTGTTCGGATAGCCGCCAGTGTGGTTGGCTTGGGTTAGCATGAAGATACTCCAATTTCTGCTTGAAAAACCATTCATGTATCAAATCAATACTCATCGAATTTCGCTTCCATACCTGAAACTTTCTGTCCTTCAACCCAACAAATAATT
>JADBYQ010000076.1 GCA_020402945.1 Cytophagales bacterium | reverse complement strand
TGAAAATCAACGATTTAGCCCCAAGTAAGAAAACCAAGTTGGTGATTTTCATTGTCAGGTCAGACGATAAATGTCTGACTCTGACCGAAAGCGTCACGAGGTTTAACCTTGACATCCGCCTCAGTCGGATCATCAACCCCCTGGGCAAACTATGCATTCCTAATGCATAGTTTGGGTTTAACTATTCCAAATGGATATTTAATATGAAATTTTAACCACAAATGTGCTAATTAATATAAAATATTACCCAAATTGAGTAAAAATAACTGACTTAATGGGAAAAAATACCCCCTCAAAAATCCAGGAGATCATATTCGCCTCTTCAGACAAGAATGAGTCAAGGCGAATCACTGCCCTCTTGAAAGAAAAATCGATTCGCAAAATGGCGCCTCGGGTCTACACGTCAAATCTGGAGGAGGAACCTACTGCAATAATAAAGAGAAATTGGTATCGCATTTTAGCACGCTTGTTTCCAGATGCACAATTAAGCCATCGAAGCGCACTTGAATTTAAACCAACATCTGAAGGGCATATCTTTCTTACTTATTCTTATACTTCAAACGTATCGTTACCAGGTATAACGGTACATCTACTGAAAGGCCCCTCGCCAATAGAGGGTGATAATCCTTTTTTTGAAAATCTCTTTGCGTCACAGGAAGCAAGGGCGTTTCTGGAAAACCTACAGGAGACAAGAAAGAAAGGTCAGGAATCGAAAAACTTACCCATTTTTGAAATTGAAGAAAGACTCGAAGTTATTATAAGAGCAAAAGGTGAACAGGGCCTGAATACTTTACGTGACAAAGCGAACGAAATTTCCACACCTCTGAAAATGCAAAAAGAATTCAAAAAACTAAACCAATTGATCAGTGACCTTTTGACTACAGGAAAAGCAAAGAACTTAACGTCTCCCGCCGGGATAGCCCGATCACTAGGTGAGCCATTTGATCCTGCAAGGATAAAATTATTTGAAGGCCTGTATGAAGAGCTGGCAGGTAAAGTATTTCCAGAACATAAAGTATCGAATTCGCTTAACCAGTTTAAAACATTTGCATTCTTTGAAGGCTACTTTTCAAACTACATTGAAGGAACCGAGTTTACCGTAAGTGAGGCCAAAGAAATAATACTGACAGAAACACCGTTACCTGCGAGGGACGAAGATTCACATTATATACTAGGAACGTACCGCATTGTATCTAGCAAAAAGGAAATGTCTGTTTGTCCAGCCACGGCCACTCAGTTTCTTGACTTGATGCGAAACCGCCATGGCGTGCTTTTACATTCACGTACATCCAAAAAGCCAGGTGAGTTTAAAGACAGAAATAACCGAGCTGGTAATACAGAATTTGTGGATTGGAGCTTGGTACATGGTACGTTGAAAAAAGGCTTTGACTGGTACACCCTATTGAAAGATCCTTTTGCAAAAGCAGTTTACATGATGTTTTTAGTTAGCGAAGTTCACCCATTTATGGATGGAAACGGCCGAATTGCGCGCGTGATGATGAATGCAGAGCTTTCCTCCAAAGGCCTGTCCAAAATTATTATTCCAACCGTGTACCGTGAAGATTACATGGGCGCTTTAAGAAAATTGACACGTCAACAGATTGCTGATCCCTATATCAGGATGATGGTAAGAGCACTCGAATTTAGTTCCACACTAAATCACGAAAGCATGGATGAAATGGAACAATATTTGAAGATGTGCGATGCATTTAAGGAACCAAAAGAAGGGAAATTAAAATTTTTGCATTAACGTGCATTGATCTACCTCCCCTTCGTTGGTGTTCTTCACCATCGAGTGAGATGAAAGTTGCCAACAGGTAAGTATCGATTTTGTTAACTTCCAAAATGGTAAGTGACTAAGTGGGGGGCTAGGAGGAGAATTTTTTGCATTGGCCTGAAGGAAAAACTCAGCCTTGGTTCGTGTCGTCACGAATCAAGCAAACTAAATGCAGTTATGTTTCGTGAGGACACGAACCACGGGTGAGGAGGAGAATTTTTTTCCGTTTGGCCTGAAGAAAAAGCCCCGCGGAACATTTTTTAATGGTTTCTGTTTTTTAAGTATGCATAAAAAAACCGAGTTTTTGATCAGTATCACCACCGGTCTTTTGCTGGTGTATACAGTGATGGCCGCCTTACCCATCGCGTTTGGCATTGTGTTCTTTCTGTTTCTGGTTGTATCGGGCCTTACCATTTGGATGGTGATCGCCATCCTAAAAGATACCTCGCACCTGAGCAACAAGAAATTTGATGATTATTTTTACGAGGATTCTTCGATCAGAAAAGATCGTTGAAACGCTTCTAAAAAAGCGATCTCAGCCAGTACTTTATTTGTTCGTAAAAATTGGGCAGAGATGCCGGATACACTACAATACAGAAAAGTAATCCATATACAGCGCCATATAAATGTGCATCGTGATTGATGTTGTCGTTTGCTTTCCTGCCCTGGTAATACGTGTAGATCAGGTAGCCCACACCAAATACAAACCCGGGCATACACAGTGCAACGTATAAGCAAATCGACTGCAACGGTTGAAAAATAATGAACACAAAAATGACTGACCCGACACCCCCCGAAGCGCCCAGCGCATTATAACTTATATTGTTTTTTTCTTTCAGGTAAGTCGGGATATCGGAAACAACAATAGCCGTGAGATATAAGGCAATGAAATAATACATGCCTGCTTCAGCAAACAGAGCCCCTAACACTGCCTCCACCGCAGTGCCAAAAAAGTAGAAGGAGAACATGTTCCAAAGCAAATGCATGTGATCTTTATGGATGAATCCGGAGGTGATAAACCGATAGTATTGACCGTTAGTATGTACTGAGTGAGGGTTCATCATGAGCCGCGCCAACAATTCGGGCTTGTTGAAGGCATAAAAACTTATGGCTACAGTAATGCAGATCAGAATAACGGTTACGCTCACATGAAAAGAGTTAAAAACAGGTTCGGTACAATGTTAGATAATTAAGTCGGAACAATTCTACACACGCTGGTCTGTGTCGACTAATCAGCCGCACTTCGAAAAAAAACACAAGCTTTGAATAGAAACCCAAATTGCGGCAGGGATAGAAGCGGCACCCCGAGGTGGCAAGGCACGAGCAGGGCACGAGGAGTAGAGCGGATAGCCCGCCAGCCGCCCACAGAAACAAAGAATCAATTGAGTAATACCTGTATGAGATGGGCAGGACTTCTTTCACTTTGAATGGTGTCTGATTTTTTGATTGATCGAACGTTCATTAACTCTTCGGTTGATTCGAAGTGTGTTTGGAAAAGGTGAACATTTTTTTCTCCTAGTTGAAACTATTCCGGCCAATCCCCCATCTTTATACCAACAACCAGTTGGAAATAGCCTAAAACCTGGGATTTGTGGCCGAAACTCTACTCGACATAGCTATGATGCATTCTGATTCGCTCATCGCCAGGGCCCGCGAAGGAGATAAGAGTGCCCAAGGGAAACTGGTGCAATTGTGGTATAAACGTATTTACAATTTTAGCTATAAATTCTTCTTCGACCACGACCTGGCGATGGAAGTGTCGCAGAAGACTTTTATTAGCATGCACAAAAACATTAGTGGACTGCAAGAGGTTGGGCGTTTTAAGTCCTGGATTTATACCATAGCGGTTAACTACTGCCGGGAGGAAGCTCGCAAACGCAAATTAAACCGGGCGTTGTCACTGGATGACTTAAAGCCGGGTGAGGGAGAAGAAAGCTATCGATGGGAAGAAAGTCACCACCGAAGAGAAAACCCGGATCGGCAACTACGGCATGGAGAATTATCAGACTTGCTGCAGCAATGTTTGATGGAATTGAGTGTAGAGCAAAGGGAAGTAGTGATTATGAAAGAATATGAAGGCTTGAAGTTCCGCGAAATTGCTGAAACACTGAACGTCTCAGAGAACACCGTAAAATCCAGAATGTATTACGGCCTGGACGCCTTGAAAAAGATTTTAGAGAGAAGAAACATTACAAAAGAAACCATTGGCTATGAACTATAAACCAGACGAAGGCATGTTGATGGCTTACCTATACGGTGAGTTAGCTGCCACAGAAGCTGAAAAAGTGCAATCCTATTTGCAAACACATCCCGAAGAACTAAAAAAACTACAAGGCTTGGTAGAATTGCGAACAGTGATTTCCCATATTCAAGATCAGGAAGTGATTGCTCCACCACTATTCATGGATGATGCTAATGTAAAACCACTCTGGCAGTCGAACTACTTCAAAGCAGTGATGAGTATTGCAGCATCTCTCCTTTTCCTGATGGTGGCCGGAAAATTTTTAGGAACTGAAATCAGCTATTCAAACGGAGAGTTGGCGATCAACTTCAGTGGTAAAAAAGAACCCGTAAAGGAAATTGTGCAACCTTCACTTACCGAGGAGAAGGTAAAAGAAATGATTCAAAACTCGTTGGCCAGTAACAATGAAGTAATCACTTCTAACTGGACAGAAGATCAAAAAAGATTAAGTCAATCGATTCGCCAGAATTTAGATCAGAATTCAAAAAAGATTGACGCGTTGATGAAAGGAGCTGCCGATGCGTCACAAGCACAGGTGCGTGGATTTGTTGCCAGCTTGCAAAATGAAAATCTGAAATTGATGAAGGACTATTTCCAGCTCTCCACGGCCGATCAAAAGAAATACACCGAAGGGCTTTTAGTCGATTTCTCAGAATACCTGAAAGAACAACGCAGACAGGATTTGATGATTCTGCAAACAAGGGTAAACAGTATCGAAAAGAACACCGATTTATTTAAACAAGAAACAGAGCAGATATTGGCCAGTATTATTTCAACTCCTGTGGGGAAGACGAAGAATAGTTATTAGGTAATGGTCAATGGTCAATGGTCGATCGTCAAAAAAATAAATGAACAATTAAAAGAAAAGTATATGAAACGAGTAGAAAGAAAAGTGATGATGATGGCGGTAATGGTGCTGATTTCTTTTGGAGGATTTGCGCAAAAACTAGACGAGGCGCGCATGGAGCGCGATATCGAAGTAGCAGAAAACATTTTGAGTACGCTTCTGAAACAACAGTTTGACAAGCGTTCCTTTTTCCCCATTGAAGTTAGGGGAAATTATCGAGCTGGTTATGGCGTCACATTCACCATTCCAAACTTACAAACCGGTGTTTGGATGCAAGGCTTTGATGTGCCGGCCATATCTTGGTCTAATGGAGAGGGTAGTTTTTCTTATTCGTACAGTGATGGGTCTGAAGATGGAGTGACCATCATCGATCGTCAACAAGCGGAGAATAACAAAGAACAAGCTGAACAAGCAAGAGAGATGGCGCGTCAAGAAAAAAACAGAGCGCCCAAGATAGCCGGCTCGGTTGCCCGTGCCCCAAAAGCACCACGTGTAGCTGGTTTGAAAAGAACAAATTCAAGACTAGACCGCGATAGTCTGCGCGAGGAATCGAATAAAAAGGTGATCAACGCCATCAAAGAATTCATGGCAGATTACAGTGATTTGATTGGCCAGCTCACGCCAACAGAAAGAGTAGTGGTAACGAATCGGGGAGAAAATGAGCGTTTCTGGTTTGGCCAGTTCGACAATCAACAAGGTAACACCTATCTGTCGGTAGAAGCTAACAAAAGCGACCTGACGCAGTACAAGCAAAACAAAATGACTCGCGATCAGCTGATGGCAAAAATAAAAGTGGTTAACAGCGAGTTGGACAATGAACTACAGCCCGATCTTGAATTACTTGCCAGTATCTTTAACAGACTTTATAGGAGTGATCTTTCTAAAACCTATTTTACGCAGGGCAACACGTACTACGAACGGCTGAAAGATTTTGGTGTCATCTACTACATGCAAGTGTACTCCAGCAATCAACAAGACGATGATTTTTGGGCAATGCCTACGATCAGTCTGAATGAGATAGATCAAAAAACAAGGGATGAAAAGGTAAAAGAACTGTATCCACTTTTTGCCAAGAGTATCAAAGAGGACATGTTGGAATACGGGCGAACACTGAAAAGCTTAAAAGATGATGAGAGTCTTATCTTGAATATCAAAATGACAAGATGTGTCGGTTGCGGAATTCCCTCTTCGCTTGAACTAACTGTTAAAAACAGTGTTCTGAAAGATTATTCATCCGGCAAGCTGAGTAAAGAGGCAGCAATGCAAAAGATAACGGAAAAGAAGGGAGCCGAGCAATGAGTTTCTTCTCGGTGACTAGCTCACTGGTAGTTTTTAAACTATTAATGGGCTATTTTTTGCTAGTAATAGAACAACAAAAGCGAGGAGTATTCGAATTTTCCAGTTTTTTGTTTGGAGCGTGAACGCACTTCAAGCGCACACCAGCTAGAAATGGAAGGGTCTTTCGTAAAGAATTAACCCAGATTATGCATTAGATGATATTGATATCTTTTTTTTCCAGATAATCAACGAATTAGGTTCTAATGCATAGCATTAGAAAAGTTTGGAATAAAACTTGATGCAAGTCGTTCATTTTCAACGATTTACAGGGTGATTGAAATTCTCAAATGCATAATGTGGGATTAATAATTTTGTGCTTGTTCTGATTTTTTTCTAGCGGAGTCTCCACCTCGGGACTCCGCGCTTTTCCGACATTACTATTCCTTCACCTATACATTCCTTCGCCTTCAACTATGCCGTTAGCTATCTATTTTTGCGGGTTCATTATACGCGGAGTCCCCGAGGCGGGAGACTCCGCTGCGAACGGATTTCATACGTGTATGCATTGGCGGTAGTGTAAAAAAACCAAAAAACGATCGTTGTCGTGTTGTAAAGATAAACTCCAGACCGTACTCATAAAAGAAGTATAACCTATAAACCACCTCCTTACATGTACATTGAACCTGCAGGGTCGATCATTACAAAATGATTGTTTACAAACGCCTGCCAACAGTTTTTCAGCTATCCTTTTTTGTTGTTGGGAAATCCACAGCTGGCGCGCGTTTGTAACGCGTGCCCTCCTACTCTATTTTGTCAACCTCTAAATACCCTTTCTTGTTAGAATAATAATCGCGCGCAGAACTAAACCTATATTCTTCTGGCTCATCAACGATTTCATCTATCACCGGATTATCATGAAGGTAATCCAATTTCTGTCTCGTAAACTTTGCGGATGTAAGTATCTCAGGATGGTTGCCATCTTGCCAGACTTTGTAACTCTTTACTCTCTTTAGATGATCGGCCACTTCACGGAACAAGTCAAGTATCCATCCCTCTCTGCTTTCATGAATTTGCTCAATGGTTTTTATAATCTCTTTGGAAGTATGTTTTTTAAAATCTCGAAGGATATCTGATAACTTATTCTCTGAACTAATAATAAGATGAAGATGACTAGGCATCAAGCACCAAGCATGGATCACCAGTCCCTTCTCTTTTTGGCAATAACGCAACGAATCGATGATCACATGTTTCAGTTCAGGGCGGGTGAACAAATCGACCCAGCCCACAATGGACATGGTAACAAAATACATCCCAGCAGGATCATAGAACTTGTACTTCTCTGACATGAACTAAAAATAGCAAGTTCAATTGAAGGATACAAATACTTTAGGAGCGGCAGCGCGTTGCAAACGCGCGCCAACGGGTAAATAAAATTCATCTTCACAATTGGTCTATTCTTTTCAAATTGTTACTTTATTAATACATGGCTATCGTAAAGTTCATTTGGTGTCTTGGTACTTCTTTTATCAATACTTCTTTTTCGGATTTAAGGAAGTATGAAAAATGGATACGATACGAATTATTTTCCTTTTCTCACTTACCCTGTAAATGATCAGAAAAGGAAAGACGGGTATAGGCGCTTCTTTATAGGATTTGAAGCGTGTAGGGTATCTTTTTGGTGCTTGTTCTATCTTATGAATTCGGTCTGTTAGCTCTTTTAAAAAACGGTCACCCAATCCTTGTTGTCTATCTTCATACCAATTCCATGATTCTGCAACTTCTTTTTGCGCTCTGCTTGAAAAAATGGCAATGTAGACGGATGGGCTAGCCATATCTTTTTTTCCGGAGTTTGCTGACAGAGCTCTTCAACTCTTCAGATGTAAATCCCTTATCTGTCCCGTTCTCAAGAGCCTTGTAGCGGTGGCCAAGCTCATCCACAAATCCTTTGTCTTTCCACCATTCCGCTGTTTGTTCTATCTCATTTTCGAGCAGATTATAAATGGCATTTAGTTTTTTGTCATCGGCCACGCGGATGAAATCATACAATTTATGTCGTATCGTTAAATTTGTGTTATTCATATATCAAAGTTATAAAAAATAGCCTTCGCATTCAACTATTCCGTCAGCTATCTATTTTTGCGGGTTCATTATACGCGGAGTCCCCGAGGCGGGAGACTCCGATGCGACAGCTTTTGTTTGTTGGTGAATAACAACAACAACAAAGGCGAGTGTGAAATCACTTGGGCTTTAAAAAAACATTCTCAAAATCTGAAAAGCATTCTTTTGATACAACCAAACTCTGTTCTTCATACCCCTTCTTTCTAAACACAATTCTTAAATAACCAAAAGAAGGATATCTACCTCCAGAATATATCAATATCGTCTTTCTGTAATGAAAAGTATTTTCATACATTTCTCCATACACCTTTATTTCATATTTCCCTTCAGAATTGCTTAACGTTTTAGAAATAGGAAATGTGTCATGTAGCCATGTCGAATCTTTATTAAATCTTTCATTGTAATTAAATATCTCATCGCACGACTTTGGTAAATCAGTTAGCGTTAACTGCATTAACTCAAGAATCACCGCAACTGAATCTAAATTAAGATTGCTCGATTTATCTTTTATTTTTCCAGTAACATCAAAGTCCTTTATTATTCCATATTGAAGTCCTTTTGGAAGTTTCTTCTTTTGGCAGAACACCACATGGCATTGAATTACAATAAAAAATATAAGAATTGTTAACCTTCTCATTCATCCATAAGTTTATTAACTCCAATGTTATTGTTGACAATTGTTCTATCCTTTTAAATTGTTAAGCGCAAATTTTCCAATCTCATTAAAGAACCTGTCTTTGTCTTGCCAATAGTTGCGGCTATACAATTGCAAAAACGGCCAACGTTTTGACTCAAGTACGCCTGGAACCAGTGCATGAATGGATTTAGCCGACAGACTCTCTACATAGTTGTTATCATCTGTGAGCAGCGCCCCGATCAATCGATTATTTTTTTTCATGGTCAAATCGCAATAAGGCAGTTGATCGCAATCAACTGCATATTCCCGGTCCGCAAACCAGTCTCTGATTTTATGCTTCAAGTGCAAGCAACCATTCTCTTCGGTTACCACGCGTGGCTTGAATTCTCCTTGCGACACCTCTCGTGAAAATTGCAAATAAGCCTTTAAGAGTTTCGGCCCTTCATTCTTTGTGTCTGCTACCATCAGCTGCTCGGGCCATAGACTCGTTATCACAATCACTTTTTCTCGGGCACGGCTGACAGCAACGTTCAATCTGTTTTCACCTCCTTGTTGGTTTAAACTACCAAACTGAGTAGAAGCTATTCCCTTTTTGTTGGCAGCATAACCTACTGAAAAAATAATAACATCTCTCTCATCACCCTGCACGTTCTCGATATTTTTCACAAAAAGAGTCAGGGGCATTTCTTTCCCGAGCCGCGCAAAATTCACCTCCAACAAATCCAGAATTAATGATTGCTGTGGTGCGTTGAATGCAATCACTCCAATATTCTTTCCGGGATCTGTTGATGATAATTCAACGATCAGTTCAACTACCTTTAAAGCCTCTATCTCGTTGCAAAAATTTTCCCAGGCTCCATCTACCTTTAAATACTCAATCGCTGCCGCCCCGCTGTTGGCAATCGCTAGCTCAGGCAACATTTGCAGCTTACCGCCATAAAAATGTTTGTTCGAAAACTCGATTAGCGCAAGTGATTTGCTGCGGTAATGCCCTTGCAATTGAACATTGGGCAAATAACGATCACATAACTCTAGCAGTGAATCTACTTCCGTATCCGGCTCCGCCTGTTCTTCGTCTTCTTCCCAGCGCGATTGAAAAAAATCACCCGGCTTCAATTGTTGCGAATCGCCCGCCACCACGGCTTGCTTGCCTCGAAAGAGTGCGGGTATGCCACGTTCTGCAAAGCATTGTGAGGCTTCATCGAAAATGACCAGGTCGAACGTTTCTTTCATTGGAAAAATAGCTGACACTGATTCGGGCGAAGCCAACCAACAAGGTAGCAATCGGAAAACATCGTCTTCAAAATCAGTCAACACTTTCCGCAACGGCCAAATCTTTTTCTTTTTTGTAACCTGATGAAGTAAGTCGCGATAGGTCACGCGATTGTTTAACCGATTAAATGCCAACTCATCCGTCACTCGCTCACGCGAACGAAGCAGCAATATTTCGTTGCTGATTGACTGTTTGCTAACGATCAATTCTTTCAGTTCTTCTTCCAGCAAACCGATTTTCCCTGATGAAGCCATTCTCAACAATGGATGTTTTGCTTCAAGATTATCAATCCAGGCTAAGTAAATACTGTTTTTAAAGAGTTCGATCATCGCTGCTTCGTCCCACGCCTGGCATTTTTCAAATAGTTTATTGAGTATAGCGCGGTCGTCCTCCGTCAACGATTCCTTTAATCTGTCAAACTCAACAAGCTGATCAAAATCCTCCAGCAGCACGCTTCGAAGTTTATCATGGTGGGTACCAGTTTGTGTAAGGGCACTAATCTGTGACGACAAGAAATAGCGCAACCACTCATCTTTTTTACCGGGTAGCTGAGCGATTACCTGAAAAAGTGTTTCCAAGGCTCCAATGAATTCTTTTTTTTCTGTTGCGATAGGCGAAATCAAATTGCCCATGCCCCGGATGGATTTGAAAATTGTTTTTGCTTTGATCGCACTTTGTTGATCGGCAAACCAAGTCGCCATCTCCACCTTTGATGTTCCCTCGGGAAATTCAATAAGCCAATTTTTTGCTTTGAGCTTAGAAAGGTTGTGTTCCAGATTTAGCCGGTGATCGAGCTTCTGCTCCAACAACCTAAATCCTTCCTTGGTGCTGTCGAGCTGATTGCCTACCAATGCCCGCTTAACTAAATATTTATCCTTTGAGAATAACTCCCAACGAATGAGTCCAATCAAACTTCTGCGCACTTTCATGCTGCGGTGCAGCGCAACTTGCAACTGGCCTAACTGAATAGCCGGCACCGATTTCTCAATTCCTATGCCTTCATAACACGCCATAATAACGCGTTCAATATTGGCCAGCCACAATGAGCTAGTCTCATCCTCCGACTCAGGCACCATCTTTTGAAAATAGCGATAGCGTTCTTCCTTCGCAATCAATACTTTAATCGTAATGGCATCCAGTCGTTTATCAATGAGCGCTTCGCATTGCTCCCAATCAAATTGTGTATTGAAGTGCTTTAAAAACTCACTTTTTACTTTACTAAAATAAACTGGTATTTCTTCCAGATAATCTGCCATCAACTGACGATCACTGGCCTGAAGTTGTGAAAATGATTTTCGTTCGCGCCATGGATACTCTTTTTGCTCTACTTTTTTTGCATAAAAGCAATACACACCAATCTGTCGTATAAAATGGTTGATCTCAAAGACTTTATACTGATTGCATTCTTGTTTCAATGAAATAGACGGGTGAAGTGGGTCGCAGGACAGATAAAGTTGTTTGATACTCATTCCGCAATCCGATTCGCTCAAGAGGGCTGTGCGAAACGATTCCAACTCTTCTGTGATCTGATCGATCCGTTTACCCAACTGAAAAAATTGCCGACCCAATTGAATGGCATCCAGACTTATATTTTTGGATTTGTATTCATCTACCTTCTCGATCTGGTGCGCCAACTTTTCAAATATCTCCTTGCGATCGTTTTTAAAATCGTGAACAAGCGCAACAAAATCGGCCAATCTTTTTTCAGCAAGTCGGGCATAAACCACATCCAGTGCAGCACGTTTCTGACAAACCACTAACACTTTTTTGCCCTGAGCAATAGTATCAGAAACCAGGTTACAAATCAGTTGCGATTTGCCCGTGCCGGGTGGACCTTGCACCACCAATGAATGACCCAGCTTGGAAGTTTTCAATGCGTGTTCCTGCCATGAGTCCATTGGAAGAATGGAATAGACTTTTTCTTCTTTCACTAAATGAAAAGCATCGCCTAAGGAAGTATCGTTTTTCTGGGGCGACCGCGCGTGAAAAAAATCTTCTAAGTCAACAAATGTTTCACTTGCCAAAAGTTGTTGATAGTCGGGCACCAAAAAAGAACCAGCCTGTGGAAACAATCCTAAAACCGCTTCGGGAAATAACTTTAGTTCACCGGATTGATGCTCTTCTTCAAATTCATCTTTTTTGTAAGTACGAAACAAAGTCAATTCATCTCGATAGTTATCGGGATTGAAATGAATGGCCATGTTTGCTTTCTGCAAGAGCTGGTAAAGCTGAGTTCGGAAAACGGTGCTATCTACATCACTACCTTCAAATGTTTCTTCAAGCAACTGTTCGGGTATTTTTGTTTTGTTGTAGAAAGCATAGGCCAGCAAAAACGACTTGTTAAATGTCACTTCAGCTTGAGACCGCAGTGCGATTGACCAATTACCATCTTTTATCTTAAGCTCAACTGGGAAGTAGAGAAGTGGGCAATGGACGAACGTACCATCTGAAAATTTTCCACGCACAAATGGCCAACCTACATGGAGTTCTCTCGAGCCCGACTCTTCGAAAATAAAATGGTCAGCTCGTTGAATTTTTTTTAGCCTGGCACTTTCCAGGTTGGCATCTTTCATGCGCGGATCGAGCACAGGGCATATAACTTTTGATTTACCGCTAATCAAAGACTCAATGATCGAAAATGCTTTTTCACCATTGAGCTGACTCAGCGTTTGGATATCCAAAAAACGATCTGCACTAAGGCGCGGCAAAAAAATTGACTTATTCCTGGCAGAAAGATTGGTGAGCTTCCGCAAGTAGTTAGTCAGTATTTTTTTTGTTTTGTCCGAAGCCACGTTACGGGTTTATGGTAATATAAGGTTTAATCCGTTGGAAATCTTTCTCGGTCAGTAATTTCAAGTTCACAAGGTCTTCAATCGATGTGAAGTTTCCATGTTGAAACCGATAGGCGACAACCGCAGCCGCCAGCTTGTAAGAAATGTAAGGATGAGCAGCTAGTTCCTTTTCTGTAACGGTGTTAAGTTGGATTTGTCGGGGAACAAAACCCAATGACACAAAGAATTTTTTCTTTATCCGACCGACAGCGGTAGTATCGAGTCGGTACACCTCGTTCAGTTGATCCATCGAAACAAATCCACCCAAACGCTCCCGGTATTCTACGATGCGCTTCGAGAACTTTGAACCTATACCGTAAACGGTAATTAATTGAGTAGTGTCGGCCACATTTAAATCCAGTTTTGTTATCGTAAAAGCTGGGCGTTTTGGAAAAGAATCCTTGGGGAATTCCCTTGTTTTCTTTTCAACGACAAGAGGCAAATCGATAAACGAGTAAAGCTTCCGGTAGAGTATAGTATCGACACCATACATTTTTAATAAATCGCTTTTGATTTTGAAAATTCCACCCTTTGTTCGGTAGTTGACGATTCTGCGAGCAAGCGATGGGGAGAAACCTAATTGTAATAAACTATCCCTGGAGGTTGTATTTGGGTTAAACCTAAAAAGCGGCCGATCAACTGATTCGGAAATACTATCTGCTTTTTCCCATTGCCATTTGGCAACCAGGCTATCAAGCCGCAGTGAGTCCTTGAAAAAACTCACCTCTTGATTCGTAAACCAGTAGCGATACGCAGGCTCTGAAAAAATCAATAAAACCATCAAGGGCAACAAAATGAGAAGTGCGTTCGTCTCCGATCGTGAGAACCCAAAAAAACTTCGAATCCAGGCCTTCAACCTATTCATGGACAAACGATATCTCTTTTAAACCAAAAAATCGATCAATGCCATTTGTATGGATCTTTAGTCTTCCACTTTCATCAATGCCTTCAATGCGACCTTGGAGCTTTTGGCCGTTAGCTAGAAAAGAGTGCTTCTCACCCACTCGATACAGATTCTTTAAGTAAATAGCCAGTAGTTCCAAACGCTTTCCCGCACGAAGTTGCAAATACCTTCCTTCCAGTTTTTCAACTAGTGAATTGAGTTCATCATTATTATCAAAATCAAGCCCGGTTTCTAATTTCAAGGACGTTGCCGTATCTTTTGAAAATGAAAACTGGTTAACATTTAATCCGATCCCGACTATACTTTGCTGGATTTGTTCGCCAGCCAGTCCGTTCTCAATCAAAATTCCGGTAATTTTTTTCTCACCAATAAGAAGGTCGTTGGGCCACTTGATTTTTACTCGTTCGGGGATTCGTGCCGAAAGAAAATCAAAAACACCCAGCGATATGGCTATGGTTAGATCAAATTGCTGTTGGGCCAACATAAAATGCGGCTTGAGCAGCAAAGAAAACGTCAAATTCTTGCCCGGTTCAGCCTCCCATCCATTGCCTCTTTGACCACGACCTCGGGTTTGAGAGTTGGTAATTACAATCGTGCCTTCTGGCGGATTCGTCTTTTGTGAGAGTTCTAATAAAAGCGTGTTGGTCGAGTGACATTCTGGCACGAAAACCACGTTTTTTCCAAAGAACAGCGTGTTGGCAAGGATTTTATACAATGGAATTTGGTTAGATTTGCTGCTTTACTTTTTCCCAAAGACCCTAAGATAATTGAATGACCAAAAAAAAGAAGAAAGCAGACTCAGAAAAACTATGCAAAGCCATCGTACATGGGATGCAGGAAAAGAAAGCTTCCGAAATTGTTGTGATGGATTTGAGGGAAATCAAGAATGCAGTCGCAGATTTTTTTGTCATTTGCTCAGGAAGCTCGGATAAGCAGTTAGATGCCATTGCCGGTTCGGTAGATGACGAAGTCTACAAGAAAATAAAAGAAAACCCGTGGCAAATCGAAGGAAGAAGCAATAAAGAGTGGGTGATTCTCGACTATATCACTGTTGTCGTCCACATCTTCCGCAAAGACAAAAGAGGATTTTATGCCATCGAGCGTTTATGGGGCGATGCCCAGATAACAGAAATTGAGGACTAAGAACTTAAATCAGCAGCAGACGTTAGTAATTTGAACTTTAGATTTTATAAACAATGGCAGACAAAGAGAGAGATAAAAAGATAAATCCCCCAAAACTCCCTAAAACGAACTATCAGACCTGGCTTATTTTGGCATTGATCGTAGTGATTTTCGGCATTAGCCGCGTCATGAACAGTGGCGAATTGACCGAGATACTGGATAGTCGATTTGAGGAAATGGTGCGTTCCCGTGATATCAAAAAACTGGTTCTCATTAAGAATGAAGAAATGGTTGAGATAACCCTGAAGGCGGAAGCCCTTCAAAATGCCAAGTACAAGCAGGAAATTGAAAAAACAATTAGCCCTTTAGGCTTAAATGCCAATGGCCCCCATTATAAATTAAAAATCGGATCGGTCGAAAAATTTGAAGATCGCTATGAGGAGCTTACCAAAGGTTTCAGTGCCAATGACAAGGTCGATCTTAAAAAGGAAGATAGGGTAGACTACACCAATACGATTTTCAATATCGGATTTCTATTCCTTCTCGTGTTTGGCTTTTGGATGTTAATGCGGAGAATGACTGGCGGAGCAGGTCCTGGCGGCCAAATCTTCAACATCGGAAAATCAAAAGCGGCTCTTTTTGATGCCGAAAGCAAAGTGAAAATAACGTTTGCGGATGTAGCTGGATTGGAAGAGGCCAAAGAAGAAGTAAAGGAGATCGTTGACTTCCTAAAAACACCACAAAAGTTTACAAAGCTGGGCGGAAAAATTCCGAAAGGAGCGCTTTTAATTGGCCCTCCAGGAACAGGAAAAACCCTTTTGGCGAAAGCCGTAGCCGGTGAAGCAGGTGTGCCTTTCTTTTCCTTATCAGGTTCAGACTTCGTAGAAATGTTTGTGGGTGTTGGCGCTGCGCGTGTTCGCGATTTGTTCAAGCAGGCAAAAGAGAAAGCTCCTTGTATTATTTTCATTGACGAGATTGACGCAATTGGTCGTTCTCGCGGTAGAGGGCAGATGCCCGGATCTAATGACGAGCGTGAAAATACATTGAACTCGTTACTGGTTGAAATGGATGGCTTTGCAACCGATAGTGGGGTAATCATTCTTGCCGCTACTAATAGACCAGATGTATTAGACTCTGCATTGATGCGCCCAGGTCGTTTTGATAGACAAATCAGTATCGACAAACCAGACATCGCGGGCCGAGAGCATATTTTTAAAGTACACTTGAAGCCAATTAAGCTTTCGAAAGATGTTGATGTAAAAAAATTAGCAGCACAGACACCCGGTTTTGCTGGTGCGGAAATCGCCAACGTGTGTAACGAGGCTGCGCTCATTGCGGCACGTAAAGACAAAACAGAAGTGGAGATGCAGGATTTCCATGACGCCATTGATCGGGTGATCGGAGGATTGGAAAAGAAAACGAAAATCATTTCACCCGAAGAGAAAAAAATTGTGGCTTATCACGAAGCTGGTCATGCCGTAGCAGGATGGTTTCTAGAGCATGCTGATCCGCTCGTAAAGGTGAGCATCGTACCACGCGGAGTAGCTGCACTGGGATACGCACAATATTTGCCCAAAGAACAGTTCTTATACCAAACTGAACAATTGCTGGACGAAATGAGCATGACGTTTGGTGGTCGTGCGGCTGAAGAAATAATTTTCGAGAAGATTTCAACCGGTGCACTAAGTGATTTAGAGCGCATCACCAAAATGGCCTATAGTATGGTGACCGTCTACGGTATGAATAAAGAGATTGGAAACATGTCGTTCTTTGATTCTAAACAATCTGACTACACCTTTAATAAACCTTATTCAGATGCCACCGCACAACGCATCGATGAAGAAGTAAAAAAGATTATTGACAAGGCGTATCAACGCACTAAAGATTTGTTGATTCACCACAGAGAACATCTGGATATTATCGCGAAAGAACTATTGGAGAAAGAAATCTTGTTCCAGTCTGACCTGGAGCGTTTAATAGGAAAACGTCCGTTTGCCGGTCAAACCACCTATGAGAAGTTTACCAATGGAACAGACAAAGAAAAAGTAGAGCTGGCCGCAGAAACTATTGCGCCAAAAAAACCAGCAGCAGATTCAGTAAAGGAATAATCTCTATTGAAAACACTTAAAAGCCATTCAGCTATTCTGAATGGCTTTTTCTATTTTTGCAGAGACATAACCAATGGGAATTCGTCTTCCATCCGATAAAAAAATATACTTCGCCTCCGATTTTCATCTGGGAGTTCCGAACCATACATCTAGTTTGGAACGCGAAAAAAGAATCATTGCTTGGCTGGATCAGGCAAAACAAGATGCACATAGTATCTATTTACTAGGTGATATTTTCGACTTCTGGTTTGAATACAAACATGCTATTCCAAAAGGGTTTATTCGCTTTCAGGGAAAGTTAGCCGAGTTAAGAGATGCTGGCATTCCTATTTACTTCTTTACCGGCAATCACGACATGTGGCTGTTCGATTACTTTACCAAAGAACTTGACATTGTTATTTACCGCGAACCACAAACTTTACAAATCAACGACAAGTTTTTTTTGATCGGTCATGGCGATGGGCTTGGCCCCGGTGATTCTATGTATAAAATTCAAAAAAAGTTTTTTAACAGCAAGGTTTGTCAATGGCTGTTTGCACGCATCCATCCCAACCTGGGTATGGGCATTGCCCAACTTTGGAGCAAGCAAAGCAGATTGGCGAATACCAAAAGAGAAGAAAAATTCAATGGGGAAGAAAATGAATTCCTGCTCTCCTTCTGTAAGGCAATCGAAAAAGAGACGCACCACGATTTCTATGTTTTTGGGCATCGTCACTTACCACTTGACCTGGAAGTGGGCGTAAATAGTCGCTACATCAATTTAGGAGAGTGGGTTCATTTCAACACTTATGCAGAGTTTGACGGACAGGCAGTTGCTTTGAAGACCTATCGCCATGTCAATTAGTAAAATAATTTGCTTTTTCTTTTTCACGTTGTTTTCCTGTTGCTTCGTAAACGGCCAGCAGATCGGTAAAAAAATTAAAGAAATTAAGAGTGCTGAAGTTATCTGTGCAACGGTTGATCGGCTGGGCAATTTCTTTATCGTGTCAAAGAACAATGTGATCAAAAAATTTGACGCGCAAGGGAAGTTAATGGCCACTTTAAAAGGTAAGAACACAACCTTGCTCGAGCCCTGGTATCATCCTTCCATTTTCTTATATAGTCATGTAAACCAAAAATACTGGATCTACGGCCGTTATTTTGAGAATGGAAAAGAATACCTGTTAGAACCCTCGTGGGCTATTCAGCCGACTTTAGTCTGTCCTAGTAATGATAATAAGCTTTGGCTTTTTGATGCTGCAGATGCGTCTATCAAAAAAGTCAATCCAATCACAAAAGAAGTTGTTATTGAATTCTACACAGATACTTTAAAAGCTAAGGTTACACCTGTTTACACTCACTTAAGGGAATACCAAAACATGATCTTTTTGCTAGATCAACAATCCGGGATTTCTGTGTATAGCCATATTGGAAAAAGGATCTACCAAATCGATAAAAAAGGCATCAACAATTTCAATTTCTTTGGTGAGGAGTTGTATTATTTAGATGGAACCAAAATGAAAATCTTTGACCTGGGCACAGGAACAACCAGAGAAATTGAGGTGGGCGTTGAGTATAAGTATGTGTTAGCCTCTGACGAATCCATCATTTTAGTAAATCAAAAGAATAGAATTTTGCTGTTCGAAAGTAAGCAAATCGAGTAGTTACAAATTAGGAATGCACTCTCTCAAACTGAAAAAGAAAATCAAAAAAGTTTCGTTATTATTGTTGGTCTCCGACCAGCAATCCTTCATTTAGTTCTACTCGGAAATCACCCCAACCTAGTTCAAGCGTCACGCTTGGACTTTTGTCAGCCATCACAGAAGTAGAAGCACAAGCGAGATGCTTGCGCTAGAGAGGGTTAAGTTTGCTTGATTCGTGAAGATAAAAACCAGGTTGGCAGCCACAGATTCACACTTAAAATTGGCGGCTCCATTTAGGCTTAATACTTCCAGCTTTTCAGATCAGCGCCTTTAGGCGCACTCTCCTCGATACGCTTCAAAATTTTTGGTAAGTATTGTGTGTTGTATCTCAGTCTGGATATATAATTCGGATTGTTGTGGTCGCCATTCCAGCAATGTTCTGCTCGATCGCCATAGTCTACTTCTCCTTTATAAAATGGCGACTCTGTTTTCTTTAAGAAATCTTCCATCAAATACACAGCATTGTTAAGATAGTAGTTATCCATATCACCACAGTAAATGTGGATTTTGCCCTCCAACTTTGGTCCCAGCGTTTTCCAGTCACGCTCTAAAATATAGCGCAGGTCAAAATGTTCTTTCCAATACTCAGCAACACTTTTATCTATTTCTCCCGTTTCTTTATTGAAGATTCGTTTCGGATAACCGTCTTCTCCTTGCGGAGAGTACACGGCCTCCCAAATATCCCATTGCTGCCCAGAGCGCGAGTGTGTGCCGAGTGCTAATTCATAATGGTTCGTTTCTTGCATGGTATTTTGAATCTGACCTAAATAGTTTCGGTGGGCAGGACGCGGGAGTTTTTTAAACTCGCTATCATACCAATACGCATTCTTGTCTTTATAAATATCCACTAGGCAAAAGGCACGAAAATCAATTGGATCAGGGCAAGCTGCGAAGCATCCATTGAACTCATCGGGATAAAACATTTGCACGGCCAAAGCCTCCCAGCCTCCAGTAGAACCTCCATAGGTAAAACGAGCCCAACCTTGTCCTATTCCGCGAAACTTAGATTCAATTTCAGGCAGCAATTCTTTCATGATCGCATCGCCCCACGGCCCCATGCTGGCCGAGTTAACGGCATACGAATCATCATAGTAGGGTGTGGCATGTTGGATTTCTACCACTAGAAAACGAGGGAAATTTTTGCTGGTCCACTGCTTATAAAAATTATAGGCTTCCTGTTTTTGCAATTTATTGTAGCCATAAATTCCAAAGCGAGCACTGTAGTCGCTAGTGTCCATTTTTGGATCTGGCGGTTCGGTGCTGAAGCCGCCAAAGTCTTTGGGGAAGTGGCCATGATAGATCATTAACGGATAATGCGCTTGTGGATGTTCATCAAAACCTTCGGGGATAAGCACGTGAGCTCCGACAAACATAGGTTTTCCGTAGAACTCACTCAGCAACTTGCTTTGCACTTTTATGTGCTTTACATATTTCGTATCTTCTGGTTCCTTTACGGGCACAATTTTTTGATCCATCACCACCTTTATCGTTTCATTTTTTGTAGGATCAATGTTGACCTTGGTGGGTTTGCTATAAAAGTTTCCCGGTTTTGAATTCCACTGCTGGCCTTCCCCTTGATCGGGAGGTAGTTTTACGGTATGGCCTGTCTTTAAATTGAACGTTTCATATCGATTGATTAGTCCCTGAACAAAATAATCTCCGGCAGGAATATTTTTCAGATTTTGAATAGGAAAACCAAACGCAGATTCATCGACTACAATTTCGTCCCCCGGTTTCATACCGTCCACGTCCACACCAAACACAAGTTGAGTTTCCAATCCATCGTTTATTTGAAAACGCGGCTCGGCTTTGTCGTTGGTGGATAGTAAAAGTAGGAGCCGTCCGTCCTGAGCCTGTTCACTTAGCTCTTTTGTAAACGAAAATGAAAATTTTAGTAAGCTATTAGTGTCCGCAGAGTCGGAACATTGCAAGCTTAGTAAAAAAACCAAAGGAAGAAATCGCTCAAATTTCATAGGTAAGGGTTTTAAATTGAAATATACCTCGAATCCACGAGCCTTACAATATTGATTTTGTGAAAGTAAGCATGGGCATAAAATGGTGAAGCACCAACGGTGAAATTTTATCTAAGGTCGGTGATAACATCGACTAGGGGCAAAAAATGGGATAGGCGGTTATTTATTGCATTAAAAAATTGATTAGGTTACTATTATGCGGTTGATCGATGATAGCACTGAGCAAGGGCAATAAAACTAACTAGGTTAGAGCTGCCTCCCCAACCTAGTTCAAGCGTCACGCTTGGACTTTTGTCAGCCATCACAGAAGTAGAAGCACAAGCGAGATGCTTGCGCTAGAGAGGGTTGAGTTTGCTTGATTCGCGAAGACACGAACTAAGGTGGGTTAAGGACTCTTACTGACCAGCTACTTTTACGAATACACGCTTCATAACACCGTTTTGCTCTATGGCCTTAACAGTAAGCTTGAGTTTGCCTGCTCGAGGTTTATAAAACACTTTGCAGTGAATCTTTTTGATGTAACCTACAAGAGTTTCTCCCTTAAAAACTTTAACGGCCTCTTTATCGTGTGGATTATCAGATTCTAATTGGTAGGTAAGCTTATCCCCTTTTTCAATGCTTCCAGCTGGTAATTTCAACACACTAAGACTCGCCAAATCTGTCAGAAACCGAAGTGATTTAACCGGGTTGTAGTCTGCCAAAAACTCGAAGTTGTCGGTGGGATTTAACCCCTGAGTGTGAGCCAATAAATAGAATTTTTGGTCTTTAAACTTGGGATCAATTTCCCAAAAATCAAGAAAGTCTGTAATATCAGATCGCTCTGATTTTGTAATACGCTGACCAAAAATTTCTTCTACATTATCAGTGTATTCCTTGGTTGTTTCCGGAAACTCTGGATAGGGTGTAAAACCTTCCAGCTTAGCGGCATCTACTCCTTTTTGTAGATAGGAAAAGCGCGCACCCTGGGTAATGTTCTTCTTCAAAACACCAACAATGTGCCTTCTTTCGCCCTGGCCCCTCCGCCAGCTTAGATATATATGACCTATCTCTTTCACTTTACTTTCCTCCGATCAGTGCTTTTAACAAATTAAACCGCGAAACTACCAATTTACAAATCAGTTGCTTCCTTTCCGAAGGTATTTTGATGTATTCGCAATCTTCTGGCAGTTCAACGTCAACCTGGTTTATAAGTTCAGTTGCGGTCTTCTCGTCAAACTTTTCAATTATCCTCTTTATGGGGGATTCCACCATTTGCTTGAAATCTTCTTCTTTCAACAGACTATCCAGCAAAATAAAATGGCTTACCTTCTTGCCTTGCCAGTGAATTTCACTTTCTCCCTTTTTAACGTATTTTTCAATGAGGGTTGGGTCGTTGATCATTTCCAATACTCTGTCGTCCACAAGCTCACGGCCAAAGCTACAACCGTTGTCGTAGATGGGCGAAAACTTTGTGTACTTGGGAGAGGTAAGCCTTAATTTTTTGTACTCTGGCCTCAGTTTCCCTCTCACAAGATAAACTGTCTGAAGAAATTTCTTAACCAATTTTGGAGCGGCTTCAAGGAATTTCTCATGCTCAATTGAAAACTCAAAATCAGCCAAAGACTTTGATAACAAAGTATGGCTAGTGATAAATGCCCAGTTTTCCTGGTGACGGTCGCTGTTTCCAATAAGAGCATCAAAGACCAAGACTTCGATAAAGTGCTCATAATACTTATCCAGCTTTAAAGATGCTAGAGAAGCTATGATTAATTCAAATGTGTATTGATTCCGTAGCGACCGATCTTCAGGATTGAATGTGTTGTCGAAAGCTTGAATATACCTGCCGCCTTCGACTAACTCTTCCTTATCGGGATTGATCATGGACTTTGATATACACCCTACTTCGTTACCCCGCACAGCCACGTGGTAGGGTAGGATATTGAACCCACACATCTTGCCAATTTCATACGCGATGATCTCTGACCAGAATTCGTATTTGTAATCCTTTTTTTCCTTCTTCAGCGACTGCTTAAAATAATAGAGTTCGTTATCTGCCGGGTTGAGATAAATTTTTTTGTTCCGGGTACCACCTGTATTGAGCCAGGGTTGTTCATTCCAATTGGTGATGTCAAATAGTTGGGTCATTGGTCACTTCTTTTTGCGATAGTTGGTTTCAGGCTCCGCAGCCATTGCCAATTTATCCTCCGTACCGATAGCGAAGGAGGACTCCTGCTCTGCATCCTTAATTTTTACTTGCCCGTTCATGAGCATGGGCAAAAGCCAATCGCGGAGTTCGGTGAGTTTTTGGTTTTCTTCAATTCTCTTTTCCATTGTAGAGGTGATAGAATTCAAAACTGTAAACAAATCCAATTTATCTTCCTTTGGTAGCGCTACTTGTATGTCTTCCAAATCGCCTTTGGTGATAAATTTAACGATGGATCCTCGAGAGCCTTTTGTTAGAGTAACTATCCTATCTTTAGCTGCCAAATAGATAAGGGTATAATGTTTTTCATTATATGGGATCAGCACATAAGTTCTTTGATAAGCATTAAATTGACCTTCATATCTTTTGATGTTAAAATTTCCATTCCCAGCGACCAATACTGCTTTCCCTTCAAATTCAAATGAGTCACATTTAAGAGTTTCTTCACCACAAGTAAAAAAATTGTACATTCCATTTGCTGAAGCATAGTTTGCGTCTTGCTTTCCAGTG
This sequence comes from Cytophagales bacterium, assembly GCA_020402945.1. Lineage (GTDB taxonomy): Bacteria > Bacteroidota > Bacteroidia > Cytophagales > Cyclobacteriaceae > ELB16-189. Next base: position 52,333 of record JADBYQ010000076.1, on the reverse strand, counting down.
ACAACTGGTGCCAGTGTAGAGATTTTTATTACTTCCCACCCCTCTGGTATCTCTCTTTTCAACTCTTCACTCCATACCATTTTGCCACCGCTGGTTTTGTAGGGTTTACCTTTCTTATCAGGGAAATCAAACTGCACAAACCAATAATCATAAATGATTTTGGCCATGACCTCTAACTCGGCATTGATGCGGTTGTTCAGGTCAATCTTTGCATTTAATGAGCACAAAAAGTCACCAATTTTTTTTTGAATATCGTAATCTGGCAGATATAGCTTCAGGTAAGAAAAAATATCTTCGTTTAAACTGGCTCTGAGTGTAAGAACAGCATTGTTCGTCATCGTTTTCCTGAAGAATTTACTCCTCAGGTAAAAGCCCATGAATTTAGGATAGGTAACATCGGATTGAGTAGGTCTTAATCTTTTCACAAATCCACTGAAGGTTGCTCGTGGGTAATCTTCAAGAACAACACAACTCATTCCTAACTCATCGATTGTTTCACTAGTTCTGGTTAGTAAAATATCACCTCCTTTCACCGAGTAAACTTCTTGTTCATCTTCAGAAGTATCCATTAAGTCTTTGACTTTTTCTGGGAGGAAGTAGTTGTTGAAAACTGTTGAAAATGAAACAAATGGCGCACCATGACCTGCTTGTTCTGGCTTGGAAGATATTCCAGAACCCATTTCATACAAGTCACTAAAATTGTACTCGTTAATACTATTCATGTACAATCGTTTTCAATCCAGCCCTAATTGAACGGTCTAATTCTTGAGATTGATTAAAAAGGTTTTCAAGATTTCTATCAAACTCCTTTAGTCTATTTTCAAATTCATCTTTTGTAATGTCCACGTAGCTCAGCTTAACCTCGAAGTATTGACCTGCACTAAATGAGAAGTTTTTCTCTTTAATCTGTTCATAACTTACTACGACTGAGAAATCTTCAACGGCTCTATGCTCATTAAACGTTTCAATAATATGTTGTTCTTCACTCGGCCTTAACAATGTCTTTTGGTTTTTTCCTTCTTTCACCGTTTCACCTAGTTTAGAAGCATCCATCAATACAATGTTTCCCTTGGTGTTGGCCTTGTCTAAAAACAAAATAGATACGTTGGTACCTGTGGTAGCAAAGATGTTGCTAGGCATGGAGATTACTCCGCGCAGCATTTTGTCTTCCACTAAACGCTCGCGTATTTTGCGCTCTATACCGCTTTGCGCTGTAATAAATCCGGTAGGTACGACAATGGCGCCTTTGCCTGTATCATTCAACGAATACATGATGTGTTGTAAAAACATCAGGTAAATAGCCATTGATTCCAGCTTAGCGTTGGGTATGTTAGGCACACCAGCAAAAAAGCGGTCATTATTCTCTTTGCTGTTTAGCTGCTTGCTGTAATCTGAAAAGTCAAGTTTAAATGGCGGGTTGCTCACCACAAAGTCAAACTTTTGCAGTTTGTTTTTCTTGTCTTTGTGGTAGGGATCAAGCAAGGTGTTTCCCTTTACTACATTAGGGATAGAGTGCACCAGGTTGTTCAAGATCAGGTTCAAGCGCAACAGGTTGGATGATTTCTGTGAAATATCCTGAGAGTAAATTATACACTTGTCTTCACCAATTTCGTGCGCAAGGTTCATGAGCAATGTGCCGGAACCCGCACTGGGATCGTAACAGGTTACATTTTTTACTTTACCCTCCACCAGGCACTTGGCCATAATTTTGGCTACCGCATGAGGTGTAAAATACTCGGCATACTTCCCGCCACTGTTGGTGTTATAATCCTTAATGAGGTATTCAAAGATAGTGGCGTAGAAATCAAACTTCTCGTGAAATATATTTTCAAAACTGAAGTTCACCAGTTTGTTAATGATGGCCTTGCAGAAATCATCGCGCTTGTCGGTTACATACTTGCTGATGTTCTCGAAGAGCACAATCTTTTCTCCACCTTCAGTGATCACTGAAAAGATTTCACTGTTTTCTTTGGCAATATCCAGCAACGTATTGTCGAATATCTCCGCGAACTTGGGTTTGTTTTGTCGTGCAAACAAGCTGGATATGAATTGCTTGGGTTTCAGCCGGGCTGTATTCTCATTGAGTTGCATGGAAAGCATCTCGTAATCATCCACTGAAAGTTTCTGCAATACCACATCCAGTTCTTTGGCATCAAGCTTAGCCAGTTTTTTATCAGTCTGCTTTATTTCGTAAACAAACTTGTCGTTCAAAAATTTATACAGAAACACCTGCGTAATGATTTTGAACTCGTTGCCATCGTTGCCCAAACCATAATTGGCACAAATACTTTTCAGGCTGTCGATCAGTTCTCTCGTCTTTTTTTCAAATTCGGGATTCATCGTAATTTATTAATCACCTAGTTCAGGCTGCCCTGCCCAGGAATTCGTTCATGTATTCATTTACAATTAATTGATTGATTCTCTTAGAGGTAGCAGCATCCAATGGAATCTGGTGTTTGTTCTTAATCTGGTCTATCACCAGTCGCAAAATCATTTTTTCTACAAAGCTTTCATTCTCCAGCATATTCGAATTTTGGAGAATGTGGTTATCTACCTCTGTCTTTAGACTACTCAGTACTTCAAAGAGCTTAGCCTCGCTTTCGGTCAGCGGGTCTTTCTCCATCAAACGTTTGTGAATGCGGGCATACTTTTCATCGTTCCGATATTTGGATCGCAACAGTTGGTTTTTGCGTTCCAGTTCACGCGCCTTGGCATAAATTTCGTTCAACGCTTTAATATTGGCCTCCATTTCTTCCTGCGTTACTTCAGAAAGATTCTTCTTTTTAAATAGCCTTTCAAGCTCTTCTTTCAGACTTATAAAGACCGGGTCTTTTTGATCAAAGATTCCAGCTAACTTTTCGCGCGTTCTTTGTAATGTATTGCGCAACTGATCGGCCAATACCATTTCTTCTTCTTTGATTTTAGTAAAAGCGAAAATCACATCTTCAAGGGCAAGGTTTAGCAGATTGGTAGTCTCCTGTCCGGTCTTGAGCGTCTCGAGCGTATTGATCATTGTTAATCGACTATTGGCTACCCGGGCCAACACGGTAAGCTGTTGAAAATCGAGTTTGTCAAGTAAATCGTAATTACCGGAAAGACGAATAAGGTTATACAATTCACGCGCAGTATTCAACGCACGCGTGATCTTAAGCATTTCTCCTCGATCTGAAATCTGTGAAACCTGCTGCGAAAACGTTTCTGCATTTGCTGTATTAAAATGAAAAAGAGCTTCTTTTATTTCCTGGATGTCCTTCTCTATCTCTTCGGTAGTTTTAAACAAATCAGAATAGTGCTGAAGTTCATCACCTAACTCTTCCTGCAACTCGTTGAAGTAATCCTGATTGGTTTTCTTGAACTCTTCTTCGATGTCGGCAAAGTCAACCACATAGCCATATCGGAAATTTTTATATGTACGATTAACCCGCGTTAGCGCTTGAAGTAAATTGTGTTTCTTAATCAAGCGACCTAGATATAGCTTTTTGAGTCTGGGTGCATCAAATCCGGTAAGAAGCATATTAAAAACAAAAAGCAAATCAGTCTTGCCGTCTTTAAAGTCATCGATCAAGTCTTCGCGATACTTTTTAGTACCGATGTCAGAAAGAATAATGGAAGCTGTGGTAGGCTTATATTTCTTTTTTCTATCCTCAGCATAACTTGGTGCCGGTTCAGCCGCCAGTGGTAATGCTTCTTCAATGCTGTTATTGGCGTATTTAAACTGAAATATTTCATACAACTTTTCAGCTTGCTCGGACGAATCACATATCACCATCCCACCAATGCTGGGGTCGTCCATTGTAGCCCGCGCTTTTTCAAAGTCTTCTACAATGTACTTGAGCATGGGTTCTACAAACTTCGGATGTGCGTATACTTTTTTCTTGTCGCCTGCTCCTTTCAAAATATCAATCTCCTCCAACGCCTTTTTCATCTCAAGTTTGTACTTCGTTTCAATCTCTTCTCGGATCAAGCGAAGTGTATACCCATCGGCAATGGAGGCGTTGTAGTAATATTTATGAATGTAGTTTCCGAAAAGGGCGCGTGAGTTGTAATCGCTGCCGAGCAAAGGTGTGCCCGTTAAACCAATCTTGATGGCATTAGGGTCGGACTCGTTCAGATTAGCCAGGAAACTTCCTTTGGGGTTGTAACTTCTATGAACTTCATCCAGAAAATAAACTCGCTGAATATCTAGGTTATAGTCGGCATTACGTGTTACACTTGGGTCATCCTGAAACCTCTGGATGTTAACTACTGTTATTTCGCGTTTACCTGAGTCATTATGAATTACGCTAGTAGTCGTAATATCTCTTACAAAATCACTCTTTGACTCTATTTCGTGCACAACAAGGCCCCGACTCCTAAATTCCTTAGCTGCCTGAATCAATAGGTCGAGCCTGTCAACGATGAAATAAAATTTCGGAATAATATTTTTGCTTTGAAAATAATCTGTGAGGCACTTCACATTGTAGTATGCCAACGCAGTTTTACCGCTGCCTTGTGTGTGCCAGATGATTCCTTTTCTTACTCCTTCATCTAATTTCTTTTGAATTGCCTTTGAAGCAAATATCTGCGGATAGCGCATGATGTGCTTTTGCAAGCCTTCTTCACTTTTCACATAAGCAAAAGCATACTTCAGGAGGAATGCCAGTCGATCGCGCTGAAGAAGGGAGGTGCAGATTCTGTTAGTCGGACTATCAGGATTCTTGTTAGTAATAAACTCTTGAGAGTTTTTAATACCCACATAGTTGGTGTCTTTCAAAACAAGATTCTCAGTATCCTGATCAATAGGCTTCAGAATTTTGTTCAGGTCAAAATTGCTTTCTTTGTCCTCACGGAAATAGTTAAGTGAAACTTTACCGTAAGCAGTGGTGGCATAGAATGCACCTCCTAGTTGCTCAAGGGAATCTTCTTGATACTCCATGTTGTTGGAGAAAATCATCAACTGAGTGATGTTGACAAAGTTTCTAAACTTCTTATTTTGAAAGCGTTTGTGGATTCGGTTCAACTCCGCTTGAATGCCATCTTGATTATTCGGCTTCTTTACTTCAATGAACACCAGTGGCATTCCATTAATCAACAGAGTAATATCTGGACGAAATTCCTCTTCGTCTTTTTTACATGTTAACTCTGTAACAACATGGAAGGAGTTGTTATCAAAGTATTTAAAGTCGATCAGGCGAACACCGGATTGATCTAGCAGTTTTTCATGAAAGACTTTGCCCAGATCTTCATTCTCCAATGAAAGAGCGATTTCATCGAAAAGCCGAGTAAGATCGCCTGGTGCTAATTTGAGGTCGGAATTGATTCTGCTGATGCTCTCCTTAAAAATGTCTGGGAAGATATTGTTGGTCTCATCCCATTTGGCCTTGTTCAACGAAAGGTATGTGTAGCCCAATCTGCACAGATGCAGAATGGTTGGGATTTTTACACGGGAGTCTTCGTTGAAGGCCACAGTCGTTTTTTGGAAATTTACGCCAGAAATTGCTCTGAAAAAACGGGGGTTCCCCGTTTTTAATCCGGGATAAATGGTTATTGAAACTTTAGCGTGAGCGATGGAGCGGCCTGTTTGAGCCCGAAATGGAATGTGCGGCAGGTGGCGAGTAGCGACAGCGCGACCCGGCCGCCTCGGCAAGGGGCACGCCCAGATGTTTATTTCAGGCTGGCAGGCCATTCTTGCAAAAACTCTCCTTTTCCGAATAAAGTAGGGGTGGTTTTGCTTTCAACAGCAGATTACCCTTTGGGGCTGCTGATTGAGCTAATAATATCACTTCCAATTAATTAGGTTACCTTTGCGGCTTAATTTTTACACATAAACAATTTTAATGAAATGGTTACACACTGCGCTCAGTGTTGAGGTGCAGCTTAGTGAGCCATTCCATGAGACCAAAAAAAAATAATTAGAAACGAATGAAATCATTTAGTGAACTGGGACTTTCGGAGCAAGTGGTGGAGGCAATCCGCCAAATGGGCTTTGAAACTCCAACGCCCATTCAAGAACAAGCCATCCCGGTTTTGTTGAAAGGAAACACCGACCTGGTCGGATTAGCCCAAACGGGCACTGGAAAAACTGCCGCGTTTGGCCTTCCGTTGATCGAGCTGATCGATGTGAAAGACCGCACCACGCAAGCATTGGTTCTGGCGCCTACACGCGAACTAAGCGTGCAAATTACTACTGACTTAGAAAACTTTTGCAAGTCGGTGAAGGACCTGAACATCGTAACCGTATATGGCGGTGCGAGTATATCAGATCAAATTAGAAAAATAAAAAGAGGCGCTCAGATTATTGTCGCTACGCCCGGCCGATTGATTGACTTGATCGAACGCAGGGTGGTAAGCCTGGGCACGATTAAATACGTAGTGTTGGATGAAGCCGATGAGATGTTGAACATGGGCTTCAAAGATGCGATAGACGAAATTTTATCGGGCACGCCTGATGAAAAAAATGTGTGGCTCTTTTCGGCTACGATGCCCCGCGAGGTGCGCGAGATATCGAAGAACTACATGAATAACCCGCAGGAGCTCACCATGGGCGAGCGCAACCAGGGCAATGAGAACATCGACCATCAATACATTGTAGTCGATGAGCGAGATAAGTATCAGGCATTGAAAAGAATGGTAGACTACACCACGGATATTTTTGGGGTGATCTTCTGCCGTACTAAAATTGACACTCAGCGTGTAGCCGAAAGCTTGATGAAGGATGGTTACAATGCAGATGCCCTTCACGGGGATCTTACGCAAATACAACGCGACCGTGTGATGAAGAGTTTTAAGAACAAAACGTTACAAATGTTGGTGGCTACGGATGTGGCTGCCCGCGGTATAGACGTAACGGGTATCACGCACGTGATTCATATGAACATGCCCGATGAGATGGAATACTACACGCACCGAAGCGGCCGTACGGCCCGTGCCGGTAAGAAAGGTATTTCGTTGGCCATCGTTTCTAAAAAGGAGATGGGCAAGATCAGCCAGATAGAAAAAGCATTGAAACGTAGGTTTACGAAAATCATGATCCCAACAGGTGATGAGGTATGCCAACGCAAGATCATGGAGCTGACGCGCAAGATGCGCAACGTAGAGGTGAACGAAGAGGAGATTGACAGCTTCTTGCCGGAAGTATATCATGAACTGATCGACTTATCGAAAGAAGATATCATCAAGCGTTTTGCTTCGATTGAGTTCAACCGTTTCTTAGCGTACTACCGCGATGCACGTGACTTGAACAAATCAGATCGCACCAAATCATTTGTAAGTGATGATCGGTACGGTCGCGATGACCGTGATAGAGACAGTCGCCCGAGTGGTGACCGTGTGTTTATCAACATCGGCCGAATGGATGGATTGGAGACGGGCGATTTGCTTGGCCTGATCTGTGACTATGGTGAAATTGACAAAGGTAAGATTGGCAAGATTGACTTGAAGGGTGCATTCTCTTTCTTTGAATTGGAAAAAGATGTGACCGAGCAAGTGATGAAAGGCTTTGAAGGCGTGGAAGTACGCGGTCGCAAAGTGCGGCTAGAAATGACGGGCGAGCGCAGAGAAGGTGGTGGCGAAAGACGCGAGCGCAGCGGTGGTGAACGCAGTGGCGGTGGTGGGAGAAGTGGTGGTGGCGAAGGCGGTGTAGGCTACCAACGCAAGAGACGTTCGTTTGATGGCGGCAGTGGAAGTGGTGAAGGAAAAGTAGGTAGCGAAGGTAAGCGCTCTTATGGTGGAAGTGGTGGCCGTTCATACGGTGGAGGCAGTGGCCGCAGCAGCGGTGGCGCCAGTGGGGGAGAGCGGAAGAAGAGATGGTAATTTTGGTAATTTGAAATCGTTGATGGTTATTCGTTGATCGTTGTTGGTTGATTGGTAATTGTTACTTAACAAATCGAGGTTGAAGGTGAAAGCTTGCGGCCTCGATTTTTTTTTGGCGTTGTCACACCGTCTCAGGCTGAGACTAAACGTGACAGGGGGGTATCAAAAAGTCTCGAATATTTATTTGCCAGCTACCCCGCTAAACAATGGCCTCTTTTCAAGGGGACCACTTTTATCAATCTCCTTCAGCGAAGATTCATTCTTCTCGAGAAAGGTATTAAACAGTAAGGCAATGCTGTCATAGCTAGATCGGAATAGAGGCGTATGTTGCTCAGCAACTTTAATTTTCTCAATCAGCACCGAGAGGTTTTTGTTCTGCATCAACACAGAGTTAGATTCAGAAAGGGCAATTATTTCGGCTACCAATGAGCTGGTCGCGAAATCATACTCTTCTACCACATATGGGTTGGTAAGCGTTTTTTGTGTGATGCGCAGTTGCTTTAGTTGCTGCAGGCGACTTTGCAAAGTGACTAGCTGAGATTTTTCCGGGACTGGCAATTGAATCAATTGATGCAACGCTTTTTCCATTGCGTCTACTTTTTCCTGCTCATCTTTTACCAGTACATTCCAAGAATACAGTAAGGTATCTTGTAATGATAAATAGGTGTCGGTCAGCGAATCAATATGAGTAAAGGTGGTCGTTTCGTTGATCGTGGCAGATCGGCCACAACTCATCAATAGCATCCCTCCAAAAAGAAAGGGTATTGCGGCAATTGGTCGTTTCAATAATCTCATGTGGTTCGCTAAACGAACCACAAGTTTAAAGGTTTTATGCCAAACTAAGATGTGCATCTACTCTTCACAACGGTTTGAACTGTTCGAAGGCCTCTTTGCAATCATGGCAGTAGTAAAGTGACCTGCAAAGGGTTGGGCCGAAGGGGCTTTTCATTTCAGTGTCGGTGCCATCGCACCGAGGGCATATGGCGTTTTCCAGTATTTCCAGTTCTGTAAAAAGCTTGTTGGAAGGAGGGGGTGCAAATCCATATTGCTTGAGTGCTTTTTTTCCTTTTTCCGAAATAAATTCCGATGACCACGGTACCCGGAAAGAGATGGTTGCCTCTACTTTAGGTATTCCCTTGCTCTTTAACTTTTCGATGACTTCGTTTTTCATATACTCCATAGCCGGACAACCCGCAAAAGTAGGGGTGAGTTCGATGCTCACTTTGTCTCCGTCAATTTCCACGTTAGAAATCACCCCCAGGTCTACCAACGACAAAACAGGTATCTCGGGATCTTTGACATCCTCGAGCCATTCATAAATTTGTTTTACAGATGTACTAATGGTAGTCATGGATAATAAACTCAAATCAACTTTCTAACTTACCGACTTCCCGCCTTTCGATCTTCCGGACTAATACTTACCACTCCGCCCCCGGATCAATTCTAAATACTTCGCTCATTTCATCCAGCAAAGGCTGAAGGTGTTCTGTATGTTTTCCAATTCTTCCCCCATTTATAGGTTGAACAATTTTCCAATCCGGTAAATGCAAACTCGTTTGACTGATGGTCTCTTCTACTTTCGCCATCCAAAGCTCTTTCAACTTCTGCTCTCCTTCAAAAATACCTGCTTCCATTATTTCTTTTTCGTAAGGCGATTCTTCAAACATGCCTAATGCATAGGGCATGGCTTGCTCCAATGATTTTTGTAAACGACTCACACTTTCTTCAGTCGCGGAGCCCAGTTGTTTCATCCATGTTTTAGCATGTAGCGTATGGTAGCGAAGTTCGCCTCGCACTTTGCGCGCCACCTGTGCCAAAGGCTCGCACGTAGAATTAGTCAATAACTCAAAACGCAATGCTTCGGCTGTGTCGTACAAGAAATGACGGATAAGACTAAAGTCATATTCCTGATTCGCCAGTTCTGTAAAAATGCTGTTGTGAAATTGGTTGGCATTACGGGTGAAGGCAACCGTATCAGGATCACTTTCACCTAGTTCATGCAGGATAGTATAAAGTGCCAGGCTATGTCCGATTTTATCTTGTGCCATGGAAGAGAAGGCAATGTCTTCTTCCAGCAAAGGTCCAAAGCCCGTCCATTCAGAATTACGATGTCCGATGATCAATTGGTCATCGGCCATTTTGTAGAGAAGTTCTTTTAAAGGCAGATTATTCATTTTATTCTCAATTCTCAATTCTACTTTCTAAAAAATTCTTCAGCTTATCTCCACCCTTGTATTCAGCAGCATCTCTAAACTTTTTATCGGGCAGCGTCAGCCACAACTCTTGTTCTTCCGGTGAGGTGAATCTGATGTTGTCTGTTTCTATTGCCCAAATGTTAAAAACTGTTTTTCCCTGATTAAATTTTAGCTTCGCTTCGCTCATCGCTTCTTCCGGTGAACTTGCTTGTACACTGCCAACATGGATGTGTTGTTTGCCTCGCTTCGGTAAATGATATATTTCAAATTGCATTTTTACTCCGAAAGTCAATGCCGAAGATTTAATCTGATCGTAAGCATTTTTGTCTCCCTCTGTTAGGGGTGACACGAATACATCGCGTGTGTCTGTCACATACAATGATGTACAGGTAAATCTCCGTGTAAAGGTTTCCTTAGCGAGTACGTATGCCAACTCTAAATTCGGTGCATGGACGATGCCTTCATGCTGAAATGGTTTCCCTTCCTTCGGCTGCACAAACACCTCGTACGTACCAAACTGATCCAGCGAAGCTTTCGGAACAATTTTTCCTTCTTCACCAATGTGAGGCAGCCGGGTTACGCGGGGATCTAACGAGTTCAATGTATTTAATTAATTTGTTGTTTCCGGTTTCAAGTTGCTGCTTACTGGTAACTAGAAACCGATAACCTGTTACTTTAGATTAAGCCAACGGCATTACATACTTGGCCTTGGGTGTTTTCAACGCTTCGCGAACCCATTTACCACGCTCTTCTGCAATGCGTCTTACTTCTAGTCTTTCTTTATTACACGGACCACCACCATTGATCACGCGTTTAAATTCTTCCCAGTCAGGTTCAGTATAATCCCATCTTCCGGTTTCTTCGTTTTTCTTCAGGTTTGGATCAGGAATTACAAACCCCAGTTCCCAAATCTTCGGTACGTACATATCCAAAAACTGATTGCGCATGTCATCGTTGCTTCCCATCTTCACTTTCCATTTCATCAGCATTTCTGTGTGAACAGAAATTTTATCGGAAGGCCCGAAGAAGTGCATCATTGGAGGCCACCAGCGGTTCAAAGCTGCCTGAAACATGTCGCGTTGTTTTTGTGTGCCGCTCGCTAAATAAATGACGCAGTGATGTCCGTATTTTAAATGGAAAGATTCTTCTGCACAAATCCGATCGAGTGCGCGGCAATAAGGGCCATAGCTTCCTTTGGCATTCGCCAACTGGTTCACAATGGCTCCGGCATCAACTAACCAGGAGATGAAACAACAATCTGCCCAGGTGAAAGTAGGGTAGTTGAAGATGTTGGAGTATTTCGATTTGCCGGTAATCAAATCGTCAATCATTTGCTCGCGCGATTTGCCCAATGTTTCGGCAGCGCTGTAGAGTAGCTGTGCGTGGCCAACTTCGTCTTGCACTTTGGCCATTAATGCCATTTTTCTTTTGAAACCAGGAGCGCGGGTAATCCAAGTTCCTTCAGGCAAGGCTCCAATAATTTCGCTGTGCCCGTGCTGCTCAATCATTCGAATCAGCTGCTTGCGATACAATTGGGGCATCCAATCAGTCGGTTCTATTTTTTCACCCCGCGCAATCCGCGCTTCAAATACAGCCAGTAAAATGGGATCTTCTTGCGCTACATCGTCTGCCTTTATTACCTCAAACGTATTTCCACCTCCGTACATAACATGAGAATTTAAGTGATTTCGACCGATTTTGGTGTGCCGCTAACAATCGTTTGCAATTTAACAAAGAAGTAGGGAAGATGTTAACTTTTTTGAAGTTATCCGTTTGGAGCAAAGGATATAGTACCGCCAGTATTAGCCGAGGTTCTTTTGACTAAAATAGGAGAGGGCAGAGAAAGGTTAGCTACTGGTTTTTCGTTAACACAAACCGATAATAGGGCCTTGTGCCATTTTTTAACGTTTCGTAGAACCTTGACCCAACCACCCCGGCAAATTCATTGAATAGTTTTTGCCAACGTGCCGGAATCAGTTTTTTGATGCGCTCTTTTTTCGAATCGTCCTCTGCTTCGATGGATTCAACTACATTGGGTGTAATGTCGTCTTGTGACAATTGTTGAAGCCCTGAATTTTTTATCTGGTTTTGGAAGATAGTCATGGTCTCCACGCTATTTCTAAAGTCAACCATCAACAATTTTCCACCCGGCTTTAGTACACGCTTTACTTCACTCAAAAAGGTATCAACATTTCCATACCCGTGAGAAGACTCCACGTTGAGGACGACATCGATGCTGTTACTCGCCAACGGAATTTTTTCGGCACTTCCTTGAATGAATTTCAGCCCCGGCACTTGATGAATTTTATTGGCCAGATCCACCGCGCTGGCGGCAATATCCAGACCAGTGTAGCTGGCAGGCTTGAAGTGTGATGCTACATGCTTGGCACCACCACCACGTCCACTCCCAATTTCCAATACTTGCTTGCCTGCCAGATCGGTTTTTGCAGCGAGGTAGTGATACATTTGAAGAGAATATTTTTGAATTTTGGGATCGTTGGGTAGCTCCAAACTGGGCTCGCTGCTGGTAGGCGTGTAGCCATAATTCATAAAATGCCAGTCTTCCGCAGGAATGTTTTTGGCCAGAAGTTCGTAGGTCACTTTCGCGTTGAAGCGCTTAAACCAGGCAAATCGTTTGAAGATTTGGATGATAAATTTGATCATAGGTGGTAGGTTTCGGCTCAAGGTAGCAAGAAAAAGGAGAATAGGTTATTCCTTTTTTTACAGTTCAAGCTCGGGTTAACTGGTAGGTTTTAGTTTTTTTTGAGCCCGTTGACGAGCATGTCTGACAATTGCTGTCCGAGTTCAGTCGGGTCGATGTCGCTTTTTGGATCATACCACATCGGCATCCAGTTCAATGACGAGAAAAGTGTCATCACCGCTAACTTCTTATCAATTGATTCCTTAAACTGGCCCGTACGGATTCCATCTTCTATCATCGATTTGAAGCGGTTGATGTAGTTGATGCGAAGTAGTAAAAAATCACGGAGAAAGGGCTGGCTGAGGTGGCGGTGCTCATTCATAAAAACGGCTGAAGCGGTAAGATCTTTTGCCATCACTTGAATGTGTCCAATGATGCCTTTGCGAAGCCTCTCTGACGGTGACAGTTTTTGCTTTTCTACTTCCTCCAGTGATTTTCGAAACTCAGTGGCCATATCAAAGCATAAGCTCTGCAGGATTTCTTCTTTTGATTTGATGTGCGAATAAAGACTGGCCGCTTCAATGCCTAATTTCTGAGCCAGATCGCGCATGGATGAAGCCGCATACCCTTTCTCTCTGAACAGCTGAGCTGCACTGCGAATGACTTGTTCCTTTCTAGTTAAGTTAGCTACCGTCTCCATGAGATACTTAGTATAGGTGTTACAAAGGTAATTTATAATTAGCTTTGATTGTATAAAGTTACCCAAAATGAATTATAGCTCACTTCGCGAATTCTTCTACAAGCTGTATAATATTTGCTTACTGATGATGTTCATCCCCATCGGTACGTTCTTGGTGATCTATTACTTGCTCTTGACAAACCGGATTTTCCCCTCGATTCAAAGTGAACTGGTTGAGCGGATTATTTTGATCGCATTCCCTGTCCTGGCTATACTAGACCTAACGATTGTTCACTTGGTGGTGCGCAAGAAATTTTCGTTGCTCAACAAAGAAATCAGTTTGGGAGTGCGACTGGAAAAATATTTCTCAGTAGCTGTGATCCGACTTTCTGCTATCGTGGCGACTTCGCTGTTTATGGCGGCCGGTTTGTTTTTGACCGGCAGCGAATGGTTTGCCATCTACTTTTTAGGATTGGTTGTATGGCTGGTATTTCAATGGCCAAGCCCACGGAGGGTGAGTAAAGACCTAAAGTTGCGCGGTGATGAAAAGCAGATGGTATTGACGAAAGGGGAGGCGTTTAAGTAAAAAGTGATAAACAAGAATTACACCCCATGATTAAACTTGCCACGAATCACACAAACTAAACGAATGCATTCTTTGGTTTATTCGTGTTTATTTGTGCATTCGTGGCTCTGATTTAATCCGCGTAAGATATCAATGATGGATCTGTATTTGTAAGCGATTAATTACAACGTAACTCCAAAAGTAAATGCATTCAACTGAGGCGCTTTGTCTTTTACGAAAAGATCGTTGAGGTCGTAGTTGAAGAAGAGATCGGTTCCTCTAAATCCAAATTGCAGTCGCGCACCATACCGAATGTTGTTGAGATAGTAAGGGTCGTGATGACGTTCCACCTTATCATCACCGTTTTGTACATATACTTGTTTGGTGTAGCTGTCAATTCGGTAGCCGACATAAGGCCCTAGTCCCATCCGAAAGCCCCTTGACATTTGACCACTGAAGATACCTGGTTTTTTGCTATTGCCCCCAAAATCGATGACGGGTATCATTGAGAAGTTAACATAGACCACCGTCAACTTGCTCTTTTTAAAATCGAGATCGGTGCGGGTATCGAAACTAAAATAGGCCTGCGTATCATCTTTTGTCAAAAGCGTCTTGTCGTTTTGAAACTTAAAGTTATACCAACTGACCCCACCCCCCCATTCTAAAAAAAGTTTGTTGGAAATAGGTGTACGTTGAATGGAGTTTAGCCCGACATACCAACTTCCCCAAGGGCGTACCGTGTATATTGAATTTGCATCGGCTGGGAATTTTCCGGCTTCCAAAAAATTGTTGGTGCCCAGGTCGATGTTGAAAGAACTATAGGTTCTTCGTCCCGATCTGTTGCGCGATCGGGAGCTTACATAATTGTAGCTGTGATCACGGTCGTTGTACGCGCGACCTCTACCGCTTTCACGGTAACGTCTTCTATCTTCTTCGGAAGGCCATTCCTCTACCGATTCAATTTGACTTCCTGAAGTAGTTGTTTCTGCAACTGTGTCTTTAAGGTAAGCCGAAGAAGGTTGTGCCAATTGCGTTGAGTCTCGCTTCTCAAGTTTGGCAATCATATCGTTCATCAATGATTGAAAGTTGTAGTGTTTCAATGTCTCCAGGTCTTTCTTGTCTTGAATGGCAAAAATCACTTTGCTGGCTTCACCTACTTTGATCACCACGGTATCGGCCTTTTTTTGTGCTGTTGCCATGACACTACATGACACGATTAAGGCATTTATTATTAGTATTTTTCTCATGAAAGTCTTTTTTTAATTGAGATTATTTTTGTCTTGATCTTGTTTATGATTGGAAGCAAAAAGCCGGTTTGCAAAGTCGGCTAAGTTGATTCCGCTTTCTCCATTTTTTAGCTCTTTAGCTTTGATGAAGAATTTCTTTAGGCCGCTATTTTTTTCTTCTACCTGAGCGGCTACTACAGTTTCCATTGGTGCAAGCGTAAGCTCTAAAACAATCGGTTTTTCTGTTTGAGCAGCCACCAGTCGAGCCGTTGTTGGAGATACCGTCAGTTCGCTAGCAACAGGCAACACTTCCACCGGTGGCTGATCTTCCAGGACAGTCACCTCCCTGTCTACTTGGGCGACCAGTTTGGCAATTCGCTTTGTTTGGGGTCGGATGTTTGGCTGTTTTTCAATAGTGGCGGTTTGCTGTTCCGCTTTTGCTGCTGGTATAGCCATTTCTTTGGGTGCTAGTACAGGTTCCATTTTTTCTACCATACTTGAGTTACTCCTCAGATCATTGTCGCTTTGCATCCAATAAAGTGCAGTAAGCAAGCTGCCCATCAACAACAACGCAGCAGCTACACGCCAAACCACCAACGGATTATTTTTTTTTACCAAGCTGGCCTCAATTCGCGCCCAAGCGCCTTCAGGTGGAGAAGAAGCGTAGTGCTCCAGCTTATTTTTGAAAAGTTCGTCTACCCTGTTTTCCATATTAGCTCATTTTTTGTTCCAGCCGTTGGTCGGCTTGTACTAGTCTTTTTTGCAGAAGTGCCCTCGCCCGGCTCAATTGTGATTTGGAGGTATTTTCACTAATGCCTAGTTGTTCTGCAATTTCCTGATGCGAAAATCCATCCACTGCATACAGGTTAAACACTACTCGATAACCGGTGGGCAAATCGCCAATCATCTTTAGCAAATCCGCAGCTTCTAAATCGCTTTCTGCTCTGCTATAGTCAGGTTCACGATCGGCAGCGGCAATATCCATTTCCAGATACATGTTTTTGGTCTTGCGCAAATAACTCAACGATTCATTTACCATAACCCTTCTGATCCAGCCTTCAAAGCTTCCCTCATTTTTGTACTGATCGATCCGTTCAAAAATTTTAGTGAAGGCCATTATCAATACGTCCTCTGCTTCCATTTTGTCTTTAATGTATCGGCAGCAAAGGGCATACATTTTACCGGAGAAAAAGGAGTAGAGGGCGTGCTGTGCGTCCCGGTTTTGCCGTTTGCAGCCTTCTATCCAATCTTTTTCTTTCGCCCGGTAAATCTGTAAAGTCATTTAAGCAAATTCAGTAACAAGATGCTTATACGGGCAAAGGGGTTGCACGGATTTATAAATAAATACGCATTTGGCTGAATATGACGAGGGAGATTCTGCCTTAATCGCTCGGAAGAGCGCTTTTTCGCCTGTCAGAGGATTTCAGACTTTCACAAAAATCTTCCGTTGATACATTTGCCAAAGGATCACTAGAAAGAAAAGAATTAAAGTAACAGCAAAACCTAATGAAGCATTTTTAGGGCTCAGCCAGCTTGCATATAGATTTTGATAGAGATAAGACCACAAAGATAGTTCGTTCTCTCCTTCACCGATTTTTATCCGGGTCAACGCTTTCACCAATAAACCGGAAGCGACAAATACAAAAATCGCATTCATCCCATAGTAGATAAAAGGAGTTGACCATTTTTTGACCCCCTGCACATCAATGAGCCAGTAACAAGCAGCCAAGAATTGCATGGCTATGCCACCTGTATAAAGCACATAACTACTTGTCCACAACGCTTTGTTTATCGGAAAGACTAAGCCCCAAGCCAAACCGGTTACAATCAACATCGCCCCGATAAAAAATAACCAGGTAACTTTTTCTGCAGGCGCGGAAATTTTAGAAAACAGTTGACCCGTTAACATTCCTACTATGCCGGTGGCTATAGCAGGGATGGTACTAAGTAGCCCTTCCGGATCCCACGTCTTGCTTTGTACCCACAAATGCCCGTTTAGTAACAGACGATCCAGCCACGCGCCAAGGTTTTTTTCGGGTTCGAGGTTAGCCTCACCAACGCCCGGCACCGGTACCATCGTCATCAACACAAAATAACCTACCAATAAAACTAAGGCCAGGCGAATCTGCGAAAGCCAATTGGTTTTAAAATAGATCAGAGAGCAAAACAAAAAAACTAAACTAATGCGCTGCAACACTCCTGGAATCCTTACCGAAGAGAAATTGAATGTTGGCACTAATGCCAACATCATGCCCAACAAGAAAATGATTACTGTTCTACGAAGAATTTTGGAAACATTCTTTTTTGTAAGCCCTTCGTTCAACTTGGGTTGATAGGCAAAGTGAATAGAGACGCCAACAATGAAAAGAAAGAATGGAAATATTAAATCTGTAGGTGTGCAGCCATGCCATTTGGCATGAAGCAGAGGAGGGTAAACACTATTCCAACTACCAGGGTTGTTGACGAGGATCATCGCGGCAACAGTGATCCCCCGAAAAACATCAAGCGAATACAATCTGTTTGTCATAGTTTTTGTTCTTAGTCCTATATGCCTTCAAAGAGTGTCATTGATTGAAGGTAATCAGGTATCATTGTTTTCCATTTAAGCTGGGTTTCGATAAGGGAAGAAAATGCTGTAGCACTTTCTAATTCGCCATGTGTAACAAATGTAAACTTGGGACTTTTTTTGATTGTACTGAGCCACCGGATCAATTCAGTCTGGTCTGCATGTGCCGACAGCCCATGTACCTCTCTAACGCGGCAGTTGACTAGAATCTCCTCTCCAAAAATGCGTAGCGTTTTTTCTCCTTCCAAAAGTCTGCGACCACGCGAGCCCTCCGCCTGGTAGCCTGCTAGTAAAACTGTATCAGACTGCCGAGGAAGGCGATGCGTCAAATGATGCAAAATCCGCCCGCCTGTTGCCATGCCACTGGCCGAAATGATGATCAATGGTTTCTTAATATCGTTCAATGCTTGTGAACTTTCTCGCGTGTGGCAAAAATGAATTTGTGGCGAATCAAAAATGCTCAATAATTGTGATCCTTGTTTTGTGATTTTTATTTTATGTAAGTCCCCGTGGCGCTCATACAAATCAGTTACGTTGATCGCCATCGGGCTATCGATATAAATGGGTAGGGTGGGGATGCTTCCTTGTTCCATCAATAGATGGAAATAGTAAATTAACGTTTGTGTGCGCCCCAACGCAAATGCCGGAACAACCAGTGCACCATTGGCATCGCATGCTTCTTGAACGATGGCCGTGAGCTGTTCTTCTACATCTACCTGAGGATTAACCCGATTCCCATAGGTGGATTCGATGAATACTACATCGGCATCAACTGCAGGTTCTGGAGCGTACATCACTGGATCTTCGTAACGTCCCAGATCTCCGGAGAATAACATTTTTTTGGTTTCGCGTTCGCCTTTTAGCGTCATGGCTACAAACGCAGAACCAAGAATGTGCCCCGCATTAAAAAACTGGATAGAAGTTGTTGGGCTAAGCGAAATTTCTTGGTGTAGCGGATGGCTGTCAATCAGCAACAGCACTGACTTAACATCTCCTGTCGAAAAAAGGGGTTGTGGTTTTTCATGTTTTGAATAGCCTTTTTTCAACGCAAAGAGCGCTTCTTCCTCCTGTAATTTGGCTGCGTCCAACAACATGATTTTCATCAATTCTTCGGTGGCAGGCGTGCAAATTATTTTACCATTAAAGCCATCCTTAACAAGCCGCGGCAGGTAGCCGATATGATCAATATGGGCATGTGTAATCACCACTATCTCGATGTCAGCGGGATTGATCGGCAATGGATCCCAGTTGCGAAGTCGCAATTCTTTTTTCCCTTGGAACATTCCGCAGTCGACCAATATTTTTTGGTGACCGATTTCAAGAAAATACTTTGAACCTGTCACGCTGCGGGCTGCACCCAAAAATTTGATCTTTACATCCATACAGATTGGTTTCTGAAATGTAAAGAAAAAGCTTGATTTAGAGTAGGTGTTTACTCTAAATCAAGCTTATAACCGATTCAACTTATCGCTTTGATTGTCTAATCTCTTCTGGTTACTCTCGGTTCGCCAGTATACTTGACGGAACTGACGGCATCGGTATCAATATCAACTGTCTGTGAAGCATTTATACGAGCACGCCCCATTCCCCTTGCTTCGACCACGGCATCCTCCACCTGATATTGCCCCGCCTTTAGTTGGGAGAGCTTTTTGACTTCGGCATCTAAAAAATGACCCTCTCCATCTAGTTGAAGCACCATTGGTCCAGCTAAGTCTAGAGTAAGACTACGCACGCGAAGATCCGCATCGCCTGTCATGGCGCCAAGTAAGGTGATATCCATTTCTTCTTCATCAAATCCACGAATTCTGAATTGCCCAGCTCCTTTGATTTTGAGTTTGGTTAAATGGGGTAACGTAATATTGATTTTAACTCGGTCTTCTAAATCAAAACCCTTCTCCCAAAAAGTATTGCTGCGCGAGCGATACCGAATGTCCAGCGTTTCTCCCGTAGCGTCAACCTCGTACTTTCTTTTCTCCTTTTGCGGTCCATCCAGTTGTACAGAGAAGGCGTCCCCACGAGCGATGACAAGATCAAAAATTCCCGTCATCTCGATTTCGTTAAAATCTTTAAATCCATACTGATCGTTGAGTTGAAGTTGTTTGGTTTCGGTGGGTTCACTACAGTTGGTGCATTCAAAGCCATGGTCTGTCATTTTCCAAATCTTATTCATGTTTGAATCTCGGTAGCCATCGTAGTCGTGGTAATCATTTTCAATAATCCGCCACAGATCTTCTTCAATCAAAAATGTTTGGCCGTAGGGAATAAATAAATCCATCTCCAAACGCTGCGCACGAAACTTCGCATCCTTCTTGAAAGCAATATTTGAGTCGAACACTAACGAACTATCTTGTTCTAACACCGAGTATGTGACCATTTGTGCATTCTCCGCACCATTTTTTCGGGAGAAACCTTGTGACTTAAATCGCTGCACTAACTTTAATTCGGAACCTTCATAGCCCTTCAAATTTAATTCGGTGACATTGTAGTTGTCCATTCCAACTTCCTTGAGTTTTAGAACGGGTGTTTTTCCATTGTGTGCAAAGGTTTTTTCTACTTTAAATTCTCCTTCTTCCTTAAACGAATAAACCATTTTTGGCACAGTGAAGCTCAATACGAGTACACTGGTAACAAAAAGGCCCAGCATGATCCAACTCACTGGCTGATTCACAATTGAACGTTTGGCCAAAATGGAACTTCCTGAAAGCAATATGGCTAAGCTTGGGATCAAGACAACCGTAAACGCAGCCACCATGCTCCAAACTGGAAATGTGTTTCTTATGGCTTCGGTAGGCAAGCTTAAGCCTTGTATTTCACCTCCACCCCAATAATCGGGTAGAATTGCGGTAGTGAAAAAGCCCAACAAAATTCCGCCCGTGATCACGATACCGACCAACAGCGCTAACCCTATGAAAAAGATGACTAACCCGAAGATGACACGAATAAATTCTACTAGTACGTTTACAAGCGGCCCTAAAATCTTGCCCAATGCAGTAATGAAAGTTGCTATCAACCGAAAGGGAAACAGAACGATCTTTGTAAGCGTGCTTTCTTCCTCCTCTTTTTCGTTTAAACTTTTCTTAACAGTTGATTCAATATTGGATAACGTCACGGGTTCCCCTTGCATTTCCATTTTTTCCGTAATGCTTTTTGCCTCCGGTAGCGCTATCCAAAGAATAATATAAAGAAGTAAACCGAGCCCTCCCAAAAAGGCAAACACGATAAATAGCACACGAATTACAGTCACGTCAACTCCAAAAAAAGCTGCGACTCCGCTTGCGACTCCTCCCAACACTTTTTTCTCCGGGTCTCGATACATTTTTTTAATGCTTGCATCATCGGGAAGCTCGGTTGAATTCGGGATGACAATCCATAAAATGATATAGGCCAAAAACAAACCACCATAACTGCCTAGCACCAGCAAGGCAAACAGAACACGTGGCCAAACTGGATCAACACTGAAATAATGACCCAGACCCGCACACACCCCACCCAATATTTTTCTTTTCTCATCGCGAAATAGTTTCTTGTGAGCGGTATCAGCTGCAGACGGGCGAGTCGTGGATTCCTGGCGGCTATGCTCGGCTTTGGGTGATTCGTCTCCGATCTCCTGTTCTTCAGCGGCTTTAAAATCGTTAACATTGCCCATCGTTGCGATGAGGCTGTTTACATCTTCGAGCGTAATAACCTGCTTTCCTTCATTCAGGCGCGAAAGGAAAATTTCAGCAATACGGCTTTCTATGTCCGACAAAATTTCGCTGCTGTCTTCAAACGAGCCAAAGTAGCGGTTGATGGAGTCCAAGTATTTTCGAAGCGATTCATACCCATCTTCTTCAATGTGAAAGATGATGCCGCTGATGTTGATGCTAATGTTCTTTTTCATACTGATTGATTTGAGGATCGAGTGTCTGAGTGTATTTGGGTTGTATTTTACGTCTTTTAGCTATCATCAATTTCCAACTGCTTCTTGTCGATTTCGAACGGCTTCTGTCGAACGCACCAAATCGTCCCAAGTAGCTGTTAGCCCATCTAAAAATAGTGTTCCATCAGCCGTAAGTCTGTAATACTTGCGTGGTGGACCCTCATTTGATTCAACCCATTTGTATTCTAACAGACCTGCATTTTTTAATCGCGTTAACAGCGGATAAAGAGTACCCTCCACGACAATCATTTTTGCCGAAGTTAGCTCATCCAACATATTGGAAGCATATACTTCACCCCGCGAAATAATGTGGAGGATACAGAACTCCAATATCCCTTTGCGCATTTGAATTTGTGTGTTCTCTAAGTTCATACAGCACTTTTTTCATCTACTAGGCAACTTATACGCCACAAGTACTGGGTATGGCCAAGTACCCCCATAAAAATCTAAAAATATTTTAAAAACCTTGAATTTGGGGTACATTAAAGGGTTGAATTAATTTTTTACAGTCATGAGGTTCCTGCCAATACTAGCAGTACTGTTCGTTTTTGTACAATCTTTTTCGCAAGACACACATTATTGGACATATCGGTATGGAACGCGAGCGGTATTATTAGGAGGCCCAGCGGTGGGCGGACTTGAAGACAATAGCTCTGTCATTTACAATCCTGCGTTGCTTAGCCTCGTAAAGAAAACATCTATATCGCTCAACGCTAACGTTTACCAAGTGGTAAGTATTACCGCCAAGGATGGCGCAGGCCCGGGCCAAAACGTAACTAGTAGTCAATTTTCCGCAGTACCCATTACGCTTTCGGGTCTGATAAAAAAGAAAAGACCGTCTAACTGGACGTTCGGCTATGCCGTGATCGTTCCAACCGAGTTTGTTTTTAAAGCTAATGTTCGAGAAAATGATTTTAAGAATATTGTGTCGGACACGGAAAGCCCGGGAGCGGAGGACTACGTAGGACAATTTACGGTCAACACAAGGCTTTCTGAAAACCAACTTGCTTTTGCCATTGCCTATAAAATCACCGATCAGTTTTCGATCGGACTTTCTAACCAATTCGTGTACCGCTCTCATACGTACACCAAGTTCGAACTTAGTCGGATGATTTTGAATAATGCAGTGGGCAGCTTGGTAAGTACCAGTGAGGCGCAAAACATCGAATACACCAACTTGCGCTATGCGCCAAAAATCGGTTTTGCTTTTGCTTTAGGAAAATGGTCAGCAGGAGTTGCGGTCGTATTGCCAACCATCAACATTACAGGTAGTGGCACCATTGCACGCGACATTGTTGCAAATAATCTTCTGGTAAACATCGAATCCAACCCTACAAAGCCTCCTATATTTGTACGTAGCAACTTTGCTGCGAATGACCGCCAGACACAACTTGCCACAACCTATAAAAGCCCTCTCGCCATATCAGCGGGTTTGGTTTACAAAGGAGACCGAACGCTTATAGCGGCCTCAGCAGAATGGTTTGGAGCGATTGACCTCTACAATATTATGTCGCCCGAGGATAATCTGTTCAAACGTCCCACTAATTTGGCATTGGACGGCAAGAAATTTTTGGAGTTAAATGCCTCTAATAAATCAGTCACGAATGTAGCTATCGGAATCGATCGGGCGATCAATGAAAAGCTAAATCTAAGTGCGGGGTTTCGAACCAATAATTCTTTTTATGACAAAGCTTTTGACGATCGGGTCGTTGATCGAAATAGAAGAAACGTTAACAATAATTCGCTAAACCTGGATATCTCGTCATGGAATACTTATCATGTCGTGCTCGGAGGCACTTTTAAACAGGAACGCAGAGACTTGAGTATTGGAATCAATTTCAGTTGGGCCGACAAGGGGAACATCAGACAATTTGCCAATTTTGAACAACCCACCGAGAACACGTTTTTGCTCGGACAAAAGGCACAGACGACAGTCGACTTCTTTTCCTACGGTTTGTTATTGGGCTATACCTTGCGTCTGCGATCTTCTGACAATTAACTTGTTAGTATTGCAGGTGCTTCACCGTCAATCCCTTGTTGATCATTTGCTTCAGCGAGTCGATTCCAATTTTTAGGTGAAGGTCAACATAGCTGGTCGTGACAACTTTGTCGCTGGCTTCGGTTTTCACACCATCGGGTGTCATGGGCGAATCAGAAACTAATAGCAAAGCACCTGCGGGAATTTCATTGTAAAAAGCGGTTGAAAAAATAGTGGCTGTTTCCATATCAATTGCCATCGCCCGAATTTTAACCAAGTAGTTTTTAAAATCCTCATCCCATTCCCATACTCTTCGATTGGTGGTATAAACGGTTCCACTCCAATAATCTTGGTTGTAATCTCGTATGGTTGTAGAAATTGCTTTTTGCAAGGCAAACGCTGGCAGCGATGGCACCTCTGGTGGGAAATAATCATTAGAAGTACCCTCTCCGCGTATCGCAGCGATAGGCAAAATTAAGTCTCCAATTTCGTTCTTGGATTTCAAGCCACCACACTTTCCTAAAAAGAGTACGGCTTTTGGCATAATTGCTGTGAGGCAATCCATGATCGTAGCAGCGTTAGGACTGCCCATTCCAAAATTGATAATGGTGATACCTTCTGCTGTAGCACTGCGCATCGCTCTGTCGGCACCGTGTACTTCCACGTTATGCCATTCGGCAAATTTTTTCACGTAATTATCAAAGTTGGTAAGCAGAATATAATGGCCGAAATCTTCTAACGTTAGGCCGGTGTATCGGGGAAGCCAATTATCAACTATGTCCTTTTTGTTTTTCATCTTTGACAAAGTAAAGTTGTAGCGTTGTTTTCTTTTTGGTCATGCAAAAATTAAATCTTCCGGAAATTGATGCGAAGCTCAAAAAAGAGGAAGGCAAAGTATGGATTTTTGACATTATTCGGAAAAAGTATGTGGTTTTGACACCAGAAGAATGGGTGCGGCAACATTTTATTCACTTTCTGATCCATGAATTAAAATATCCTAAATCTCTTTTCCGAATAGAGAGCAGCCTTACTTACAACAAGCTTCAAAAGCGATCCGATATTCTGATTTTTGACAGAGACGGAAAACCGTGGATGTTGGTCGAATGTAAATCGGCTGATATCCGGTTGAGCCAAAACGCATTTAATCAAGTAGCTGTTTATAACATGACTGTGAACGCGAAATATATTGCCGTTTCCAATGGTAGAATACACTTCTGCTGCGAAGCAGCTAAGCACGGGGAGGCTTCAATTTTTTTGAATTCATTCCCCCAATTTAGCTAACAATTTTTTTCAGTCTAACATTGAAGGGAATTTATCTGCCCTAGTTTACACGGCTAAAAATCACCATTGGATATTTTATTTTAATTTGCCGACTATTCTAACCAATCACATTCATGAGCGAAAACTTTGGTAAAACTTGGTGGGGCCAGCAATGGCTCAATTCGTTGAGCAACATTGACTACGAAAATAGGTTGGCGCGGGGCAGCCGCTATGCCCGCAATGGTGCGGTCACAAAAATTGATATCAAACAGAACCAGATTAAAGCAAAAGTAGCGGGCAGCCGGCCAAAACCTTACAATGTGGATATTGTACTGCCACCGTTTTTCGATCCTGAGCTAAGTGAGTTCATACAGGCATTGGCAAAAAGGCCGACCATCATCTCCAAATTATTAAACCGCGAGCTGGACCCCGAAGTGTTGACCATTGCCGAAGGAATGGGGCTGAAGGTATTCCCCAAACAATGGACAGACTTTAAGATGCAGTGCTCTTGCCCCGACTGGGCGGTGCCTTGCAAGCATCTCGCGGCAGTGGTGTATAAGGTAAGTGCCGAAATTGACAACAACCCATTCTTGATCTTTAGTTTGCACAACGTAAACCTGGTGGATGAACTCAGTCAATTGGGTGTAGTGGTACACACCTCTACGGTGGAAGTCCCCAAACTGGCCGATTTGTATTTTGATGCAAAAAAGAAGTTGACACCATTTAATCCTGACGATGCGTATCAAAAACTGTCTTTCGCCAAACTCTCGCCACTACATGAACCGCTTACAGCGTTGCTCTCTGATTTTCCTGCCTTTTACCAGGGCGCTGGAAACTTCAAAGAAAAATATGCCGGCAAAATAGCACGTGTAGTGAAGAACGCCCAAAAGGTAGTGCAGGGAAAAGTATCTCTCGAAAACCTTTTTATCAAGGCCACACAGCAAGGCCAAAACATTGAACATCGCACCAATAACAAAATCAGCATAGACGAGCAGTACCAATCCAAGGTGTGGGTAAATGAAACCGATTTTTCGTTTTTGGATTTCGCAAAACAAATGGCGCAAATTCATTCGTCAAAGATTGCAGATTACCAACCCTCGACCGCTTCGTTGCACACGGTCTTGCATTTTTCCATTCACCTATTAAGCAAGGGTGCCGTGGTGCCACAAATAGTGCAGTTGCCAAATAAAGATTTCACTATTCGCTGGCTGCCGGCCATGCTCAGCAAAGAGGTGCGCCACTTGGTAAATAAATTGGAGAGCATTCTACCTCCTAAGATTTTTCTTTGGGAAGAGAAGAAAAAGGAACGCGCCATCAATAAGAATCAGGCGTTTAATTTACTGTCGTTGTTTCTCACAGAGATGATTCATATCATGGAAGAACTACCCCTCCCCGATATGTTTCTGGATTTATTTTTTAGAAAAGGAAACTACGCATTTAAAAAACCGGGTGAAGAAGCGTTGAGCGGTGGCATAATGGCCTGGACGCAAAAATATTTTATCACGCAGGGCAATCACAAGCCACAGATTGTGGTAGAAGAGCTACCGAATAGTGATTTTAAAATCACTATCAATATACAAGACAACAAACCTACTACCGTAGCGGTGGGTGTTTCGCTAAAGGATATATTGACCCAGAAAAAATTTGATGATAGGCGTTATGAAATCTTGCAGAGCCTCACCCAGTTAAGCCCCTTCATAACGGGGCTGGATGGGCACATCAACTCACAGGGCGAGGAGGCGATCATTATGAAAAGCGATACGTTCGCACCGTTTTTGATGCAGATGATACCGACAATTCAATTATTGGATGTGGATATTCTCTTGCCGAAATCGCTGCAAGGGATTTTGAGGCCGAAGGCAAGTTTAAAAATCAAAAAGAAGGCGGGTGGCAAATCATTCATAAACCTTGGGCAGTTGTTCAGTTTTGATTGGCAGGTGGCCATAGGCGATACCGTGATGGATGAGGCCGAGTTCAAGAAACTGCTCAGCAAGTCGGAGGGGTTGATCAAATACAAAAGCCAGTACATCTACGTAGATCAACAGGACTTGCAAAAGATATACAGCCACTTTGCAAACACACAAGAGCTTTCGGCATTCCAAATGCTACGTGCGGCTCTCAGTGGAGAATACCTGGGGAGTGCCATCAGCCTTACCGATGAAGTTAAAGAACTGATCAAAGAGCTGACCAATTTCAATGAAGTGGCTCTGCCCAAAGGCATCCAGGCGCAACTTCGACCTTACCAGCACCGCGGCTTTTCGTGGATGTACCGCAATTCAAAAATTGGTTTTGGTTCAGTACTGGCCGATGACATGGGGCTTGGAAAAACACTTCAGGTGATTACCACGCTGCTCAAATATAAAGAAGATGGGTTGCTTGAACAGGAAAAAGTATTGGTGGTAGCCCCTACCGGGCTTTTGACCAACTGGCAAACTGAGATCGAGAAATTTGCGCCTACATTGAAGGCAAAAATATATCACGGCACAAAACGGAGAATAGAAAAGGAGGATGAATTTGATGTGTTGATTTCATCCTACGGAATCGTGCGCAGCGATGCCACCGAACTCAAAAAGAAAAAGTGGTACTCACTGGTTATAGATGAAGCACAAAATATAAAAAACAGCAACACCGATCAGGCCAAAGCCATAAAAACGATTAGTGCCAGCCATTTCATTGCCATGAGTGGCACGCCAGTAGAGAATAGGCTGAGTGAACTGTGGAGCATTATGGATTACAGCAACCGCGGGCTTATGGGCAACAGCAAAGAGTTTGACGAAATCTACGGCAATCCAATCCAGCAATACAATGATGTGGCTGTGGCCGAGTTGCTCAAGAAAGTAACCGCTCCGTTTATGATGCGTAGGCTGAAGTCAGATAAAAGCATTATCTCAGATCTGCCCGATAAGATCGAAATGGATTGCTACTCTGTGTTGGCTAAAGAGCAGGCCAGCTTGTATGAGAAGACACTGCAAAAAGCCATGAGCGATATTGAAGCTATAACAGGCAGCGACAGCAAAGCCTTATTTGTGCGGCAAGGGTTGGTGCTGCAAATGATTTTGGCCTTAAAGCAAATCTGCAACCACCCCACGCAGTTCCTCAAAAACAAAATAATGGATGCCTCGCTCAGCGGCAAAATGGATTTACTCTTCGACAAGCTCGACAGCATTGTGGAAAGCGGTGAAAAAGTTTTGATTTTCAGCCAGTTTACTGAGATGGGCAACCTGCTCAAGCATTTTATTACTGAACGTTACAAAGAAGAACCCTTGTTTTATCACGGTGGCTGCAACCTAAAACAGCGCAAAGAAATGGTCACCAGTTTTCAAGAAAATAGGGCCGATAAAATATTTCTGCTCTCACTGAAATCAGCCGGCACTGGACTTAACCTCACAGCCGCCAACCATGTGATACACTACGACCTTTGGTGGAACCCTGCCGTAGAAGCACAAGCCACCGACCGCGCTTATCGGTTAGGGCAGAAAAGTAACGTGATGGTGCACCGGTTTATCACCAAGAATACATTTGAAGAACGCATCAACGACATGATACAAGCCAAAAAAGCGCTGGCCGAAATGACAGTTTCTGCCGGAGAGAACTGGATCGGAAACCTGAGCAACAGAGAACTGAAGGAATTGTTTACGATGGGAGTTTAACTCAATGGTTGACTCGACAATCAACAAATAGATCAAGGTAGTTTTTTGTCAACTCAATCAAGTCTTTTTATTCTTCGCAACGTCTCTGCCTCGTACCGCGCCTTTTTTTGATGCGTTTGCATAAAACCCCGGTACCGGAATTCGCGAATAGATAGTTTCGGCTAACATTTCAATAAAGCTGTAGAAAAATCAATTTTCCGTTGGAAAGAAATACGAGAATACCTGATAGGGATATTTTTCATAGTACACATTATCCTCGTTGATCGTGTAACCTTGTTTAAAATGGGCAGCACTTTTTTTCAATAACTCAGTTGCCTCATCAAACTTGGCCAGTTTAGCTACTGAAAGGGCTTTGTAATACTCTGCATCAGAGAAATTGGTATAAACGGCCAGCGATTGATCAAAGAATTTTATCGCCTCTTGGTAATTTTCTAGTTCCATATAAGCAATTCCCAAATAGAACAAATCAAGGTAATGCACCCAGCTATTCCCGCTCGTCTTTTTCGTGTACTCAATACTTCGCGTTATGTGGTCAACTGCTTTTTTGAAATCGTTAAGCTGTAAATAACAAAGCCCGGTATAAAAATCATACGAATGATCCATCACATGGGCGTACTCACCTTTTATTCTTTTGGAGAGCTTGAAGTCGTTGATCGCGCCAGAATAATCTTTAGAGAAGATACATTTCATGAAGGCTTGGTAGTCGATGTACTGAAGCGAATCAAGTTGTACCGCTTTATTTAAAAATGGTATTCCTGTCTCATACTTTCTCTGTTTAAAAAGTGGCATCGCTTTTTGTTGATAGTAATAAGCGACTGTCGGGTTCATCTGAATGGCAGAATCCAAATATATTTGCCACTCGCGTGAGAAGTAGTTGTATTTGTGAGCTCCATTGGTCAAGTACTTTTCAGTGACTAACTTTTCGTCAGGATAAATTTTTGTTTTGATTTCTTTCTTTTGCGCATTAGAAGAACAACTAATGCAAATGAATAAAAAGAGAAAGTGGGTTCTCATAATTAACAATAGAATTTGATTTTCCTCTGCGAATCTCAGCGTCCTCTGCATTGATAGTTTTAACCGCAAAGGACGCAAAGAAAATTCACACAAAGTTCGCTAAGTATCTACTTTAAGCCAAAAACTCCTTCACGTCCGAATAAGGCGTGTTGAATGCATCTGCTACTGCTTTGTATACCACCTTGCCATTGATTACGTTCAACCCTTTTTTCAAATCAAGATTCTCCGCACACGCTTTTTTCCATCCTTGTGTTGCTAATTTAATGGCATAAGGCAGTGTTGCGTTGGTCAATGCCAGCGTTGAAGTATATGGCACTGCACCAGGCATGTTGGCCACGCAATAATGAACGACATCATCAATAATGAAAGTAGGATCTTCGTGAGTCGTAGGTCGGCACGTTTCTATGCAGCCCCCTTGATCGACCGCTACATCTACCAGCACAGTTCCCGGTCGCATCGTCTTTAGCATGTCGCGGGTAATTAGCTTCGGAGCTTTTGCACCCGGAACGAGCACACCACCGATAATCAAATCGTGTGTCTTCACCAATTCACGTAGTACATATTCATTAGATACCATCGTATGTACATTTTTTGGCATCACATCATCTAGATAGCGCAAGCGATTTATGTTTACATCGGTGATAATGACATCGGCACCCATTCCTGCCGCCATCTTTGCTGCGTTCGTTCCCACTACACCACCGCCTAAGATCAATACTTTTGCAGGCATCACTCCCGGTACACCACCTAGTAAAATTCCTCGTCCTTTGAGAGGCTTCTCCAAATATTTCGCACCCTCTTGAATAGACATTCTACCTGCCACTTCACTCATCGGGATCAGCAATGGCAAACTTCCATCTAGGCGTTCAACGGTTTCGTAAGCGAGGCAAACAGATTCTGTTTTCACCATCGCGTGGAGCAACGGCTCATAAGACGCAAAGTGGAAATAGGTAAACACTAGTTGATCCTTTCTAATCAAGCTGTATTCTTGCTCAATTGGTTCTTTTACTTTCATGATCATTTCGGCAATGGCAAAAACTTCTTGTGCAGTAGAAAGTATTTTTGCCCCCGCATTTTTATACTCTTCATCGCTAAATCCGCTGCCTTCTCCCGCTTTGGTTTGCATATTCACGGTGTGGCCACGCTTAGAAAGCTCGGCTGCTCCGGCAGGTGTCAGTGCTACGCGATTTTCATTGTTTTTGATTTCTTTGGGAACTCCGATGATCATATGAATGGGATTAAAGTGTCTATTTCCTGTTTTTCAAACGAGTGCGCAAATATACGTGCTATAATTGGGAGCATCAATAGGCTCCTACTCAGTTTGTAACATTGAAGGAATTGCAGAACTTTCGAGATCGCCTAATTATAAATTCCAGCCCAGGATTTCTGTGGGCTGTTATAAGTTCTAAATGTGAATGAAAAACCTGTTTGCATTCTATGGATCGTTACGATTTGGCTTATCAAATCACACAGTATATGCTTCCTTCTTGAAGTATAGATTTACCGCCTGGATAAAAGGGTATGAGATGTATTCGCTTGGTGATTTTCCTTTTGCGATCAGAACGGATGAGTCAGCTGATAAAATGTTGGTGGAGGTTTTTGAAATTGAGAATGCAGAAGTACGAATGCAGATCGATCAGCTCGAACTTGGTTATGGTTACCACAAAGAAACAATTGTAATAGAAGGACTGTCAGTGACGATTTATCTGTTCAAGGAAAAAGCAAATTATCCTAAGGTGAATGAAGGTGACTGGGTGAAATTCTTTCGAGGATAGATTGATTGTCATTATTTTATTTGGTCAATTTTTGGTTCTTTGAACCCTCGTTGGTTTTTCTCTACTTTTGAAAAATAAATTGCACACGTTTGAGCTACACAAAAACTGATTTTCCTAAGGTATCAGCTACAAAGGCAGCCGAAGTGCTGGCCGACTACCAACTCGTGTGCGAAAGCCGTGAGGCCAGTTTGTTGGGGCGGAAGGAAGTCTTCATGGGTAAGGCCAAGTTTGGAATCTTTGGCGATGGAAAAGAAGTGGCTCAAATTGCGATGGCCAAAGTGTTTCGCAATGGAGATCATCGCGCTGGTTATTATCGCGACCAAACATTTATGCTGGCAATTGGTGAGATGACACTTCACCACTATTTCGCTCAGTTGTACGCACACACCGATGTTCATGCAGATCCGGCATCTGCAGGTAGGTTGATGAACGGTCACTTTGCCACACGTATGCTCGATGAGCAGGGCGAGCTAAAAAATATTTCACAACTGAAGAATAGCAGTGCTGATATTTCTCCTACCGCAGCGCAGATGCCAAGGTTGGTAGGTCTGGCGTATGCATCCAAGTTATTCCGAAACAATGCCTCACTTTCTGCATTCACAAATCTTAGCACCAACGGAAACGAAATTGCGTTTGGCACGATTGGCAACGCATCTACCTCCGAGGGAATGTTTTTTGAAGCCATCAATGCAGCGGGCGTTTTGCAGGTGCCTATGCTGGTTTCTGTTTGGGACGATGAGTATGGGATTTCTGTTCCAAAAGAATACCAAACCACAAAAGGTAGTATTTCAAAAATTTTAGCTGGCTTTCAGCGCGACAAGAAAGATAAAGGGTACGAACTGTTTACGGCCAAAGGATGGGACTATGAAGAGCTTTGCAGAGTGTATGCAAAAGCAGAAAAGGTCTGTCGCGAAGAACACGTTCCTGTCATCGTGCATGTGGTGGAGATGACGCAGCCTCAAGGACATTCCACGTCAGGATCACACGAAAGATATAAAACAAAGGAAAGATTAAACTGGGAGACACAGTTCGATTGCATTGCAAAAATGCACGAGTGGATCATTGAGCAAGGTATCAGTACGGCTCTTGAGTTGGATGAAATTGAAAAAACAGCTAAGGCCACCGCCAAGAGAATAAAGGATGAATCCTGGAAATCGTTTAATCAAGGCATTCAAGAAGATCAGAGCGCGCTGATAAACCTACTGGAGCAAGCAGTGGTAGAGCACCCAGCGTTGAATGATATCCTTTCGATCTTGACTAAAACGATCAACCCCGCTCGTTATGACGCCATTAAAGCGGCAAAAGCAACCATGCGATTTTTGATCGGGAAGCAGTGCACGGTAAAACCTCAGTTGGTAGAATGGCTTGAAAAAGTGGCGACTGAAAATGAAGATCGGTATAATTCTTATTTGCATAGTAGTTCAGAATGGTCTGCGCTGAAAGTGAAAGGAATTGCACCCACTTATTCTGAAAAATCTTCGCTGGTGGATGGCCGCGAAGTACTTCGTGCCTGTTTTGCAGAAGCGTTGGAACGGGATCCAAGAGTTTTGGCTTTTGGTGAAGACGTAGGAAAAATTGGTGATGTGAATCAAGGCTTTGCCGGATTGCAGGAAAAATTTGGCGAACTACGCGTAACGGACACGGGTATTCGTGAATGTACCATCGTTGGTCAGGGGATAGGTCTCGCTTTGCGCGGATTGCGGCCCATTGCAGAAATTCAATATTTAGATTATTTGCTTTACGCGATTCAAATACTGAGTGACGATCTGGCCAATTTACAATATCGGACAAAGGGAGGTCAGAAGGCTCCACTGATTGTTAGAACACGTGGTCATCGCTTGGAAGGCGTGTGGCATGCAGGATCGCCTATGGGAATGATTTTGAATAGCCTGCGTGGAATGTATGTACTGGTGCCTCGCAACATGGTGCAGGCCGCTGGCTTTTATAATACACTTTTAAAATCCGATGATCCGGCACTGATTATCGAATGTCTAAACGGCTATCGATTAAAGGAGAAATTGCCTGATAATATTGGTGAGTTTACCGTACCGTTGGGGGTGCCTGAAGTATTGAAAGAGGGTACCGATGTAACCATTGTTACCTACGGATCGATGTGTCGAATCGTTTTAGAGGGCGTAGCCGAATTGGAAGAGAAAGGTATTTCATGTGAAGTGATAGATGTGCAGACGTTGTTGCCGTTTGATGTCAATCATACTATTTTAGAATCGGTGAAAAAAACCAACCGCGTGGTGTTTGCCGATGAAGATGTGCCGGGCGGTGCCACAGCGTTCATGATGCAGCAGGTACTAGAGGTGCAAAAAGCTTATCGCTATTTGGATTCGGCTCCCTTGACTATGGCTGCCAAGGAACATCGACCTGCTTATGGCTCGGATGGCGATTATTTTTCGAAACCCAATCCCGAAGAAATTTTTGATAGGGTGTACGAGTTAGTGAGCGAGGCGTTTCCCAATAAATTTCCTCCTGTTTATTAACCTGCCTATTAGCGTTATCGGATTGACTGTAGAGTAAACTCTTTTGACTCTACTTCATTGCTCTTGTTTCCAGCTCTGTCTACAATGTACACCTTTACCTTCAAGGTTTTTATTGTAAAAATAAAATCAATGCCAAATGAAACAATGTTAAATTTTATTTTTCCGTCCAGAGGAGAGTTTTTCCCAATTTCTTTTGAAAGATTGGGGATTATAGAACCGTTTAGTGAAAGGTCTGCTGTACAACTCGGAAAAGAATTGAATTCTTCTCTAACATCGAACCTTGCAAAGGTTCCATCATTGTTCTTGATGAAGTAATCAACGTAGATGTTATAATAGTTGGGATTCAGTTCATAGTAAACATACTCAGCTGGATTCACTGGCGTTTTGTTGTCACTTGCTAATTTCCGTGTCCACGAATTGCAATCCAGTGGAGGTAGAGGTCCAGCCGGTCGTTGAGTGCCGTTTAGAATAAAGTTTGGATTAAGCGTTTTGAAACTATACGTAAGATTACTTTGACTATTGGTAGTTAATCGAGTGTCGCCAGTTGAGTTAACGAAATAGAAAAATTCGGATTGATCTTCTAATGCTGTAGAATTTGTTTTAATTGTCCCGACATCACCATCACCATCGGTAAACTTTAAAACGATCCTTAACGTATCAAGTCCCTGAGGTGCAGTGTTTTTGACAAACTTCAATTCATTGTTAACAAATTCAATTTGAGGCGCGATTGGATAATTAGGTGGTGTAAAACATGCATTTACCGCCCCCATGAACACCAATCCCAATCCAATATTTCTAATCCATCTCATTTTCTAAATTTGCCTAAAGTTTTTGTTTTGCCTTCCATCCAACAATTTACATCCTCTCTGTCATCTGTTAACGAACACAACTTTGCAGATATTGCTTTGTCGGTATTTCAATTTCAAGCCGAAAACAATAGGGTATACAACGCCTATCTGAAAAATCTACAGCTGGATTTCACAAAGATAACGTCAATTCAGCAAATACCGTTTTTGCCTATAGAATTTTTTAAAACACAGCGGGTGGTCTCTGGCGAATGGAAACCGGAAGCGGAATTTTCGAGCAGCGGCACAACAGGAGCAACTACAAGTCGGCATCTTGTTTGGAGCTTGCCATTCTACCTTGCCCACGCTGATTTGACCTTTGAGCGCTATTTCGGGCCGTTGAATGACTGTGCTATTTTGGCGTTACTCCCCTCTTATTTGGAGCGTGAAGGTTCTTCGTTGATTGCGATGATCAGGCATTTTATTAAGCAGACCCACTCCGCGCATTCCGGCTTTTACCTGCACAATCAAGAAGAGTTGCTGATCAAGTTAGAGGCTGTTAGGGGGAGTAGAAGAAAAGTGATTTTATGGGGCGTTTCTTTTGCGCTGCTGGATTTGGCTGAAAAATTTGAGATCGACCTAAGCCATTGCACCTTGATTGAGACAGGAGGTATGAAAGGCAGGCGCAAAGAATGGATTCGAGAGGAATTGCATGGCTTTTTGTGTCAACGCTTCAATGTGGCGCAAATTGGTTCTGAATATGGAATGACAGAGTTAATGTCGCAAGCCTACTCGATGGGGAACGGTGTCTTTGCAACCCCTCCCTGGATGAAAATTGTTATCCGCGAGATCAATGACCCATTCTCCAATCTCCCTCCCGGCAAAGCAGGTGGAATAAATGTGATAGACTTGGCAAATGCCCATTCCTGCGCGTTTATTGAAACTCAGGATTTAGGTAAAAAAGCCCAAAGCGGTTACTTTGAGGTACTTGGAAGAATAGACAATAGCGATGTAAGAGGTTGTAATCTTTTAGTTGGATGAACATTACACTCGACAAACCGTGTTTTTATATAGTTTAGATTTGTTTCGAAAAAAAAGAGTCTTATTTTTGAAATGTCCAAAGCCACAACCATGAAAAAAATTTTAGCGTTTTTACTACTTGTTACTTTCTTGTCTGCTTGCAGCCAATACACTTGCCCTACTTACAGCAAGAAAGAGTTGAAGAAATCAGTTCCTCAGAACAGGATCTAGCCTGTTAAAGGTATTTTTTTGCATCTTTTAAGCTGATTATTGGGTCGCCCATAATCACTAGCCTCTCCGTTACATTTCTAAGTTCGCGGATATTTCCTGTCCACGGGTGCTTTTCAAGTTCATTGATGGCGTCTGCTTTTATTTCTTTTTTCTTGGCACCTGTTTCGGCAGCAATATCGCCCAAGAACTTCTCAACCAATAAGGGAATATCTTCTTTTCTTTCAGCGAGCGAAGGTACTTTGATCAATATCACCGATAATCGATGGTAAAGATCCTCCCTAAATCTGCCTTCCGCAATTTCTTTTTTGAGGTCTTTGTTGGTCGCAGCCAGTACGCGCACGTTGACCACCGTATCCCTTTCGCCACCCACACGCGTTATCTTGTTTTCTTGTAGCGCACGCAGAACTTTTGCTTGCGCTGAAAGCGTCATATCCCCAATTTCGTCTAAGAACAAAGTGCCACTCTCAGCCTGCTCAAATTTTCCAATTCGCTGTTTGATGGCCGATGTGAATGAACCTTTTTCATGTCCGAATAACTCGCTTTCAATTAGCTCAGATGGAATGGCGGCACAATTGACCTCTACAAACTCAAAATTTGACCGATTACTTTTTTCATGAATTTGTCGAGCCACCAATTCTTTTCCAGACCCATTTGGTCCGGTGATCAATACTCTTGCCTCCGTAGGCGCGACTTTTTCAATCATCGTCATCACCTCTTGTAGTGCTTCAGAGCGGCCAATCATTTCGTACTTGTGTGAGACTTTTCTCTTCAATGACTTTGCCTCTTTCACCAGTGTATTCTTGTCGAGTGCATTGCGTACTGTCAGAAGCAATCGATTTAGGTCAGGTGGCTTTTGCAGAAAATCATACGCACCCATTTTGGTAGCATCCACGGCAAGTTCAGTGCTTCCGTGAGCAGAGATCATTACAAACGTAGTATTAATTCCTTTTTCTTTTGCCTTTTGCAAAACTTCCATACCATCCATTTTTGGCATTTTGATGTCGCAAATGGTCAAGTCATAATTTTC
Source organism: Cytophagales bacterium (assembly GCA_020402945.1). Lineage (GTDB taxonomy): Bacteria > Bacteroidota > Bacteroidia > Cytophagales > Cyclobacteriaceae > ELB16-189. The sequence goes on along the minus strand of JADBYQ010000076.1, from coordinate 15,519 downwards.
ACTTTCTAACTTCAGCAACCCCTCAGCACCGTCTTTGGCCTCATCAACAATTAGTCCCAACTCTTTTTGATCTTTGAGAATGTCTTTGAGTACTGAGCGGATGCTGGCTTCGTCTTCGATCAATAGTATTTTAGGCATAAATGGATTTAAGATTTATGATTTGAAGATACAAGATGTAGATAAACGTGAGATTTTAAGTCATCGACAAGCAAAATCTAAAATCTTACTTCTTAAAATCTAAAATAAAAATAATGCAAGCCTGTAAGCCGGGTCCTGTCCCCGACAAGTCGGGGTCTTATCATTTATCTAGTCCTGACGTTGCCATCGGGATCTATCAGCCTACCCACCCCGATACCTGCTTTCGCAGATAAGAACGAGCCGCTCCGTTGATCGGGGCTTATTTGGCCTTTCAACCTGTAAGGTTTACCATGCGTTCGAAATCACTTTCGAGACCGGTGAGCTCTTACCCCACCTTTTCACTATCACCCTGACGACAAGCATCAGGGCTACTTATTTTCTGTGGCACTTTCTGTTCCACCTAGGCGGACCTTCCCGTTAGGAAGTACAGCGCTCTATGTTGCCCGGACTTTCCTCCCCGACTAGTCGGGGCGATAAGACGGCTTGCATTACCGTAAAGGTACGAGGGTTTTTAGACTTTTATGTAGAAGGCCTGCAGCCAACATGGCATAGCCGTAAAAAAGTTTTAATGAATGTCAGACCCTGTCAACTTCATTTCATACTGATCCCCCAGATTTGCAACTTCTTGTAGCATTTCTTTGATTGTTTCTTCCGTCAGGTTATCAAGAGAAGCCACCGCTTCTACTTGCAAATAGTTTTGATTGATCACAAATCGGCAATAGTTAAAAAAGGCCGTTTGTTCTAATAACATCTTGTAGTCAATCGTTAGCGAGGAGGAACAGACTTTGGAATTCAGTGAAATCAACTGCCGATTATACAGTTCATTTTTTTTTATCGTGCCTAACACCGTTTGAAATCGCCCACCCGAAACAGGCATGATAATAATAGACTGAAGACTGTCGTATTGGGTGAATTGTCCGCCAATTTGCTCAGCGTAGTTCTTCATAATTGCGGTTAAGTCCATGGTTCGAATGTTTGGCGGGTAAGTTAGTAAACCCGATCAATATTTTCTAACGAAACCAGGTTCAACTAGTTCCCTCCATCTTTCTCAGGTCCTGCATCTTTTTGTTCCTCAGCCTTTGTCTCTCGCCTTTTGCGTTCCCGAGTGCGGGTGATGAGATCAAGCCAATTATTGAAGTTTTGCGTATGAGCCAAACTGACACCCGCACTAATTGTTGACTGGCTTCCTAGTGAACTTGTTAGCTGATTGATATTTGTTCGATTGAACATTTTTACTTTGAATTTTCCATCTGGGGTCAATAAATAATCTACCGTCCAATCCCCTAATAAATTGGACACCTCTGATCTGGCGTACTGATTCCCAAACGTTCCATCGCGCGTGACACGCAAGCGCCCGCCAAAAAAGGAATAGGACAAACGAAGTTGAAAGGTGTTAAAAGCCTCCTGGTCAAAACTGGGCAGGTCAAAGTCTATTTCCAGATTTTCGTCTACCTGGGTTAGCCAGTAACTGAGCTGATTGGAGAGTAGCTCACTGACACTCCGCGTTAGGTCGGCACCGCTGGCGGTGAACGCATCAAGAGATGAAAAACGCTTCAAAATAATCAAACTGAATACCTGTTTTTGTAATTCTTGTTCATCCAGCTTGGCCTTGAATTGCTGAAAGGACATTTTCAATTGCACCGGGGCGTCACCGTCCATTGGAACGGAGTTGGGGAGATCGTTTGCCACGATATCAAAATTTATTTGTGGCCCCAGCATTGGACCCTCCAGCTTTAGTAACACCTCAACAGGGTACTTCCTCCGCATTTGCGGTGAATTTTGTTGTGCTTCATTTAAACTTAAGATCGGGCTAAGTGAAGCAAGCTGCTTATAACTTGCATTAAGCGCCAGTTGCCCGGTATAAGGATCTCCCGTCCAGCTAATTCGACTGCCTTTGTTGATAGTAAATTCTTTATTGATAACATCATAAAGTGTGAAGTTGTAGTAACCTCTTTCAAATTCATACAATCCAAACATGGTGAATTCTCCCTTCGTATCGAGTTGCAGGCGAATATCGCCACGGCCATAACCCCTGATAATATCGCCCGACTTGGCATTAAAGATAATTTCAGTGTAGGCGTCTGGTGTAATGTCGAGATTCAAGTCCATTGTTATTCCGGTGGGTTGAGATTTGGCCTTTTTGGATATTGCATTTTTCTCTTTGCTTTCCTCGCTGAGGTTAACGAATGAAATAAACTCCTTTTTTTCGGCCGATTGTGTACTGTTCATTGGAATCAGAATTCGTGTTTTCTTATCTGATCGGGCCGTTGCAGATATCTTCATGTTCTCGAGCGGCCCGAGAATATTTAGGTCACCAGTGGCATACGCCTGCCCATAAAAAAGACTGTTGTCTTTTGCGGAAGTGTTTAGCAGTTGAAAGTTTGAAAACTCAGCATTTAGCACAATTCTAAATTTCGAATAATTTTTGTGGGTTAGAAACCCTCGTAACTTTGATTTGTTCTTGAAGGCATCTGCCAATTCGATATCGTCAAAAATAATCTGTGTAGAGTTCATGCCCAATTTGCCAGAAAAAGAATATAGAGTTCTCAAATAGTCTATCATAATTTGACCATCTTCAATTACGCCATCGCCATTCACGAGCGGCTTGCTGAAATCGCCTGTGATTAGGTATTCGCCAGATAATGTGCCGTCAATTTCTGAAAAAATCCCTCGGAGAAACGGCTCAATGATCTTTAAGTTGGTTTTTGCCAGGCTTGCCTTTACGAATAGTGGGCTTTCTTTTTTAGGATTGTAAAAGCCAATCAACGAAACCGTTCTTTTACCCAATCGATCGATTGTAAAATCAATGTCGAATTGTTGCTCGTCACGGTTCCAATTATTTTTTCCATTTAAATCACCAATCAAAAAATTGTTCACCGTCAAGGCACTGATTGAAACATCGTTCTGAAGGAACGGGTTAGTATACACATCTCGTATTTTTACCTCGCCATTAACAATCCCGCTGAATTTTTCCGAACTAATGGCATCTAGAATGTTCAAATTGAGATTATTTACTTTTAGCATCAATTGGCGATCACTTTGGGCGGAAATCGCGCCATCCAACAAAACCGATTCATCCACGTTTTTTATAATGAGCCCATGAATAGACCATTCTTTTCCATTGTTGAGAATGTAATTATTTTGATCTACCGTCCACTCTTTATCCAGTGCCCTGATGCGGGTGGGTAAGATTTTTATTTTCACGCTATCCTTTAAAAAATCTATTTCAGATTTGAGCCGCAGAAAACTGGTGGTTTCCGTTTGATTTGCATCCAAACTGAAATCAATATGATCTTTACTCCAAACCACCTCCGAAAAAAGATCTTTGGTATTGAATGACTTTGCCAATTGCTGGTTCTTTGAAGTGACAGAAAGTACAGCAAGGACATTTACACTATCTCGAATTTTCGATCCTGAAAATTCAATTTCGTTTTTCAGAAAGAATCTGTTGCCGATACTAACCGTGTCTACAGTAGCGTACGCACTGATAAGTGAAGTCAGTCCATTGGTAAATTGCCCGTAAATTTTAGTATTCTGAGACACGGTTGCATTTATTCCCGCGAGAACCAGTATCGAGTTGATGTCGTTCAGTTTAACTTCAAAATTTGCCTGATACGATTGGGTACTTTTTGCTTTTTGCGAGTAATAAGATGCAATAGCTGCCTTGTCATTTTTAACGTTTAGTCTAAATTCATTGAACAATCTGGTTAAGTCACTGAACAAGGTTGAGTAATAGTATTTCCCGCTCAACGTGGCGTCAATGGATGAACTGCGTAGTCGCAGAATTCGACCTTCTTTTTCGCGCAAGGAGGTGACGTGAATCGAATCCAGTTTTAGCGATTGGTCTTTGTATGAAATGGAGGTGTTTCTAAACTTGGCTTCGCCAAAAATACTATCAATTTGTAAGCCTTTGGTGTCAATATCCAGATAGGTGCTGATGGCCAACTCATCATTTATGAATCCTAATTTGTCAAGTTGAGCTGTATCCAATTTTGCTTGAATTTTCACTCGATTTATTCCTTTGCGCAAATCGATAGAACCGTTTGCGTTAAACTGCAAATTAGGGTCATCGATGGTCATTTTTCCGCTAAACAATTGACTGGCAAATCGAGCATTTGTTGAGATGTTTGCATAGTTATATCCAAGTATTCCAATTGAACGGATTTTGCCGTTTAGGAAAAAGTCAGCTGATTGTTCGGTCAGACCTGTCCCTCGAATCTGGCCCGTTAGGTTTACCTTCTGGAAAGTCGTGGTGTCTTTAAAATACTGCCCCAAGCGAAATTCTTGTAAGGATAGATTGCCAGTGTAAGAAGACTTTTCAACAAATTCCTTATTGATTTTTAAATTAATGTCTGATCGTATGTTGCCAAGCGTTCCATCGAAATCTCCATTTGCTACAAAGTCATTCAAAAAGCCTGTGAATTTGCCTTTTAAAGCAAATCGATTTAGTGGCTTTATAGCGTTGAAAATATTTTCTGGAAACAGAAACGATAAATCATTAATGTTAACTGCACCTTGCTTCACATCTAGCTCAATAAATGTTTCGGCAATAGATGGAAGTCCGTCCATTTGTAGTTTACCCTCGATCAATGTAGAACCAAGTCTGGCGCGCATGTTTTGGTAATTGAAACGCGCTATTTTACCAGAAACATTTCCTTCCAATTTCAGGGGTATTGGTAACGGAGATTTTCCTCCACTGAATAGCGCCAGATCTTCTGGATGAATAACTGTCTTCTTTAGCCTTGCGTCTACACCAACTTTTCGGTTAAAATCCGAAAAATCAGCTTGTGATTTGAACTTAAAAATGACAGTATCAGAAATAAAACTTTTCCCAATGTCCATTTGAAGGTTCAAAAACTCCATGGACGTTTGTGAAATTAAAAAGAATGTTTTTAGATTATTGACTTGAAGTCCTGTTTTTTCGTCTTTTGCCTGAAGTGAGTTTACATCAAATTGTATCGTGTCACCAATCACTTTGAAGGCTTGCAGGTCAGCCTCCAAACCCAATTTAAAGTGATAATAATCGAAGCCATTTTTTATAGAATCGCTCTCCGTTTCATTGTAGGCAAAATCGGCATCTGCGAGATTTATTTCTCCAATGTTTATTTTTGGAGGTTGACTCGTTGATGCTGAAGGCGGCCCATTTAAGCGGTCAATAAAAATATTGATATTCAAGTTTCTTGATGTGTCGCTTTCTTGAATTGTTTTCAAATAAACATTTACGCCTTTTAGTTCGGCAGCATCGATATTAATGTTGTTGTGTTCTAAGATACTGGTGAACCGAAAATTAATGTCCAGCTTTTCAACAGCAATCATGGTATTTTCTTCGCTGTCTTTGATTTCAAGAAGCTCAATTTCCAACCGATCATACCAGCGCAGATAAAATTTCCCTACGGTGATCTTGAAACCGAGTACATTTGAAAATTTACGCGTATAACGATTGATAAGCCCCTCTTGAACGGCAGGTAGCTGAAGTAGAAAAAAACTTGTAACAGCCACCGTCAGCGCAAGGTATAGCACGTATAGAAGTCCCCTTCGGAGCCACCGATACACGCGGATTTTAATAACTTGCAACCTCATTGTCTAATTACATGTATCCAACTATCCTGGCAATTGAGTCTTCCTGTGATGAGACTTCTGCGTCCGTCATACAACAAGGCAAGGTAGTTAATAATGTAATTGCCTCACAAAACGTACACCAGAAATACGGGGGAGTAGTGCCCGAGCTTGCCTCCCGCGCTCACCAACAGAATATCTTGTATGTTGTAAACGAAGCGATCATCACATCTGGTATCCAAAAATCAGATTTGCATGCGATCGCTTTTACCAGGGGCCCTGGCCTTTTGGGATCTTTGTTAGTTGGAGTGTCATTTGCGAAGGGCATGGCATTGGCTCTCGGTATTCCGCTGATTGATGTAAACCACATGGAAGCGCATGTGCTGGCACATTTTATTGAACCACCTACACCCGTTTTTCCCTTTCTTTGTCTGACAGTTAGTGGTGGTCATACGCAGATTGTGCTAGCGGAGGATTACCTTTGCATGCAGGTTTTGGGTGAAACACAGGATGATGCAGTGGGGGAGGCTTTTGATAAGGCCGCCAAAATGATGGGACTTCCCTATCCTGGTGGTCCGCTGATTGATAAGTATGCGCAGTTGGGTAACTCTAAAGCATATGCTTTCGCTGACACCAACATGCCCGGTTTGAGTTTTTCTTTCAGTGGCATTAAGACTTCTTTTTTGTATTTTTTGCGAGACAAAAAAAGAGAAGATCCCCATTTTGTAGAAAAAAACCTGAATGACATTTGTGCCAGCCTTCAGTATCAGTTAGTGAAAATGTTGATTCAAAAAGTAATAGCGGCTTCACGACAAACGGGTATCAAGCAGATAGCCATTGCCGGAGGCGTTGCTGCTAATTCAGGACTCAGAAACGAACTTAAAGCTAGCGCCCAAAAATTGGGTTGGACGATTTATGTTCCCGAGTTTCAATATTGCACAGACAATGCGGCCATGATTGCCATGGCCGCACATTTTAAATTTATAAAGGGCATTTTTTCAGAGATGGATGTTTCACCGATAGCCAACATGGCCATATAAAATAGATGAAATCAAATTTTAAATCAGGCGACCAAAAAGTGTATAAAAAGAAAGTGACGGAAAATGATTTAGCCGCTTTTCATGGAGAGTTGCTACATGCAGTCTGTTCTACTTTTTCGCTTGCCAGAGATTTTGAATGGGCCTCAAGGCTTTTCTTTATTGAAATGAAGGACGATGATGAAGAAGGCGTTGGCACTTTTCTGAGTATAGACCATAAAAGCCCTGCTTTTGTAGGGGAAGAGATTACCTTTATTGCAACGATTGTCAAAATAGAGAAAAATGAACTCACCTGCATGATTGAATCGAGCGTCAACGGGCGACTAATTGCAGTAGGCACTACTGGTCAAAAGATGTTGAAAAAGGACAGATTAAAGCAATTGTTCACAAAGCCGATTTCATGAAGTCACGATTTACCAATGATATCAATATCAAGAATAGGCAAGCTTCTTTTCAATATGAATTGATAGAAAAATTTGTTGCCGGCATTGCACTGATGGGCACTGAAATAAAATCAATCAGAGAAGGTAAAGTGAACCTGCAGGATGGCTATTGTTTTTTTAATAATGGGCAAGTTTTTGCGAAGGGTATTAATATTACACCCTATGCCCAAGGCACACATTACAATCATGAAGCCGCAAGAGAAAGGAAGTTGTTGTTGAAAAAATCAGAGATTGGTAGGCTGGAGGGCAAAGTGGAGGAGAAGGGATTGACACTAGTGCCGATTCGTTTATTTATTAACGAGCGTGGTTTTGCCAAGCTGGAAATTGCTTTAGCAAGGGGTAAAAAAACGCATGATAAAAGAGAGAGCATCAAAGAGCGAGATATGAAACGGGAACTTAGTAAACTGAAAATAAGATAGCATGGAGATCAGTTATGGCGTTTGCCGATTGTCTGTGGTAGCTGTTCGAAAAGAACAGAGTCACTTGTCGCTACAAGTCACGCAGCTATTGTTTGGCGACCATTACTTAGTAGCTGAGGAGGCAGGCGATGGATTGTGGCTTCGAATTACTATTTGTTTTGATGGCAGCAAAGGGTGGATTGAACGGAAACAGCACCATGCGATCTCGCAAGAGTATTTTGAACAAATCAATACAACCGATTTTAAGATTACAACTGACATTTGCTCAACGATCTTATATAAGAAATCGCCCATCACTATTTTATTAGGTAGTATCGTTCCCATTTCACAATCGGAGTTGTTTAAAATGGATGAGCAATTTGCGTTTAATGGAGAATCTAAAAGCTTGGGACAAAAACGTGATTTCGAATTTTTGAAGACAATTTCCTTGAAATATTTGAATGTGCCTGAACAGGAGGGTGGTAAATCTCCATTTGGTATTGACGGGGCTGGACTGGTTCAAATGGTCTATAGGGTAAGCGGTTATTCCATATCGCGTTCTCCTGAAAAACTTGTCAAACACCAAAAAACGGTGAAGAACATTGATCGTGCGAGGCCGGGGGACATTGCATTCTTTTTATCTCTCAAAGAAGGAAAAGAAAAAACCGGCTTATTGCTAGAAGAGAATAAAGTTCTACACGCAGATGGTCGAGTTAAGATCGACCATTTGTCAGAAGATGGTGTGTTGGATATTGAGACTAAAATTTTCACACACGAACTTAAAATGATTATTCGAATTTTAAACGATTAGACGCAGGCGTTGTTTACAACAGTAAAACGTTTTATCTTGATGCCGCGAAATGGGCATATGTGGCAAAGTGTCCTCCGGAGATATAGCTTACATAACACGTGTAGTAGATGAACACCAGAGTATTGGTTTTAAATCAAGACTTCAGTCCACTGATGGTTTGCTCGGTAGAGCGTGCTTTTATTTTGGTATACCTAAACAAAAGCGAACTGGTTAGACCCGCTAATGGATATCGTTTGAATACCGTTACCCGGAGCTTTCAAATGCCTTCCGTTATCCGGCTCAATAGATACGTTAATGCCCCCTACAAAGGGGTGAATCTAACCCGACAGAATATTTTTAAGCGAGATAACAACGAATGTCAGTACTGTGGTACAAGGCGTGACCTTACCCTTGATCACGTCATACCCAGTTCAAAAGGAGGGCAACACAGTTGGACGAATTTAGTTACAGCCTGCAAAAAGTGTAATGCCAGAAAAGGAGACAATACACCCGAAGCGGCTGGGATGCTTTTGAAACGAAAGCCCTACAAACCAAGCTATGCGCTGTTCTTACGCGATGTTTCCGGGTTCAGTCACAACGAATGGGATGAATTCTTAGAATCAAAGGCTTCCGCGTAATTGATTCCGCTGACGGTTAAAAGATCGCTCGGAAAAGTAAAAATAATCCCCCTGACATGATCACCACTACCGGCACAGTAAACAGCCATGCAATTAAGATATTTCTTACGGTGTCGGCTTGGAGGTTCTTAATTCCCTTGCTTGCCACCATGCTACCCGCAATGCCCGATGAAAGAACATGTGTAGTGCTAACAGGCATACCAAGATAACTTGAAAGGCCGATCGTGCTTGCCGCCACAAATTCAGCGCTTGCACCTTGGGCGTATGTCAAATGTTCTTTGCCTATTTTTTCCCCGATGGTTTTCACGATTCTTTTCCACCCAATCATTGTCCCGATTCCAAGTGAACACGAAATGAAGAGGAGCACCCAAGTTGGAGAGTAATCGGTCACTTTCCTCAAATCGACTAGTCCAGCTGTTAATTTTTCCTTGTCAACTTCACTCAAACGAACTTCTTCTTTTTTCATTAGTGCCCGGAGGTTGCGATCTAGCACCATGATGTCTTTTCGTACTTCAAACTTTTTCGCTTTTTCAATGGATTCAGCCGTGGTAGTCTGTGCAAAATGAGCTTTTAGGTCGTTGACGTAATATAGCATCGTGTCCAATGTTTTTCGATCTGGCTTTGAAAGAGCAGTCGAATCAACGGTCACAAGCACTTGCTCCATTTTCACAAGCGTGGCCGGTAGGGCAGTCACATTTTCAGCGCCATTAAGTGCAAAATAGCCAGGAACAATACCGATAAGAACAAGCATAAAAAGGCCAACGCCTTTTTGCCCATCGTTCGATCCATGAAAAAAACTGACCAGAGTGCAAGTAATAAACAAAATACTCCGTATCCACCACGGTGGTGGCTGGTTCTTTTTTGGCTCTTTGAAAAGTGCATCGCCAGCCTCTGTTTTTTTGGTGGCCGAGCGGAGGATGAACATCAAGATGATGGTAACGGAGAACCCAAACAATGGGGAAATTAAAAGAGAAAGTCCGGTCTCCTCTACTTTGGCCCAGTTTAGAGCGTCTCCACTTGCCTCCGGCAGAAAGGAAAAAGCCAGTCCTACGCCAAAGATTGATCCAATTAGCGTATGCGAGCTCGAGCACGGGATTCCCAAGTACCAAGTAAGTAAATTCCAGAAAATGGCGGTAAGTAGCAAGGAAAGAACCATCGCGATGCTGTGGGAGATGTTTTGATCAACAAGGGTTTCCACTGGCAAGAGATTAACAATTCCCATCGCCACCGTAATGCCACCAAAAAAGACACCAAGAAAATTCCAAGTACCAGACCAGATTACTGCCACCCAAGGTTTCAGTGTATGGGTGTAAATAACCGTTGCCACGGCATTAGCCGTATCATGAAAGCCGTTGACAAATTCAAACGCACAAACTGCGAAGAGGCAAAGGACAAGAAGAATAGCGTGAGATGTCTCTAATTCAAACATGGATAATGGCTAAAGGTTTGCAATTTGGCGTCAAGATGCCTTTAAGAATTTGATTGTGCAATCAAAAGTTAAGGGTTGAATATTATGTAAATGTTAACCTTTCTTATTGACTTGCAATGCCAGACTGATCGTGTGTCGCTCCCTTGCAAAGGCTTTTTTTGGGTTAAAAATAGTTTATTTCGGTTGAAAAAATCTAACTATGAGAATTGAGATTTTCGGAGAGGAGATGGTGTTGTACCCAGAAAAAATCCTTTTTCTGCCTGATAGAAAAACATTACTGGTGGCTGATCTTCATTTCGGAAAAGTGAACCACTTCCGTAAATCCGGAATAGCTGTTCCGACAAAAGCGAATATGAAAAACGCCAGTCTTTTGATTGATGTCATCAATTTTCTCAAGCCCGACCGGGTGATTTTTTTGGGCGACTTGTTTCATAGTACCTATAACCAAGAATGGGAAACGGTTGCCCAGATTACCCATCACTTTTCTGCATGTTCATTTGAACTGGTTATTGGAAACCACGATATTCTCTCCCTCGAAAAGTATCATCAAATCTTTTTGAAAGTTTCACAGGAACTGACCGTTGAGACATTTATTTTAACCCATGAGCCCAAGGAGGATGTGCCTGCCGGCATGTATAACATTGCTGGCCACTTACATCCTGGTGTGCGGCTGAAAGGAGGCGCTGGACAAGGGTTGATGCTGCCCTGTTTTTATTTCCGAAGTAATCAGGCCATTCTTCCAGCTTTTGGCTCGTTCACCGGCATGGCAAAAATAAAACCTCTAAAAGGCGAAAGGGTTTTTGCAATCACAAAGGATAATGTGATCGATTTGAGTTTACCAGCTATGTCTCAAAACGATCAGAAGTGATTATCTCTTTCGGCCTCTTCCTCGAACTCCTTTTCCCCCTGCGCCATTGCCACCTGAGAAAATGAGTCCAATGGAAAACTCAAGCCCTGTGAAATCTACTTTTGCATCTTTAAAATCTACAGCAATTGTTTCGCTTGGGCTATTGAAATTTCCACCTGAGTAATTCCCTTTAAGGGGAAGGGGAGCGGTTCCTACCAGGTAGTTAACTTCCAAAGATATTTTCAATTGATTGGAAAATGGTATTGTTAATTCTGTTCCAAAATGGTATCCAAATCCAGGATTGTTTTCATAGCTCAAATTTGCATTTGCGAGGTCCCAGTTCTTTAAACTTTTGATTGCCCGGTCAATGTTCCCATAGTTAAGTTGTTGATCAAATCCATAAAAAAAGAATCCCCCAGCTTTCAGATCTAGTTGAACTTGTTGGCCGGCCAGCTGAATGACCAATTCTGCGGGAACAAGAATGGTGAAGTTGGGCCCGAGCAATGAATGGTTAGATTCAAGGGGCGTGTCGATAATACTCAAACCTGCCATTCGATATAAAGAAGCTCCTGTTTGCAACGCGACAAATCGGTTGAGGTTGACCCCCAGCCCTCGGATTGAAAATGGGCTTATTGGAGTAGAAAAATCACCTTTGCGGGGGATAAAATATGAAAACGAGAGACCCACGTCTTGCCCACTGGCCTCGGTAGCAAATACCCAGAAAAGGTAAAAGGTGAATAGAATTTTTTTCATCAGTTATTGCAAAATAAGTTTCGAATATAATCAACAAACCATTCATGGAACGGGAGCCACGAAAACCATCTGAACTTGTTACATTTAGGCCTCATTGTAAAAAAGAGATTATGAAAAAAGTACTCACTTTATTTTTGATAGCAACGGTTTTTGCTGGATGTGCCGGAAAGAAAACCCCCGCAGATCTGATCATTCGGGGTGGAAAGATTTATACAATGAATGCCCAACAACCCGAAGTTGAAGCTGTTGCCGTTGCAGGTGGAAAAATTGTTTATGCAGGTGATGCAAAGGGAGTGACCAAGTTCGAAGGCGAAAAGACGAAGTCGATCGACTTAAAAGGCCGAACAATGACCCCTGGTTTAATTGAAGGGCATGGGCATTTTATGGGTCTTGGCTTCAATGAATTAGATCTTGATTTGATGAATGTAAAAAGTTATGAAGAAATGGTTGAGACGGTGAAATTAGCGGTAGCAAAAGCAGAACCCGGTCAATGGATCATAGGTAGAGGATGGCACCAAGACAAATGGACCAAGAAGCCGGAAAGGATGATCAAAGGATTCCAAACTCATGAATTACTTAGTGCTGCCTCGCCCGACAATCCGGTATACTTAAAACACGCCAGTGGCCATGCCGGTTTTGCCAATGCCAAGGCGATGCAGTTGGCAGGTGTCAATCAGCTATCAGTAGAAAAATTGAGCAAAGAAATGAACGAAGGGGGTGAGATCATTCGCGATGAACTTGGCAATCCCACCGGGATTTTTAATGAAAGAGCGCAATCGCTGATTACAAACCAAATTCCTGATGAGACTGAGGAAAGAGATGCGCGAGCTATGGAATTGGCGATGGAGGCATGTCTGCGAAACGGTATTACCAGTTTTCACGATGCCGGAGCCTCTCGAAAAAGCATTGATCTATTTCATAAATTTAAAAAGGAAGGCAAGTTGAATACCCGGCTTTACGTCATGCTCACTGGTTTTGATCCGGCACTTGTGTACGAATACCTTAGGCGCGGTCCTGAAATTGACAAAGAGAATTTGTTGACGATTCGTTCTATCAAATTAAATTGTGATGGCGCATTAGGGTCAAGGGGAGCTTGGTTATTGGAGCCCTATTCGGACCGTCCGGATTTCAGTGGAATGGCTACCCTTTCCATGGACACAGTGCTTAAAATTTCTAAGGAAGGTTTGAAGGGAGGGTTTCAGGTTTGTTCTCACGCAATAGGCGATCGTGCAAACAGAGAAATTCTTGATAGATATGAGGCAGCCTTTAAAGAAAACCCGGAAAAGGCCCGGGATGCTCGTTTTCGTATTGAACATGCCCAGCACATTTCACCCGCTGACCTACCTCGTTTTGCAGAACTTGGAGTAATACCCGCTGTACAGGCCATTCATCTTTCGTCCGACAGACCTTGGGCGATTGATCGGCTAGGGGAGAAGAGAATCAAAGAAGGCGCGTATATGTGGCAAACGTTGTTAAAATCTGGCGCAAAGCTTGTCAATGGAACGGATGTACCGGTTGAGCCGATCAATCCGATCGCCAGCTTCTATGCGTCAGTAACGAGAAAGACACTTCTTGGCCAGCCAGACGGGGGTTATGAACCAGCTGAGAAAATGACTCTTGAACAGGCGCTTCGATCCTATACCTTGGATGCAGCCTATGGGGCTTTTGAAGAAGGTGTGAAAGGCTCCGTTGAGGTTGGCAAACTGGCTGACTTTACCGTTTTTTCTCAAGATATTATGAATGTTGAGGAAAACCTCTTGCTATCAACAGAGGTCGAGATGACCATCTTGGGGGGTAAGGTATTATTTGAACAAAAAAAGAGAGTCGACAGATAATGCCGACTCTGCTCTATTGAAAATTGTAAAGAGTACTATTTCAGAAACTTATGTGCGCGCTCCACTAGCATTTTGCGGTCAGCTGTAATAGAAGGGTCGCTGTAAATACGAGACGAAAGTTCGGCCACAACGCCTTTCTTATAGCCTAATTTTTCTGCGATTTGTTCACAGAAGTGAATTTCGCTCTTGAATACCTGCCCATCACTTTTCATGAGTTGAATTAGGTGATACAAGTTCTCGAACTTCTCGTCTTCCGTTAACGTTTCAAATGTACCAATGGGATGCGGGTTCTTTAACATTTCATCGACTGATTCCTTGGGGATTCCATTGGCCTTTGCCAGAGTGTAAATAACTTTGGCTTCTTTTTCGGCAACTGTATTGTCGCTAGCCGCGAGATTTATTAGAATATTTAACTGTTCTTTAATCATATTGATTTGATTTGGGCAAACTTAATATTACTATGTGCCGAAATTTAGGTAAAATTTGATTAATTCTTACACTCGTTTGACTTTTTTAATGAGCTTTCAACAGTAGATGCAACCCTTTCGTTTCCAACTGGTCTTTGTTTCAACGGAGACTGATATCAAATGAGTAAAGTTAGGCTACGAGTTTTTCTATTGACCCAAAAAATACATCCTATGAAGAAGTTATTTGTAGTTGTTTTAAACATAGTGTTTGTAAACGCAACGTTTTCTCAGCAAATCGAAACAAGGCAGGTCGGCTCTTTCCAGGGCATCAAGTCATCCCAAGCGATCGATGTCTATTTAAAAAAAGGTAGTAAAGAGGAGGTAAAAGTGGAGGTTACCAATGGACGCATGGCAGACGTTCTTACCGATGTTTCAGGTTCGGTGTTGAGAATCCGTATGCGCGATGGGAGTTATAGAAAGATAAATGTTAAAGTATATGTTACCTATTTGAAAATGGAAAAAATTGCGGCCAGCTCGGCTTCTAATGTCTTTTCGGAGGGGCAAATCATCACGCCTTCCATGTCTATTAGTGCTTCCAGTGCTGCATCAATCGAGGTAAGCCTTGATGCCGATATAACCCAAGTTGATGCTTCTAGTGCCGCCAACGTTCAGTTAGAAGGAAAATCAAAGCGATTAGAAGTAGAAGCCAGTAGCGCAGGAGATGTAGATGCGTATGAGCTAAGCAGCGAAATTGTGGATGCCAACGCGAGTAGCGGAGCTAGTGTTAAAGTGAATGTGTTGAAAGAGATTGACGGGCACGCCAGTAGCGGAGGAAGTATCAAATACAGAGGCACGCCCAGTCGCACAAACACGGGCTCTAGTAGCGGAGGCTCTGTAAAAAAATCACATTAGGGAGGGGGAAAGCACTTCACTTCTTACTTCTTCGCCTTTGAAATTTTGTTCGCTCCTCCAATTGATTCAATTCCCAATTAATCCAAGCACGGGAAATATTCTTAGCATAAAATGAATCAATTTTAAAGGCATGTTCTGCTGGCTGTACTTTCCAGGTGTAGTTTGCCAAAATTGTAAATTTTTAGATTAGACGTTATTTGATTGCTTTTTGTTTAAACTGTTTCTTTTTTTTTTAGTCACTGATGTTACGCAAAATTGAGTTTGAGTTGAGTTCCAGCTTTTAGTTTTTTGAGTTCAGTTAGGGCTTTTTCCATAGCCTTTGTGTACAGGATTGCT
>JADBYQ010000075.1 GCA_020402945.1 Cytophagales bacterium | reverse complement strand
TGCTAACGTTTGTGTTTGCGCAGTGGTGCGGTTTCGAAGCCGCGTCCTGTCCCCGACACCAAACGTTGAACGAAGATATAAACTTTGGGCTACACGTCAACGCACCATTGCGCAAACATTTTGTTGTAGGCTCGGGCGCGTCAACCGTTACTTTTTTGTCAACGACTTGTCTCAAGTCGTCCGTAACGTTTTGTTGACGCGTTCGAGTCCAATGTAAATGAACTTTGATTTTGAAATGGGGTAGGAGTCCACGTAAAGGAGTCGGTCAAAGTCGTCCAAGCTCTCCGCGGACTGAAAACTCGTCCAGCGGCACCGAGTTTTCCGCGTGACCTTAAAAAAACCTCCTGTTTTCGATTTTCTTAAATTTCCTTTCTCAAACTGCAAGAAAAATTCACGCTGTCGCGCGATACTTATTTCTCCACTAGGCCGCAACGTTGTCTGCCGTGCTATTAAAAAGTCGTTAGGTCAAAGTTGTCCAAGTTGTTTGCAGAAACTAAACGGTGTCGTCTTGGTCGTCACTGTCCGCAAGACTTTTTAGCGCCTGGCCTACAACGTGAGTATTTGCGTTCGAGCGGGGCTTCCGAAGCCGCGTCCTGTCCCCGACACCGAACGCACTAAAGATACAAAAACGTTGGATTACGCGTCAACCCCGCTTGACGCAAATACATTGTTGCCAGCCGTAGGACTCCTTGTTCAGTCGTCCCAGCTATTAACTTTTTTTATTTTGTCGCCATAGTAAAAAAGGTGTCAAGCCTAGTAAAGAAAAGGAAGCCATTGATAACACGTCCCGTTTTCAAAGTGCTTGTTTCAGTAATTTTTCCTTTTGAAATTTGATTTCATAATTTCTCATTCTTAAAGAACTAAGAAATTCCTCTGTCATTCTTGATTGTCGAGCAAAGCCTATAAGATCTCCTCCCTTTGTTCGACAGTTAATGTAGATGTCTTTACCTTGAATTAGTATGGTTATTCTGTTACTTCCGCTTAAAAATCCCATTGAGTCACCTTGTATTATATCTCTACTTAATAGATGTGGAGTCCAATCGAATTTCTTCCCTACTTGATTTATTACTTCAAGTACAGTTGACTCATCTAGTTCAATTGTTTCTTTTTTTAGTTTGAGTCGTTCCAATTGGATAGTGTATAAACCAGCTAATAGAAGTGTACTAATGACTACAAATATTATTTGTTCGTTAAAACTCATTTCCGTTTCTACCATATTGGTCGAGGCTCTGTGCAATTCTGATGCTATGTACAGAGCAGGGATAGTCCCGAACGCATATACAGCGCCATAGTGAGCAAAAGCGTCAAGTGGTCGAAGTATAATTCGTCCCTTTTCAATCATTTTGTTCTTTTGTTCTTGAGTTATCATAAAAGCTGGCCACTGATATGTTATGTCACTCGTTGGTCTGTTGGTCGTCAACCTATGGCTGGCAACGTGAGTATTTGCGTTCGAGCGGGGCTTCCGAAGCCGCGTCCTGTCCCCGACAACGAACGCACTAAAGATACGAAAACGTTGGATTACGCGTCAACCCCGCTTGACGCAAATACAGTGTTGTGCGTTCGTTTTTTTTACTCCTCACCAAATTCAAGTTCGATATTTAAGTCCGCAGTCTTAGTTCTAAACTCTGTTTCGCTTAATGGTCCTAGTACTTTAGTGCTGTCACAATGCATGTCGTTACAATTGCTAATGTTCAAATCTTTATAAACAACCCAATAATTTTTCATTCCGTCTTTCAATTGAATTGTCCGCGCAATTATAAATTTGTCGTTCGATTTTGCAGTCTCTACATACTCAGTATAATGTCCGTCTTTGTCCATATGTCTGGAATACACTGGGATGATGAATGTTCCGCCTGTACAGGCACCTGCACTCCGTCCGCTACAATACACTATTACTCTGTCTTCAGTTCTGTCGCCTTCTAATAAACTAAAGTTGTCCCCTAGATCATTGTCTCCCCATAGTTGTCCGCAAGAAATAGCAGTCAATAAAACAAATGCCAGCAGAGATGTTCTTTTTATCATTGGTTACACTGTCCAAAAAAATGACGCACAACGTGAGTATTTGCGTTCGAGCGGGGCTTCCGAAGCCGCGCGGTGTCCCCGACACCGAACGCATTAAAGATACGAAAACGTTGGATTACGCGTCAACCCCGCTTGACGCAAATACAGTGTTGTGCGCTGGGCGGTTAGGTACTATCTTTCTTTCGAAGTCTGTCAACCTCCAAGGCCTGTTCAAAATGTCGGAGTTCGTGGCTAACAATGATGTCAAACGCGGTCTCTAGTTTATATACGATGTTCTTGCTCGCAGGTGATGAGATTACCGTTCCGCTGTCCAATAAGTCTGAAGAAGATTGAATTAATTGCTTCAATTCAGTTTGGTTCTTTTCAAATCTGTTCCAAATGTCTTCTTTTATGTCACTCTGCGTTGGCTCCCATATGGGAAATGTTTTCATTCTTTTTTTTCTGTCGGGTTGAACTGCCTTTAAAACTGTCCGTCCCAAGAATGAAACCATGAAGTCAAGTTTTGCAAGAAATGGAAGTCTGTATTTCCCTTCTCTAACTGTTCTTACTACTGGATGGTATGTCCCGTTAATAACAATAAGATGGTCGAGATTTTGTCCAATGCTCCAAGTATTCTGATTGGGCTTCCAATTCAATTCATTAATTGTCAACGTCCCGAAAGATTGTTTGAAGTCACTCGTTATTTTGTCGATCTGGTCGGTCCACCGTTCTTTCATACTCGTCAGTGTAATTTTGTTAGTTAGTCGCCACCGCCTTGCGCACAACGTTTGTGTTTCTTCAGTGGTGCGCTTCCGAAGCCGCGTCCTGTCCCCGACACAAAACGTTGAACGAAGATATAAACTTTGGGCAACACGTCACCGCACCATTGAAGAAACATTTTGTTGTGCACTCGGGCGCGTCAACAGTCAATTAGTCCACGACTTGTCTCAAGTCGTCCGTTATTTTTCGTTGACGAGTCCGAGTCCACTGTTAGCAAAACGTTGGGTCGTGTTCAGCTTTGCCTTTTTCAAGTCGTCCGATGTAATATGTCGCGGTGCAAGAAAGTTATGAAGTTACTACGCTCTGTCCGCGGGGAATAATTGTCGTCCTAGAGTTATTTTGATTTTTTCTTCACCGTCTGCGAAGCCAAACGTTGTGTTGTCTGCCGCGTCCCGTCTACGGAGACGCGTCCCGCGCCTGGTGCACAACGTTTGTGTTTGCGCAGTGGCGGGCTTTCGAAGCCGCCACTGTCCGCGTGGGCAAACGTTGAACGAAGATAACACTTTGAGCTTACACGTCACCCCGCCATTGAGCAAACATTTTGTTGGCGGCTGGGCAATCTTACCTGTATCTTTCCATTTTCTGCCAATACTTATCTTTATAAATGTCATACGATATATCAAGGATGTTTAGATATTTAGTTGTCCACTCATACAAAATCTTTGATGGTCTCCTGAAGTCCTTACAAGCAAAGTAAATTTCTCTCAAGTTGTCCCCTGACTCTCTGCCTACGTTCAAGTAGCCGTCAGACTCTCGAAGTTCGTTCATTATTTCGTTTTCAAAGTCGTCCATTGTCTTGTACGTCTGTTCATCAGGCATACCATTGTTTTCGTCCCCTTTATAGTTAATCTTTATTGTCATGAACCAAGGATGTGAAGCCTTTCCGTCCCAATCAAGCAAGGTCGTGTTGATTGCGGCAATTACTTTTCTTCCGCTGTCCTTTATTTCTGTCTCATAGGTTGAGTATGTATCATTTTCAGTATCATGCCTTTCACCTTCATACTTTTCCATAAACTCTTTTTGTCGCCAAACCAAAAAAGCTTTCAATTTTTCTATTGGAATAAGTTCCTTTTCAGCTTCACTTTCTCCTATTACCGTGAGATTGTCAATTGTGGTTGCAAACTCTAATTCGCCTAAAAAACTGTCAAGAAAAATGTACACGCCATTTGAAATGCTCGACTTATCCTCTTCTTTAAAATGTTTGTGAACAACAACTATGTCAATTTCGTCAGGATAATCTGGATGTTCATTTGAGTAAAATGAGAGTGTGTCCTTGTCGAACGTGAGTCCATGCATGTCAATCTGGACGTTTTCAATATTAAGGGCTGGTTTTGAAGCTGTAAATTTCCAGCCTGGAATTTGAGGAGCAGAAGCAACTAGTTCCTCAACAAAAACAATATTTTTTATTGTGCCGTCTGCCGTTAAAATTAGCTCGACTGTTTTGTCGTCTAACATTCCTGTCAAATAAAAGAAGCCCTCTTTTAGTTCATTCAGTTTAGGAGATATTTTGTCAAAGAAATCTTTCTCAATGTTGTCGTGTTTTTCAATTACTTTAAAAAATGTCTTTTCATTTTTTTGAAACCAAGTCCAGAAGTCATTATTAGTTCTTATCGGCTCGTCCTTTTTTTTAAGAATTGATGTCAGAAAACTCATGCTTTTGTATTTGTCGTTTGGTATGTCTTATCGGGTTGTCGTGATTGCCTTGCCGCCAACGTTTGTGTTTGCGCAGTGGTGGGCTTTCGAAGCCGCCACTGTCCGCGTGGGCAAACGTTGAACGAAGATAACACTTTGAACTTACACGTCAACCCACCATTGCGCAAACATTTTGTTAGCGGTTGTTATTTTATTTCACCGCTCTTAATACTCACACTGATTAATTCGTACCCGGTGTCAGTTCTCAAAAATTCAAAGTGGTCTTGGTACAATTCGCTTTTTGTTTTGTAATTAACAACAATGTTTTTTACAGGGTATATCCAATCTTTAGATTCTCCACAAGTGTTATAAAAACTAGAATATTTGTCTGATTTGAAAATATATCGGTTAAGTCCTTCGTTGAAAATATTGTAGTCACAGTCTTTTGAATTAATTACAAGCAATTTGCTTCGTAACAAATCAAAGTTTCTCTCAATAAAGTCAAGCTTCGGTTCAGATGTCCAGCCTGTCGACTCTTTCCAATAAGTAATCTCTTCTCTTGAATTATTAATCAATTTGTCTTTATTCAAATTGTCAAGAACAGATGTTTTTAGCCAATGTTTGAATTCCTTATCAAAGTCAACAAATGAATAATATTTGCTATCTATTCCTCTAAAAGTTTCTCTTGTTAAATCGGAAGTTGGTTGAGCTGTAACCACCAATGAATTGAAGTTAAGATGGTAATTGTTCGCAAAATTGTCGATTATTATTTTGTTGTCTACTGTGATAAGCACTTCTTTACCACCAGTCCAACTAAAATGTTTGTCGGAATGCTTCTCTTTGTCCCAGAACTTCTTTTTTGCTCCTTTGAGGCCAACGACCATTCCGTTTTTAACTCTTGTTAAGGCATCATACTCTGCAGGGATTACGATTTTACCATTGCTATTAAACATTCCGACTTTGTCCGTTTGGCTCACTCTAAAACGAATGAAACCCTCGCTCTCACAGTCTGGCCCATTGTCAAAAATATGCAAACTGTCTCTCCCAATAATTTTTCCCGTCTTAGTTAAATAATATGATTTATAGGAACCATTTACTTCCTCCGTTACTGCAATTATCTTGTCAAACTTATTTGCAATCGTAAATCCCATGAATTTTGGTTCGATTCTTACAACTCCATTTTTGTCCTTATAACCAAGTAATGAGGAGTCACTATTCAAAAACACAGTCCACATGTCATTATCTTGTCCTTGTAATGTACTGGAAAGAAATATTGTCAAGGATGTTAATATCAGGTGTCTCACTTGTCTTTAAATAAAATAATAACCGCTAACGTTTGTGTTTGCGCAGTGGTGGGCTTTCGAAGCCGCCACTGTCCGCGTGGGCAAACGTTGAACGAAGATAACACTTTGAACTTACACGTCACCCCACCATTGCGCAAAGCTTCTATGCTATAAAAAGTGAGGCGTCTAGGGAGAAAGGTAGTCCTTCACTAACTTAGTGTTGGCTATAAATAATTAGTTGAAACTATAACCCCCTAAAC
>JADBYQ010000074.1 GCA_020402945.1 Cytophagales bacterium | reverse complement strand
TAAATGACCAACGGAATAACTTGCGAAGGCAGGGGGGCTAAAAAACCCTCTTGCTTTCAAAAGTAATTTCTATTTCTCTTTCTCTTCAGGAACCTATCCTATATACATAGGACATTTTGTTAGCTGCTGCCCTTTCTGTCAGTAAGTGTTGTGTCAAGCTAAAAATTCTTTGTTTGCAAGTCGTTGACCAGCATATTCATCGTGTGTCGGCAGGTAAATTGTCTGGCGTTTGTTTGCGTAGGCAAGCAGGTTATTATAGGTCTGCTTTGTTTTTTTATAGTCAGCGTTAACTCCTGCCAATTCACCATTAATAACTTGTCCTTGATTGTATGAACTGTCCCCTGCAAAAATTATATCAAAGTCGTCCGTTTTAAATACAATTGAACTGTGTCCAGGTGTGTGTCCAGGTGTAGGAATATATAACAAGTCGCCAGATGAAGTAATTTGATATGCGTCATTGAAAACATCAATTTTATTTTGTTGATATTTTACTTTGTTGGGTTTAAACCAATTTGGGAAAGTGCTTGGCATATTGTTGTTTGGGTGATTAAACTCAAAGTCGCCAACAATAATTTCTTGTTTTGGAAAAAACTTTAATCCGTCCGTATGGTCAAGGTGCATGTGTGTCAATGCAACTAATTTTACATCATCTAATTTCAAGTTCACTTTTTCAAATTGATAGCTCAATTCGTCTTCGGGGTCAATGTTAAACTTGCAAGCGTGTTTAAATTGGTATCTTAAAAATCCGCTTTCTTTTGCAAGGTATTTGTCCAAGTCCTTTATTTCGGCATTTTCGCCAGTGTCAATAACCAATAAACCTTCGGGATGCTCTATAACCCAAACCCAAATGGGTAAATATTCCGTGTAGTGTTTGTCTAAAAGAATATTTAGTTTGGCCAATTCACCAACTCCCTTTTTTGTTCTAAAATTTGTTTTTACTGCAACGGTTCCTGTGCATAAGGCGTGAATTTTTACGTCTTTTCCTTTTAGTTTAACAGTCGTAGTTACGTTTTGATAGTTTGAAAAGATGTCAATTGAGCCATTGTTTTTAAGATGTTGTAATTTTTGATTTTTAAATGCCGAACTTGATGCAAGCAACTTGTTGTTTAGCAAACTGCTACCTACCAAAGTAAGTGCTGTAAATTTTGCTGTGTCTGTCAGAAATTTTCTACGTTCCATTTTTTCAATTTTTAGTTGTTAATAATGGAACAAAAGTAGAACCGACCCAAAGGTCAAAACGATAACAAAAGATAAGAAGCAAAAATTTACTTTTTTGTAACTCGGTTTCTAATACGGCTTAATGAAACTGGAGTGATGCCTAAAAACGTGGCTATTTGGTGTTGAGGAATTCTTTGGAGCAAATTTGGTCGTTCTTTTTGAAGGTTTAAATATCGCTCTTCGGGACTGTCAAGAATTTGAGAAGTAAATAACTCATGCAATGAAACAAAACGCTCTTCAAGAACCTTTCGCACAAACTCGTTCATTTTAGGGAACTCAATAAACAGTTTTTGAAATGTTTTGTATGAAATAGATAGAACATGGCAATCTTCTAATGCTTCAATAGAATGTCTGCTGGGTTTTTGTGAGATGAAACTATCATAAGCACCTGCAAACATTTTTTCAGTAAAAAAATACGCTGAAATGTCTTTACCGTCTTTTTCGTAAAATAAGCGAATACAACCTGTCAAAATAAAGTAAATTTCTTTGGCTGTTATCCCCGATTTTAGAAGGTTGGTTTTCTTTTTGATCTTTTTTGTTTCAAAATGTTTTAACACAATACTCAATTCTATGTCGGTAAAGCCCGTCATTTGTTTAATAGAGTTGATAATGTTTTCGTTTGTCATGACTTCATCCGTGTCGTTCGGAAGGGTTGCAGCTAACGTGTGTATTTGCGTTCGAGCGGGGCTTCCGAAGCCGCGCGGTGTCCCCGACACCGAACGCATTAAAGATACGAAAACGTTGGATTACGCGTCAACCCCGCTTGACGCAAATACATTGTTACCGGCCGTGCATTTCAAAGTACTCAATGAGTTTATTCTCTGTCTTGTTTAAGTCTATTGTTAAATAGATAAAATTTAGAATTAACAAAGCCGTCCATATTGCTACAGTCCACCAATATTCTTTCAATGCGTCAAACGGAATAAGATAAAGTCCAATGACTGTCGTTACGCAAAGTCCGAGATTGTTAAAAAAAACGTAGCCTGTCGGCTGTAGATATATTTTAATGAAATTCGTTTTCGAAATCTTGACTATATGTCCTTTACAGACGATGCCTGAAAGTCGCACACCAAACTCAGACGAGTCCCCGTTTCTAAGTAATTTAAACTGTCTATGTCCGCGGTCAACTTGTCCTAACCATTGTCGTGATACATTATTTTTAAACAGAAAATAGAAAAAGTTTAACGATACGATCTTAAGCTTTTCAGTATGCCATTGAAGATTCGTCAGCAGGGCATCCGCATCTTTATCCGTCTCAATCTCAATTGTCCTAAGAGTTATCATTTAACTTAGTTTGTCGTCAGTGCATGGCCGGTAACGTTTGTGTTTCTTCAGTGGTGCGCTTCCGAAGCCGCGTCCTGTCCCCGACACCAAACGTTGAACGAAGATATGAACTTTGGATTACACGTCACCGCACCATTGAAGAAACATTTTGTTGCCGGCTGTGGGGCTTGTCCCAATTTAATTTTTCAGACCACTCTAGGTCTTTTGGTAATTCCCTATTTGAAAACTCGATGTGAACAACTCGTCTTTTCTTATTGTTTGTCGTCTTGTTTGAACCGTGTAGAATTAATGGCTTCATAATCATTAGTCCACCAGTCGGTACTTTACAAATTTCTTCTTTCTCAATTGTCCAGTCAATAGTCTCAGATCTGTAGATGTTCTTTAGATGAGATTTTGGAACAACCTTTAGTCCACCATTATTTTCGTCTGTGTCGTCAAGGTGAATACGAATTGTAAAAATGTTCTCCAGAATGTCTATTGGCGGTTGAACTGCAAACTGATTTTGCTTCACTGTCCACGGGCCGTAATTTTCAATATCAATTTTCTTGTCAACCGAGATGGTCAAGTCCTGATGATACGAAACAAACCAATTAGAAGTCTCAGGTTTGTCAAAGTAGATTGATTTAACAACAAAATAGTCGTCACCAAACAATTGTCGGATTACTGCTTTTAGATTATTGTTAAAAATAAGGTCAGCCGTCTCGGGAACTTCTTTTAAGAATTGTCGAATTGCAAAAATGTCGGCCGATTTTCTAAATGTCAGTCTGGAACTGTCCGTTTGATTTATGGTTTTGATTATCTGTTCAACTTCGTCTCTTGAATAAATATTTTCAATAACTGTGAATCCTAAATCTTGAATCTGGTCTTTATGTCTGTTAAGGTCAGTCATTTTTGCCCCTTTTATATTTTAGTCGTCACTGTCCACGAAGCCGC
The DNA here is from genome assembly GCA_020402945.1 of Cytophagales bacterium. Classification (GTDB taxonomy): domain Bacteria; phylum Bacteroidota; class Bacteroidia; order Cytophagales; family Cyclobacteriaceae; genus ELB16-189. The sequence goes on along the minus strand of JADBYQ010000074.1, from coordinate 1,304 downwards.
CCCATTGCCGGCAACGTGTATGTTTCTGCTGTGGTGCGCTTCCGAAGCCGCGTCCTGTCCCCGAAACCAAACGTGGAACGAAGATATAAACTTTGGGCAACACGTCACCGCACCATAGCAGAATACATTGTTGTGGGCTGGCGCCACCTCAGTCAACCTTTAGTCAGGTCACTATACAATTTGTCAAGTTCTTTGCTGTCCGTCCAACCACCACTTTCAGTCATTGCGATTACTATTAATTTCTTAAGCTCTGCCAGTGATTTCGTCCCTCCTTTGACTTTTGCATTAGTCCATGGTTGTTTGTCTGGAGTCATCGCGTACTCAATGTAATATTCATCTTCCAGTCCATTTAACGCTACAAACCATGGTGATAAGGAACTGTCTTCATTCAGTAGAAGTAAAGTCGCATGCGATGTTAGTCCGTATATCTTTGTCTCTTTAAAAGTTTCATCTAATAACTTAAGAACATTTAGCATCGGGGTTCCAACGTCAGCAAAGGTCTTCACTTTGTCTGGAATAAATTCTTTATAAAACTCGTCAAGAGTCAGTCGTTTTTGTTCAGAACAACGAATTGTTGGCATTGTAAAATATTTGATCGTTTGACATTAGGGGTTCTCCCATTATTGGTCATAATCTTATCTTCAGGTTCATCTGTTACTCTTCTGTCAATTCGGTTTTGATTTGTTCGTAATTAGAGTTAATAAACAATTGATACAATCTTTCAACCTCTGTCCAAGAACTTAATTTTTTTCTCATTTGGTCACTTGGGTCTTCACCCATAACAAAAAACAAAGTCAAGTCTTTATGTATCTCTAATATGTATTCGTTGTCATAATTACCACTCCAAAAAGCGCCATGTTCATCGTCCATGTTTATTGTTTCTTGAATAGCGATCTTAATGTCGTCAATTGTCACGTTGTCGACTTGGTCCCCCCCAACCTTTTTCAATCCAAAAATTTTCCGTCATCTGAGTCTAGTCGGTCTTGATAGTTTTGTTTGCGCTTGCCCACAACGTTTGTGTTTCTGCAGTGGTGCCTTTCCGAAGCCGCGTCCTGTCCCACGAAACCAAACGTTGAACGAAGATAAAAACTTATAGCATACACGTCACGGCACCATTGCAGAAAGCTTCTATGCTATAAAAAGTGAGGCGTCTAGGGAGAAAGGTAGTCCTTCACTAACTTAGTGTTGGCTACAAATAATTAGTTGAAACTATAACCCGCTAAACGCCATGAATAAAGTTAACGCAAATTTCGAAAATCAAAAAGTGTTTGTTGGATTGGATGTGCACAAACGCAGCTGGAACG
>JADBYQ010000073.1 GCA_020402945.1 Cytophagales bacterium | reverse complement strand
TCAATGACGTCAATCCCTTCGAGTGGCTCAAGAACACACTCGAAACTATACCTCAACATCCTGTCAACAAATTATACGAGTTGATACCGCGCAAGGTGTAGTTTACCGTGGGCTTACCGTTCAAAAATCTGCGGGCAAAGAAAATGTAAAACTTGTTCCGGCTCAAACCGGAAGTGAAGACTTCTCTTACTTCGCTGAAAAAGTACCAGGGTTATCTTTGTTTTTGGGCGGAATGCCAAAAGGAACAGACCCTAAAAAAGCTGGACCGCATCACACGCCACAATTCATTATTGACGACAGCGGTCTCACACTTGGTGTGAATACACTTTGCAATTTGGTGGTGGATTACTCAAATGGGAAATAGATAGTTTCTGGTTTCCAGTTCCTAGTTACATGTAACTTGAAACCGGGAACTAGCAAACTCTTTTCATTCCGTCCTCAAACTATTCACCGGATTGGCCAATGCCGCTTTGATAGCTTGATAACTGACCGTAGCCAGTGTGATCACCAAAGCTCCCATTCCTGCCACTGCAAAAACCCACCAAGAAATATCCGTTCGATATTCATATTTCATCAGCCAGTTGTTCATCATATAGAACGATAGAAGGCTTGCGATTAGAAAGGAAATAGTCACCAATAACACAAAATCACGCGATAACATTTTCCATAAGGTAAAGACAGACGCGCCCATTACTTTCCGCACGCCTATTTCTTTGGCTTTCTGCTCTGCTACAAAAGAGGCTAATCCGAAAATACCAAGGCAGCTGATAAAGATGGCAAGCGCAGCAAAAAAACTTGCGAGTTTTCCGATGCGCTCTTCATCTCCAAATTTGCGAGCATAGTCTTCATCTACAAACTTGTATTCAAAGGGCGCATCAGGATTATACTTTTTAACAACTGTTTCTATTTTGCTTATTGCTTCACGTGAAGCCATTTCTGGATTAATTTTCATAATAATTACATTGCCATCGTCTTTTGAAATATGGAACAATGAAGCTCTCGCAGGTTCGTAAGGAGATTCTACTACCATGTCTTTAATGATGCCGATGATCGTGTATGGTTTTCCTTCCCATGTCAGCGTTGCCCCCACCGTTTTTTTGAATCCTAAAAATTTCTCAGCAGCCTCGTTAATGACAAACGCGTTGGAGTCCGTTGAATATTCATGAGAAAAATCACGGCCTTCTTTGAACTGCCAGCCAATGGTTTTTCCATACTCATGGGTGATTCCATTATTCGGAAAATCTACCGCCAAGGCGGGATCTTTTCCCTCCCACTCGAAACCACCATTGGTATTCCACACCTGCGTAACCGGACTGCCCGACTCCGCCATTTCAACAATGGCACCTGAACTCTTCAGCTCATTTCTTACAGCCTCAAAATGCTTATGCAAATCCTGAGTTGTCAAAAACATATTGATCAATCCATTTCGCTCATACCCAATCGGTCTGTTCTTCGCAAATTGAATTTGATTAAACACAACGATCGTTCCGATGATAAGCGTAACCGAGACAGAAAACTGCACCACCACTAAAACTTTTCTAGGAATGGACGCAAATCTTCCCACTCGAAATGTGCCCTTTAAAACTTGAACGGGATTGAACGAAGACAGATAAAGTGCAGGGTAACTTCCCGCAATGATGCCCGTGAGCAAACTGAAACAAACTCCGGCTGCCCAAAACACAGGGTTGAATACCGGGAGTGTCAATTTTTTGTTGGCCACCTGGTTGAACATTGGCAACATGAGTTGCACTAGCAACAACGAAACAAGAAATGCTAAAAACGCTACCACTAATGATTCGCTAAAAAATTGGCTCACCAATTGCGCGCGAACCGAACCTATAGACTTACGGATGCCTACTTCTTTTGCTCTGCGCTCTGAGCGGGCTGTACTTAAATTCATAAAATTGATACACGCAAGCATCAGTACAAACATGCCGATGATACCGAATAGCCATACAAACTCAATCCGTCCGCCAACATTGACCCCGTTTTTAAATTCACGATACAAATGCCATTGGCTCATGGGCAACAGAAAAACGACAGGCTTGTATTTCCGATCTCCCTCGTCTTTGAGTTTGTTGAATTTAACATCCTTGATTTTTGCAGAAACTAATGACATGTCGGCCTTGTCTGTGAGTTGAGCAAATGTCTGAGTGAAATTACTTCCCCAGGGATTCTCCATCTTCTTGATCCATTCATTGGAGATGATGTATAAATCCCATGGCAACAAGTAATTCATGTTGCGAAAGAAAGTATTGTAGGGTAAGTCTTCGTAAACCCCTGTCACTTTTACATCGTGCTTACTGTCAATTCGCATGACTTGGTTGATGGGATCGATATCTCCAAAATAAGCCCTCGCAGTTGACTCTGATAGTAAAATCGAATACGGTTCTTTCAATCAATCCCGCGTGCCTTTTAACATTTTCAACGTAAGCATTTCAGTCACTTCGGGCTCAAAGAAATATCCGTCTTTATTGAACTTCTTTTCACCAAAAGAAAGGATATGGGTGCTATTCCACGATGCTTGCAGCACATACTTAAAGTCGCTGCCAAAATTGTTGCGTATCTCTTCCGCCATTTGATACGGATTTGATATTTGTGACTGCACGACTCCGTTGTAAACGTTGTGCTGCCACACCTGTGCGATGCGGTCGTAGTTTTGATGATACCTGTCATAAGAGAGTTCATCCCATATCCACAAACCGATGAGAATGGCTACGGCCATGCCGGATGCCAGGCCGGCAATGTTGATGAACGAATAGCCTTTTTGTTTGATCAGATTGCGAAAGGCGATTTTGAAGTAATTCTTGAGCATGGAGAGGAAGTTTCAATAGTGAATATTGAATATACTTCACAAAACGCCAGAGGTTGCAAGGATTGCGACATTTTTTCGAAAAGTTTACAAAAACAGAGTCTTCCATTTTTTAGTGAACATGATAGCCTGAGTTTGTCGAAGGCTTGGGCGGCTTCACGGGCTGTCGCTAATCGCCACCTCACGCACATGCCATGGAGCCTGTCCCGCAGTTTCTTGCGGGAGGCTCAAACAGTTCGCTCCATCCCTGCCGCGAGAGTGGTGTTTGATTTGTGATAGATTTCAATAAAACCGGTAGATACCCAACTTAAAACAATTTAGTTTGAGTAATTGATTTTGGGTGAAATGTGCCGATAATGACGAACGGGTTGGGTGCATTCTTTAAGTGAAACTCGAAAGTGGTACCAAGAAACAAGTGAAGATCCTTCGTTTTTGCGAAGTCATCAAAATATTTGGCTTTTACTCCTGCCACAGCCTTGTTCTCGTCCCCTTCAAATTGTGCAACTAGATTCCAATAGAGAGCTCCGATTTCCCAATCTTCAATAATTAACGTACTGGATTTACCTCCATTGTCTTCGAATCGATAAGAGAATTTGTAGGGGAGCTTTCTTACTACCTCTGTCTTTCCTTCGATTGCCGATGAAAAAAGATTCAGTTGTTGCAGGCTTGCCAATTTTTCCTTGCTCCATTCTCGTTCCACTTCTTCTACGACAAAATCTTTTACAACTGTTGGTTTGAAGACTGCCAATGAGGTGCAAATAGACTTCTCTTTGGACTCAGCTATTAATTGACTCAAATTCTGATAAACCTTACCCAGTACCACTTTCCTCCGCTCATGCCACGCATCTCCGTCAGCTGGCAATTCAGACAGCAACTTTATTTCGGTTTCGTGCGAAACAGGCCGGAAGCTTTGTGGGCGAAAGTCTTTTTCATTTTTGACCAGATCAATCTCAATCCACTGATACTTTTTATACTGCTGCGCGTAGGGACGCTGGCGAAATTGAATGGGGTATATCCTTATCCATGAACCGTCTTCAAGAAATCCTGCCGTGCAGACTAACTCTTCATATTTAGTTGAAAGTGAAGGGTAAGTCTTGACAGTGATTAAAACCCTTGTGAGCGCCATCCTAAATATGTTTTACTTCATAATTAAAACCGGGAAGCTGTTCAATGGCCTCAGCCAGATGTTTGCGATGGCATTGACAAATGTTCGCTTCAAAACAGGTTAAAGCAATACGTTCGTTCAGCTTTAATAAATCAAGAATGGCATTTTGAGCCTTTATCGTTTTACTCAGATTTCTTTTTCGATACTCGCTAAATAAATTATCGTAATCACTCTGCGTATTTAATTCCTGACGTTGATCTGACTGTATTCCAACTTCTGCGAAGTGCACATACGTTATTCCTAATTTCTCACACTGCTTTTTTAACTGACTTTTACTGAATCCGTACTTCATGCTTAGCGGATTGTTACGCACATCCACCAGAACCTTTACGTCCCTTTCCAGCAATCTTACCAAATACTGTTCAAGCGACACGCCTTCATATCCAATAGTAAACAAGGTCGTTCCCTTTCCTTTTGGTCTTGCCTTTGCAACATTGTCTAATTCTTCCTTATTCAAAAGATTCGGAGCTGTTATGCTATTTATTGCATAGAAGGGATAGTTTCTATATACGTGACGCATCAATCCATCTGCGCTCATCTTGCCGTAGTTTGCCTTAACTTCACACAGGTTCTTTTGGTCGTCTGGCTTAAGTTGTTTGAAGTAGTCTTTCTTATCCAGACTCAAAAAATAGCTATCCCCGTCCCTTAAGAAGCCTTTGGCAACCATAGTGTCCATATCGGCTGCGGCAGATTGAGAATAGCACCCATATTTGTACGGAATAAAATCATAATCCGTCTTTGTTTGCATTCGGGTAAATAAGAAGAGAAGCTTTTGAAGCTTGATTTTATCCAGCTTTCCTTCAAGCAACTGCAGAAGAGCCAGTATTATTTTTCGTCTGTAATACACAACACAAAGGTAATAGTTTTAGAGGCACATCTTGCAAAGAAAATGGACAGGCGAACCTTTGCGTCTTAACTGCTGGAAATGTATAAGCACAAGCGCACGCTTGCGCTAATAGGGGTAGTTTTAATTGTTTAAGCCGGGAGTACATGATATACTTCACGAAATGCCCGAGGTTGCAGGGATTTGATAAAAAATCAAATCGGTTCACGAAGTAGCGGTACTGCTATCGAAAATAATTGGTTAGTATTTTACAACTTTTCTAATGATCGATCCAGTATCTGTTCTTATGGCAATGAAAAATACACCCGTTTGAAATAGCGACATATCAAGCTGAACATACTTTTCTTGATATATATCTGAGTATAGAGGACTACCCAATTGATTAAACACATCAATGCGATTGATAATTGAAGAGGATTCGATTTGTATATTGTTTTTTGTTGGATTTGGAAATAGCAAAACACTACTTGTTAACTCGATCGGCTCAATGCTAGTAATTGTCGAAATTTCGAATTCAGTAGTACTAAAGCTAGAACCCGAGTATGCGTTATCTATAGCCTGAACTGAAACGCTATAGTGCCCTTCCTCTAAATTATTGTATGACCACGAGGTTCGATGTCCAGCATTGCCTGGTATAAAATACTTTCTATTTCCATTCTTGTTTGAATAACTATCTATGATTACCGAATCATTTCGCGTTAGCTGAATATTATAAGTCAAAGACCTTGTAGGGGAAGTATCATCGGATGAGGCTTGCCATATTATTTTAATTTCCTTCCCTTTCAACTCAACCTGAAGTGATTTAGGTGCTGATGGTTGTAAATTCTTTTTGCTCCACCCTTCTGCCGAATTGTTTTTGTAAATCAAAATCCGCGAGTCCGCAAAACTTACTTCACCCGCAATTGCCGCGTCTATATCCCCATCTCCTTCAATATCACCAATTGCCATTCCGCCTGATTGATGTGAACGAGGCGTTTCGTATAAAATCATTTTCTCAAGTCCCGAAATTGACCTCCTGAAAAAATTAACGGAATTTGTATCCGCGCTACGTGGATCGCCATAGGTTATTAAATCAAGACCTCCATTATTATCAAAATCAATCAATCCTAAATGAGCGTCTGCAAGGAGGCTTTTAAAAGGCTTATTCTGCTTGGTAAAAATGCCCTGATTATTGACAATTACGTCACTACTACCCTCTCCATTACTACAGCTGGTAATTCCAGACCATATCAAATCGCTATCACCGTCATCGTCATAATCTCCCCACGCTATTTCACCACAAAATTCGAAAGGAAATTCGCCACTTAAGGCACGTATACCAGTGTCAAGTCTTTCAAAATTCAAACCTGAATTGTTTTTGTAGACAATCAGGCGGTATTCAGAACAAGAAATCTGTTGAATGAATAGAAAGTCCATAAAGCCGTCTTGATTGTAGTCAAACCACGGGTTTGATCCGGCTACCACTCCTTCAAAAACTATGTCTGTTTTGGCAAATTTGAAATGTCCATCATTTTTCAAGATTCTTGCTTTCTTCTTTTCCCCAGGTTCTACTTTCGCTTGTACAATCAAGTCAAGATCGGTATCATTGTCATAGTCAGAAAAATGAAAAGCCCCGTACCACTGACTACTTAGTAAATTGTCACTAACAATGGTTGAGGTGAAGCTCTTAGCTTTATTGCTAACAAAAAGCTGTACTTGAGGCTTGAAGTCCTCTTCGAACTTTATCAATAAATCTAACCACCCATCTCCGTTTACGTCCAACCATTCAGATGCTGAATTATACTCCATCATTGGAAACCTTTGATTGAAAAGTAAGTACTGACCATTGTCAAATATGTATAATCGAGACTCACTAATTTTATCATCGCGGAAAGCAACAAATAAATCTAGGTCATCGTCATTGTCAAAGTCCACCAAGACGGGAAAACTTCCAGTGCCTTTTACCTCTAACCAGGTAGCTTTTTCAAAAGGCAATGGTATATTGGATACCTGGTAAACATGAGCTTCACCTGCCCTTGGCGGATTATAACCAGTATAGATGGATGCCTGTGCATCAGGCGCTCCAATTATTAAGAATCCATCGTTTAAATCGATAGAGTTGCCAAATTTTTCTGCTTGAAAATTAGTATAAGAAGGGCCATAAATCTTGACTCCTTCGGACCATTTACCTGATAATCCCTTTACGTATGTAAATGCATTGGTGGCTAGATGATCACCCTGAGAAACGACTGCAATACTATTGGCAAGCGCCACATCATGAGCAAAGCTATTGGCAGATGGAGAGGGTATTCGTTGGGGAGAACCCCATTGACCGTTTGCCTTTTGAAAAAAATAAACCACTCCATAATGTTCTTCCATTTCGGCACCGATCACTAAATCGTCCCCATATACGTCTAACGACCAACCAAAAATAGCATTTGGTACTCGGCTTGGTGAAACAATTTTCTGCTTTTCTTCCCAAGTTCCAGATTCGTTCTTCTTAAAAAAATAGACCGCGCCATGATTATACTCTGTTTTGCTGTGATTATTTTCATAGGGTGCGCCAACAAAAATCTCATCATTCTGGATAGCGACAGAAAGGCCAAAAAAATCATCTCGGTCGAAATCAGAAGCCATCAATTTTTGTTTCTCAATCCAACTGCTACCATTACCTTTTTCAAAAACATAAACAGCTCCCTCCTGATATTCTATTGATTTCCCTGGAGACGAAACTACAATAGTGTTTCCCCAGATGGCTACTTTAGATCCGAACTTGTCAAGACCGTTTGGATCAAATGGAGCTAGTCGCTGAATTTCATTCCACTTTCCTTGACTATCAAGCTTAAAAATAAAAGCAGACCCAGCAGTTAGAAATGGTCCACCTTGGCTTCCAACAACCAACAAGCTATCACTAATAGCAAGCGAAGTGGGCACAATAGGATATTGTGAATCCGAACTTTGAATCCCTTGAATTAAGATATGCTGATTATTAATGGAGTTTTTTTTATAAATATAAACTGGCCATTTATTCTCTCCGGCAGAACCGGATGAACCTACCGCAGCATAATTTTTACTGATAGCAACTATTCTTCCAAAGTTGTCATTTACCTCCTGTTTAACTGCCTTTAATAAGCTTCTCTCTTCCCATGTTTGGGCATAACAAACCGATATCAGAGTAAAAAAGAAGGCAATTTTTAACGTAAAAAAAACTATTTGATAGGCTAGTCTAATCATAAATTTGCGAAATGAGTTTCCAAAATTATGAAATTGGACGCACAAAAAACTAGATGATAAACCTTTATCATAATTCCATGTCAGTCCGTTAAGTCGAAGCAACTACTACTATCAAAAAGAAAAAAATTCCTTTCGGCCAAACGCAACCCAGTTTGACCTTTCAACTTCATTGAGCCCTTTACAATACAAGAAGCAGCATTGATCATTACCCACATTTGCTTATTTTTACCCTTCTAGACTTTAATCAAAATACCTATGAATTACCGTATCGAAAAAGACACCATGGGCGAGGTGCAAGTGCCTGCCGACAAATACTGGGGCGCACAAACAGAGCGCTCGCGAAACAATTTTAAAATCGGCCCAGAAGCCAGCATGCCCAAGGAGATCATTCACGCGTTTGGTTACCTAAAAAAGGCCGCGGCCATGGCCAACCACGAGTTGGGTGTCTTAGCTGCCGATAAAAAAGATATGATTGCTAATGTCTGCGATGAAATTGTGGACGGTAAGCTAGATGATCAATTCCCATTAGTAATCTGGCAGACCGGGTCGGGCACGCAAAGCAATATGAACGCGAATGAAGTGATTGCTTATCGTGCGCATGTGTTGAGTGGTGGAAAACTCACGGACGAGAAAAAGGTATTGCACCCGAATGACGATGTGAACAAGTCGCAATCTAGTAATGACACCTATCCTACCGCCATGCACATTGCTGCTTACAAGCAAGTGGTAGAAATCACCTTGCCGGGATTGCAAAAACTGCGCGACACACTTCATAAAAAAGCGACTGACTTTAAATCCATCGTAAAGACGGGGCGTACTCACTTTATGGATGCTACGCCCCTTACACTTGGTCAGGAATTTGGCGGTTATGCGCAACAATTAGATAACGGTATTCGCGCTATCAACAATTCGTTAGGAATGATTAGTGAATTAGCATTGGGCGGTACAGCCGTTGGCACGGGATTGAATACCCCCAAAAGTTACGATGTGCTTGTCGCTAAAAAGATAGCTGATCTTACAGGCCTTCCTTTTGTCACTGCTCCAAACAAATTTGAAGCCCTGGCTGCACACGATGCCATGGTCGAGCTTTCAGGCGCATTGAAACGAGTAGCCGTTTCATTAATGAAGATAGCCAACGACATCCGCATGTTAAGCTCTGGCCCACGCAGCGGTATTGGTGAAATTATTATTCCTGATAACGAACCCGGTTCATCCATTATGCCCGGGAAAGTAAACCCTACCCAACCCGAAGCAATGACGATGGTGTGCGCGCAGGTAATGGGCAATGATGTGGCTGTTACCATAGGCGGATCAAATGGTCACTTTGAACTGAACGTATTCAAACCAGTAATTGCAGCCAACGTATTGCAAAGTGCTCGATTGATTGGTGACGCCTGTGTTTCCTTCAATGACAAATGCGCGATTGGTATTGAGCCTAACTTGCCCATCATCAAAAAACACATGGAAAACTCGTTGATGTTAGTAACGGCCTTAAATACCCACATTGGTTATGAGAATGCAGCCAAGATTGCCAAGAAGGCACACAAAGAAAACAAAACACTTCGCGAAGCAGCTGTTGAATTAGGCTTACTCACCTCCGCACAATTTGATGAGTGGGTGAGGCCAGAGAAGATGGTGTAGAGAGCTACACCATCTTTTGTTATTTGATTAGCTAACGAATTGAGTTAAATTAGTATCAATCAATCGGGTTTTCTAGTGATTTAGTATCAGAAAAAATGTATAACGATGAAAACTTCAGGTAAAAAATTGGTAACGCAAAGTATAGCATTATCAGGGGAGGCATTGTCGGAAGATCAATTAAAAGAAGCTATTAAAGCTGCTGAAAAAGGCCCCTTTTATTCAATTGAGGAATCAAAGAAATTGATTAAAGGATGGAGGGAACAAAAGCACTTGAAGTAGTTGTCTCGAGGCAGTTTAACATTGATTTATACGAAGTTTTCGAATATGGTGCAGAGACATTTGGGTTTACCCAGGCAAAAATATATGAAGGTGAGATTTGGCGATTAATTGAAGGGCTTTCTACAAACTATCTGCTTTTTCCGGAGTGTCGTTATATTCCGACTAAGTCTAAAATATATCGATGGATTATTTTAGACTCTCATTTGCTCATTTATCGAGTAACCAAAACGAAAGTTCAGGTGCTACGATTAATCCACTCTAAGCGAAGCATAACCAAAGTAAAAACCGTCAGAAAAATCAGACTCTAAAATTGTCAGCTATTGATTCTATGACGATTTAACGGTTTATACCGATGACCCTTGAACACGGAGCCATCTGGACGGAACAACTGGAAGTGTCAAAAAATTTCTATGTGAAATTCTTTGACGGTGTGCCGAATGAGAAATACACCTATGAGAAAAAACAGTTTCAAAGTTACTTTCTCAGTTTTCAATCGGGCGCACGGCTGGAGTTGATGCAGATGGTAGGAGTACCTGCGAATACGAATGATCGGGTCGTTGCCCAACATCAAGGTATCATTCATTTGGCTTTTGGTGTAGACACAATGGATCGAGTAAATGAAAAAGCAAGCAATTAGAGAATGCTGGTTTCCCTATTCTGAGTGGGCCACGAAAAACAGGCGATGGCTATTACGAATTTGAAACACTCGACCCTGACAATAATCGCTTGGGGGTGACAACTTTCTTTAAACCCAAATTACGCAATAGGATTTTCTAATGCGTAGCAATAGCTATTTTAGTGTTATGGAGTTTGAAATTGGCTATACAGACAAGGAAATCACCCCTTGGGGAGGGAT
>JADBYQ010000072.1 GCA_020402945.1 Cytophagales bacterium | reverse complement strand
TAACTTATATGCCCGTTTTCACTTTCAGGTAAAGGGCAAGGGGATGGGGCTTTTTTTGGTAAAGACACAGCTGGAGGCCATGGGCGGAAGGATAGAGGCCGAGAGCACGTTGGGCAAAGAGACCACGTTCAACCTGTATTTAAAGTTAGAAGAGAAATAAATAAATTGAATCGGTTGACGGTTACTCAAGCAAGGGAGGTACAACAGAATCGCCTTTTCAATTCATTTAGGTTTAAGAGAATTACAAGCAAGATTCCCGATATTGTTGCTCAAAATTTCCATCAACGATGAATAAATGCCGTGCGCTGCTCTTTTACGTTTTAATTTGGCTTGCGCTTAATGCTCAACAAACATTTAGCCAACAAGCGCATCAGGACATCCGCTTCGAGCACCTATCTAGTGAGCAAGGATTGTCTCAAAGTTCAGCTATTGCCATTCTACAAGACCGTCAAGGATTTATATGGATCGGGACGGATGATGGGCTTAATTGCTACGATGGCTATGGTTTTACCGTTTATCGATATGATGCAAAAGATTCGACCTCGATTAGTGGGTATCCTATTTATTCCCTATGTGAAGACCGTGAAGGCTCGCTTTGGATCGGCACGCTCGGTGGAGGACTGGACAAATTTGACCCGGTAACTAAATCTTTTGAACATTTCATTAACGACCCCAAGAACCCCCACAGTCTTAGCAATAATACCGTTCTTTCAATCCACCAAGACCGCGCGGGCTCAATTTGGGCTGGCACAGATGGTGGCGGGCTGAACCGATTTGACCCAAAAACCAAAACATTTGAACACTACACCCACAACCGTAGCAACCCACATTCGCTTAGTAACAATTCCGTAGAAATAATCCATGAAGACCGTTCAGGTTTGTTATGGATTGGTACGAAAGGTGGTGGCCTAAATAAATTTGACCTAGGAGCCAACACCTTCGAACATCTCACTAAAGATATCAAAAATCCAAACAGCCTAAATAATGACTTTATCCAAGCGATTTGTGAAGATCGCGCAGGGTTTTTTTGGATTGGTACGGGTAATGGGCTTACTAAATTCAATCCCAAAACCAAAGCCTTTGAACACTTTACCAACGATCCTAAAAACCAGAATAGTCTTAGTGACAATAAGGTTTTTTCAATCTTTGAAGATCGTGCAGGGATGCTATGGATTGGCACGTATGGTGGTGGGCTCAATAAATTTAACTCTAAAACTAAATCCTTTGAACACTTTACCAACGATCCAAAAAACCAGAATAGTCTTAGTAGCAATAAGGTTCTTTCAATCTTTCAAGATCGCGCAGGATCGCTTTGGGTTGGCACAGATGGTGCTGGGCTTAACAAAGTGAATCCTCCCACCAAAGCCTTCGAACTTGTAAGCAACAGATCGAAGAACTCGCAACGGCTAAACAACAATTCGATAAGCTCCATCTATCAAGACCGCACTGGGACGATGTGGGTGGGGACAAACGGGGGCGGCCTAAACAAAATTGACCCTGTAGGAAGAGCCATTGAATATTTCACCCACGACCCTAAAAATCCAACTAGCATCAGCAGTAATTACGTTACTTCAATCCAAAAGGACCGCACAGGCGCGCTTTGGATAGGCACTAGTGATGGAGGCTTGAACAAATTTGATCCAACTACCAAAACTTTTGAACATTTCACCAATGAGCCAAAGAACCCGAAGAGCCTGAGTAACAATACCATTGTTTCAATCTATTCCGACAGCTCCGGTTCAACTTGGATCGCCACGTTTGGTGGTGGCCTGAATAGATTAGATCCGTATTCTTACACCTTTGATCATTTCATGAACGAGCCCCAAAATGAGCATAGCCTGAGCAACAATAGTGTTTTTCCAATTTACGAAGACCGCTCAGGAACGCTTTGGGTTGGCACCTATTCGGGTGGGTTAAACAAATTTGATCTCACAACTAAAACTTTTGAGCGTTTCACCAACAACCCAAAGAACCAGAAAAGTATTAGTAATAATATGGTTCTTTCTTTGTATCAAGACCGCTCCGGAACGCTTTGGATTGGCACGTTAGGTGGTTTAAATAGGTTCGATTTAGCAACCAAAACCTTTACCTATTTTACCGTAAAGGACGGGCTTCCAAATGACTGCATTTATGGGATATTAGTAGACCAAAGCGATAATCTTTGGCTTAGTACTAACAATGGGCTATGCAAGTTTAACCCCAAACGCCTTACTTTTCGTAATTATGATGTAACAGATGGCCTGCAAGGCAACGAATTTAATTCCGGGGCTTACCACCGAGGACCTGATGGGAAATTTTACTTCGGTGGCAATAATGGCTTTAATGCCTTCTTTCCTGATAGCATAAAAGACAACCCATACATACCACCCATTGTTATCACCGATTTTAAAATCTTTGAAAAAAGTGTCAATTATGGCTTAATCCCACACGATATAGTGCTGAACTACGACCAGAACTTTTTCAGCTTCGAGTTCAGCGCCCTCAATTTTATCCTGCCCGAAAAGAACCAATATGCTTACCAAATGGTGGGTTTTGATAAAGATTGGAT
>JADBYQ010000071.1 GCA_020402945.1 Cytophagales bacterium | reverse complement strand
CCAGTGTCATAGAAACTTGCAGAGCTATACTTGTAATCTTCAAATAGTGTTGCCAGTTGCCAATGCGGCTGGCAAGGATTGTTATGAAGATACTCAAACTTTTGCTTGAAGAACCAATCGTGTATTAAATCAATGCTCATCGAATTCCGCTTCCAAACCTGAAATGTCCTATCCTTCAGCAACAACAAGATTGTTGGTCGGAAGACCAACAATAACAAAATATTTTGACCAACGACAACTAGGGGCTGCGCATGGCAGTCTTCAGGTAGTTTCTAAACATAGTATTGAATTTATGGAATCAGAAAAGCGTGATGTACAGTAGACGGCTAGTCGTCTATACTGTTATTTGTCAGCCGAGTGTTTGACCATAAAATAGTAAATCAAAAAACCGATGGACACTGAAACAGCGAACAGGCCATAGGGCAGTGGAGAGTACGAATCAAATGGAATATATTCCATAAGAATCAAAGATAGCCCAGCAAAGAGTGTAATAAGCCCCCATTTTAGTGATGAGTATTTGTTCGTTATAGCCGAAGCATGTTGCTTAAAAATGGCTTGCGTCTCATCGTTTACAAAACCTTTGTCAATCATTTTCTTTTTTAGAATGTAGTCGGTCATCACCTTTGTAAAGAAATAAATAGATACGCCAAGGCTACCTAAAATCAAAACGGGCATTAATAATTCATTGGTATTCATATAGAAGTTTTTAAATATTTTATTGTTTGGGGGGTTAGACACGAGTCGTTTCAATATTGTTGCACTGTTAGTTAAAATATCTGCGATTGGCGTTTTTAGTTCCCGGTTTCTGATTCGCTTAACACACTAGACTGGAAACCAGGAACCGGCAAACAATAAATGACTTTCCCTGCAACATCTTATCTTCGGGCTGTGTCTAACCCCAAAATGATGGATGATAAGGCCTTGGTATCGCAAGTATTAAGTGGCGACAGGACGGCCTTTAGACAACTCATTAAACAACATGAGCGATTGGTAGCTCACATGGTCGCGCGACTGATCGATGACAAAGAAGACAGAGAGGAGCTATGTCAAGATGTGTTTTTGAGAGTGTATGAGAAGTTGGGAGAATTCAATTTTCAATCGAAGTTGAGCACGTGGGTAGCAACAATCGCTTACCGACTTGGTGTGAACCATTTGCGAAAGAAGAAAATTGAAATCAGTGACATACCTGAAGAGGGAAGTTTTACGGCTCACTTTATTTCGGATGAGAACCCCGAGGAAAGTTTAGAAGACCAAGAGATGAATACGCTTGTTCTGAAATTGGTGGATCAACTTCCTGCACAGTACAAAATAGTGCTTACGCTGTATCATGTAGATCAAATGAATTACCAGGAAATTGAAAACGTGACAGGTATGCCCGAAGGCACTGTAAAAAACTATCTTTTCCGGGCGCGGCATTTATTAAAAGAGAAAGTAAAGAAGTATCTTGGCAAAGAAGAATGGATATAAAGCTATGAAAACCAAAGACGAAGAGCTTCAAAACAAAATTATAGCTGGTGGCACTGACGGTAGTGCGGATGGTCTTGCTTATAAAAAGGTCTTCGATGCAATTACGGTGGAACCTAGCTTTAATTTGCCCTTCAATTTTGCGGATACAGTAATTAAGCAGATCGAAAATAGGGAGGCCAAATCTACTGCATATGACTTGCGTTGGCTGGCTGTTGGGATCTTTGTGCTGCTCCTGGGTGCCGTGGTAGGTGGAGTACTTAGTGGCTTCAAGCCCAACTTTGGTGCTTTCAAATTTTGGGCGAGCTACCCTGGCCTGTTTGCGTTCGGTTTAGCCTTCATTTTATTTCTCCAATGGTTAGATAAAAAATGGGTTAACCCGCGGCTAACCTGACAAAGTTTTTTGGATCGTGTAAGTTCTTTAGTAAGAATTCGTATTTATAAATCTTCTGGTTGATTATTTTTGTGCTACAAACGATGATGCTATGAACAAAAAGCACGTATTACTATCAATTTTGGTTGGACTAGCCTACCAACTTTCAGCACAAAAAACAGGTGATAGCTGGGCTACTGTCAAAGCAAATGGCAGTGGATCCCTGGCCATAGTCTATTACGAACAAGCCGGTTTGATTCAAGACGTGAATGGCAAACCAGAGGGACTTTGTGTAGAGATTCTCAAAGATTTTGTCGACTTCGTGCAAGCGAAGCACAACAAAAAAATTTCTCTTCAATATGTTGGTAAAGAACCAGTGTTTACCAATTTCCTTTCCACGACCCAGAAAAGCACTTATGTTTTAGGGGTAACAAACGTGACCATTACAGACGAACGCAAAAAGATACTAAAGTTTACTCCACCGTTTATTTCTAACCCTGTTGTTTTATTAACCCACAAAGAAGCTCCCGCTGTGACCAGTTTTGCCGAGCTCTCTAAAAAGTTAGAGGGCTACACTGCGGAGATCATTGAAGGCAGTACCCATCTGAAATACATCAACAAGATTAAGAAAGAAAATTGGCCTTCATTAACTATTACATACGGCCCGTCTGGTCAGGAAATACTCAAAAAGATTGCAACAAACCCAAAGATATTTACCATTCTCGATTTTACTGAATTTGTAGACGCGAACCGCAAACGACTGCCGACAAAGAAACAAAATTTGGAATTTGGCGATCCCGAGCAACTGGCTTTCATCATGTCGAAGCAAAGTGACTGGGATGAAATCTGGAAACTATTTATGACGGACGAGTATAGGAAGAGTCCAAAATACAGGAAGAATATCTCCGATAACTTAGGGATGGCATTTCTGAGTATCCTGAAGTAATCCCAACGATAATCCCAAGGGTAAGCCCACGGTAAACTACACCTTGCGCGGTATCAACTCGTATAATTTGTTGACAGGATGTTGAGGTATAGTTTCGAGTGTGTTCTTGAGCCACTCGAAGGGATTGACGTCATTGATTTTGCAAGT